>OMWZ01000001.1 GCA_900314855.1 uncultured Selenomonadales bacterium
CGTCGAAAGTACTTGGGTGGAAGCGCCCTGGGAGGATAGATTGTTGCCGGTTCAGGAAAAACCCCTTTACGCCAACGCGTAAAGGGGTTTTTTGTCGCCTTTTTGCGCCCGTTTCTTGAATTTTCGGCTTGAACATAGTATAGTTAATCTATATTGGAGATTTATGCCATTCCCCTTCGAAGGAGTGATTTTTTTATGCGCATTGTAGTAGTAGGTGTCGGCAAGACCGGCTACAGTATTGCTAAATTGTTGGCGGACGGCGACTATGATGTCGTCGTCGTCGAGCAGGATGAGGAGCGGCGCCAGGTTATCAAGGACTCCCTCGACGTCCTGGCTATCCAGGGTAATGGCTGCAGTCCCGAAATCCTGTCTTTGCCGGAAATCCGCGACGCCGACGTTTTTATTGCCATGACGGACAGTGACGAAGTGAACATGGTGGCGTGCCGTCTGGCCAAATCGTTCGGCGCCAAACATACGGTGGCGCGGATCCGCAATGAAGGGTATACGGCGGAGGACCAGGAGCTCTTGAGCAAGGAACTCAACGTCGACCTGAACCTGAATCCGGAGCGCATTACGGCCAATGAAATCAATCACGTGCTCATGACGCCGGCTGCCCTGGACGTGGATGACTTTGCCAACGGCAAAGTCCGTATGTTCGGCACGCGCCTGACGGAGTCGTTTCCGTATTTGGACCGTCCGCTGAAGGACATCCGACTGCCCGAAGGAATTCTAATCGCCATGATGTTCCGGAATCATCAGATGATCATTCCCCATGGGGATGACGTCCTGAAGGCCGGCGACAATGCGTATTTTATCGGGGACCAGAAGGTCATCCAGGAGTTTGCCGAAATCTTCGAGAAACGTTACGAAAAACTGCAGCGTGTCCTCCTGATTGGGGCTGGCCGCGCCGGCCGCATGCTGGCGACTATGCTGGACAAGGAGGGCATCTTCGTCAAAGTCATCGACAAGGACGAAGAACGGTGCCGTCTCTTGTCAGAGCAGTTGGAAACGGGTCTTGTCCTGTGCGGGGACGGCACGGATATCGATTTGCTGACGGAAGAGGGCGTGTCCGAGGCGGACTGCGTGATCTGCCTCACGGACGACGATAAACTGAACTTGCTGCTGGCCCTCCTGGGCAAGCATTTGGGGGCAAAAAAGACCATCGTCCGCGTGGCCCGCAGTGAATACGTGGATATCATGGAAAAGGTCGGCGTCGACATCGTCCTGTCTTCCCGCCTGTTGAGCGCGGCCGAAGTCATCCGTTTTGTCCGCAGGGGCGGCGTCGTTTCCGTGGCTTTGTTGGAAGGCGCCAAGGCAGAGGCCATGGAACTGAACGTGGAGGCCGGCTGCCCGGTGGCAGGGAAAACCCTGATCAAGGCAGACCTGCCGCGGGACTGCCTGGTTTGCGGCATTGTCCACAATGACGTGGCCTTCGTCCCGAATGGACATAGTGTCATGAACAGCGGGGACCGGGTCATCGTCTTCGCCAAGAGCGAAGTCATGCAGGATGTCATCGACTGCTTTGCCAAATCATAATAGTACGGGAGGATTGCATTCTCTATGCGCGATTACCCTGTTTTACGCCTCATGGGGATTGTATGCCTTATCCTCACGGCGGGCATGGCCCCGGCCCTGGCGTATGCCTTCTGGAAGGAGACCTACATGGTCCTGCCTTTCGTCGGGTCCGCCCTGGTGGGACTGGCTTTTAGCGCCTATGCCCTGCGGCAGACGAGGGACCGTCGAAAGATGCGTCTTTCTGTCCGCGGCGGCATTTTGTTCATGGGTTCGGCCTGGTTCGCCATGAGCATTCTGTGCTGCCTGCCGTACTGGGCTTCCGGCCAGTATACCCTTCTGCAGGCATTGTTTGAGAGCGCGTCGGCCCTAACGACGACGGGGGTGAGCTGTATTCCCGACGACGTGCCGTATCCTTCGAGCCTCCTGATCTGGCACGAGATTATCCAATGGCTCGGCTCCATGGCTGCCATGGTTCTTTTTTCCGTGATCATGCCCCGTATGGGTGCGACGGCGGCGGCGATCTTTTCCGCGGAAGGGCAGGGGGTGTCGGCGGAACGGACCTTGCCGCAGCTGCGGGAAATCGTCCGTTTCCTGGTCCTGCTCTATGGCGGTCTGACCCTGGCCCTGACCCTGGGACTCATGGTGACAGGATTGGGACCCTTGACGGCGTTGCGGCTGGCAGCCTGTACCATCTCGTCCAGCGGGTTTATCCGCGATGCGGATTTCGTGGCTTCCCAGAATAACCTGGGGCTGGAATTCATGCTGGGCTTGTTTATGATCATTACGGCCATGAACTACGTCCTGCTGTACCGGTTTCTCCAACGACGGTACGATGTCTTCCGGCAGGACAGCGAACGGAAATGGTTCTTTGGGATTCTTGCCTTCCTGTCCGGGCTGGTCATCCTCAACCTGCTGGTGAACCATACATATGACGGCTTTTTTCAGACGGTCCGCTACGGCTTGTTCCAGACCATTTCCATTTTGGGTACGTCGGGGATGGCGTCCATCGATTATACGAACTGGCCGCCCATGGCTCACATGCTGCTCTTTTACGCGGCCCTCATCGGGGGCTGCTCCGCGTCGACGGCCGGCGGCATCAAGGTCTCCCGCCTTGTCGTCCTCCTGAAGATCTGTATCCTGGAAGTCAAACGCGTCCTGCATCCCAGGATGGTCGCTTCCATCGTGATGAGCGGCCGCCCCGTGGCGCAGAACACGATTATCGGCGTCACGCGGTACCTGTTCACGTACGTCCTGCTGATGGGCATTCTCACGGCCCTGTATTCCTTGACGGGAACCGACATGATCGAAGCCTTGTCCACGATTGTCGTCTTTTTGAACAACGTCGGCCCGGCGTATACGGTCCTGGGGGAGACGTCCCATTTCCAGTATTTGGGCAATTTCGGCTATATCGTCCTTTATTTTACGATGATCATCGGCCGTATCGAAATCGTTTCTTTCGTCATCCTGCTGCACCCGGATTTCTGGAAGCAACATAAAGGTTGGTGACATCTGTTGAACATCCGCATTGTTCTGTACCTGCTGGGGAAGCTCTGCACCTTTCTCGGCGCCTTCTACGCGGTTCCCCTTCTGGTGGCGGTCTATTATGGGGACCAGGGAAGGGAAGTCTTTCCGGCCTGTATCGTCCTTTGCGTCCTTTTGGGCCTGCTCTTTACGAAATACGGCCATTTCAACCGGTATTCGGAACTGATTTCCAACCGGGACGGTATCCTTGTCACCGTCTTCGTTTGGATCCTGGCGGCTGTCCTGTCCGCAGTCCCCTATGCTGTGCTGGGGTATCTGGATCCCGTGAGCGCCTACTTCGAGGCCATGTCCGGTCTGACTACGGTTGGGGCCACGGTCATTTCTGACGTGGAAGCCTGGCCGAAGAGCCTTTTGTTCTGGCGCTTTTGGACCCACTGGCTCGGCGGACTGGGTATTATTGTCATCTTTCTGGCCATCCTGCCGACTATTTCTGGCAGTGCCGTCCATTTGTTCAACGCCGAAAGCACGGGCTTCGAGGAGGGAAAACTCAAGCCGAAATTGAAAAACACGGCCCAGATCCTTTTTGGCATTTATTTGGGTCTGACCGTCGCGGCGGCGGTCCTGTTGCTGCTGGCGGGCCTTTCCCCGTACGACGCCGTCTGCCACGCCATGACATGCGTCGCCACGGGTGGTTTTTCCAACTACAACTCCAGCGTGGCCCATTTCCAAAACCCGCTGGCCGAGCTGATCCTAGGCGTTACGATGTTCCTGGCCGGCGGTAACTTCAGCCTGTATTACAACGTCTTGCGCAAGGGTCCGAAAACGATCTTGCAGGACGACGAATTCCGGGCTTACGCCACGGTGTTTTTTCTCGTTGGCACGCTGATTACGCTCAACTTGTTCGGGTCGGGGTTTGACAGCAGCCTGATTCATTCTTTCCGCGTCGCCTTTTATCAGACGGCGTCTTTCGCGTCGACGACAGGGACTGTGTCGACGGATTTCGAACAGTGGCCTGCCTTTTCCAAACTGCTCCTGTGCCTGCTCTATATTACGGGCGGCTGTGCCGGATCCACGGCAGGGGGCGTCAAGATGAGCCGCATGGTTGTCCTGTTCCGGGGCCTTCGCGTCGACATCCTGCATATGCTCCATCCCAAGACGATCCGCCGTGTCCATTATAACGGGCGGGTCATTTCGCGGCAGACCATGCACATGATTTTGAGCTTTTTTACCATTTACATCTTTACGGTTACCGTGACCGCCCTGGTCATTGCCGCGACCGGTACCGATGTATTGACGGCGCTGACGGCGTCGGCGTCGTGTATTTCCAGTGCCGGCCCGGGATTTGGCGCCATCATTGGCGCGACAGGGACGTACGCGCCCCTGCCGCTGGCCGCCAAATTCATGTTGACCTGGAACATGGTGATGGGACGGCTGGAACTCTTTGTCGTCCTGGCCCTGCTGAACCGGGGATTCTGGCGCGGCAACAGCAAATGGTGAGGGCAGGGGCTCTTGCCACCGCGTTTTCTGTGGGTGTTTCCGAGGAGGGAGATATTTATGAAGACATATGAATTGGCCTATGGCAAGGGCACGCAGACCGTGTCCCTGCCGGAGGAAAAGGTTATTTACGACCTGGAGGGTCCGGCAGCCGGCGTGGAAAAGGACATTCCCGCGGCGGCGCGGGAGGCGCTGCGCCATCCTATTGACAGCAAACCCCTGCGGGAACTCGTGAAACCCGGGGACAAAGTGGCTATCGTGGTCAGCGATGAAACGCGCCTGTGCTACACGGACCAATTCCTGCCTGTGCTGGTACAGGAACTCCATGACGCGGGCATTCCCGACGGGGATATGGATGTGGTGATTGCCACAGGGACGCACCGCGCCCAGACCCGGGAAGAAGACGAACTGGTCCTGGGGAAGGAAATGCTGCGCCGCCTGCGGGTCCACCAGCATGACTGCCGCGATGAGGCGTCGCTCGTGTGCGTAGGGACCACGTCCCGCGGGAACCAGGTGCGGATCAACAAAATCGTGGCCGAAGCGGATGTGGTGATTGCTACGGGGGCCGTAACGCTCCATCCCATGGCCGGGTTTGGCGGCGGACGCAAGGCCATTGTGCCCGGGGTGGCGGCTCTGGACACGATCAACCGCAACCACGTCCTGGCCCTGAACAAAGAACCGGGGTCGGGCTGCAACCCCAAGGTCACGACAGCCAATTTCGAAGACAATCCGTTCCACGAGGATTTGATGGAATGCGTGGAATTTGTCCATCCGGCTTTCTTGTTCGATGTCGTTTTGACGCCGGAGGGAGAGCTCCATGAAATTGTGGCGGGAAACTGGAAGACGGCCTTTTACAAAGGCTGCGAAGACCTGCTGAAGATTTCCGGCGTCCCGATTCGCGAGCGGGCCGATGTGGTGATTGCCTCCGGCGGCGGCTATCCCAAGGATATTAACCTGTACCAGGGAACCAAGACGCACATGAATGTGGAAAAGGCCGTGAAGGACGGCGGTATCGCCATTATCCTGCTGGAATGCCCGGATGTTGAGGAACCGAAGGTTTTCACGGACTGGCTTGTGAAGGAAGACCTTCAGCAGATGGAACAAGATGTGCGCGCCCATTTCTACATGGCGGCTTTTGTGGCCTACAAGTCGCGCTGCATCATCGCTTCCCACACCGTATACCTGGTGACGCGGCCAGAGAATTTCGATTTTGTCCGCAAGACCGGCCAGATTCCGGCGGCTTCCCTGGAGGAAGCCTGGCAGATGGCCCAGGCGCAGTTGGCGCGGGAAGGAAAGAAGGAGTATACTATTACAATTATGGGACATGCGCCCGTCACCCTGCCCATCCTGAAGGAGAAAGAAGAATGAAGGAATACGAAATTCCGTACGGGAAAGGGACACAGCGGGTACGGCTGCCGGAAGAGAAGGTAAGCCAGGTCCTGCTGCCGCCGGTGACGGACCGGCCCCGCGCGGTGGAAGCCTTGATGCGGGAGGCCTTGGACCATCCCATCGGATCGCCTCGTCTGGACGAGATTGTCCGGCCCGGGGAGACCGTGGTCCTTGTCGTCAGCGATATTACGCGCACGTGGGCCATGTTCGACAAGTTCGTGCCCATCCTGGTGGACGAGTTGAACCGCCTCGGCGTGCCGGACGAAAACATCAGCGTCCTGATTGCCACGGGCAAGCATCGTCTCAATACGGAGGCGGAAAAGGAAGAAATCCTTGGTTCCAGTCTGTATCACCGTCTGAAGGTCTATGACCACGATCCGGCGACGGAAGCCTGCGTCTACTACGGGACGACGAAGCGGGGCACGCCTGTCTGGATCGACAAGCGGGCCGCGGCGGCGGACCGCGTGATTTTGACGGGCGGGCTGTCCCCGCACATCTACGCAGGGTTCGGCGGTGGCCGGAAGAGTGTCCTGCCGGGGATTGCCGGCGTGGAAACTATCAACCATAACCACAACCTGGCCCTGACGGACGCCATCGGCGGCGGTGTTAATCCCGATACTTCGATTATGCGTCACGTTGGCAATCGTGTCAGCGAAGATATGTGCGACGCGGCGGCTCTCTTCGGCCCCGATTTCCTCGTCAATGTCATTGTCGACGCGAACGGCAGTTTTTACAAGATTGTCGCCGGCGATTGGTATCAGGCCTGGGAACAGGGAACACGCGATGTGATGGCGCTGCAGGGGGTGTCCCTGCGGGAAAGGAGCGATGCGGTCATTGTGTCCGGCGGCGGGTATCCGCGGGATATCAGCCTCTACCAGGGCATGAAATGCTACGCCCCCGGCGCAGCGGCCCTGAAGGAAGGCGGTATCCTGATTGCGGTCCTGCGGTGCGAGGACATGGAAGAACCGCCGGAATTCTTCGACAGCTTCCGCTATACGGACCTGCTGCAGATGGAAAAAGACGTGCGGGCCAACTTCACTGTGCCTTTCTACGTGGCTTTCTATATGTGTTGCCTGGCCCGTTCCTTTACCATTATCCTCGTGACGGAGCCGGAAAACTTTGCCGCGGCGCGGCAGACCGGCGCCTTGCCGGTGGCTACCCTCGAGGAAGCCTGGCGGTTGGCGGGGCAGCGCCTGGCGGCGGCAGGGAAGACGGACTATACGATCAATATCATGCCCTACGGCGGCGATACGCTGCCCCTGGGCGGGGAGGACGCGCCCTGGTGAGCGCGTCCGTCCCCGTGGGGCGGGATAGGACCCCGGAAGGTAATGGACGCTAACTAAAAAATGACAATTCCTGAAAAAGGGGATATAATTTTGCAGTGATAAGGACGCGATGCGCCCTTTATTTTTAGGATTTAATTAGCGATTGCTAACTTAACCCCAACAGGAAAGTGACCCCTGAAATTCATAGCTTGTGGATATATATTCATAAAAGGTTTGCTTAACTATTGAAAATTATTCCTAATAATGATATAATCATCCTAACAGGTCTAAGGCCTTTCCGGGCGCGGCTGCCTGTCCGCCCGGCACTTCACTGCTTTAGATGGAGGACGTGGAAAATGGATGCGTGGGCGGGGCAGGTTCCTTTCCGGACGCAGTTTTCAAAGCGCGGCCATTCATTTTAAAGGAGTATTTCTATTTCAGGAGGAGTCGAAATGAAAAAATCTTTAGTACTGGCCATGGCTATGGCCCTCGGCGTCACGGCTTCCGCCTACGCCGCCAATCCTTTCTCTGATGTTCCTGCCGGGCACTGGGCGTATGACAGCATTGCCAAATTGGCTGCTGCCGGCGTCATTGACGGCTACGGCGATATGAGCTTTAAAGGTGACCGCCTCATGACCCGGTATGAAATGGCCCAGATTGTCGCGAAAGCGATGGCCAAAGGCGCCAATGTGGACAAACTGGCGGCGGAATTCGCCGACGAACTGGATGCCCTGGGCGTTCGCGTCGCCGCGTTGGAAAAGAAATCAGACAATGTCAAAATCGGCGGGGAAATCCGCGCCCATTACGCGTCCTCCAACAGGACCGGTGATTTCGGCGACAATGCCAAGAGCGAATCCGGTCTGCGTACCCGTCTGTACTTTACGGGCAGTGTCAACGACAACTGGAGCTATACGGCCCGTCTGGAAAATCAGCAGATGTTCAGCGGGGATGGCAACTACAAAGGCGAAGATAGTGACGTCAACATCAACGTGGCCATGGCCGAAGGCCGCCTGGGCGGTGTTAACCTGCAGGTAGGCCGTCTGGACGACGTGTTTGCCGACGGTTACATTTACGACGGCGAACACGACGCGGTCCGCGTCAGCTACGGCGACCGGATTTATGTGGCCGGCGCGTATGGCAAACCGACGGACCTGAACGAGGATGAAACGGTGTTCAAAAAATTCTGGCAGGCCGAAGTCGGCACCCATACGGGCTCCTTTGTCGACGGTAAAGTCGGCTACATGAGCTTCCGCGATGGCAGCAAGCGCCTTGCCGCCCGGACCAGCGAAGACAAGGATAACATCTGGTACGCCGGCCTGGACTTCAACGTGGCCAAAGATACGGTCCTGAGCGGCATGTACCTGAAATCCAATCTCGATAAACTGGACGGCCAGGATATCGACGACGACGGCTATGTCGTGGGCCTGGCCTTCCGCGGCGCCGATCCGTCCGATCCGGGCACGTGGGGCCTGGGCGCCAACTACTACGATCAGGGCCGTGGCACCTACCTGGCGCACACCATTGACGGGTTCACGGATTCTGACCACGGGTTCAAGGGCTGGAGCGTCAACGGCAACGTGACTGTCGCCCGGAACATGGTGGCCAACGTGACCTACTATGACACGAAGGGCAAAGAAGACGGTGCCGAAAAGCATCGTATCCTGTGGTCCGAACTGAACATTTCGTTCTAATCAGGCTGCCTGCGTGTATTGTGTACAATATTCTTGAAACGGCGTAGCCTGTTTTTGAGAATGTTGTAACGAATTTTACAGTATTGCTTTTGCGTAGAATCCCTGCATGATTTATAATTAAGTCCTGTAGGGATTCTTTTGCGTCCCTTTGTTTTTATATCATGAAATTGAGAGGGGTTTTGACTATGAAATTATCGAATCGTGTGCTGGGACTGACGACTTCCCCCATCCGTAAACTGACGCCTTACGCGAACGCCGCGGTCAAGGCCGGGAAAAAGATCTACCACCTGAACATCGGCCAGCCGGATATCCCGACGAGCCCGAAATTCCTGGAAGCCATCCGTTCCTTTAACACGAAGGTCATTTCTTACGGTCCTTCCCAGGGTTACCCGGAACTGCTGAAAGCTATCGCGAAATATTACCAGGACTGGGGCATGGATTATACGGAAAAGGATATCTATGTCACCAACGGCGGCAGTGAGGCGCTGCAGTTCGCGGCCATGAGCCTTTGCGACCCCGGCGACGAGATCCTGGTCTTTGAACCGTACTATGCCAACTACAGCACCTTCGCCAAACTGGCCAACGCAGTCATCCGCGCGGTTCCCACCCAGGCGGAGGACGGCTATCGTCTGCCGGCGAAGGAAGTGGTGGAGCAGTACATCACGCCCAAAACGCGTGCTATTTTGCTGACGAACCCGGGCAATCCGACGGGCGTCGTCTACAACAAGGAAGAGATGCGGATGGTGGCCGATCTGGTCCTCGAACACGACTTGGCCCTCATTTCCGACGAAGTGTACCGTGAATTCGTGTACGACGGCGAATATACGAGCTTTGGCACGTTCCCGGAACTGGAGGACAACCTGATCATCATCGATTCCGTGTCCAAGCGGTACAGTGCCTGCGGCGCCCGTATCGGCTGCGTCGTGACGAAGAATGCGGAACTGTGCCAGCAGTTCAACAAACTCTGCCAGGGCCGCCTGTGCGCGCCGGAACTGGAACAGGTCGGGGCCGCCGCTATTTATGAACATACCCCGAAATCCTATCTGGAAGAGGTCAACAAGGAATACAGACATCGCCGCGACACCATCGCTGCCGGCCTGGCCGCGATTCCCGGCCTGATTTCGGCCCAGCCGAAAGGCGCTTTCTATGTCATGGTCAAACTGCCCGTGGACGACGCGGAAAAGTTCGCCATCTGGATGCTGCAGGACTTCGAAGACAACGGGGAGACGGTCATGATCGCCCCGGGCAACGGGTTCTACGCTACACCGGGGAAGGGCGTGGACGAGGCCCGTCTGGCCTACGTGCTCAACTGTGAGGACCTGAAACGGGCCATGGAACTGCTGGCCAAGGGCCTGCAGGCGTATCCGGGCCGCACCCTGAAATAAGGGGAAGCTCTTTCCTGCCGGAACGAAAAACATACCAAACAAAAAACAGGTACGTGCCATGCCGTACCTGTTTTTTTATGTCCGGTCTCCTGTCGTGGCGGGGGAGGAGGCCTGCCGGTCCCTCAGCGGGCCTTGCCTTCGCGCAGGGCCTCCCGCAAGTCTTCCGGCAGGGCTGTCGTGATTTCCAGCCAGCGCCCTGTGCGGGGATGCCGGAAGCCGACGCGCCAGGCGTGCAGGCCATGACGGGCCTGTTCTCCCGGGGCGCCGTACAGGTGATCCTGCCAGAGGGGAAAGCCGGCGTGGGCGAAGTGGACGCGGACCTGGTGGGTTCGGCCTGTGTAGAGGCGGCATTGGACCAGGGACAGATCCCCGTGCCGTTCCAGGACCTCGTATTCCGTCCGGCAGGGCTTGCCGTCGGGCCGTACCTCCCGTTCAATGATGCTGCCTTCCTTGCGGGCGATGGGATCTTCCAGGATGCCGTGCCGCGCCGGCGGGGCGCCGACCGTGACGGCCAGGTACTCCTTCAGGAGGGATTGGTGGGACAGGGCCGCCTGCAGGGACGCGTATTTGGCGAAGATCACAAGGCCGGACGTGAAACGGTCCAGACGGGATACGGGATGGATTCCCAGGGACAGGCCCTGGGAATCGTAGTACCGGCGGACATAGTTCCACAAGGTCGAGCCGTCTTCCCGTGCCGTAGGATGGACGAGCATGCCGGCGGGCTTGTTCAGGATCAGGAAAAAGTCGTCTTCGTAGCAGATGGCGCCGGGGTTTTCCCGCAGGGGAGGCCAGCCGGTGAGGGACGGGATGGCGCCGGGGCCTTTGGGGGTGCCGTCGGGGAAAGACAGGGGCTTGGAGGACAGGGAGGAGAAATTCATGGGAGAGTCTTCCTTTCATTGACGCTAACAGGATAAAATGCTATTATGAAATGTAATGCAATTGGATAGTTCGCACGCCTCCCCAAGGGGAGACTGCGGTCCGGCGCTCTTTCCAGTATAGCGGGAGAGCTCCTTGAAATCAAGCGCCAGGGCGCCCCGGCGGGACGATGGCATCGGAAAGGAAGAATGGGGTATGAAATTGGGAAAACCTGTCTTATGGATTGTTTGTCTGTTGTTCTGTCTGGCCTTTGCCGCGGGCTGCCAGCCAAAGAACGCGGCGACGACGGGCGGGACGGCAGCGAATTCCGGGGAATGGCTGTCCGTCCAGGATGCGACGGGGGAAACGGTCCGTCTGGCGAAAAAGCCCGAACGGGTCGTCGTCTTGTCGCCGTCCCTGCTGGAATTCGTCGACGCGGCCGGCGGAAACATCGTCGGACGGGCCGATGCCGGCAAATCCCGGATTCCCGACCGGTTCCAGTCCGCGGAACCCGTCGGGCACGTCTATAACGTGAACATAGAAAAGGTCGTGGCCCTGAAGCCGGATCTGGTCTTGGCCAATAAGAACCAGCATCTCAAATTCCGCGACATCCTGAAGACGAACCACATTCCCGTCCTTTACCTGCAGCCCAAGACCTACGAAGACGTGAAAGAAGCCTTGACCCTCATCGGCAAGGTCTACGGCACGACGGACCTGGTCCAAAAGAAGGCTGCCGCCATGGACGGGGAAATCGCGGCCCTGCGGGCTAAATTGCCGAAAGTGCAAGAAAAGATCGTCATTCTCCACGCCACGCCGTCCAATGTTTCCGTGGAACTGGACAACAGCATTGCCGGCAGCACGGCGAAACTGCTGGGCTTTACGAATGTCGCTTCGGGTGGTAAAGCCATCGAAGGCCGTCCGGACAAGACGCCCTACAGCATGGAAGCCCTCGTGGAAAAGGATCCGGACGTGCTCTTCATCACGTCCATGGGAGAACATGGAAAGATTGAAGCCCGTTTGAAGAAAGATGTCCAGGGCAATCCCGCCTGGAGCTCTCTCCGCGCCGTGCGGACGGGCAAGGTTTACGTCCTGCCGGAAAACCTGTTCCTGCTGAATCCGGGCCTGAAGTACCCGGAAGCGGTGAAATTCATGGCGAAAGACTTGTATCCGGAGGTACTGGGAAAATGAGTCGACAAACGGATGGCAGCCGCCTGCCGGATCTCTCGGAGGAAGTGACGCGTTTCGGCTTCCGGCGCGGAACCTGGCGGGCGGTGATGCTCCTGCTCTTTGCGATCCTGGCCGTGGCGGGGTTGTTCCTGTCCATCGCGAAGGGCGCGGCGGACATCACGCCGGGCCAGGTCTGGCAGATTCTGATGAATCCGCAGGCAACGCCGCAGGATCAGATTATTTGGAATATCCGTCTGCCCCGGACTATTGTCGGCGCCCTTGTGGGCGTCAATCTGGCCTTGTCCGGCGCGATTTTGCAGGCGATCATGCGGAATCCTCTGGCAGACCCGCATATTATCGGCATTTCTTCGGGCGCCGGCCTGTCGGGTATCGCCACCATGATCCTTTTTCCGGCCTTGGAATACCTGGTGACTCCCGTGGCATTCTGCGGGGCCATGGCGGCTGCCGTGGCCATCTATATCCTCGCCTGGAAGAACGGAATCAAGCCGGTGCGGATTATCCTGGCCGGCGTGGCCGTGTCGGCTTTTTTGAGCGCCGGTATTTCGGGCCTCCTGATTTTCTACAGTGACCGCGTCAACGGGGCCCTCTTGTGGATGGTCGGCGGGCTGGCGGCCCGGAGTTGGCCCCATGTGGCTATTATCGCTCCTTACGCGGCCGTCGGTTTTGTCCTGGCCTTATGCAGTGCCCATTATCTGAATATCCTCGCCTTGGGGGACGATATGGCCAAGGGCCTGGGGGTCCATGTGGAGGTGACCCGCGTCCTCCTGACGGCGGTAGCGGCGCTGCTGGCGGCTTCTGCTGTCAGTGTCGTCGGCCTTCTTGGGTTTGTCGGTCTCGTCGTGCCGCATATGGCGCGGCTGATCCTGGGCTCCGATTACCGGTATCTCGTCCCGGGGGCAGCCTTGCTCGGGATTGCCATCGTAACCCTGAGCGATACCTTTGCCAGGACGGTCTTCGCCCCGGTGGAGCTGCCCGTGGGGATTATCATGGCCCTGATCGGGGCACCCTTTTTCTTGTTCTTGCTGAGGAGGGAAATCTGATGACGACACCAACCCTCCCGATGATCGAAGTGGAAAACTTGTCCGTCGTGCTGAATCACAAACGGATTGTCCACGATATTTCCTTTACGGCGGAGAAGGGGAAGATTACCGCCATTATCGGCCCCAACGGCTGCGGGAAGAGCACGACCCTGAAAGCGATCTGCCGCATCCATCCCATTGCCGCCGGTTCCGTCCGCGTGCTGGGCCGCGACGTGCGTGACTACGGGTACAGAGAGTTCGCCCGCCAACTGGCCATCCTGCCACAGTCTCCCCAGGCGCCGGCTGACCTGACCGTGCGGGACCTGGTTGCCATGGGCCGCTTCCCGTACCGCCGCTTTTTCGGGAAAGCCACGGCGGAAGATCGGGAATTCATCGACTGGGCCTTGCGGGAAACGAACCTGGAGGCATACCAGCACCGCGTCCTGTCAACCTTATCCGGCGGCGAGCGGCAGCGCGCCTGGATTGCCATGGCCCTGGCCCAGAATCCGAAAATCCTGCTGCTGGACGAACCGACGACGTACCTCGATATTTCCCACCAGCTCGAAGTCTTGCAGCTGCTGTACCGCCTGAACGAAGAATTGGGGCTGACCGTCGTCCTGGTCCTCCATGACCTGAACCAGGCCATGCAATTCGCCCACCGCGTGGTGGTCCTCCAGCAGGGGGCTTTAGTCACGAGCGGCAGCCCGAGGGAGATCATTACCGTGGACCTGCTGCGCCGCGTCTTCGGCGTCGTGGCCGAAGAAGCCGTGGGACCGTCGGGACAGCGGGCGCTGCTGCCTTTGGATCTGGTCCGCCATTCCCGGAAAGGAGACGAACCCGTATGTTCCCGTCCTTGTTGAAATACTACAGACCGTATGGGGTGACCCTGCTGCTTGTCCTGGCAGGCTCTTTCCTGACGAGCGGCCTGGACCTCTTGTTCCCCATGATTGTCCGCCGGATTATTTCCGACGCCCTGCCGACGGGGGACATGAATCTCCTGTTCCGCCTGTCGGCCCTGCTCCTGGTCCTCTATGTCGTGAGTTACCTGACTATGTATTGGATCAACTACCACGGCCGCGCCATGAGCATCAACATGGAGAACGACATGCGCCGTGATTTGTTCCGGCATTTGCAGGGCATGTCCTTCCGCTTTTTCGACAATACGAAGACGGGACAGCTGCTGGCACGCCTGACCGGCGATATCCAGGAAATTGGCGAACTGGCCTTCCGGTTTCCCCATGATGCCGTCGTGTGCGGCTTTACCATGGTCGGCACGATTTTCATGTTGCTGTACCTGAACCTGCCCCTGGGCCTCTTGATCACGACCCTGCTCCTGGCCAAGACCTGGCATGCCGTGGCCATCAACCGGAAAATGAAGGCCGCCTTCCGGGAGAACCGGAAACGAAACGGCGAATTGACGGCCCAGACTTCGGAAGCGCTGAGCGGCATCCGCATCGTGAAAGCCTTTGCCCAGGAAGATGTCGAGCAGGAACGCTTCATGAAAGGGGCCAGGGATTTGGCGGCAATCCGCAAGGAATCCTACCGTCTGCTGGCGCAGTTCACCAGCTCCGTCAATTTCTTCACGAACCTGACGAACCTGGCCGTCCTCCTGTCAGGGGGCTTTATGATTTCCCTCGGGGCCATTACCCTGAGCGATTTCATCGCCTACCTGCTGTACGTCAACCTCTTCATGCGCCCCTTGTACCGCCTGACGGTCCTCATGGAAATGGGGCTGCGGGGTATGGCGGGGTTCTCCCGTTTCGAAGAGATGATGTCCCTGCGGCCTGATATCGTCGACGCTCCCGATGCCTTGCCGGCGCCGTCCTTCCGGGGTGCCATCGAGTTCCGCCATGTGTCCTTCGCCTATACGCCGGAACACCAGGTCCTGCGGGATTTGAGCTTTACGGTCCGGCCCGGGGAAACGGTGGCCTTCGTGGGGGAGACGGGGGCGGGAAAGACGACCATCGCGAGCCTGCTCCTGCGTTTTTATGAACCCACGTCCGGCGAGATCCTCGTCGACGGGACGGACATCCGCCGCTTCCGCCAGCAGGAACTGCGCGGCCAGTTTGGCGTCGTGCAGCAGGACGTGTTCCTCTTTTCCGACTCGGTCCGGGAAAACATTGCCTACGGGGCGCCCGGGGCGACGGACGAAGCTATCCGGCAGGCGGCGGAATTCGCCGCGGCGGATGGGTTCATCGAGGAACTTCCCAACGGGTACGGCACGTTGATCGGGGAGCGGGGCGTGAAATTATCCGGTGGACAGAAACAGCGCCTGGCCATCGCCCGGGTGTTCCTGAAAAACCCGCCCATCGTCATTTTCGACGAAGCCACGTCGGCCCTGGACAACAAGACCGAGGCGGTCGTGCAGGAGTCTCTGGAAAAGCTGGCCCGCAACCGGACCACGCTGATCATCGCCCACCGTCTGTCGACGGTGCAGCACGCCGACCGGATTTTTGTCCTGAGCGAAGGCCGGGTGGTCGAAGCCGGTTCCCACGAGGAACTGATGGCGCGAAAAGGCCGCTACTATTTGCTCTATACGGCCCAGCGCGATATTGTATGAGAGCCTGATTTGTGATATAATCTTCACGTGAATTTTCACGGATTCTGTCCGTGCATTAAAACTTCATATGTCCGGGTATTCGAAAAATTTAAATGGCAAGGCGGTGCGACTCCGCCACGATCCCGTCACTGTCATGCGGGGGGACTTGTCCCCCTCCGAGTCAGGAACCAGCCCGGACTGGCTGTACCGTAATCCACGAGTGATGGAAATGGCGTAAGGCAGGGCGCAGTGTCAAAAATGCTGCGACTTGGTACGTTTATGAAGATTTCTGCGGGTTGCGGCAGAAATCTTTTTCTTTTTCAGAACCGTAATGAGGTGATCGACAGAATGGAAGACGAAGTAGTCGTGTCCCAGGGCAAACTGATGCGCCGCGGCTATACGACCGGCAGCAGTGCGGCCGGCGCGGCCAAAGCGGCCGCTGCCATGCTCCTGTCGGGGGAAGAGATGTCCCATGTGCGTCTGGATACGCCCAAGGGAATTTCCCTCACGCTGGAAGTAGAGGACATTTACCGCGGCAAGGATTTTGTCTGCTGCGCGATCCGCAAGGACGGCGGCGACGATCCGGATGATACGCACGGTGCCCTGGTGTACGCGACGGTCAGCAAACCCGGCGCGGTCCTGCCGGAGGAGGAGCGGATGCGGCCCTGCACGCCGTCGGTCCACCAGCTGGACCCGACCGTGGAAATCTGGGGCGGATACGGCGTCGGCAAGGTGACCAAGCCCGGCCTGGCGCCAGAAGTCGGCGGCCCGGCCATCAATCCCGTGCCGCGCCGGATGATTACGCAGGCCGTGGGGGAGATGAAGGCCCGCTACGGATACAAGGGAACCCTCCGGGTAGTCTTGTCCGTCCCCAAGGGACCGGACATCGCGCCGAAGACCTTTAACCCTCGTCTCGGCATCGAAGGGGGCATTTCCCTCCTCGGTACGAGCGGCATCGTGGAACCCATGAGCGACCACGCCCTGGTGGAAACGATGTATGCGGAAATCAACTCGCGCAAGGCCAACGGCTATGAGGACATGCTGGTTTTCTTCGGCAACTACGGGACAGATTTCGCCCGCGAGGAGATGGGCCTGGACGTGTCCAAGGCCGTGACGTGCAGCAACTTTATCGGGGAGCTGCTGGATTACGCCGTGTTGAAAGGCTTTCGCAGCCTGCTTCTTATTGGCCATTCGGGCAAGTTGATCAAACTGGCCCAGGGGGTCATGAACACCCACTCCAAATACGCCGACTGCCGCGGTGAATTCGTGGCTCTCCAGGCCCTCTTTGCCGGCGCTCCCCTGGCCGTGGGGCACGAGCTCTACGAATGCAAGACGACGGACGAAATGACCAAGGTCCTGAAGCGCGAAGGACTTTTCGAGACGGTCATGGCCAGGACCATGGAAAAGATCGACTTCTACATGCAGAAGCGGGTCCATGGCAAAGTGAAGACCGGGGCCATCCTGTTCTCCAATGTCTACGGGATTTTAGGGGAGACGGAGCACGCGCGGGAATTGCTGCAGGTGCAGCGAGATTTGGCGGCCGCAGGGCTGGACAAATCCTGAATACAGGGAATACATAAATTCAAATACACGCAGTCTTGCGAACAGGAAAGGAGATTTGTCATGAAAGGCAAATTGTACAGTGTAGGCGTAGGGCCGGGAGACCCGGAATTGATGACGGCCAAGGCCATCCGGCTGATCCGGGAATGTGATGTTCTGGCGATTCCTCAGGGGGACAGCGACGTCCTGGTGGCGAAAAATATTGTTTCCGGCCTGGTGGATATCCGCGAAAAGGAACAGTTGATCGTCTACATGCCCATGGTCAAGGACCACGATATCATTTCCAAGGCGCACCGCAAAGGGGCCGACGACATCGAAAAGTACCTGGCCCAGGGAAAGAATGTCGTGTTTATTACCTTGGGCTGCCCTACGGTATACGCGACCTGCATCTACGTGCATAAACTGGTCGGCGCCGACGGGTACGAGACGGAACTGGTTCCGGGCGTCACGAGCTTTTGCGCCGTGGCGGCCAAGCTGAACACGTCCCTGTGCGAAAAGGCGGAACCCCTGACGATTCTGCCGGGGAGTTACAAGGAATCGTCCCGCTTCCTCGATATGCCGGGAAATAAGATTCTCATGAAGTCCGCGTCGGAAATCGGCCGGGTCCGTGACGAGGTCCTGCAGCGGGGCCTCCACGCCCAGATGATCGAGAACTGCGGCCTGCCCGGGGAAAAGATTTACAAGGACCTGCGCGATGTCGATGACAAGAGCAGTTACTTCTCGGTAATTCTCGTCAAGGAAAAGGAGTTTGATAAATAATGATTTATTTTATTGGTGCCGGCCCGGGCGCGGCTGATTTGATCACGGTCCGTGGCAAGGAATTGCTGGAGAAGGCGGATCTCATTATCTACGCCGGGTCCCTGGTCAATCCGGACCTGCTGCACTATGCCAAACAGGGCTGCAGAATCATGAATAGCGCGACCATGACCCTGGAAGAGGTCATTGCCGCCATGGTTCCCGCCGCCCAGCAGGGAAAACTGGTGGTCCGCCTCCACACGGGCGATCCCAGTGTGTACGGCGCCCACCGCGAACAAATGGATATGCTGAACAGCTACAACCTGGACTACGAGGTCGTCCCTGGCGTCAGTTCCTTCTGCGCCGCGGCGGCGGCCCTGAAGGCGGAATACACCCTGCCCGACGTGAGCCAGTCCGTCATCATCACGCGTATGGAAGGCCGCACGGGCGTCCCGCCGAAGCAGAAAATCATCGATTACGCGAAGCACCATGCTACCATGGTCATCTTCCTGAGCGCGGCCATGCTGGACAAACTCCAGAAGGAATTGATCGCCGGCGGGTACAAGGCCGAGGAACCGGCGGCCATCGTCTACAAGGCTTCCTGGCCCGACCAGAAAGTCTTCCGCTGCACCGTCGGCACCATTGCCGAAACGGCGGAAAAAAACCATATCCGCAACCTGGCCTTGATTACGGTCGGTGGGTTCCTGGGTACGGCTTACGAACGCAGCGAGCTGTACAACCCGACCTTTGAGACGGGCTTCCGCAAGGCCGACGCGTCGAAATTGAACGTCAAGCCGGAAATGGAATAAACAGGGCGGACCCAGCGCGGCGCCGGGCCGCGGCCCAACCCGGCAGACAGTGCCTCAGGCGGCAAAGGCAGAAGAGGATATGAACGCCATCATCTTTTCGTTTACGAAGAACGGGGCAAAGATCAGTCTTTCCCTGCGTGAGTATTTGGAAACCTGCGGATTTGAGACGGAAATGTACACCATGCGGCGCTACGTGGAGGAGTCCCGGGGCCTGCGGCCCATGGAACCGTCCCTGAAGGAACTGTGCGGCATGGGCTTCCGGCAGTGCCGGCTTTTGGTCTTCATCGGGGCGACAGGGATTGCCATCCGGACCATCGCGCCGTTTATCCGCAGCAAGGTGAAGGATCCTGCCATCGTTTCCATCGACGAGCAGGGGCACTTCGTCATTCCCTTGCTGTCCGGTCATATCGGCGGCGCCAACGCCCTGGCGACGGGAATCGCGGAATTCCTCCACGCCGTGCCCGTGATTACGACGGCGACGGACATCAACGACCTGTTCGCCGTCGACGAATGGGCGGCACGGCACAATATGGCCATTTCCAATCTGCCCAGCGCCAAGACCTTCGCGGCGTATCTCGTCGACTGCAAGAAAGTCGGGGTCAAGAGTGATTTCCCGATTGACGGTCCCCTGCCGAAGGGTCTTGTCCTTGCGGAGGAAGGGCCGGTGGGCATGGCCATTTCCCTGCGCAAATCGGTCCAGCCGTTTGTGGAAACGGTGGTCCTGCGTCCCCGCATCCTTCATTTGGGCATCGGCTGCCGGCGCGGCACGTCCATGGATGACATCGAAGCCCTGGTCCTGCGCGAATTGACGGCTCTCCGGGTCACCCTCAGCGTCGTCAAGGGCCTGGCCTCCATTGATGTCAAGCAGGACGAACCGGGACTGCTGCAGTTCGCGAAAGAGTACGCCCTGCCGATCCATTTCTACAGCGCGGAGGAGCTGTGGGCTGTGGAAGGGGAGTTTACGCCGTCCGCGTTCGTGGCCCAAACCGTGGGCGTCGAGAATGTCTGTGAACGTTCGGCCGTGAAGGACAGTGGAGGCGGCCGGCTCCTGCTGCGCAAGACGAGCCGGAACGGCGTTACGTTGGCCATCGCCGTGGAGGATTATCACGTGAAATTCGACGGACCTGCCCGGCCGGACGGGCAGGTGCCTAGTGTATAGAGGAGGAAACTACCCATATGAGCAAGATTTATGTTGTCAGCATCGGCCCGGGCGGCAAGGAACAGATGACGTACCGCGCCGTTGCGGCCCTGGAATCCTGTGATATCATTACGGGCTATAACGTCTACATCGACCTGATCAAGGCCGATTTCCCCGGCAAGAAATTTATCCAGAACGGCATGCGCAAGGAAGTGGACCGCTGCCGCGCCACGCTGGACGAAGCCCTGAAGGGACAGACCGTGGCGATTGTCAGCAGCGGCGACGCCGGGGTGTATGGCATGGCCGGCATTATGTACGAAGTGGCGGCGGACCATCCGGAAGTGGAAATCGAAGTCATTCCGGGCATTACGGCGGCCTGTTCTGGTGCGGCGGTTCTCGGTGCGCCCCTGATCTGCGACTTTTGCCTGATTTCCCTGAGCGACCTGCTGACGCCGTGGGAAAAGATTGAAAACCGTCTGGACTGCGCGGCCAAGGGAGATTTCTGCATTGCCATCTACAATCCCCGGAGCCACAAACGGTCCGATTACCTGCAGAAGGCCTGCGACATCCTGCTCCGGCACCAGAGCGGCGACGTACCGGCAGGGATCGTCCATAATATCGGCCGCGAAGGCGAATGCTGCGAGGTGATGACCCTGCGCGAACTGCGGGACAACACGGACGGCGTGGACATGTTCAGTACCGTATTCATTGGCAATTCCCAGAGCAAGGTCCTGCACGGGAAGATTGTCACGCCGCGGGGTTACCATTTATGAAAAAGGTCGTCTGGCTCATTGCCGGCACCAGCGAAGGACGGCGGCTGGCGGAAGCGCTGGCGGACCTGGGAGCCACGGTCCACGTGACCGTGGCCACGGACTACGGCGCCTCCCTCTATCCCGACAGGAAAAACATCCACGTCTACGCCAGGCGCATGACGTATGACGACATGTGCGCCTTTTTGCGGGAAAAGGACCCGGAACTAGTCCTGGATTCGTCCCATCCGTACGCGAAAATCGTTACGGAGACGGTCTGTCGGGCCTGCGCGGACCTGGGGTACGAATACAAACGGATGCTCCGTCCTTCCACGCCCCATCCGGACTGCATCGACGTGCGCGATTTCGAGGAGGCCGTGGAGTTCCTGAGTGATACGGAAGGCCCGGTCTTTTTGACGACAGGCAGCAAGAACCTGGTGGATTTCACCAGGCTGCCGGAGTACCGGGAGCGCGTCACGTGCCGGATCCTGCCTTTGCGGGATTCCCTGGACAACGCCATTGGCCTGGGGTATCCGCCATCCCATATTATCTGCATGCAGGGGCCCTTTTCCAAGGCGTTGAATGTGGCCATGTTCCGCCAGTGCGGGGCCCGCTACATCGTTTCCAAGGATACGGGCAAGGCCGGGGGCTTCGAGGATAAAGTGGCTGCCGCCGCTGAAGTGGGGGCGAAATTGATCCTCATCGACCGCGTCCCGGAAGCGGGGGAGGACCTGGACCACGTATTGGCAGATTTGCGGAAGCGTTTCGGCTAAAGGAGTCATCATGCTGAAAGTAAATATCATCGGCATCGGCCCGGGCAATCCGGACCTGTTGACGGGCCAGGCCCGCCGCGCCATGGAAGAAAGCACGATTCTCGCCGGCGACAAGCGCATGGTGGCGCAGTTCGGCGAAGGCAAAAAAGTGTACGCGACCTTCAAGACAGAAGAGCTGGCGGCCCTCGCAGCCCAGGCCGATCCGGACCAGGACGTCCTGGGAATCCTGGTTTCGGGTGACGTCGGCTTCTTCAGCCTGGCCAAGACGATAGCAGGCAAGCTGCCGGGCTGCGATGTCCAGCGGTATTGCGGCATCAGCAGCCTCGTCTATTTCGCGTCCCGGCTCCAGCTGAGCTGGGAGGACGCCAAAATCGTCAGTATGCACGGCCGCAACCAGCATTTGGGCGCGGCGGTCCTAGCGTATCCCAAGGTCTTTTCCCTGACAGGGGGAGACAACCGCCCCCAGGTCCTGTGCCGCCAGCTCTGCGACCTGGGCCTGGGCGATGTCACGGTTTACGTCGGCTCGAACCTGTCTTATGAGGATGAACGCATCGTGCAGGGCACGGCGGCGGAAGTCGCCGCAGGGGATTTCCCGTCCCTGTCGGTCCTGATGATTTTGAACGACAAGGCCGGCGGGCCGGTCCGCGAAGGCGTCCACGGCCTGGATGACAGCTGTTTCCTGCGGGGCAAGGCGCCCATGACGAAACAGGAAGTCCGCGCCGTTTCCCTTTCGAAGCTGCAGCCCAAGGCAACGGATATCCTGTACGATATCGGTGCCGGTACGGGTTCCTGCTCGGTCGAGATGGCCCTGATGGCGCCTTTGGGGGCGGTTTACGCCTTCGAACAGAAGGACGACGCCCTGGATCTGCTGGCCAGGAACAAGGAACGGTTCGGCTGCGAAAACCTGCACATTGTCGCCGGCGAAGCGTCGGAACACCTGGCCGAGGCCCCTGTCCCGGACGGCGTGTTCATCGGCGGCAGCGGCGGCCGGCTGGACAAGATCCTGGACGACCTATACGCCCGCAATCCCCGGTGCCGTGTCGTCCTCAACGTCATTGCCCTGGAGACGCTCTGTCAGGTCGTCGAGTATTACCAAGGCCGCCCGGACTACACGCTGGATGTAGTGAACGTGGCCACGGCCTACAATCGCAAGCTGGGCCGCTATAACCTGATGACGGCCCAGAATCCGATCTATATCATGACCGCTGTCCCGCCGCGGTAGTGAGACAGCGTTCCGGCGCCGGCCCGGCTGGCGCCATACCAACGGTTAGGAGATGAACACCATGACGGCAACCTGCAGCACTCCGCGCCTCCTCTTGGCGGCGCCCCAAAGCGGCAGCGGCAAGACAACCCTGTTCTGCGGCATTTTGCGCGCCTTGCTGGACAAGGGGGTCCGGGCGGCGGCGTTCAAAAGCGGCCCCGATTATATCGATCCCATGTTCCACGCGCAAGTCGTGGGTGCTCCTTCCCGCAACCTGGACATTTTTTTGACGGGCAGGGACAATGTCCGCCGTCTCTTCGCGAAAACCGCCGACGGGGCGGATCTGGCCTTGCTGGAAGGGGCCATGGGATTCTACGACGGTATGGCCGACACGACGGACGGCAGCGCCTACGACCTGGCCCGCACGGTCCAGGCCCCCGTCGTCCTCATCCTGAACGGGAAGGGCGCTGCACTGTCCCTGGGGGCCATGATCAAGGGCTTCCGGGAATTCCGGCGGGATAGCGGGATCCAGGGGGTTATCCTCAATAACGTGACGAAGATGACCTACCAGTTCTACCAGAAAATCCTGGAAGAAGAAACGGGCGTCCGTCTCTATGGCTATTTTCCCCGGCTGGAAGACGCCGGCCTGGAAAGCCGTCACCTGGGATTGGTCACGGCGGGGGAAGTGGGAAATCTGGAAAGCCTCGTTTCCCGCTGGGCGGGACAGGCCGCTGAGTCCATCGATTTAGAGGGACTTCAGGAACTGGCCCGTACGGCGCCCCCCCTGGCTTACGAACCGCTGCCCCTGGAACCGTTGGGACAGGTGCGCATCGCCGTAGCCAGGGACAAGGCCTTCTGCTTCTACTATCAGGATGCCCTGGACCTGCTGGAAGCCCTCGGCGCGGACCTTGTGCCGTTCAGCCCCCTGACGGACCAGCATCTGCCGGACTGCGACGGCCTCTACATCGGCGGCGGTTATCCCGAATTGTACGCGGCCCAGCTGGCGGATAACACGGGCCTGCGGACGGAACTGCGGGAGAAATTGGCCGACGGTCTGCCGTGCTACGCCGAATGCGGCGGTTTCATGTACCTGATGGAAAGCTTCCGTGACGGGGACAAGGAATATCCCTGGGTTGGCGCCGTCCGGGGCCATTGCTGGATGACGAAGCGCTTGGTCCGCTTTGGCTATGTCAATCTGACAGCACAGGAAGACAATGTCCTGTGCCCTGCCGGCGGGACCATTGCGGCCCATGAATTCCATTATTCCGACAGCGATGCCAACGGGGCGTCCTTTGTGGCCGTCAAGGCGCGCCGTGCCCTGTCCTGGCCGTGCGCCCAGGCGACCAGGACGCTTTATGCCGGGTATCCCCACATCCATCTGTGGGGCAATCCGGAGTTTGCCAAAAATTTTGTGCGCGCCTGCGTGCAATATCAAGGGAAGGGTGGTCGCGAATGATGCTTTTGGGCTCCATCTTGGGCGGATTCGTTCTGGATCTTCTCATCGGGGATCCCCACGGCTGGCCGCATCCGGTTTGTCTCATCGGCAACCTGATTGCCTGGCTGGAAAAACGGGTCCGTGCGGCGGCCGGGGAAAACCCGCGACGGCTTCTTGCCGGCGGCGCCCTGCTGGTCCTGATTGTCTGCTTCCTTTCCTTTACCGTCCCCTACGTCATCTTGGCCGCGGCGGAACGGGTCCATCCCTGGCTCCGTTTCGCCCTGGAAACGATCCTGTGTTACCAGATTTTCTGCACCCGCTCCCTGCGGGACGAAAGCATGAAGGTCTATGACGCCCTGGAACGGAAGGACCTTCCCCTGGGCCGCCAGATGCTTTCGTGGATTGTCGGCCGGGACACGCAGGAGCTGAGCGAAGAGGAAGTCGTCAAGGGAGCCGTGGAAACGGTGGCGGAGAACACGGCGGACGGAATCCTGGCGCCCATGCTGTATATGTTCCTCGGCGGCGCGCCCCTGGCCTTCCTCTACAAGGGCATCAACACCATGGACTCCATGATTGCCTACCGCGATCCCAAATACTTGTATATCGGCCGCGTGGCCGCCTACCTGGACGACGCGGCCAACTTCATCCCCGCCCGCCTCTGCGCGTTCTGCATGATGGCGGCGAGCTTCTTTACGGGTCTCGATGTCCGGCGGGCCTGGCGGACTTTTTGGCGCGACCGCTACCACCACCTGAGCCCCAACTCGGCCCAGACGGAATCCGTGGCCGCCGGAGCCCTGCATCTCCGGTTGGGAGGGGACCATTACTATTTCGGCAAACTCGTCCATAAGGAAACCATCGGCGACAATTTGATGCCTGCCGAAGCGAGGCACATCAAGCAGATGAATGTCCTGATGTATTTTACGGCCATTACGGGCCTGACGATTTTCAGCCTCCTGCGGGCTCTGTGGTTCTTCGAACACACCAGCCTGCTGTAACAGGGAAAGGGAAGGAAAGCGCCGATGTATGAATATGTCCACGGCGGGAATATCTACGATGCGGACGGCCTGCCTGCGCAGGGAGTCCTGGATTTTTCCGCCAATATCAATCCCTTGGGAATTCCCGGGGAGGTCCGCAAGGCCATCCGCAACGCCATTCCGGACTGCGTGAATTATCCCGATTCCCAGTGCCGCCTGCTGCGAAAGCGCCTGGGGGAGACCCTGGGCATACGGCCAGAGTGGATCTACTGCGGCAATGGCGCTTCGGAAATCCTCTTTCGCCTGGCCTATGTCGCACAGGCAAAGCGCACGCTGGTCCTGGCGCCGACTTTCGCCGACTACGGGCGGGCCGCCGCGGCGGCAGGTAGCAAGGTGGACTACCACCAGCTGCGCCGGGAGGACGGGTTCCGCGTAACGGGGAGCCTGCTCCGTTCCGTGACGAAGCGGACGGGACTCGTCGTACTCTGCAATCCCAACAATCCGACGGGACTCCTGGCGGACCGGACCTTGTTGACGGCGATCCTGGACAAGTGCCGCGCCAACGGCACCCTCTGCGTCGTCGACGAATGTTTTCTCGACTTCGTTCCCCATGCGGAACAGTACACGTTGCTGGGCCTGACGGAGCAGTACGAAAACCTCGTCGTCCTAAAGGCATTTACGAAAACCTATGCCCTGCCGGGCATCCGCCTGGGGTACTGTGTGACCAGCAATACGGCTCTCCTAGATGCCCTGTATCTGACCGGGCCGGACTGGAATGTGTCGACCCTGGCCCAGGCGGCGGGTGTGGCGGCCCTCTCGGTGCCGTCTTACCTGGAAGAGGCGCGGCAGCTCCTGGCGACAGAGCGGAAGTACCTGACGGGACAGCTCCGCCAGTTGGACTGCGTCGTCTATGACGGGACAGCGGATTATCTTTTCTTTTACGCTTCCCGGGATCCCGGCTGGGCGGACCTGCTCCGGCAGCGAGGCATCCTGATCCGGGATTGCTCCAATTACCATGGCCTGGCGCCGGGGTATTACCGCATCGCTGTCAAACAGCGCCGGGACAACCGGCGCCTGATTAAGGAAATGAAGGAAATTACGAAGCATGTATGCACGTTCACTTCTCGTATTGATTGACGGACTGGGGGATGACCCCATTCCGGCCTGGGACGGACTGACGCCGTTTGAACGGGCGGAGCATCCCCACATGGATCGCCTGGCGGCCCAGGGGAAGTTGGAGGAAGTCAGTGTCTGCGGACAGGATCTCGTGCCGGGCAGCCTGACCTGCATCCTGCGCCTGCTCGGCGTACCGAAGGAAAAAATTCCCGCGAACCGGGCTTATCTGGAACTGCTGGCCGAGGGACGCGACGTTTCGGAATACGAAATGGTCCTGCGCTGCAACGTCATTTCCCAGGACAGCGCCGGCCGGCTCGTTTCTTTCAACGGTATGGGGCTGACGCCCCGCGAGCTGAGGGAAATCGCCGGGCTTTTCAACCACTTTGCCCATACCATCGAATTCCTGCATCTTTCCGATTACCGCAACCTGCTTATCATGAACCGCAAAAAAGCCGTCCTTGATGTACTGACGGCGCCGCCCCACGAGAGCATGGGCATGGTGGTGGATGATTTGCTGGCGGACTTGAAGGCCGCGTCCCTGGAGATGAAAGTCTTTACACAAGAGGCGGACCGCCTGCTGCAAAAATACAGCCGCAACGACTTGCGTTACCGCCTCTATCCCTGGGGAGCCTCGTGCCGGACGGAATTTCCTTCGTTCCGGACCCTTCACGGCATGGACGGAGCCCTGGTGGGGCAGACGGAAATCGTGCGTGGCATCGGCAAGGCCCTGGGCATGGAAGTCCCGCCCCTGCAGTACTGTACGGCCGATATCGACACGGACGTGCGGGAGAAACTTGCCGTCACGCGCCGCATGTTGGCACGCTATCCTTTCGTGATGACCCATTTCAACGGGACGGATGAAGCGGCGCACCGTCACGATTACGAGGGCAAGGCCCGGTTTATTTCCCGCATTGACCGGGAATTCCTGGGACCTTTGCTGGAGCGCGGGACGGATTCCCTGCAGATTGTAATCTGCGGCGACCATGTGACCAGCAGTGTCACGGGACGCCACACGCGGGGCAAGGGGCCGGTCCTGTCGGCCTGGATTAGCGGGACAGGGACAGCGGCACCCGTCAGGGGGGATGACGATCTCCTGGAGTTTATAAGGAAGGTGGGTAAACAAAATGGCTAAAGCAATCATGGTGCAAGGAACGATGTCCAATGCGGGCAAGAGCCTCGTCACGGCGGGGTTGTGCCGTGTCCTGCATCAGGCGGGATATAAGGTGGCACCCTTTAAATCGCAGAATATGGCGTTGAATTCCTTCATTACCGTCCAAGGGGCGGAGATGGGGCGGGCCCAGGTCGTGCAGGCCGAAGCAGCCGGCATCGAGCCGGACGTACGCATGAATCCTATCCTGCTGAAGCCGACCAGCGACAGTGGGTCCCAGGTCATCGTCAACGGAAAAGCCATCGGCACGATGCCCGCCGTGGAATATTACCGGTATAAAAAGAATCTCGTCCCGGATATCCAGAAAGCCTTTGACTCCCTGAGCGCCGAGAACGACGTCATTGTCATTGAAGGCGCCGGCAGCCCGGCGGAAATCAACCTGAAGGACCAGGATATCGTCAACATGGGCATGGCCCGCATGGCCAAGGCGCCCGTCCTGCTCGTGGCCGATATTGACCGCGGCGGCGTCTTCGCGTCCGTGTACGGCACGGTCATGCTCCTCGACCCGGAAGAACGCGCCATGATCAAAGGCATCATCATCAATAAATTCCGCGGCGACGTCCGCATCCTCCAGCCCGGCCTGGATATGCTGGAAGCCAAGACGGGCATCCCCGTCGTCGGGGTGCTGCCCATGTTGCATGTGGACATCGAGGATGAAGACAGCCTGTCGGACCGCCTGACCAAAGAAAAGTTGAAGAACGCCCTCGTCGACATTGCTGTCATCCAGGTGCCGCGCATGTCGAACTATACCGATTTCAACGCGCTGGAAATCCTGGACGGCGTCAGTGTGCGCTACGTCCGTACCGTCGAGGAGCTGGGCAGCCCCGACATGATCCTGCTGCCGGGGACGAAAAATACCATCGACGACCTGAAGTGGATGCGGCAGAATGGCATCGAGGCGGCCATCCTGCACAAGGCCGCGTCCGGCACGGTCGTTTTCGGTATTTGCGGCGGTTACCAGATGCTCGGCCAGAGCCTGTCCGATCCTTATGGGTACGATTCGGGGCACAAGGGCAGCGTGATCGCCGGTATGGGCCTGCTGGACTCGAAAACGGACTTTG
The DNA here is from genome assembly GCA_900314855.1 of uncultured Selenomonadales bacterium. Classification (GTDB taxonomy): domain Bacteria; phylum Bacillota; class Negativicutes; order Acidaminococcales; family Acidaminococcaceae; genus Succiniclasticum. The sequence continues at coordinate 28,542 of OMWZ01000001.1, forward strand.
TCGATACGAAGCGGACCATCCAGATGAAAGGCCGTTTTGGCAAGGTGGAAGGGCTGTTCCACGGACTGTCGGGAAAGGAATTCTACGGGTATGAAATCCACAGCGGCGTGACCAGCGTGGATCCGGCCCATGCCCTGACAGAGGCCGGCCCCATCAACGAGGCGGGAGAAACTTCGGCCGAAGGCAGCCAGACCGTACGGGACAAATTCTCCGTCTACGGGACGTACATGCACGGTATTTTCGACGCCGAAGGCGTGGCGGCCACGGTGGTGGAAGCCTTGCTGGCCAAAAAGGGCCTGTCGCCGGAAGACGTGAAGGTCATCGACTACCAGGCCTACAAGGAACAGCAGTACGATTTGCTGGCCGACAGCATCCGCGAGAATCTCGATATGGATAAAGTGAAGGAAATCCTCGAAAGGGGGATTTGAACCATACCATGACTGCGACGACAAGAATGGATTCGATGAAAGAAAAGCTCGGCCTGGTCCACGTTTATACGGGAGAAGGAAAGGGCAAGACGACAGCCGCCATGGGACTGATCCTGCGCGCCAGCGGCCGGGGCCTGAGGGTTACGCTGCTGCAGTTCATGAAGGGACGTCCCACCGGGGAGCTCCAGGCCCTGGAGCGTCTGGAAGGGGTCCAGGTATACCGTGCCAAGGAAATGACGAAGTTCTCTTTCCAGATGACGGAGACGGAAAAAGAGGCAGTGCGGCAGCGTCATGACGCCCTCCTGCGGGATGTCATCGGCCGGTGCCGGGCAGACGGTACGGACCTGCTCGTCCTGGACGAAGCCCTGGGCGCCATGGCCACAGGCCTGCTGGATGAAGGCCTCCTGTTGGATTTCCTGGATCATAGACCAGCCCACCTGGAAGTGGTCCTGACGGGACGCAATCCGTCACCGGCCCTGCTGGAACGGGCCGATTACGTGACGGAAATGGTCAAGCGGAAACATCCCTTCGACAAGGGCGTCCCGGCCCGGGATGGCATTGAAAAATAGGACAGTGAGTGGACGAAAGAGGTAAAAGGAATGAATCTGGAAAATGTTCTCCCCATGGATATTGAAAAACGCAGTTTTGAAATCATTACGGAGGAACTGGGACAGCTGAAACTCGACCCGGAAAAGGAAAGCATTATCAAGCGGGTCATCCACACGTCGGCCGATTTTGATTACGCCCGGACGCTGCGCTTCAGCGAAGGCGTGGTGGAGCAGACCCTGGAAATCCTGAAAAAGGGCGGGTTCACCATTGTGACAGATACGAACATGGCCCGGACGGGAATCAATCGATCGGCCCTGATGAAACTGGGCGGCAAGGCCGAATGTTTTATGTCCGACCCAGACGTGGCGGCTCGCGCCAAAGAAGCGCACAGCACGCGTGCCGCGGCCTGCATGGAAAAGGCGGCGTCCCTGGAGGGACCGGTCCTTATCGCCGTAGGCAACGCGCCGACCGCCTTGGTTCGCCTGGATGAACTGATCCGGGAAGGGAAAATCAAACCGGCCCTCGTCATCGGTGTCCCCGTAGGCTTCGTCAATGTGGTCCAGTCCAAGGAAATCATTATGCGGAGCGGCGTGCCCTACATCGTCGCCGTGGGCCGAAAAGGCGGCAGTAACGTGGCGGCGGCCATTTGCAACGCCCTGATGTACAAGCTCACGTCGGCGGCCCAAAAGAACCGCCAGTAAGGAGCGGTGGCGCGAACCTCCTCTGTGGGAGGCTGTGGCGCCGCCGGACGGCACAATCTGTCTTCCAGCCGGAAGACAGATTGTGCCGATTTCTTTAATTCCCGGTTGAGAAAGGCCGGCGGCGGTGTTATAATGGCATGTAGGGAATTGACGGAAAATTTAAAAATGTAGTACAAATTTTACATCCATTTTACAGTATGGACAACAGCGGCCCCTGGATGGAGAGGGAGCCGCGAGTACATGGGAGGCGAAACACATGCGTAGAAAAACTTTCTTTTTGGCGGCAGGAACCATGCTTTCCCTGGCGGCCCTTCTGGGCGGCTGCGGCGGGGACAAAAAAGAGGCGGCGAAGGACGCCGGCGGCAAGGAACTGACGGTCTATACGGCCCGCAGTGAAAGCCTGAATAACGCAGTCATCCAGAACTTCGAGAAGGATACGGGCATCAAGGTCAACGTCGTCGTTGCCGGTACGGGCGAAGTGGTCAAGCGCGTCGCGTCGGAGAAGAACAACCCCCTGGGAGACGTCCTGTGGGCCGGCAGCGAGGCGATGCTGGCTTCCAAGGCGGATCTCTTTGAAAAGTACGTATCCAAGGAAAACGACAAGATGATGCCGGAATTCCGGAATACGACGGGATACTTTACGCCGGCTTTTTCGGATCCGACGGTCTTTATCGTCAACAAGAAGTTGAAGGGGACCATGAAGATCGAAGGCTTCGCGGATCTTCTGAACCCGTCCCTCAAGGGGAAGATTTCCTTCGGCGATCCCGTCAATTCCTCGTCGGCCTTCCAGTCCCTGGTCTGCATGCTCTATGACATGGGCGAGGGAGATCCTTTCAGTTCCAAGGCGTGGGATTACACGGACAAGTTCTTGAAACAGCTGAATGGCAAGATGGCCAACAGCTCCAGCCAGGTCTATAAGGGCGTGGCAGGAGGCGAATACGTCGTGGGCCTGACCTGGGAAGACCCGGCGGCCAATCTCGTGAAGAGCGGCGCCGACGTGGAAGTCGTCTTCCCGAAGGAGGGCGCCCTCTATGCCCCGCAGTCCGTCCAGATTATCAAGAATTGCAAACATCCGGACAACGCGAAGAAATTCGTGGACTATATGCTTTCGGAAAAGGTGCAGAACCTCGTCGGGACGACACTGACGGTCCGTCCGCTGCGTCAGGGCGCGAAACTGGCTGATTACATGACCCCGGCCGACAAGATCAAACTGGCGCCGAAGTTCAACGAAAAGTGGGTTTCCGAAAATAAGGAAAAATTCACGAAGACCTTTACGGAACATCTGGAAAAGACCCTGTGACCTTTTTCCAACAGCAAGACGGAATAGCGCCAAGTTCCTTGGCGCTATTTTTGTCGCAGGACACGACACGGGCCAACCCCGGACACAACACACTAGGAGTGATGGTATGAGCGTATCCATTGACATTGACAACGTCGTCAAGAAATTTGGTGAAAACACGGTAATCAAGGGCCTGTCCCTTCACATCCGGCCGGGGGAGTTCTTTACCCTGTTGGGGCCGTCGGGGTGCGGAAAAACGACACTGCTCCGCATGATTATCGGTTTCCACTCGATTGAGGGAGGTACGATTTCCGTTGACCATACGGTCATCAATGACATTCCCGTCAACCGCCGCAATATGGGCATGGTTTTCCAGAACTACGCCATCTTTCCGCATATGTCCGTGGCGGAAAATGTCGCCTTCGGCCTGAAACAGCGGAACGTGCCCAAAGAGCAGCGGGCCGCCATGGTTGACGAAATCCTGAAGATTGTCAAAATCGACCACCTGAAAGACCGCATGCCGACCCAAATGTCCGGCGGGCAGCAGCAGCGCGTGGCCCTGGCCCGCGCTATCGTCATCCATCCGCAGGTACTGCTCATGGACGAACCGCTGTCCAACCTGGATGCGAAACTGCGCGTGGAGATGCGCAACGCCATTAAACACATCCAGCAGCAGATCGGCATTACGACGGTCTACGTTACCCATGACCAGGAAGAAGCCCTGGCCGTGTCGGACCGCATCGCCGTCATGCACGACGGCGTGATCCAGCAGGTCGGCACGCCGCAGTTCATTTACCAGCGGCCGGCCAACCGGTTCGTGTCCAACTTCATCGGCTTGTCGAACTTCTTCCCGGGACGGCTCTTTGCCGAAGGGTCGCGGGCAGGCATTGATTTCGGCTCGTACCGCGAATGCCTGGATAACCTGGACGTGACGCCGGCAGGGAAGGCAAGCCTGGCGGACGCGCAGGGGCTGCCCGTGACCATTGCCGTGCGGCCCGAAGAGTTCGTCATCGACCAGGCGGGGCAGGAAGGGCTGGACGCGACGGTCCGGAGTTCCGTCTTCCTCGGCATTTCGACGCATTATTTCATGACCCTGCCCGATGACCGGGAAATCGAAGTCATCAAGCCCTCCGACGCGGGGTCCATTATCCCGAACGGGACGGCGGTTAAGCTGCGGGTGGATCCGACGCGGATCAATGTGTTTACGGAAGATGGGTCCCGGACTTTGATCCGGGCCTCCGAGGACGGTGAGCGCACATGAAGATACTGCAGCGGAAACCGTCCCTCTGGACTCTCTTTACCCTGGCGCTTCTGGCCTTTTTCGTCCTTTTCGTAGTCTATCCGCTCTTTTTGATCCTGTACCAGAGCGTCATCGACCCTGTCCATCACCAGGTCACCCTGGACTATTTTTACAAATTCTTTGGCCGCAAGTTCTACTGGATTACCCTGGTCCACAGCTTCGCCGTAACCATCTGCGCCACGGTCGTAGCGGCCGCCATCGGGCTGCCCATGGCCTATGTGCTGCGCAGCTACAGGATTCCCTTCAGCAAGTATGTCAATATCCTGATTGTCATTTCCTATTTGTCGCCACCTTTTATCGGCGCCTACGCGTGGATCCAGCTGTTGGGGCGGAATGGCTTCTTCACGAAAATCATCAACAGCCTGTTCGACCTGCATTTCGGGGGCATCTATGGCTTCTCGGGCATTGTCCTCGTCTTTTCCCTCCAGTCTTTCCCCCTGATTTATATGTACGTGTCGGGAGCGCTGAAGAATCTGGACAACTCCCTGAACGAAGCTGCGGAAAGCCTGGGCTGCAACGCTTTCCAGCGGGTGACGGGCATCATCCTGCCCCTGGTCATGCCGTCCCTTCTGGCCGGCTCCCTGTTGGTTTTCATGCGCGTCTTCTCTGATTTCGGGACGCCCATGCTCATTGGCGAAGGCTATAAGACCTTCCCGGTTTTGATCTATACCCAGTTTATGGGTGAAGTGAGTACGGACGACCACTTTGCGGCGTCGCTCTGCGTCATTGTCGTCGTCATCACGTTGTTCCTGTTCTTCCTGCAGCGGTTGCTGGCCAAGCATTATTCCTACGCTATGACGGCCTTGAAACCCATGCAGGCCGTGCCGGCGAAGGGTCTGGAAAAGGTGTTTGCCTACCTGTTCGTCTACGGCGTCTGCTTCATTGCCATGCTGCCGCAGCTGACAGTTATCTTCACGTCCTTCCTGGAAACGGTGGGAGGCGCCGTCTATACAGGCCGTTTTTCTCTCATGAACTATGAGAACACGCTGCTTTCGAAGGACAACCTGTCCGTTTTCAACACGTACGCCTTCGGCCTGGCGGCCATTCTGCTCGTCGTTGTCCTGGGAATCCTCATTTCCTATCTGACGGCGCGCAAGCCGTCGGTCCTGACCAATCTCCTGGATACGCTGACCATGTTCCCGTATATTATCCCCGGTTCCGTCCTCGGGATTGCGCTGCTGTCGGGCTTCAACTCCGGCGCCCTCGTCTTGAGCGGCACGGCCCTGATCATTATCATTTCCCTGACCATCCGGCGCATGCCCTATACCATCCGGTCGAGCACGGCCATCATTTCCCAGATCAGCCCCAGTGTGGAAGAGGCGGCGATCAGCCTTGGCGCCAGTGAATTCAAGACCTTCCGGAAAATCATGGTTCCCATGATGCTGCCCGGCGTGCTGGCCGGCGCCATCATGAGCTGGATTACCCTGATCAGTGAGCTCAGCTCCAGCATCATCCTGTACACGACCCATACCATGACACTGACCGTGGCCATTTACGCCGAGGTCATCCGCAGCAATTTCGGCAACGCGGCGGCCTACTCGACGATCCTGACGCTCACGTCCATCGTGTCCCTCTTGCTCTTCTTCCGCGTCACGCACAACGAAGATATCAGCGTCTGACGGATTCCGGCGGGAAAAACTGCCACAAGGAAGAAAAAATGTGTTATAATAACTTGATATTAACTTGGTATCAAGTCGGACATTCAGGTTAGCGTCAGAATATGCCCCGCAGCCAGGGGCCTTTGGAGGTATGGAAAGTGGATTTGATTACTGTTGACAAGAGCAAATGCCTAAAGTGCGGTCTCTGTGTGGCAGACTGCCCTGCGTGCATTTTGGACATGGGTCCTGAGGGACCGGAATGCCATGTCGACAGGGGCTGCATGAGCTGCGGACACTGCGTGGCCATCTGCCCGGCAGGAGCGTTGGACAACAAGTATACGCCGCGCGCGGAAATGGTGTCGGTGCCGCAGGCCCGGTGGACGGCCGGCGATGCCTACGATTTCCTGCGGTCGCGCCGCAGCGTGCGGCAATTCAAACCGGGGGCCCCGAGCGACGAAGACCTGCGGAAACTGCTGGAAATCTGCCGGTACGCCCCGACGGCGGGCAACAGCCAGGGGATGTATTTCACGATTATCCGGAACCCCGGGACGCTGGCTGCCATTCGGCAGGCCGTCGCCGACTGGATGCAATCCGAAGTGGATGCCGGCACGGAAAACAAGCGGTATTTCAAGGCGGTCCTGCACATGTACAACGAAAAGAAGGTGGACATTATTACGCGCAACGCGCCGTGTCTCGTCTTCTTGTCGGCCCGCCGCCTGAACATTACGGGCGTCTCCAACAGCGAGCAGACCCTGGCCTACGCGGAACTATACGCCCCGACGCTGGGCCTTGGCACGACGATTGCGGGCTTCGTGCAGGCTTGCGGCATTGCCGGGTATAAGCCGCTGCTGGACCTGGTTGGCGTCCCGGCGAAGCAAAAACTCGTCGGCTGCATGATGGCAGGCTATCCGCGCGTCCGCTACCAACTGATGCCGGAACGGCAGCATCTCAAGTGCGAATTCAAAGATTGACGTGATGGCGCGCCCGCGGGGACGCGCCTTTTTTGCAAGGAGGGGTCAGGATGAACTATGAGGAAGTATTGCGTATGGCGCGGGACAAGGTCGGCACGGTCTGCAAGGCCTGTCCTGTCTGCAATGGGCGGGCCTGCGGTAACCGGATGCCGGGGCCTGGCAGCAAGGGAACGGGGGATGTGGCGGCCCGTAACTACGACAAATGGAAGGAAATCCGCCTGAACATGGACACGCTGACAGAAAAGGGGCCCGTCGATATGTCGGTGGACCTTTTTGGCAAGACCCTGCGTTATCCCATCCTGGCAGGACCGGTGGGCCTTGTGCAGCTGCATTACAGCGATGCCTATTCGGACCTGACCTACAACGATATCCTTGTTTCGGCCTGTGCGGAAGCGGGAATTGTGGCCATGACTGGCGACGGGGCCGACGCTTCCGTCGTGCCCGGCGCCTGCGCGGCTATCCAGGCGGCCGGCGGCATGGGAATTCCGACCATCAAGCCCTGGGGGGACGACGTCCTGCCGGAAAAATTCGCCTTGGTGCGGGAATCCGGCGCCTTTGCCTGTGCCATGGATGTTGATGGGGCTGGCCTGCCTTTCCTGAAAAAACTCCATACGTCGGCAGGGACGAAGTCTGAAGCGGAACTGACGGAAATCATCCGTCAGGCCGGGGTGCCCTTCCTCGTGAAAGGAATCATGACTGTCCGCGGGGCCCTGAAGGCGAAACGGGCTGGGGCGGCGGGCATCGTCGTATCCAATCACGGCGGCCGTGTGCTGGATCAGTGCCCGGCCACGGCCGAGGTGCTGCGGGACATCGTCGAGGCGGTGGGGGAGGATATGACGGTCCTCGTCGACGGTGGCATCCGCAGCGGAACGGATATCTTCAAGGCCCTGGCCCTCGGCGCCCGCGCCGTCGTTATCGCCCGGCCCTTCGTAACGGCCTTGTACGGTGCCGGTGCGGAAGGTGTACGGATTTATGTGGACAAGCTGGCGGCGGAACTGGAAGACACGATGGAAATGTGCGGCGCCCATTCTCTCGGCGAAATTACGCGGGACATGGTGCGTTTGCCCTGGTGATTTTTTCCACCGGCAGGTCGCGAAAATTTGGGAGACCCCGGTGTCAGGACGGCGGAATCCTGCTATAATGAAAGGAAAGGATTCCCGGCGGGAAACCTGTTTTCCCGAGGTGTTCCGAACGTTTGTCCGACGCCGTGGTCCCGGGAACGATGTGCCAAGGAGGGTGCCTTATGCAGCAGCAGACGAAGCGGGAATTGGAACTGGTCGAACAGGAAATCCTGAAATTATCCGAAGAATTGGATCGCATGGCAAACAGTCTGGAAGTTATCCGACGCCGGCTGCACAATGCCTCCGTGATTGAAAAGACCATGGAAAAGGACGAAGTGAGGCCCGGTGCCTGGACGCCGGATCCGGTGGACGTCATCCACTGTGCCCCGTACCTGCGCAAGGACGGGACGGTCGTCTTTGACCGGGGCGGCAAACAGATTATCGTGCCCTCGACGGTCGTCGAAAAAGCCATGCAGGCAAAGACCCTCCTGGAATTCTTCCAGGCCTTCGGCGTCGACGTGGAAGATAAGCGCGCTAAGGAAGGCGCCCTGTGGCTCCACGGCAACAAGGAAATGATTTATCCCTTCGTCGAGATGGCCGAAGGGAAGTTCGGCATCGAAGGGTGGTATACCAACCGCGGCCTTCTGACGGGGTACCACGACGGCTGGTTTACGAACAGTGACAAATAAGCCGGGTCCTATCCGACCCGGGGTTTGACAGAAGGAGGAGTACATCGTTGGACGCATTGAACTTGATTCGGACGCGGCACAGCTGCCGTCATTTTTCATCCAAACCCGTGGAGCGGGAAAAAGTGGAACAGGTGGTGGAGGCCGGTCGGTTTGCGCCGAGCGGCGGGGATAACCAGTACACCCATTTCCTCGTGATCCGCGACCACGCCGTCCTGGAGAAAATCGCCCGCGTCGCCTGCGCTGAATTTGCGAAAATGGAAGTGACTCCGACGACGTACCGATCCCTGGCCAACTGTATCCGGTTCAGCAAGCTGGGAAAATGCACGTTCCACTATAACGCGCCGGTCCTGATTGTGACGGCCAACCGGGAGGGGTATGGCAACGCCATGGCCGACTGCGCCTGCGCCGTGGAAAACATGCTTCTCATGGCCAATGCCCTGGATTTGGGCGGCTGCTATATCAACCAGCTGAATTGGCTCCGTGATAATCCGGTGATGACGGAGTATCTCCGCGGTCTCGGCTTGGCCGAAGGGGAAAAGGTTTTTGCCTCTCTCGTCATCGGCTACGCGGATACGCTGGACGGACTGCCGTTCCGCCGTATCGTTTCCCGTAAGGGCAATCCTGTCACGTGGGTGGATGGGAACGGAACGGCCGGGCAGGACAAGCCATAAGATCTGGCGGGCGGCCCGGGAGGTAAAGGCCTGCCGCATGGACAGGGACCCCTGAAGAAAGAAATGCCGCGGAAACGGGAATCTTTCTTGCAGGGGTCCTTTGTTGTCCAGGACACGTTGTATACTGGAAGCGGAAAAGGAGGCGGTTTTGATGAAACAGGATAAACGGAAAGCCTGGAAGCGGTGGGGCCTGACGGCGGCACTGTGCGCCGCCGTCGTCTGCGCCGGCGTGGCAGGTACGGGCGGCGCGGCCCGCACGGCGGGCGCCGCCGGGAGCGAGGCCGAAGCCCGGCCCCTGGGCCTGACCGCGGCACTGTGCCACGGTGTCGTCCTGCCGGGAAGGGAGGCGGGTGGCCTGCTGGTACCGAACCGCGGAACCCTGGCGTCCTCCGTGGACCAGGCAGGCTATTTTAAGGGCATCCGCCTGGCCGGGCGTGTCCGTGTGGTGGAACATTTCCCGGACATCCGGGTCCGGGTCGTCACGTCTTTCCCGGATTTGCGGGTCAAGGCCGTGGAGCATTTCCCCGATGCCATCGGGGAATGGCAGTTTGTGGACAATTTTGCCGATTTCACCATTATGTATGTGTCGAGTTTCGAGGACTTGCGCATTCAGTTTGTCACGTCCTTCCCGGGGCTGCCCTGAAGGGCCGGGATGGCGCCGGCAGAGGCCTGCGGAAGGCGGGAGGAATGGGTAGGCAAGAGACGTGGAAACTGCTATAATGGGAGCAGGAAATCCGTGTCGGGAAGTCCCGTCGCGGCGAAAAAGAAGGGATAAGGCGATGACAGACTACGATCTTTTGGTACGGCAGGTGGAAACCCTGGGAGAGGAGGAGCCCTGGTGGGTCCCTTTCTTTGCCAACACGGCAGCGCTCCTGATGGAGACCCTGCCGGACCTGAACTGGGCTGGTTTCTACATGCTCCGGGAGGGGCGGCTCGTCCTGGGTCCTTTTACGGGAAAACCGGCCTGCATCCATATTCCTTTGGGAAAGGGAGTCTGCGGGACCGCCGCCGCGGGAGACAAGGTGCTCCGTGTGGCCGACGTCCACGCGTTCCCGGGGCACATTGCCTGTGACAGTGCCTCGGCGTCGGAACTGGTGATTCCCCTGCACCGTCAGGGACGTGTGATCGGCGTCCTCGACCTGGACAGCCCGCGAGGGGACCGCTTTACGGCGGCAGATGAAGCGGGGCTGCGCCGCGTGACGGAAACATTGGAAAGGATGTGTACGACTTGTATTTAAATGACATCGTAAAGGACCATCCGGCCGACAAGGCGGCCTTTATCTTCAAGGACCAGGTGACGACGTACGGACAGTTTCGGCAGAACGTGGAAGCCAAGGCGGCATTCCTGCAGGCCCGGGGCATCCGGGAAGGGGACCGGGTCGGCCTGATCAGCAAAAACTGCCCCCAGTTCGTCGAGACGTATTTTGCCTGTGCCAAGGCCGGCGCCATTGTCGTTCCCATCAACTTCCAGCTCGTGCCGGCCGAAGTGGCCTACATCTGCAAGGACACGGCCATGAAGATCCTGATTCTCCAGCAGAAGATGGAGCTGAAGGATTCCCTGGCGGAGCTGGGCGTCGAGACCAGCCCGGAAGAATATACCTTCGAGGAAATGGTGCCGCCTGCCGGCGCGTCGTTCCATGAAGTGGAGCGGTCGCCCCGGGATGCCGTGGCCATTATCTACACGTCGGGCACGACGGGCCGGCCAAAAGGGGCTGTCCTGACGCAGGACGGCATCGTGCAGAACACCGTTGGGATCGCGCGGCGCGTCGATATGATGGCCGATGACATTTCCCTCTGCGTCCTCCCCATGTATCATTGTTTTGCCTGGGTGACCTCGGTTTGTGGCAACCTGTATTTCGGCGCGACCATCATCGTTCAGGAAACCTTCCATTACGGCGACGCCATGAAGCTGATCAAAAAGTATCATATCAACGCCATGTTCGGCGTCCCGACCATGTACCAGCTGTTCGTCAACAGCGCGGATCCGGCCGATTTGGCCCAGTTCCGCTATTTCGTCAGCGGCGGCGCCGCGCTGCCGCGGATCCTGTACGACGAATTCGCGAAGAAATTCGGGCAGCATGTGCAGGAAGGGTACGGTCTGTCCGAGGCGAGTCCTGTCGTCACCTGCTGCCCGTCGGGAAAACCGCGCCAAAGTTCCATCGGTGTGCCGATTTTCAACTGCGAGGCCCAGGTCCAGGATGAGCAGGGAAACGAGGTGCCTGTCGGGGAAGTGGGCGAATTGTGCGCCAAGGGCCCGAACGTCATGCTGGGCTACTGGAACCGCCCGAAGGAAACGGCCTACGCCTTGCGGGGCGGCTGGCTCCATACGGAAGATCTGGCGTACCGCGACGAAGATGGCTATCTCTTCATTGTGGACCGCTTGAAGGATATGATTATTTCCAGCGGGGAAAACGTGTATCCCCGCGAAGTGGAGGAAGTTCTCCTGGCCCATCCGGATATCCGGGAGGCGGCCGTTATCGGCATTCCGGACAAACTGCGCGGCCAGGCGATCTGCGCCTACGTCGTGCCCGAAGAGGGGGCCGAACTGACGAAACGCATGCTGCGCAAGTATCTTCTGGGGAAAATCGCGGCGTACAAGGTGCCACGCGAGTTTATCCTCTGCACGGAATTGCCGCGCAACAACACGGGCAAAGTCATGAAGACGGTCCTGCGGGAAAAATCCCTTGTCGACATGGTGCATCGTCTCAAATAGTGTCGGGCCCTTCGGCGGGAAACGCAAACCAGTAAGGATATGACAAAAAAGGCGATCCAATTTCTTGGATCGCCTTTTTGTCGTGCGGGAACGTTACTTGATGATCTGTTTGTTTTCCCCGGCCAGTTTCCGCTCTGCCCGGTCGACAACGGAGGCAACGGCGACGTCGCCGGTGATGTTGACGGTCGTACGGAACATATCGAGGACACGGTCGATGCCGGCAACTAGCGCCAGGCCTTCCAGCGGCAGCTGGACGGACTGGAGTACCATGGCGAGCATAATCAGGCCGGCACCGGGAACACCTGCGGTCCCGATGGAGGCCAGGGTGCCTGTGAAGATGACGAGGATAATGTCACTCATGCCCAGATGGACGCCGAAGACGTTGGCGATGAAGAGCGTGCAGACGCCCATGTAGATCGCCGTGCCGTCCATGTTGATCGTCGCGCCCAGGGGCAGGACGAAAGACGTGACTTCGCGGGAGAGCCCCAGTTTTTCCTGGGCGTTCTTCATGTTGACCGGCAGCGTGCCCGACGAAGAACAGGTCGTGAAGGCCAGCATCATGGCCTCGGACATGCCACGGAAGAATTTGATCGGGGAGATGCCGCCGCCGAAGGATGCCAGGGGCGAGTAGACGAGGAGGCAGTGCAGGACGCTGCCGATTGCCGCGCAGGCAATGACGGAGAGCAGGGGTAGCAGGACCTTCGGCCCGTTTTTGCAGACGACGGGGAGGAGTAGGGCGAAGACGCCGTACGGGGCAAACTTCATGACCATGCTGATGACGTTATAGCAGACTTCCGCTGCGGCGCCGAAGAAGTTCGTCAGGACCTGGTTGCCGTGCTGGTCGATTTTCGTAATCGCCACGCCGATGAAGAGCGCGAAGATAATGACTGGCAGGATGTCCGCTTTTGCCATGGAGGCAATAGGATTGGTCGGAACCATGTTGACGAGGACCTGCATGATAGTCGGCGCCTCTTTGATTTTCGGGGCCGCCTTGCCCATTGCCTCGAGGCCATGGCCGGGCTGAATCAGGCCGGCGACGGCAAAGCCGATGATGATGGCGATGGCCGTCGTAATCAGATAGAGAAGGATGGTGCGGGCGCTGATGCGGCCCAGCTTACGGCTGTCCCCGCCAAGGCTCGTAACCCCTACGATGAGGGAGCAGAAGACCACGGGAACAATCATCATTTTAATCAGGTTGATGAAGATGGTGCCGATGGGTGCGATCCATTTCGTGATGAAAGGCAGATTGTCCGGGCCGGCAATGAGGCCGCAGATGACCGACAGGATCAAAGCGGCAAAGATTTGAATTGATAAGTTCATGATACCCCTCCAGAGAATTTAACATTGGTTTCCATGCGGGAAACTTACTTCATTTTAACACTTTTTTCGATAATTTCATCCTTTGGAACGGTAAGTATACATGTATACACGTATACTTTGCGGGCTCAAGGAACCCCTCCGCAGAGTACCTATAGGGAGTTTTGTGTTTTTTTGCCGCGAAACCCCCAAAATATGGTATAATATCCTGAAGTGCCGAATCCGGCATGGTTGTGATTTTGAAGGAATCGGAGTAAGACAAGATGACCATGAAAACGAAATATTACCACGTGCTGAACTACGGCTGCCAGATGAACGAAAGCGACTCCGAGCATTATGCCGGTCAGCTGGAAGAAATGGGATACGCCCCGACGGCGACCCCCGAAGAAGCTGACGTTGTCGTTATCAACACGTGTTGTGTCCGCGAAAGCGCGGAACTGCGGATCCTCGGAAAGATTGGGGAAATGAAGCGCGTCAAGGCCCGGCATCCCGGGCAAGTCCTGTGCGTCGCGGGCTGTATGGCCCAAAAAGACGGAGAGGCACTGCTGAAAAAATACCCCCAGATCGATCTGCTCCTGGGGACGTCCTATGTCAATTCCTTCCGGAAATTGTTCGAAACCTATCTGGGAGACCGGGAGAAAGGGGCTTATACGAGCCTGGAAGTGCAGAGCAGCGAGTTCGAAGGAACCCGCGTCCGGGAAAGCGGCTTCAGCGCCTGGATTCCCATCATGTACGGATGCAATAACTTCTGCACGTATTGCATTGTCCCCTATGTGCGGGGGCGGGAACGAAGCCGCAGCATCGATAATATATTGGAAGAAGTGGAAAAGGCTGTCGCCCGGGGATACACGGAAATCACCCTGTTGGGGCAGAACGTCGACTCTTATGGAAAGGATTTCCTGCGGGACGGGGCCCTGGACAAACTGGGCGCCACGGACGCCACTTCTGTCCAGGAACCCTTTGCGGCGCTCCTGCGCGCCGTCGACCGGGTGCCCGGGCTGCAACGGGTCCATTTTATGACGAGCCATCCCCGGGATATGTCGGAAGAAGTCATCCGCACGGTCGCGGAGGGGACCCATTTGTGCGAACAGTTCCACGTGGCCCTCCAGTCGGGCAGTGACCGTGTCCTGAAGGAAATGAACCGTGGTTACACGGGCGCCCGCTTTCTGGAACTGGTGCGTCTCATCCGCCGCTATATTCCGGACGCGTCCATCACGACGGACATCATCGTCGGGTTCCCCGGGGAGACAGAAGAGGACTTTGAGGCCACGTGCCGTCTCGTGGAAGAGGCGCGGTTCGACGCGGCCTATACGTTCCTCTATTCGCCCCGCAGCGGGACGCCGGCGGCACGCCGGAAAGACCAGGTGCCGGACGCGGTGAAGCATGCGCGCCTGCAGCGGCTGATGGACATCCAGAATCGGATCTCCCTGTCAATCCACGAAGGCTGGCGCGGGAAGACCGTCGAAGTCATGGCCGAAGGGCCGACGGAAAAGGACTCCCGCATATGGTCCGGCCGGACGAGAGGAAATAAGCTGGTCCTGTGGCCCCAGGGGGAAGGGACGGAGGGCGGGGAAGGCTGCCTGCGGCCGGTGGTACCGGGACAGCTGGTCCACGTCCTGATCACGAATCCCCAGACCTGGCTCCTGAAAGGCCGCCGGGTGGACTGAGTACGCCGCCCGGACGGAGGTGAGGATATGGCGAATACGTTGACACCCATGATGCAGCAGTACATGGAGTACAAGAACGAACATCCCGATGAGCTGCTGTTTTACCGCATCGGCGATTTTTTTGAGATGTTCTTTGACGATGCCAAGACCGTGTCCCGGGAACTGGGACTGACGCTGACAGGCCGTGACGGAGGCCTGGAAGACCGCATTCCCATGTGCGGCGTGCCGCACCATGCCGTGGACGGCTACATTGCCAAGCTGATCAGAAAAGGCTATCGCGTGGCCGTGTGCGACCAGATTGAAGACCCGAAACTGGCCAAAGGCCTGGTCAAGCGGGCCATCGTGAAAATTGTCACGCCGGGCACGGCCTTGAGTGAATCCCTCCTCGAAGACTCGAAAAACCGTTATCTGGCCCGCGTGGAAGAAGAAGACGGCGTGTACTGCCTGGCCCTGGCCGACGTGTCGACAGGGGAGTGCCGCTGGTTCACGTCCAGCGGGAGCGAGCGGCTCCCGGCCCTGGAGGAACAGTTGTTTCGTCTCCAGCCGTCGGAAATCATTTTCCGCAGCGGCATCAGCCAGTGGGAGAAATTGACGGACTGGCTCCGGCACAAACTGCCTGACTGCGCCTGTTCTGTCTATACCGTGCCGGACGGTACGGAAGATTTTGTGCGCGCCCATTTCGGGGACATCTCCCTGGAACCGGGGGTCCGTGAAACCGTGCAGGCCCTCCTGGCCTATCTCCATGGGACCGTCATGGCCGACTTGTCCCAAATCAACAGGCTGGAACGTATCTCCACGGAACAGTACATGAACCTGGACGCCACAGCCATCCGCAACCTGGAACTCATTCGCAACATGCGGGATGGCGGCAGGAAGGGGACCTTGCTGGATGTGCTCGACTTTACGTCCACCTCCATGGGGGCGCGGTGCCTGCGGAACTGGATCGAGTGTCCCCTGCTGGATGTGGCCAGGATCCGGGAGCGGCAGGATGCCGTCGAGGACCTGGTGGGACGCCCGGACCTTCGCGGCGCCATCCAGGAGCGATTGAAGGAAGTCTTCGACCTGGAGCGGATTCTGTCGCGCCTGGAAGTGGGAAGCGCCAACGCGCGGGACCTGGTGAGCCTGCGGGCGTCCCTGGAGGCGCTGCCGTCCTTGAAAGAGGGACTCCGGGAAGCGAAGGCCGGCCTGCTGCGGAAGCTTTCGGCCCAGATCGGGCTGCACGAAAAGATCCGGGACACCCTGGCGGCGGCGATTGTCGAGGATCCGCCCTTCACGGTCCGGGAAGGCGGGATGATCCGCGACGGCTACGACCTGGAACTGGACGAACTGCATGACATCGCCCGGAATAATTCGGCCTGGATGGCTGATTTTGAGCAGCGTACCAAGGCCTCGACGGGCATCAAGACCCTGAAGGTCGGCTACAACAAGGTCTTCGGCTACTACATCGAGGTCAGCAAAGGCCAGACGTCGCAGGTGCCGGCGGAATTTATCCGCAAACAGACCCTGGTTAACGCCGAGCGGTATATCGTACCGGAGTTGAAGGACTTTGAAAATAAGATCCTGAGCGCCAAAGAGAAAATCGAATCGCTGGAATATTATCTGTTCCAAAAGATTCGCGGCGAAATCCGCGAAGAGATTCCCCGCATCCAGGACACGGCCCACGCCCTGGCGCGTCTCGATGTCCTGGCTTCCCTGGCCACGGCGGCTTTCAAATACGACTATCACCGGCCGGAGCTGAACACGCGCGGCGAAATCCGTATCCTCGACGGCCGTCACCCCGTGGTGGAGCGGCTGCTGGACAAAGAAATCTTCGTGCCCAACAACGTGACGCTGAACAGTACGGACGAGCGCATGATCCTCCTGACGGGCCCTAACATGGCGGGCAAGTCGACGTATATGCGCCAAGTGGCCCTCCTGGTCCTCCTGACCCAGATGGGCAGCTTCCTTCCCGCGCGCAGCGCCGATGTGTGCGTCGTGGACCGTATCTTTACGCGCGTCGGCGCCAGCGACGACCTGGCGACGGGGCAGAGTACGTTCATGATGGAAATGAACGAAGTGGCCCAAATCCTGAAATACGCCACGCGGGACTCCCTGATCATCCTCGACGAAGTGGGCCGTGGGACGAGCACATACGACGGCATGGCCATTGCCCGCGCCGTCATGGAATACATCCAGGCCCGCATCAAGGCCAAGACCTTGTTTGCCACGCATTACCATGAGTTGATCGGGATGGAATCGGTCCTGGAAGGCATCCGGAATTATTCCGTCGCCATCAAGGAACGGGGCAACGACATCGTTTTCCTGCGCCGCATCGTGCGGGGCGGCACGGACCGCAGTTACGGCGTCCATGTTGCGCGTCTGGCGGGTTTGCCGAAGAAGGTCCTCGAACGGGCCGATGAACTTTTGCGGGAATACGACCACTATAAGGATGCCCTGACCGTCGGCGGGGAATTGCCTCATGGGACCGCCGGGGCGGTGCCGGCCGGGAAGGCGGTCTCATCCTCTCCCGCGCGGGAAGAGGAGGCCATGGGGTCCCTCTTCGCCAATTCCCTGTCGCAGGAACTGCTGGCCCTGGATGTCATGAGCATGACGCCCATCGAAGCCATGAATGCCCTGTTCCGCCTGCAACAGGAAGCGAAAAAGGAGCAGGGACTGTAAGAAAGGGGTGCCTATGCAGGAAGCAGAAGTACGCCTCCTTGACACGAACACATCGAACCAGATCGCGGCTGGGGAAGTCGTGGAAAAACCGGCATCGGTCGTGAAGGAGCTGGTGGAAAATTCACTGGATGCCGGCGCCGACAGCGTCGATGTGACGGTGTTCGAAGGAGGGACGGAATATATCCGTGTGGCCGACAATGGTACGGGGATGAGCGAAAACAACGCGCGCCTGGCCCTGAAGCGCCACGCGACGAGCAAAATCCGGGCGGCGTCGGATTTGAGCAATCTCCACACGCTGGGATTCCGTGGAGAGGCGCTGCCGAGCATTGCCTCCGTCTCGGAATTCGAGCTCCTGACCCGGACGCCCGGGGAGGACCTGGCCACGTCCCTGAAACTCCGCGGCGGGGCCGACGAGGAATGCCTGCGGACGGGCGGCCCTCTGGGAACGACGATTATCGTCAAGGACCTGTTTTTCAATGTGCCGGCACGGCGCAAGTTTTTGAAGACCGTGTCCACGGAAGGGCGCTATATCAGTGAAATTATGACGCGCATTGCCCTGGCGCGGCCGGACGTGCGCTTCAAATTGACCAGCAACGACAAGGAAGTTCTGGTCACGCCGGGCAATGGCAGCCTAAAGGATACTATTGCCGCCCTCTATGGGAAAAGCGTCGCCGCCGACCTTCTGCCGGTCGCCTTCGATGGCAGCGGCGTGAGTGTCCACGGTTACATCGGCAAGCCGACCCTCCTGAAAGGAAACCGGAGCTGGCAGACCTTGCTCGTCAATGGCCGCAGCATCAACAGCCCCATGCTGTCAAAGGCCATCGAGCATGCCTACCAGTCCCAGATTCCCAAGCGGGGCTTTGCCTTTGCCGTCCTGGATATCCGCGTGGCGCCGGATCAAATCGACGTCAATGTGCATCCCCAGAAGAGCGAGGTCAAGTTCAGCGACGACGGGTCTGTCTACAAGGCGGTCTACAAGTCCCTGGCCGACGCCCTGACGCGCCCCATGCATGCGGAGCGCGACGTAGGGGAACCGCCTGCCCCGTCCTTGGCCCCGGGCGGCTGCGTGGTGGCGGAAACGTGGTCGGGCAGCTTCCTGCCTGAAAGCCCCCAGGGCGCGGCGGATACGGAGGCCGACCTGGCCGGCCGGCGGCCGGCGGCCTTTCGTCCCGGGGGGATGGGAAGCGGCCTGGCCGAAGCGGCGCGCCAGAGTATCTGGCGCCCTGTGGGGACTGATTTCGGGGAAGGGGCGTCCCAGGCGCCGGCCTGTTCCTTCGGGGAAGCCCAGGAAAGACGGGCCGAACAGGACGACCTGGGCCGTCAGGTCCTGGCCATGCAGGAGCCGGGCGAAGACGGTGTCCTGGAAACCATCTGGCCCATCGGGCAGGTGGATCGGACCTTTATCATCGCCCAGTCCGACGACACGCTGTATCTGATCGACCAGCATGCGGCGCACGAACGGATCCTTTACGACAAGCTGGTCCTGTCCCACCAGGACATTCCGGCCCAGCAGCTCCTGATCCCCTTGTTTATCCCGCTCCCGCCCGATGAAGTGGAACTTTTGGAAAAATATCACGACGTCTTTTTCCAACTCGGTGTGGACGTGACGCCCGCGGGCGACACCTCGGTCCGTGTGGACAGCCTGCCGGCGGATATCCCGGCGGACGAGGCGGACAATTTCATCCGCGAGGTGGCCCAGTACCTGCAGGAACACCGTACGCCCGACGCGGCGGAACTGCGCCAGGACGTGCTGCATATGGCGGCGTGCCGGGCTGCAATCAAAGCGGGGCAGCTGCTCAATATGCGGCAGATGCGCCAGTTGCTTCTCGATTTGTGCAACACGACCCATCCCTTTACGTGTCCCCATGGACGGCCCTGCATGATTGCCGTCTCGTCGGACGAGTTGTATAAGATGTTTAAGCGGACAGGTTTCGACCTGCCTGCGCGGCAGGCCAATCCCTATGACAGATAACAGAACGCGGCCGGCCCTGACGCCGGCATCCTTCCTCGTGACTACAAGCGCCAAGGCGGACGCGCGCCTGGACGGGGAGGCCCGCTCCTGGGCCTCCCTGTTCGGGGTTCCTTACGTGCCCCGCGGCAAGGGCGTGACGTTGCCATCCCTGTTGGCGAAGACAGGGGTGGATGCCCTTTTGGTGGCTACGGAAACGGGTCCCCGTGTTCATACGGCGGAAGGAACCCTCTTCTACCACCCTGGCCTCGGTACGGTACGGTGGCAGCGTGTTGCCCTTCGGGGCGAGAAAGACAATTTCCTGGAAGCCATGGATCTGCGGCCGGGACAGCGTGTCCTGGACTGCACTGTCGGCCTGGCGGCGGACGCCCTGCTGGCCAGCCATGCCGTCGGCCCCGGCGGGGAGGTGACGGGCCTGGAGGCATCACCCCTGCTGTGGTTCCTGTCGAGCCGGGGCGTCCAGACCTATGTGGGAAAATTTCCCGCCCTGACAGAAGATTTGCGGCGCGTCACGATTCATCGGGCCGAGGCGGCGGACTACTTGCAATCCTTGCCGGCAGACCGGTACGACGTGGTCTATTTTGATCCCATGTTCCGCCATCCCGTCCGCCGCTCGTCAGCCATGCAGCCCCTGCGGCCCCTGGCGTACGGCGGAGCCTTGACCCGGGAGGTCGTGCGGGAAGCCCTGCGGGTGGCGCCACGGGTCGTCGTCAAAGAGCGGACGGAAGCCATCCTGCGAGAGTTCGGCTGCCGTCGTTTTACGGGTTCGCGCTACAGCGGGGTCCGCTTCGGCATCGTCCTACGGGGGGAGGAATCCTTATGACAGAAGAACGGCGCGGCCGCCTGGTGGTCCTTCTCGGACCGACCGCCACAGGAAAGAGCCGTTGCGGCATTGCCTTGGCCCGGCGGACGGGCGGGGAAATCATTTCCGGGGACAGCATGCTCGTCTACCGGGGCATGGACATCGGGACGGCGAAACCTTCGCCGGAAGAACTGGCCCTGGTGCCGCATCACCTGGTCGACATCCTGCCGCCGGACGCGGAGTTCAGTGTTGTCGAGTTTTGCGAGCAGGCGGCGCGGCTTATTGCGGACATCCAAGGCAGGGGCCGGCTCCCGATCCTTGTCGGCGGGACAGGACTCTATATCCGCTCCCTCCTGGAAGGGTATCACTTCAGTTCCGTCGGCAGCGACCCGGCGTTTCGGAAGGAATGGGAAGCCTTTGCCGCCGCGGAAGGGACACAGGCCCTGCACGATCGGCTGGCCGCCGTGGATCCCGCCGCGGCTGCCCGCCTTCATCCGAACGATGTGCGCCGCGTTATCCGGGCCCTGGAAACAGCTCTGGGCGGCGAGGCCGTGTCGCGGCAGCGGCAGGAAAGACCGGTCTACGACGCCGTTGTCTTCGGCCTGGCCATGGACCGGCAGTTCCTGTACGAACGCATCAACGCCCGGGTGGATGCTATGATCCGCGCCGGCCTGGAAGGGGAGGTACGGCGCCTGCTGGCGGCAGGCGTGCGGCCTGGTTGCCTCAGCATGAAAAGCCTTGGCTATCGCCAGATGGCGGAATATTTGACGGGGCAGTGTGATTTCGCGACAGCCGTGGAGAACATCAAGAAGAGCACGCGCCACTTCGCGAAGCGCCAGCTGACCTGGTACCGGCAGATGCCCTATGTGCGCTGGCTGGCCCTGGACCGGGGTCTCAATTACGAACAATGTGTGTCCGATATGGCCGCTCTACTTGCCCAACAGTGGGAAAAGAGGTAAAATAAAACCGTACACGGGCGGAAACACAGAGAGAATTGTCATTACCCCGAGAGTATTGGATTTTAATTTATTGTATTGGGAGGGGAAATCACATGAACAACACGGGTACGAAAACGACCATGAACCTGCAGGACAGCTTCCTGAACCACGTGCGCAAGGAAAACCTGCCTGTCGTCATCTATCTGGTGAATGGCTTCCAGATCCGCGGGTATGTCCGCGGTTTCGACAATTTTACGGTCATCATTGAAAACGAAGGCAAACAGCAGCTCGTCTACAAGCATGCTGTATCGACCATTTCGCCGGTCGCGAATATTACGATCATGCAGCCGGAAAAGCGGGATTAACGGAACATGACGGGCGGTGTCACGCGACACCGGACGGATGCGGGAGAGAAAATGACGGGCGCGGATGCTCCCGTTGTTTTCTCTCTTTTCCCGTTGGGGCGCCCGGCCCGGATCCCGGACAGTCCTGGAAGACACCCCGCCGGGGAAGGCAAAGGAGGCAGGAGGATAAGATGGACAAGGTGGATTATATCGCCCTGTTCCTGGAGTATCTCCAGGTGGAGATGGGCTTGTCCCGCAACACGCAGCAGTCCTATGCGCGGGACCTGCGCCTTTTTTGTAAGGCCCTGGGCATCGGGGAGGCAGACTTGCCTCAGGTGGGCCGTTCCCGCATCATCCGCTACGTGACGGATTTGAAAATGCAGGGGCGCGCTGCGGCGACGATTGCTCGGAAGCTGGCTGCCCTGAAGGCCTTTTATCGGTTCCTCGTCGGGGAAGGGTTCCTGGCGGCGGATCCGGCGGAGGCCGTCGAGGCTGGAACCAAGGGCGTCCATTTGCCGAAGGTCCTGACGGAAGACGAAGTGCGGACCCTCCTGGCCCAACCGGACGTGACCACGGCGGAAGGCCTGCGGGACAGGGCGCTGCTGGAAATGCTCTATGCCACGGGCATGCGCGTGTCTGAACTGGTCCATCTGAAACGGGAAGATGTCCATTTGGACCTGCAGTATGTCCTGGTTTTCGGCAAGGGTGCCAAGGAGCGCATTGTGCCGATGGGCAGCGTGGCCGCCCGGTTTCTGGGACGCTATTTGGCCGAAGGGAGGCCGGCTTTTTTCGTCAAAGGGGAAGAGGATCCGGGAACCGTCTTCCTGGGCCTGGGGGGACAGGCCCTGACGCGGCAGCGCGTGTGGGAGCTAATCGGGGACTACGGCCGGTCGGCAGGGCTCCTGAAGCGTATTTCCCCCCACATGTTGCGCCATTCCTTTGCCACCCACCTGCTGGACAACGGGGCTGACTTGCGCAGCGTCCAGGAAATGTTGGGCCATGCCGACATTTCCACGACCCAGATTTATACCCATCTTACCAATAAGCGCCTCCGCGCCGTTTATGAGAAGGCCCATCCTCGCAAGTAGGAGGGCGGCGCGCGGAGTCCGGGAAAGGGACAGGATATGAAAGAAAAGAAGAAAAAAGGCGGCAGCGCCGGGGCGTTCTTCCTGGTGATTGCCCTCGCCCTGGTCTTGGCCGGGCTGGCGGGATTCTTTTACGCTTCCCAGAAAAACAAGCCGAAAGACTTGGCCGATGTCGGGAAGAACGAAGCCGTAGATCTGCTGGAAGAATCGAAACGGGCCCACCACGCCCTGGACGAGGTTTTGATGCAGCGCGCCGAAACGTGGCAGCTCCAGGACTCGAACCGCAAGGAATTTACGGAAAAAATCCCTGCCACAGGAGCGGAAATCCATTATACGCGTCGGGAGGTCGACGTCGGCGTGCCGACGACGACAGACCTGAAGGGAGCATCCGACTGGGTGGCCCGGCAGATCCGGACAAGCCAGACACTCCACGTCCTGAATGAGGGCAAGGCGAAATATGAAGGCCGCGAAGCCTACCGGCTGGACCTGGGGATTTCTGTCAAAAACGGGGAAGCCGGGGAAAAGACCTTCGTCACGGATTCGGTCTTTTTTTTCCATAACGGCAACCTGACGAAAAAGGACAAAGACATTCCCAAGACGACGGCCCAGTCCACGGTGCCGCCGGCGGGCAAGAAACACTTCGGGAAACTGGCGGTGGTCATCGATGATTGCGGTTACGATAACGCGTCGCTGCGAAAATTGCTGGCCACGGGACTTCCGTTCAGCTACGCCGTCATTCCCTATAAAGACGGCAGCCAGGAAGCGCTGCGCCTGATCCGGAATGCCGGTCGGACGGCGATGCTCCACATGCCCATGGAACCGATTGACCGCGGACAGATGTCGGAGCCGGGCCGCACGATTCTCGTGTCCCAGTCGGACGCCCAGGTCCGCGGCCTGCTGACGGCGGCGCTGGACAGCTTGCCTGGCGTTTCCGGCATGAACAATCATCAGGGCTCCCGCGCGACAGGGGATGTGGAAACCATGCGGGTGGTCATGAAGGTGTTGAAGGAACGGGGACTTTTCTTCGTGGACAGCCGCACGAGTCCCCAATCGGTGGGGATGGCGACAGCGCGCAAGTACGGGGTTCCTACAGGGATGAATACCCTGTTCCTGGACAACCAGGCTTCGGCGCCGGCAATTTACGCCATGATCCGCGAGGCCATGGACCGGGCCGACAGGGAAGGCAGCGTGATCGCCATTTGTCACGCCCGGCCGGCGACCGCTGCCGCATGGACGACCTATCTCGACGAAATCAAGGCCACCGGGATCCAGCTGGTACCGGTGACGAGCATCCTGCAGTAAGGCCATACGGAGTGCCGGTGCTGCAGTGCCGTGCAGATCAAGACAGTGACAGGGGGAATCAGGAATGACACCGGAAGAAGTCATGACACGATACGAGCAGTATATCAATCCGGCGGCGACGAAACTGTTCCGTTTCATGGGCCTGGCCAGCGTGGAAGGCCGGGGAGAAGGCTGGACCGTGACGGACACGGAAGGGCAGTCCTTTATCGACTGCCTCGGCGGCTATGGCATGTTCGCCCTGGGCCATCGGCATCCCAAGGTGGTGGAGGCCGTGGAACGGCAGCTCCACGCGATGCCGATGAGTGGCAAGGTCCTTTTCAACGAACCCATGGCGCTCCTGGCGGAAAAACTGGCCGCCATCACGCCGGGGGACCTGCAATACAGCTTTTTCTGCAATAGTGGGACGGAAGCCGTGGAAGGCTGCCTGAAGATGGCGCGTCTCGCCACGGGCCGTCAGGAGATCATCGCCACGGACAACGCGTTTCACGGCAAGACCTTCGGATCCCTGACGGCGACGGGCCGTGACTTGTACCGCACGCCGTTCCAGCCCCTTGTGCCAGGATTCCGCCATGTCCCTTTCAGCGACCTGGCAGCCCTGGAAGCGGCGGTGACGGACCAAACGGCGGCGGTCATCGTGGAACCCATCCAGGGCGAGGGCGGTATTATCGTCCCGCCGGACGGGTATTTGAAACAGGTGGAGGAGTTGTGCCACGCCAAGGGCGCCCTCTTGATTGCCGACGAGGTCCAGACGGGCATGGGCCGCACGGGCCGCTGGTTCGGCTGTGACCATGACGGTGCCCGGCCGGACCTGATGGCCGTTTCCAAGGCTTTGGGCGGCGGCGTGATGCCCATCGGCGCGTTTGTCGGGACGGCGCAGGCCTGGGCAGGGTTCGTGGAAGCCCCCTTTATCCATACTTCGACCTTCGGCGGCGGGGAAATGGCCTGTGCCGCTGGGGTGGCGACGCTGCAGGTCATCGAGGAGGAAGGCCTGTTGGACAAGGCAGCCCGGGACGGAGCCTATTTCAAGGCGGGCCTGGAAAAAATCGCCGCCGAATTTCCGCGGGTCATCCGCACTGTGCGGGGCCGCGGCATGATGATGGGGCTGGAACTGACGAAGGAGGGGGCCGGCGGCATGCTGATGGCCCTGATGATTGCCCAGCACGTCCTTGTGGCCTATACGCTGAACAATCCGAAAGTCATCCGCATAGAGCCGCCCCTCATCCTGCCCGTGGCGGTTATCGACCAGGTCTTGGCCCTCCTGCACGACGCGGTCCGCCAGGTGGACGAAGTCATCGACGACCTTTGAGACGGATCGGGACCGGGCGTTTCCGGTGGGCCGGAAGGTCCCCGCGCCGCAGGAATTTTCGCGATATGGCAAGTTTAGGAAGGGAAGGTGAGCCGCATGCCCTATGTAAAAACGGAACTGGTTATGCGTGGAAGCAAGCAGGCTATTTATGATGTCATCCGGGACATGGTGTCCTATCCAAAATTCATGAAAAACCTGGAGTCGGTCAAAATCCTGGAACAGGACGAAAATACGGACCTGACCCACTGGGTGTCCAATGTGGATGGCCGGAAGATCGTTTGGACGGAACGGGATTTTTTCTATCCCGATGACTTCCGCATCACCTACAGCCAGACGGAAGGGGATTTAAAGAAAATGGAAGGGGCCTGGGAATTGGAAACGGTACCTGACGGTGTCCGCGTGTCCCTGGCCGTGGACTTCGAGTTCGGCATTCCCATGATCGCGGGGTTGTTGAACCCGATCCTTGTCCGCAAGGTGAAGGAGAACAGCAACGCTATGCTGCAGGCTGTGAAGGCGCAGGTCGAACAGGCCTGAACCGCCGGGACTGGCGGACGCGGAGTTTGTCAAAGCCCATAAAATCTGATACAATGGACTGGGGCCGGACCCACGGCCCGGGAAGCCCCGTCACGGACGGGAAACTGTGAAGGAGAACCTCTATGAAAACAGCTTTTTTGATGACCTTGCTGACGCTGCTCCTCGTATTAGTCGGGGACTATATCGGCGGCGGCCAGGGCATGCTTGTCATGCTGATTTTTTCGGTCGGCATGAACTTTGTCACCTATTGGTACAGCGACAAGATGGTCCTGGCCCAGTACCGGGCCCGCCAGGTCAGTGAGGAAACGGCGCCGGCCCTGTACGGCATCGTGCGGCGCCTGGCCGGCCGGGCCGGCCTGCCTGTGCCGAAGGTCTATATTATCGACGACCCTGTGCCCAACGCCTTCGCGACGGGCCGAAACCCGTCTCATGCGGCGGTCGCCGTGACGACGGGCCTGATGAATTACTTGTCGCCGAAAGAGATTGAAGGCGTCCTGGGCCACGAAATGACCCATGTGCGCAACCGCGATATCCTCATCGGCACCGTGGCGGCGTCCCTTGCCGGTCTCATTACGACGATTTCCCGCTTCGCCTTCTGGTTTGGCGGCAGCCGGGACGACGATAACCGCAATCCGGTGGCGGCCATCGCTCTCTTGATCCTGGCGCCCATCGCGGCGGGCATCATCCAGCTTGCCGTGTCGCGGAGCCGCGAATACAAGGCGGACGAAGGGGGCGGACAGCTCTGCGGCAATCCGGACTATCTGGCCGACGCCCTGGAAAAGATTTCCGGCGTGGCGACGGCCCACAGCATGGGACGGGCGACGGAAGCGACGGCCCACATGTTTATTGTGTGCCCCTTCAGTCGGCGGGACATGGCGAACCTCTTCAGTACGCATCCCTCTACGGAAGAACGCGTACGCCTCCTGCGCAAGCAGGCGGCGGACATGCGCGCCCGCGGGGAAGTGCGGCCGTAAGGGAACACCTGTCGGTGATGGTCCTGTGGGGATTCCGGGGAAGAAATTCCCGGGCACCGCTTGATTTTGGGAAAGCCCCGATGTAAAATCTTCTATCGGGAGTAATACAAATCTTATCCAATTATTCAACAAAAGGAGACGGAAACATGGATCAGAAATCGTTGGTACTTGTAAAGCCGGACGGAGTCCGCAAACACTTGATTGGTGAAATCATCGGCCGTTTCGAACGCCGCGGCCTGAAAATCTGTGCCCTCAAAATGCTCGTCATGACGAAGGAACAGGCCCAATACCATTATGCCGAACATGTCGGCAAATCCTTCTTCCCCGAACTGGAAGCCTTCATCACCGGCGGCCCGCTGGTTGCCATGATCGTGGAAGGCCCGAACGCCATCAAGGCCATCCGTACCATGATGGGCGTTACGGATCCGGTTGAATCCACGCCGGGTTCCATCCGCGGGGATTTTGCCCTGGACAAAGGCGAAAACGTAATTCATGGCAGTGACAGCCCCGAAGCCGCTGAACGTGAAATCAAGAACTTCTTCAAACCTGAAGAAATCTACTGAGAAATCTGGCTCAGGCGGCGCTGCCGTCCGGGCCTTTTTTTACAGCGCCCGCCGGGGCTTCTGGCCCGGGACGGGACGTCGATGGGGACGGGGATTTTTCCCCCTGTCCGATGCTAAAGGAGGTTGGACTTTATGACGAAAGCAGCAGTATATACGCGTACGGGAGACAAGGGGACGACGGGTCTGTACACGGGCGAACGGGTCTCCAAATGCTCGCCTCGTGTCGAAGCCTACGGCACGCTGGACGAAATCACATCGGCCCTCGGCCTGGCACGGTCCCTGGTCAAACGGGACGACGTGAGACAGACTATCTATGACATCCAGAAGCTGATGATGTCCATGATGGCCGATGTAGCCAGCCTGAATCTGCCGCAGCCCTACATCACGGAAGAACACGTCAAGATGTTTGAGGCGACTATCGACAAATATGATTCCCTCTTGAAACCGCTGAGTCATTTTCTCATTCCCGGGGAAACGCAGGGCGCCGCGGCTCTCGACATGGCCCGCACGACGACGCGCCGCGCCGAACGGCAGCTGCTCCGGCTGAATCAGGAAGAACCCGTCAACCCGCAGCTGCTGATCTGCGTAAACCGCCTGTCGGACTTGTGCTTTATCCTGTCCCGCGTGGAAACGGAAGTCGGCGCCCAGTGATTTGTCATACAGGCGATTCTATAGTATAATAGGTGCTGGAAAAGCAATACCAGGTGTGGTCGGTGCGCCGGCCGCTTAATAGGGAATACCGGTGTGAATCCGGAGCAGTCCCGCTACTGTGACAGGGAGTCGGCCGCAAGTGTGCCATTGGGAAACCGAGAAGGCGCGGCCCGACGAGGAACTGGAGCCAGGAGACCTGCCTGAAAGAGGGAACCATCGTACCTACGGGAGATAGGGAAGTGGCTATTCAGGCACAGCAACAGGTTGTCTCTTTGCAGGGAGGCAACCTGTTTTATTATGGAAAGGAGCCTTTTCCCATGGCTACGAAAGGCGGCATTGTGTTGGTTCTGGGCGGCGCCCGGAGCGGCAAAAGCGAGTTCGCGGAACAATATGTGCTTCACGCGGGGGCCGTGTGCGGCTATATTGCTACGGCGGAAATCCTGGACGAGGAAATGCGGGAGCGAGTGCGTCTCCACCAGGCCCGGAGGGGCCGGCGGTGGATCACCTTCGAGGCCCCTTATGACGCGGAACGGGTCCTGCCCGACGCCGGCGCCCGGACGGACGCCATTTTGTTCGACGATATCACTTTGTACCTGAGCAACCTTCTCTACGGCAAAGCGGCGCTGCAGGGCTCGACGACGGAAAAGGCGGCCCAGGTGGCGCGCCGGCTGGGGGCCCTGGTGGACGCGGCGCGCCGAACGGGCCGGACGGTTGTTTTCGTCTCCAACGACGTTGGCGCCGGCATCGTGCCGGACAATGCCATGGCCCGGGAATACAGGGACATCGCGGGCTGGGCCAACCAGCAGCTGGGGCAGGCGGCAGACCGCGTGTTCTATGTCCTCGCCGGCCAGGCCGTGGACATCAAGCAGCTGGCTTTCCACTTTCCCGATACCGGTTCCCCCCGCAGAAGCAGAGAAAGGAACGGATGAACATGTTGGATGAATTACAGATAGGGCGTCCTGACCGGGCTATCCGGGAACACGTCCTGCAAGAGTGGAGAAAGGTCCTCGGCGGCGAGCGACTCGGGGACCTGGAGACCATGACGGCCGATTTCCTGGCCATGACAGGCGGCAAAGGCCTGCAGGGCCTGCACCCGGTCATGGGCCTTATGTGCGGGGACCACGGCATCGCCAAGTATGGGGTGAGCGCGTTTCCGCAGGAAGTGACCCTCCAGATGGTGCGGGGGTACGGCCGCGGCACGGCAGGCGCCAATGTTATGGCGCGCCACGCCGGCGCGAACGTAGTCGTCGTCGACGTCGGCACGAATTTCGATCTTTCGGAGTTTGGCCACGTGCGTCAGTGCAAGGTGGCCTGGGGGACGCAGGATTTTACGCAGGGACCGGCCATGACGGCGGCCCAGGCGGAACAGGCCCTGCGCGTGGGGATGGACATGGCCTGCGCCGCCATCGACCACGGCTGCAACATCCTCGAAACGGGGGAAATGGGCATTGCCAATACGACGTCCACGGCGGCCATTGCCGCGGCCTTCCTGGGTTTGCCCCCGGAAGAGACGACGGGTCGCGGCAGCGGCATCAACGATGAGCGGCTCCGCATCAAGACAGAGGTCGTGCGCCAGGGTCTGGCTGTGAACCGGCCTGTGCAGGGCGACGGTTTCGATATCCTCTGTAAGGTCGGCGGCTATGACCATGCGGGACTGGCCGGCATGATGCTTGCCGGGGCGGCCCGTCACGTACCGACCATGGTGGATGGCGTCAACGCGACGGCAGCCGCTGTCATTGCCTATGGGATTTGCCCTGCCGTGGCGGATTACCTGCTCTGTTCCCATTTGTCGAGTGATTTGAGTCACCGGCGAATGCTGGAACTTCTACGGCTCAAACCCATCGTGGACGCCGGTATGCGGCTGGGTGAGGGAACCGGAGCATCCCTGGCCCTGAGCCTGCTGCGCACGTCTCTCGACACCTATCGCGCGTTAACAGGGGAGTAAGGCCATGACGGAGAAAAACGACAAGACGGTGGCTGGGGAGGATGCCCTGGCCGAAAAAAAGAAAGGCACGGAAGTCGAGACGGAAACGGGGTGGCTCTGGCATCTCTATCTGCGCCTGCCGTCCCGTTCCACGGGGCCTTTCCGCTACATCCGCGATTTTTTCACGTGTCTCGAGTTCCTGACGAGAATTCGTGTCACCAAGCGGGAGGAATGGTTTCCTGACGATTTTGCCCGGTCTGTCCCGTTCTTTCCCTGGACGGGCCTCGTGATGGGCGTTCTCCAATGGGGCGCCCTGGTGGTGGGACTGTGGCTGCAGCTCAGCGGCCTGCTGCTGGGTATCTTCCTTACCTTGACGGAACTGTTTTTCCTCGGCACCTTGATGTACGATGGATTTATGGACACGTGTGACGGCATTTTCAGCGGCCGTACGCGGGCCCGCAAATTGGAAATCATGCAGGACAGCCATGTCGGAGCAAACGCGGTCCTTGGCGCCGTCCTCCTGATCCTGGGCAAAGTCAGTCTGTTCGCCGTCCTGCCCGTTTTGGGCGGCGGCGTTGCCCTCATGACCATGTATGTCCTGACGCGGACTTTGATGACGGTCTATATCCTGGCCTTTCCCAATGCTCGTCCCGGCGGGTTGGGGGATATGTTCCGGCAAGGTGGCTCGCCCCGGTACCTGTGGCTTGCCGTCCTTTCGGCCGTCACCCTAATCTACGCCGTCGGCGGTCCGGAGTATCTGCTCCTCTCGGCAGTGGCTGCCTTGGGCTGCCTTCTCCTGGCCTGGTGGGTTCGGAGCAACCTGGGCGGCCTGACGGGAGACACTTTTGGCTTTCTGACGGAGCTGGGGGGCCTGCTCTTTTTAGGAATCCTGTTCAGTGTGGCGCGAAGCGCCCTGGTACCCTGAGTGCCATAGGCGAACCAGACGGCGGCCCGGCCTGTTTGGGCCGCCGGATCAAGAAAAGAAGGGAAGAGTATGCATATTGAAGAATTGGCGACCCAGGTCGTCCCGTTAAGCCGCGAACTCATAGCGGCGGCGCAAAAGCGCTTTGACAATTTGATCAAACCCGTCGGCTCCCTGGCGCAGCTCGAGGAAATGACCTCCCGCTACGCCGCCATTGTGGGCTCGTCGGACAAGCAGCTCGTCGTGGTTCCTTCCGTGCGGATCCTGCTTCTGTGGGGAACGGAACGATGCAAGGACCAGATCGAGGCCATCCTGTTGGGTAAAGCGCCGGTCCTGGCGCTGGCGGAGCAGGTCCGGGCCAAGGTATTGCCCCAGTTCCTGACGAGCGAAAATATGTATGATTATCTGGAAGAAGGGGCTATGCTTACGAGCGAATACGTGAGGGAGGAAAAGGCCGGCGTCCTTTGCCAGGGTTGCTTCAGTCCCTCGCCGGCCCCGGAGCGGTGGCGTCCCCTGGTCGCCGAAGAGGACGGGCTGCGGTTCCTGGAGGAACTGGGCGAGCCGGAAATTTCGGCCATGGCCGGGTCCATCCTCCAGGCGGCAGGCCTGCGAATCCCGGTCCTGCTGGACGGCGTGGCGACCTGCCTGGCCGCCCTGGCGGCAGCGAAATTCAACAGTGCCGTGCTGGAGTACTGCTATGCCGGCACGGAAACGGAAGAAGAAGGAGCGGCGGAACTGCTGGCCCTTTTGGGACGAAAGGCGCCGCTGAAGCTGCACCTGTCGGACAGCCGGGGCAACGGCGCCCTGGCCTGTCTGGATATCTTCGACGCGGGCATCAAGGCCTACCGGGAAATGGAAACCTTCGAGGAAGCGGGTGTCCACGCGGAAGAGGAGAAATTTTCCCTGAAAGTGCAGGAAGACAGGAAACAGGCCGGGGAGGCGCGCTGAGATGGCAAAACTATATTTGATCCGTCATGGAGAGACGGACTATAACAAAACGTACCGCTTTCAGGGACAGACAGACATTCCCCTGAACGAAGCCGGACGGGCCCAGGCGGAGTTGCTGGCCCGCTATTTTCGCGAGATTCCCCTGGACGGTCTCTATTGCAGCAGTTTGGGGCGGGCCGTGGAAACGGCGCGGGCGATCGGCCGGGTCCAGGGGTTGGAGCCTGTGTCCGTCGACGCGTTCCGTGAATTGAATTTCGGCGCCTGGGAAGGCCGAAACAGCGAAGACATCCAGAAGCGGGATGCCCGCGAATGGAAGGAATTCTTTGCCAGTCCGGCCGATACAGTCCTGCCCGGCGGGGAAAGCATGACGGACGTACAGCGGCGTGCCTATCCGGCCCTGCGCAAGATCCTGGAACAGCACCCCCAGGGCCAGGTGGCCGTCGTGGCCCATGGCGGGATCCTGCGGGTCCTGATCTGCACCATGCTCGGCATGAATCTGAACCGCACGTGGCACCTCCACGTGGGCAACGCCTCGGTGACCTGCTTCTATTACTGGGGCAACTCCTACACCCTGGAGTTTGCCAACCTTTCCTACTACCTGGACCGTCCTTCCCTAGAATTGAAACTGTGAGATCCGGGCAGGGCCCGGGAGCAAGGGAAGTTTCTGGAAGAAACATAATAATTAATAAGTATTTTTTACTGTAACAAGACGAAAAAAACAACCCATTTTGTAACTTTTTGTCGTAAAGTTCAAAGTTTGTCCCTACTTATATTACATTTGCGGAAAACTTCGTTGACAAATGGCTTTCTTTTGATATACTCACTTTAGAGTATCTCTAGGCGTCCTTGATCATGCATCGCCCTGCCAAGCACGTAAACCTTTACGTTCTGTGAAGCGGTCAGCCCCAAGTTCGCTCCCGAGGAGTTACGAGAAAAAGGAGTGTATTACAACATGTTTGAAGACAAGACCCTGAAATGTGTCGAATGTGGTTCCGAGTTCGTGTTCTCCGCTTCCGAGCAGGAATTCTACGCCGAAAAAGGCTTCACGAACGAACCGAAGCGTTGCCCGCACTGCAGAGCGGCCCGCAAAGCCCGCGTCAATGGCACCCAGCCCCGTCAGATGTATCATACGGTCTGCGCGGAATGCGGCAAGGAAACGGAAGTTCCGTTCCAGCCCTCCGAAGACCGTCCTGTCTACTGCTTTGACTGCTTCAACAAACGCAGACATAACGGCAGAGGCCACGAAGAATAAAGATTCCCGACCGGTTGCGTCCGCAGCCGGTCTTTTTTTGCATTTGCTGCCGGAATGGGGGAGACACTGCGGGGAAAAGGTTTTAAAAATAGTTTCCCGATTTCCAAACCTTCTGTGGTATAATGACTAGAGATTGCCTTTCCAGCGTGTGGAAAGGTACCGGCTGTCCCATAAGGAGGGTTAGTTATTTTAGAATTTAAAGATGTGGCCGTGAAAGATCGTGCCTTGTTTGAGACATATTTGAACAAACCGGACCACATGGGGTCCGAGTGCGCCTATACGAACCTGTTCATTTGGCGCGACTACTATCGTACGTATTGGACGGAGCATTTGGGCTTCCTCATCATTAAAGTCGATGTGGAAGACACATCCTTTTTCCTTCAGCCCTTCGGGGGGGAGGAGGAAGACCTGTCGCGGCTCGTCCGTGATTTGAAGGAGTATCACGGCGGCGGCTTCGAGTTCCACGGCATTTACGAGTCCTCCCTGGAGCGTCTCGGGAAGCTGGCTTTTGAGGAAGAATTTGTAGAAGACCGGGACAGCTGGGATTATGTCTACCTGCAAAAGGATCTGGCGACTTTGTCGGGACGGAAGTTTCACGGGCAGAAGAATCATTACAATGCCTTCAAAAAGGCAAATCCCGATTATACCTTCGAACTCATCAATCCGGAGAACTACGCCGAATGCCTGAATTTCGGCGAGGAATGGTGCCGGTCCCGCATGGACACGGATGCCAGCATCTACTGGGAATGGCGTGCCCTGCAGGAGGCTTTTGTCAATTTCGAGGCCTTGGGCCTGCGCGGCGGTGCCATCCGTATCGGTGGCCGCATCCAGGCGTTCAGCTTCGGCAAAGCCATCAACGACGTCATTTGCGACGAGAACGTGGAGAAGGCCAATCCCCAGATCCGCGGCCTCTACACGGCCATCCAGAAGGAATGCGCCGAAAAGGTATGGGGAGATATGACCTATATCAACCGGGAAGAGGATATGGGGAACGAAGGACTGCGCAAGGCGAAGGAGGCACTCCATCCGGCCTTCATGGTCAAAAAATACAATCTGCGGATCAAGTGAGGGGGACGCGGCAACCATGGAATTCCGTCTGGCGTCGGCCGGAGACCTGCCTCAGGTCATGGGCCTGTGGGACTACTGTTTCGAAAAAAAGGAAGATCCTTTTTTTCAGTGGTATTTCCGCGAATATTGCCTGCAACACAATAAAGTCGTCGGCGGCTTCGACGAGGAAGGCCGCCTGCGCAATATGCTGCACCTGAACCCTTATCAGGTCCTGCTGCGCGGCCGCGTGGCAGAGATGCCTTATATCGTCGGCGTGGCGACAGACCCGGCGGCGCGGGGGCACCATTTGACCGAAGGGCTCTTGGATGCAGCCTTTGCCCTTTTACGGGCCCGGCATGTGGCGTTTGCGCTGCTCATGCCTATCTACGCCGGCATTTACCAGCCCTACGGCTTTGCTTTCTGCTACAAAAAGCATGCGTATGACCTTCCCTTGGCGGACCTGCGTGTGCCGGCGCCGGTGGGGGAGGTCCGTCTCGAGCGGTCCGCCCGCCTGGACCGCCATCTCCTGGAAGATGTCTATGCCGACAGCGCGGCGCGGTACAATGGCCTGGCCGTGCGCACGGATTTTCAGTGGGATAAGCTTTTGACGACGCACAGCCTGGAACACGTCCAGACTGCCTTGGCCTGTGAGGAAGGGCGGCCCACGGGATACATGCTGTACAAGATTCTCGACGACAGGACTTTTTTTGTGCAGGAGCTGCTGGCTTCCACGGCGGACGCCCGCCTGGCCCTGCTGCGGTTCAGCCGGGCCCATCTGTCGGCGGCGGACCGTTTCGTCTGGCAGGCTCCGGCCGATGATGTCACCTACCTGCATTTTCCCGACGCGTCCCGGTCCGGGTCGGTCAAACCGGCCATGATGGCCCGCTGTCTCGATGTCGTGCAGGCTTTGGCGGACTATGAAGCGCCGCCGTCCTGTCCGGATCTGGATTTGACCCTAGCCGTGCAGGATCCCCAGATTGGGGCCAACAACCGTCTCCTCTCCTTGTCGGTCCGTCGGGGCCAGCTGCTGCTGCGAGACGGGGAGGACGAGACGCCGGACGTCCTGATGGATATCGGTGTTTTCACGCAGCTCTGTTTCGGTGCCTGCGAGGCGGAACGGCTGGAAGCGGCCGGGTTGCTGCATACGGTGGACCCGACGGCGACAGCGGCCCTGGCGGCCCTGTTCCCGCCGTGCGTCAACTATATTAATGAAGATTATTGAGCCGTCCGGGGCAGCAGCCAGGAGGGCATATCGCCAGACGACAGATTCCGGGAGAACCCGGGCATAGTGAAATCTACCTGAAACTGGGAGGCCGAGAATGGGAGAAATCAAACGCGTTTTCGTGGAAAAGAAAGATGCCTTTGCCGTCGAGGCGAAGGGCCTGCTGCAGGACTTGCGGGAGAACCTGCGTTTGGACGGGTTGAAACAGGTCCGTATCCTGGCCCGGTACGACTGCATGGGATTGACGGAAGAAGAGTTTGCCGAAGCGCGGCGTCTCGTCTTGTCGGAACCGCCGGTTGATACTGTGTCGGACACGCTGGAAACGGCTCCGGATGAACGGGCCTTTGCCCTGGAGCTGCTGCCCGGGCAGTATGACCAGCGGGAAGACTTCGCGGAACAGTGTATCCAGCTCCTGTCGCAAAACAAGAAGCCTGTCATTGCGGCGGCCAAGGTCTTCGTCCTGAAGGGAAGCCTGACGGACGAACAGTTCGCGACAGTCAAGCACTATTTGATCAACCCCATCGAAGCGCGGGAAGCGGCGATGGAAAAACCGGAAACCCTGGAAGACACGTGGGAGGAGCCGGCCGACGTGGCCCGCATGGAAGGTTTCCTGGATTTGGATCGGGACGCCATCGCGGCCCTGCGGCAGCAGCTGGGCCTGGCCATGAGCGTCGAAGACCTGCTCTGGATCCAGCAGTACTTCCGCGGGGAAGAGAAACGGGTGCCCACGGTGACGGAAATCCGCGTCCTCGATACGTACTGGTCCGACCATTGCCGCCATACGACGTTCATGACGAACCTGGACGACATTACCATCGAGCCCGGGCTGTACGCCAAACCCATCGAAGAGGCCTTCCGGAGTTACCTGGCGGCGCGGGACGAAGTGTACGGCAAGGACACAAAGCGTCCCATCACGCTCATGGACATGGCCTGCCTGGAAACGAAGAAACTGAAGAAAGAGGGCAAGTTCCCCGACAATGACGATTCGGAAGAAATCAACGCCTGTTCCATCGTCGTTCCCATTGAAGTGGATGGCAAGCGGGAAGAATGGCTGGTCATGTTCAAGAATGAAACCCATAACCATCCGACGGAAATCGAACCCTTCGGCGGTGCCGCCACGTGCCTCGGCGGCGCCATCCGCGATCCCCTGTCGGGCCGCGCCTATGTCTACCAGGCCATGCGCGTGACCGGGGCGGCGGATCCCCGCGTTCCCCTGGCCGATACCCTGCCGGGCAAATTGCCCCAGCGGAAGCTGACCATCGGCGCGGCCGCAGGCTACAGCTCCTACGGCAACCAGATCGGGCTGGCGACGGGCCAGGTCCAGGAGTACTACCACGACCGGTTTGTGGCAAAGCGTATGGAAATCGGCGCCGTCATGGGCGCCGCCCCGCGTTCGGCAGTGTATCGCAAACGGCCGGAACCGGGCGATGTCATCGTCCTTCTGGGCGGCCGTACGGGTCGCGACGGCATTGGCGGCGCCACGGGTTCTTCAAAGGAACATACGGTCCATTCCCTGGCGGACTGCGGGTCCGAAGTACAAAAAGGCAATCCGCCGACGGAACGCAAAATCCAGCGCCTCTTCCGGAACTCCGACGTGGCCCGGCTGATCAAGCGCTGCAACGACTTCGGTGCTGGCGGCGTGTCCGTCGCGATTGGCGAACTGGCTGACGGTCTATGCATCAACCTGGATAAAGTAACGAAAAAATACGCCGGCCTGGACGGCACGGAACTGGCCATTTCCGAATCGCAGGAACGCATGGCCGTCTGCATCGCCAAGGAAGACTGGGAGAGCTTCGCGGCCTTTGCGGACCAGGAAAACCTGGAAGCGACCATCGTGGCCGTCGTGACGGAAGAACCGCGCCTCGTCATGTACTGGCGCGGTGACAAGATTGTCGACATTTCCCGCCGTTTCCTCGATACGAACGGCGTGGCCCAGCATGCCAGGGCCGTCGTCGAAGCGATCCGGGGAGAGTCGGTGTTCGATGCTGTGCCGGCCGCCGTGGCGGACGCGCCGGACCTGCACGCGGCCTGGCTAGCCAATCTGGGCCGCCTGAACGTGTGCAGCGAGAAGGGGCTGGCCGAACGGTTCGACAGCACCATCGGCAGGGCGACCGTCCAGATGCCCTTCGGCGGCAAGACACAGCTGACACCGGCCGAAGGCATGGTCGCCCAGATCCCGGTCCTGCACGGACATACGGATGCGGCCTCCCTCATGGCCCATGGATATAACCCCGACGTGGCCTGCTGGAGTCCTTTCCACGGCGCCATGTACGCCGTGACGCAGTCCCTGGTCAAGGCCGTTGCCCTGGGCGCCAATCCCGACACGCTGCGCCTGACCCTGCAGGAATACTTCCAGTCCATGAAGACCGAAGCCGACTGGGGCCTGCCTGTGGCCGCCCTCCTGGGGGCCAACCTGGTCCTGGAAAAAATGGAAGTCCCTGCCGTTGGCGGCAAGGATTCCATGTCGGGCACCTTCAATGATGTCCTCCACGTGCCGCCGACCCTCGTGTCTTTCGCGGTCAACGTGATCGACGGCCGCAAGACCGTGACGAGTGAATTCAAGGCGGCAGGGGACAAGGTCATCTTCCTGAGCGTGCCGCTCCTCGATGGCGCCGTCCTGGACTTCGACGCGTTGCGCCGGAACTTGCGCCGTGTCCACGCCCTTGTGCTGGAAGGCCGGATTCGTGCCGCCGTCGCCGTGGAAGAAGGCGGTATCGCGGCCGAAGTGACCAAGATGGCCCTGGGCAACGGTCTGGGCTTCACCTTCCGCAAACCCTTCCCCCATACGGAGAGCCTGTTCTCCCTGCAGCCGGGCGGCATGCTGCTGGAAGTCGACGGGGACGCCGACACGGATACGCTTTTCGAAGGGCTGGACCAGCTGACCCTGGGTACGGTGACGGACCGTCCGGAAATCGTCCTCAACGATACGGTCTGGTCCCTGGCGGAACTGACCGACGCCTGGACGAAACCCCTGGACAAGATTTTCCCGGCCAAGGCGCCTGTCTCGGAAACGCCGGCAGACCTGCAGGACATGCCCTTGTATCACGCGGAGACGCGGCGTGGGGCAGCTGTCAAGACGGTCCGGCCGAAGGTTTTCATCCCCGTCTTCCCAGGACAGAACTGCGAATACGATACGGCCCGCGCCTTTGAAAAGGCCGGCGCCGATCCCCATATTTTCATCGTCCGCAACCTGACGCCGGCAGCCATCGAAGAAACCGTGGCAGCCATGGTGCAGGGCATCGGCGACTCCCAGATCATTATGATTCCTGGCGGCTTCAGCGCCGGCGACGAACCGGATGGCAGCGGCAAGTTCATTGCCACCATGTTCCGCAATCCCCGCATTGCCGAAGCGGTCAACGCGCTGCTGCAGCGGCGTGACGGCCTCATGCTGGGCATCTGCAACGGCTTCCAGGCCCTGATTAAGCTGGGTCTCGTGCCGTACGGGGAAATCCGTCCCCTGTCGGAAGACGCGCCGACGCTGACGTTCAATACTATCGGCCGCCATGTTTCGCAGATGGTGCGGACCCGTGTCGTTTCCAACAAATCGCCGTGGCTGAGCCTCGTCGAGCCGGACGACGTCCATTCCATCGCCGTATCCCACGGCGAAGGCCGTTTCTACGCTCCGGCCGAAACCATTCGGGAACTCTTCCGCAACGGCCAGGTGGCCACGCAGTATGTGGATCCGGAAGGGAAGCCGACCATGGCCAGCCCGGACAACCCGAACGGCTCCCTCTACGCCATCGAAGGCATTACGAGCCCCGACGGCAGGGTCCTTGGCAAGATGGGCCACAGCGAACGGTACCTGCCGGGCCTGATGAAGAATATTTACGGGGAAAAAGACCAGCATCTTTTCGAAGCGGGCGTGCGGTATTTCCAGTAAACCGTACGCAAGGAGCAAGGGCATGAATCAGGAACAACACAAAAAAATAGCGTCGCTGGTCTTGCAGGTGGTCCAAAATCTGCAAAGCCATCCGGCGCAGTGGGTGAATCTCGCCAATATGGGCGGCGCCCTGGAAGCGGCTGGAATCCAGTACAGGGACTATGGGTTTGAGAAACTCCGGCCGTTCTTGGAAGCCTTTTCCGAAGTGCTCGTGTTTGACAATGACACAGAAGAAGGAAAAACGCCCGTATATTATGTGCGTCCGAAAGGAGAAGGCGAAGACACCCTGACGCAAAACCCCTCCCAAGCAGACGCGGACAGGGAGACTGCCGCCCTCCGGCAGGACGGCAAGCTCCCTTCCAAGGACTCGTGGCTTTTCAAATGGGCCTATATCGAACCGTCCATGCTCCAGAAACTGGCGGGACTGGCGCTGGAAGAAAAATGGTACTATGGAAACGAACCAGGGCAGGAGCAGGAATCGCTTCCCATCTTGTATAACTATCTGGCCTATACGTTCAAACGGCTGAGTTTCGAGAAGAAAGTGCTGCTCGCGACCGATCCGGAACGAAACGAGGAGTATGCCGCGTTCAATACGGGCCTGGTGGACCGGAAATACGAGTACATCTACGCTCTGTTCAAGGAAAACGCAAAGTACAATTACTCTCCCTATTGGTATTTGCTGGACTTTGTCGTAGCCGGGGAAGACAGTGGGAAAACCCTGATCAAGGTATTCAACCCCCTGCCGGAACGGGCCGACTATTTCGAAAATAAGATCCAGAATATGTTGTATGACACGACGACGGGGGATTTATATTGCGATTATATCCACATCATCACGGAGCGGACGGACCGGCTGCCGGAAGAATTTCTGGAAGATAACTGCCCTGCCGATTTTCTGACGATAGATGGCGTTTCCCTAGGGGACGTGTGCCGCCTTCCTGCCGGAGACAAGCGGAGGATAGCCTATTATCAGGCCTTGGGGGAAAAAATAAAGGACACCCAACGGGTGCTGAACCGCCTGAAAAACCGGATCGAGGACGCCGTCGAACTGGCGTTGAAGCGGGTGGAGTGGAACTACAAGACGGCGATTCCCATGTATTTCCCGACCCGGAATACGGGTTCTCTGCTGCTGCCTTTGTGCCTGTCCGATCCCCATCACGTGGATCTGGCGTTGGTGGTGGAACGGCAGCCGTCGGGGGCCTACCAGGGGCAGACGATTTTGCCCCTCGACCTGGCCTACAGTAACAGCAGGCTCGTGGCCCGGCCGGACAGCGACTGGTTGAAAACGGACGCGATTGTTGTCTGGGACGGACAAGCGAAGATGGAATGAGGGCTTCGTGTCCGGGAAGCAAAGAAAGAAGGCACCTCCCTGTGTGTCGGAGATGCCTTCTGTTTTTTTTGCGTTCCTGTGGCCGGGACTCGCCCCGTGTCCGTTCTTTTATTTGAGGTGGAACAGCATGTCACTGACGGGGTGGTTCCGGCTGGCCTTCGCCAGGTCTTTTTCCGTCTGCGTGTCCCGATACCCCGTTTGTTCGTCGTCCTCCAGGGCAATATGGCCTCGTTTGCTCTCGAAATCGTCGATAACCCATTTCAGGATTTGCTCGATTTCCTTGTTGACGGAGCGGCCGTTCCTTTCGGCGATGTATTTCATCTTCGCCATCACCAGGGGATGGATGCGGAGCGTAAAGCGGGATTGTTCCATTGCGCACATAGGGAAGCCTCCTTTGAATCAGGATTTTTGTGACGTCATTTCAATGCCATGTACCGACTCCATTATAAGTACTTTTCTCGAGTCTGGCAAGTGTGGTAAAATAATAATATGTGTCAGAAATTCCAAGTCAAAGGAGAGAATATACATTGTCTGAAGTTACGCATGAATTGAAATGGGAAGCAGCTAAAGCCGCCGCTGCGAAAGGCGGCTTTACTATTGTGGACGCGAAGTTCGTCCCCGAAGTCGATTCCCGGGTCTACCGCATGGTCCACGAGGTCAGCGGGGCCCGGCTCCTGTTCCTGGCCAACGACGATGACAACAAAGTCTTCAACATCGGCTTTCGGACGCCTCCGTCGGACGACACGGGCGTGGCCCACATCATGGAACATTCTACCTTGTGCGGTTCCCGGAAATACCCCGTGAAGGAACCCTTTGTCGAACTGGTCAAAGGATCGCTGAACACGTTCCTCAATGCCATGACTTATCCCGACAAGACGGTGTATCCCGTGGCGAGCCGCAACGACAAAGATTTCCGGAACCTGATGGACGTCTATCTGGACGCCGTCTTTTATCCGAACCTGCGGACGAATCCCTATGCCCTGAAGCAGGAAGGGTGGCACTACGAAATGCGGACACCGGAAGATCCGCTGGTCTACAACGGCGTCGTCTACAACGAGATGAAAGGCGTCTATTCTGCCCCCGATGCCCAGCTGGAATACTACGGCAAAAAGATTCTTTTCCCGGACACGACGTACCGCTTCGAGTCCGGCGGCCTGCCCGAGGCGATTCCGAACCTGACGCAGGAAGCCTTCGTCCAATTCCATGAAACCTTCTACAGCCCGGAAAATTCCTACATCTACTTGTACGGGAACATGGAGATGGCGGATACACTGGCCTACCTCGATACCTATTTGCGGGACTTTCCCAAGACAGGCCAGGTCCGTTCGGACATTTCGCTGCAGGCCCCGTTTACCAAGACCCGCGAATGGGAAGGTACGTACTCGGTGCCGGCCGAGGAGGAGGTCGCGGGCAAGACCTTCCACGAGGTCCAAATCGTCGTCAGCGATATGCGCGACTTGCGGACTACTTTCGCCATGAAACTCCTCGAGTCGGTCCTGCTCGAATCCGAATCGGCCCCGCTGCGGCGGGCTCTCCTGGACGCGGGGGTGGCAGCGGATATATCGGGCAGTTTCAGCGGCAGTATGCGCCAGCCGGTTTTCGCGGTCCGCGCTTCCGGCAGCGATCCGGATCGGAAGGAGGACTTTATCAAGGCGTTGTACCACAACCTGCAAAAAATCAGCCGCGAAGGCATCGACAAGGAGCTGCTGGAATCAACCCTGAACGCGACGGAATTCAAGCTGCGCGAAGCGGATTTTGGCGCTTACCCGAAAGGCCTGATCTACGGTCTCGACCTGATGGACCACTGGATCTATGATGTCGATCCCATCCAGGCCATGGGCTACGAGTCCCTCTTGCGGGATATGCGGACCGCTATTGGCACGCGGTATTTTGAAACCCTGATCGAAACGAACCTTCTGGACAATACGCACCGCGCCATCTTGACGCTGGCCCCGGAACCGGGCAAGGAAGAACGGGAACAGGCGGCACAGGCACAGGCCCTGGCGGCCCGGAAGGCAACCCTGCCGGCGGAGGAGCTGGAACGGTACTGTCGGGAATGCGCGGAACTGCATCGCCGTCAGGGAATGCCGGATACGCCGGAGGCCCTCGAATCGATTCCGCTGCTGCGGCGCCAGGACATCGGCAAGACGGCGGAATGCCTCCGTGTGGAAGAAGAGCAGGCCGGCGGCGGGACCCTGTTGTATCAGGAGCTGCCGACCCATAAGATCGCCTACCTGAACTGGTATTTCGATGTGACCGGACTGGATCCGGCCTTCCTGCCGTACTGCAGCCTTTTGAGCGATGTGTTGGGCAAGCTTGATACGGACACTTGCACGTATGCGGAATTGTCCAAGTATACGGACATGTACACGGGCGGCATCGACTTGAATTTTGTTGCCATGGGGCAGGACGGGGATCCCGACCAATACACCCTGTCCTTTGTGGTGA
Source organism: uncultured Selenomonadales bacterium (assembly GCA_900314855.1). Lineage (GTDB taxonomy): Bacteria > Bacillota > Negativicutes > Acidaminococcales > Acidaminococcaceae > Succiniclasticum. The sequence continues at coordinate 71,585 of OMWZ01000001.1, forward strand.
AGGCGAAGTGCCTGACGCGGAACCTGCCCGAGCTGTTCCGCATCCTCCGGGCCTTCACCCTGCACACGCGCTTTGAGGACAAGGCCCGCCTGAAGGAACTCATCGGGCAGCTCAAGACCGACTGGGACAACAACTTCTTTGAACGGGGCCAGTCGGTGGCGCTGACGCGGCTCGGTTCCTATTTTTCCGCCTGTGCCCGCGTGACGGAGCAGGACTATTATTCCTACTATGCTTTCCTGAAGGAGTTGGCGGATCATCTGGACGAACGGCTGGATGAGACCTTCGCCAAGTTGCGCGAACTGGCGGGCTGGTTCTTCAACAAGACCCGCTATGTCCTGTCCTACAGCTGCGAAGCGGACGACAGAGAGGCGGTGCGCGCGGCGGCGCTGTCCTATGCGGACGAACTGTCCGAAAGTCCCGTGGCAGGACGCCCGGCCGTGCCGTTCCCGGCGCCGGGCCATAATGAAGCCATCGCCACGGCCGGCAAGGTCCAGTACGTGACGGCCGGCGGCAGCTTCCGCCAGCATGGCTACGACTATACGGGCGCCATGCTTGTCCTGGCGACCATGCTGCGGTACGAATACCTGTGGACCCATATCCGCGTCCAGGGCGGCGCCTACGGCGCCAATGCCAGCTTCGACCGGAGCGGGACCCTGGTCTTGTCCACATACCGCGATCCCCAGCTGACAAAGAGCCTTCAGGTCTTCGCCGGCTTGCCGGATTGGCTTCGTTCCGTCGCGTTGTCCGAACGGGAAATGACGAAATACGTCATCGGGACCATGAGTGGCGTCGATGTTCCCCTGACGAACTCCACCAAGGTTTCCCAGGCGGCCGTCCGCCGTTTCTGGCATGTCACGGACGCCATGCGGCAAAAGACCCGCGACGAGATCCTCAGCGTGACGCCGGAAGATATCCGCGCCCTGGCTGATGTGACAGAAGCCGTCCTGCAGGACCACCATCTCTGCGTCGTCGGGGGACAGGCCGCCATCGACGGGGCCCGGGACGAATTCGAGTCCGTCCTGAAGGCCTGAGGGCCCGGAAAAAGGCAACATTCCTGTTGACCGGAAGTGTAACAAACTTTATAATATAAATGTTATATTGTTTTATTTCAGATTCCCTGTTTAATCGTTGTGCTTCGGCATAAAAGAGTGTAGGTAGAGAGTGATAGGAGGAAACAGATGAAGAGTTACACAATGGACCTGGGCGGCAGACCGCTGACGCTGGAATTCGGCGAAGTCTGCAAACAGGCGAACGGCGGCCTGCTCGTGCGTTACGGCGACACGGTGGTGGTTGTGGCCGCGACCGGCACGAAGACTCCGCGGGAAGGCGTGGATTTCTTCCCCCTGACCGTTGATTTCGAAGAAAAGATGTATGCCGTCGGTAAGATTCCCGGCGGTTTCATTAAGCGCGAAGGCCGTCCGAGCACGCACGCCATTTTGACGAGCCGCCTCATCGACCGCCCGATCCGCCCCATGTTCCCCGAAGGGTACCACAATGACGTCCAGATCGTCGCCACGGCGGTGTCCGTCGATCCGGACAACGCCCCGGATATCCCGGCCATGATTGGCGCCTCCGCGGCCCTGTGCGTGTCCGATATTCCCTTCCTGGGACCCATCGCCGGTGTCCGCGTCGGCATGGTGGATGGCAAGTTCATTATCAATCCCACGCTGGAACAGTTCAAGGTCAGCCGCCTGAACCTGGCTGTTGCCGGGACGAAGGACGCCATTCTCATGGTCGAGGCCGGCGCCAGGGAAATTTCCGAACAGGAAATGCTGGACGCCATCTTCTTCGCCCATGAAAATATCCAGAAAATCTGCGCTTTCCTCAGTGATATCCAGGCGGAAATCGGCAAGCCGAAAATGGAATTCACGCCGATCCAGCCGCGGGAAGACCTGGTGAAGGAAATCGAAGAATACGGCGCCGCCAAGCTGAAGGACGCCCTCATGGACGCCAACAAGCTGGAACGGGAAGCCAATGTCGACAAGGTCAAGAAGGAAATCGCCGAAGTCTTCCTGGATAAGTATCCCGAAGAAAGCGCCGATGTGGCCTACGTTATCCAAAAACTCGTCAAGAAGATCGTCCGCCGTACGATTGCGGTAGACAAGATCCGCCCCGACGGCCGGGCCCTGGACGAAGTCCGGAAAGTCACTTGCCGTGTCGGCCTGCTGCCCCGTGTCCACGGTTCCTCCCTGTTCACCCGCGGACAGACCCAGATCCTGAACGCCTGCACCCTGGCACCGCTCCGCGAAGCACAGGTCATCGAAGGCCTGGGACCGGAAGAAATGCAGCGCTACATCCACCAATATAACTTCCCGCCGTACTCCGTCGGGGAAACGAAACCCCTGCGCAGCCCCGGCCGTCGTGAAATCGGTCACGGCGCCCTGGCGGAACGAGCCCTGCTGCCGGTTATCCCGTCGGAAGACGTCTTCCCGTACACCCTGCGTCTCGTGTCGGAAGTGCTCGAATCGAACGGTTCTTCCTCCATGGGTTCCGTCTGCGCCAGCACGCTGTCCCTCATGGACGCCGGCGTGCCCATCAAGGCTCCCGTGGCCGGTGTTGCCATGGGCCTCGTCAAGGACGGCGACTTCTTCACCATCCTGACGGATATCCAGGGCCTGGAAGACGCCCTGGGCGACATGGACTTCAAGGTAGCCGGCACGAATGACGGCATTACGGCCATGCAGATGGACATGAAGGTACACGGCATCAACCGCGAAATCTTCGAACAGGCCCTGGCGCAGGCCAAGAAAGGCCGCGACTTCATCATGGGCAAGATGATGGAATGCATCGCCGCGCCGCGGAAGGAACTGTCCCCGTGGGCTCCGAAGATTACGACCATTTCCATCGATCCCGACAAAATCGCGAAAGTCATCGGACCCGGCGGCAAGACCATCAAGAAGATTGTCGAAGAAACGGGCGCCAAGATCGACATCGAAGAATCGGGCAAAGTCTACATCGCATCTCCCGATTCCGACGCGGTGGAAAAGGCAATCCAATACATTGACGGCCTGACGGCGGAAGCCGAGGTCGGCAAAATCTACACGGGCAAGGTCACGCGCCTGATGAACTTTGGCGCGTTCGTCGAAATCCTGCCGGGGAAAGAGGGCCTGGTCCACATTTCCCAACTTTCTACGGAGCGTGTGGAGAAGGTGGAAGACGTCGTGTCCGTCGGCGACGAAATCGCGGTCAAGTGCGTGGAAATCGACAGCAAGGGCCGCATCAACCTGTCCCGCAAAGCTGTCCTCCAGGGACGTTGACCGGATGGGCGTACGCCCGAATCCCCGTTATATTGAAATCCCATTGCGAACCGAGGCCGCACGAAAACGTGCGGCCTTTTCGCGTTTTCTATGGTACAATGGAAGAGACCCGGGAACGGGTGCCGCGCGAAGGAGGTGTTACGATGAACCTGTATATCTGGAGACATAACAAGACTTATCATTCCCACAGCATGATCGACGAACCGTGTGTCCTCAATGAATTTTATCTGGATGCCCTGGCGGTCGTGGCAGCGCCGGACCAGGAGACGGCCCTGGCCATGCTGGAGGCCCGCGGCGAAGGCTGGCGTGTGGAAGATTTGCGGAAGCTGGAGCCAACGGTCCTGTCCCTGGACAAGGGAGGCGTCGTATTCACGCAGATCCGCGGCAGTTTCGACCACCTGTAAGGGCAGGGACCGTTCCCCCATTACGAAGAAGGAGAATTTTGCATGAAAGTACGTGGGTTTGAAAAAATCAGCCAATACCAAGACGTGGACCTGACCATGCCGGTCCGCAAGACCGAGACGTCCGCCGGCTACGATCTGTGCCTTGCGGAGGACGTGGACCTGGAACCGGGCGCGTCCGTCCTGGCAGCGACAGGCCTGAAGGCCTATATGCGGCCGGACGAATACCTGAGCATCCATATCCGCTCCAGCATGGGCATCAAGAAACATCTGCGCCTGCTGAACAGCGTCGGCATCGTCGACGCCGACTATTACAACAACCCGGATAACGAAGGGCATATCCTGATCGCCTTGGAGAATACGGGGAAGGAAGCCGTCCATCTGGCCAAGGGGGAACGGGTAGCCCAGGGGATTTTCTCCAAATACCTGGTTACGGACGATGACAGTGAGTCGGCGAAAGAAAAACGGAGCGGAGGCTTTGGCAGCACGGGGCGCCAGTGATATGCGGCGGATACGACGGGAGAATCGCATCCCGGATTCCCAGAAAATGTTTGACAGCGGAATTTCCCCGTTCTATAATATGGGCAAGTCTTTTGATAGAGGCGCGGCGTTCAAGAGTATCCTGCGGAGAGGCATCGGTGAGGCAGGCGAAAGGGGACGCTGCCGAAGGGACCGGACCGGCGGGTTCTGTCTACTGGGCCTGCCGTGAACAATGACAGGACTGTCGCTGCCGCGCGGCAGCGGAGAGCTATCTCAAACTGCGGATATTTTGGACCGTTGGGATAACTCTCAACGGTCTTTGTTTTTCTCCAAAGTTTTCACGGAATTTTTCATGGAATCACAAGGAAAGGATGGACTGCAGATGATCAAGGTATTGGTAAACGGAGCCCTGGGACGTATGGGCAGTGAAGTCGTCAGGGCGGCTTTCCACGCGGAAGACATGGAACTCGTTGGGGGCGTGGACCCCACCGGGGCCGGCAAAAAGCTCCTGCTCCCCGACGGGACGGAAGGGACGTTGTACACGGATCTGTCGGAGGCCTTGGAGAAGGCCCAGCCAGACGTGGTCGTCGATTTCACGAGACCGGCCGTGGTCATGGATTCCCTGCGGGTCATCCTGGACAAAGGCGTCCGCGCTGTGGTCGGCACGACCGGGTTTACGGACGAACGGCTCGCCGAAGTGAAGGTCCTGGCGGACGCGAACCATACGGCCGCCCTTATTGCGCCGAACTTTTCCCTGGGGGCTGTGGTCATGGTCAAACTGGCCGTGGAAGCGGCCAGGTATTTTCCGGACGTGGAAATCATCGAAAAGCATCACGACCAGAAACTGGATGCGCCCAGCGGCACGGCCATCTTGACGGCGCAAAAGATTGCTGAGGTGCGGAAAGCCCACCGACAGGGCCATCCGGACGAAAAAGAAACTCTGGCGGGCTGCCGCGGCGGAGATTACGAAGGCATCCGCCTGCACAGCCTCCGCCTGCCTGGCTATGTGGCGTCACAGGAAGTCGTCTTCGGCAGCCAGGGGGAAACCCTGAAAATCATCAACGATCCCGTCAACCGTGAATGTTATATGCCCGGTGTCCTCCTGGGCTGCCGCAGGATGATGGAGCGGCAGGGCCTGGTGTACGGCCTGGACCAGCTGCTGGATTGAGCTCCGCGGCAGAGGACGGAAAGAAACAGAGAGGAGAGACGACGAGATGAAAAAATACAACGTGGCCATCCTGGGCGCTACGGGCGCCGTAGGCACAGAGTTCCTGAAATTGATCGAAGAACGGGAGTTCCCCTTCGCGGAACTGCGGCTTCTGGCTTCCCAACGGAGCGCCGGCGCCAAGCGGACGGTTTGCGGCAGGGAATACACGGTGGAGGAGGCGACGCCCGATTCCTTCCAGGGGATGGACATCGCGCTCTTTGCCGGCGGCAGCATTTCCAAAGAATTTGCGCCGTACGCGGTGCAGGCCGGTGCCGTCGTCATCGACAATTCCAGTACCTTCCGCATGGACCCCGACGTGCCGCTGGTCGTGCCGGAAGTCAATCCCCAGGACATCCTGTGGCACAAGGGGATTATCGCCAACCCGAATTGTTCCACGATTATCATGGCTATGGCCCTGAAGCCCCTCTATGACCTGGCCCGCATCAAACGCATCGTCGTATCCACGTACCAGGCCGTCAGCGGCGCCGGGAAAGAGGGCATCGATGAATTGACGGACGAAACGAAGGCCTATGCCGAAGGCCGGGAAATGGTTCCGCGCATCCTGCCGTCAGCAAGCCTTCCGAAACATTTCCCCATCGCTTTCAACCTTATTCCCCAGATTGATGTGTTCCTGGACAACCTGTACACCAAAGAAGAAATGAAGATGGTGAACGAGACGCAGAAAATCTTCGGGGATTCCGCCATGGGAATCACGGCGACGACGGTCCGTGTTCCTGTCTACCGCAGCCACTCCGAATCGGTCAATGTCGAGTTCGAACACGATTTGGACCTGGCGGATATGGCCAAAGCCATCGACGCGTTTCCGGGGATCCGCATGATGGACAATCCGTCGGAGCAGGTCTATCCCATGCCGCTCTACACGTCCGGGGACAACGACTGCTACGTCGGACGCCTGCGCCGCGATTTCTCGCAGGCGAACACCTTCAATTTCTGGGTCGTAGGCGACCAGATCCGCAAGGGGGCCGCCCTCAATGCCCTCCAGATTGCCGAAGTGATGATTCGGAACGGCTGGCTGGAACGCTGACAGGCGGGGACCGGGCTTATGAAAATACTCGTGCAAAAATTTGGCGGTACGTCCGTCCGGACGCCGGAAGCCCGTCAGACCGCCATCGGCAAGGTAAAAAAAGCCCTGGCCGACGGGTATACGGTAGCCGTCGTCGTATCGGCTATGGGCCGCTCCGGCGAACCGTACGCGACGGATACGCTGCTCCGGCTGCTGCGGGCGTCGAATCCCGACGCGGCAGGTCATGAGACGGACCTGCTCCTGTGCTGCGGGGAAATCATTTCGGCCTGCGTCTTCGCGGCGGAACTGCAGCGCGCCGGCTTCCCGGCCAGGGCCATGACGGGCGGTCAGGCGGGCTTCGAGACCGACGATGCCTACGGGTCGGCCCACTTGCTGCGCGTCGATCCGCGGCCGGTCATGAAAATCATGGCCCAAGGCCTGATTCCTGTCATTTGCGGGTTCCAGGGCATGAGCCGTCCCGACGGGCAGCTGACCACCCTGGGACGCGGTGGCAGCGATACGTCGGCGGCGGCCCTGGGCGTGGGCCTGAAAGCCAGCGCGGTGGAAATCTATACGGATGTGGACGGGATTATGACGGCGGATCCACGGCTGGTCGACCATCCGCGGATTATGCCGCGCATTTCCTACGGCGCCTGCTGCGAATTGGCGGAGCAGGGCGCGAAGGTCATCCACCAGCGGGCGGTGGAAATCGCCCAAAAGGGGAACATTCCCCTGTATGTCAAGTGCACCTTCGACGACGCGCCGGGGACGCTGGTCACGAATGTGGGCAGCGTGGCCGAACAGGTTTCCGTCGAACCGCGCAGCTTTGTCAACGGCATTACGTACATTAGGGACCTGACGCAGTACCGAGTTACCCTGGATGGCGCCAGGGCGGGGCAGGAGCTGTTCCAGAACCTGGCCGATGCCGGCATCAGCGTCAGCTGTCTGAATCTTTCCCCCACGGAGTCCATGTTTTCCGTGTATAGGGACAAGGCGAGCGCCTGCGCGTCCGTCCTGGCGGCGAAGGGCTTTACGTTCCGGCAGAATGACCGGTGCGCCAAAGTGTCTGTTGTAGGGATTTCCGTGCGCGGCATGCCGGGCCTGATGGCGTCTTTCGTCAACGCCCTGAACAGGAAGGGCATCGAAATCTTGCAGACTGTTGATTCCAATACGTCGATTTCGGCCATTATCAAGGAAGAAGCCCTGAAGGACGCCGTCGTGTCTCTGCATGAGGCATACGGGCTGAATCGGTGATTCCATCAACAATCCGGCAGGACCGGGCATAAAAGGAGAGAAAAACATGAAAAAGCCTTATTTCGGAAGATTGCTGACCGCTATGGTAACGCCCTTTGACGAAAGCGGTGTCAATGTGGAGGCGGTCAAAAAATTGGTGGACTGGTGGCTGGCCCATGGGACGGACGGCCTCGTGGTGACCGGCTCGACGGGGGAAGCGGCGACCATGTCCGTAGAGGAGAAAAAGCTCCTCTGGACGACAGTGGTGCAGTATGTGAACGGCCGCGTACCGGTCATCGCCGGGACAGGCAGCAACAGCACGGCCGGTTCCATAGAAATGACAAAGCTCGCTGAATCCTGCGGCGTGGACGGCGTCCTGATTGTGGGCCCGTACTACAATAAACCGACGCAGGAAGGGTATTATCGCCATTTCAAGGCCATTGCGGACAGCACGTCCTGCAAGGTCATCCTGTACAATGTCCCGGGTCGGACGGCGGCCAATGTGGCTCCGGCAACGGTCGCCCGCACGGCGGCAGCCTGCCCCAATGTGGTGGCCATCAAAGAAGCGGCCGGCCGGGTCGATCAGGTGGCGGAACTGTACCGTCTGCTGCCGGAAGACTTTACCATTTACAGCGGCGATGATGGCCTCATCCTGCCGTTCCTGTCCGTCGGCGCGTCAGGCCTGATTTCTGTCCTGAGCAACGTGGACGGCGAAATCCTCCAAAATCTGATGCAGGCCTATGAAGAAGGCCGCGTCAAGGAGGCGGCGGATCTGAACAAAAAGATGGTTCCCCTGGCGGAGGCCATGTTCGTCGAAACCAATCCGATTCCGGTCAAGAAGGCCGTGTCCCTCGTGACAGGCATCGATTGCGGCGATCCGCGCCTGCCGCTGACGCCGCTCAGCGAAGGGGCGCTGGCCAAAATGACGGCGGTCCTGCGCGAAAATGGCCTCTTGCCCTGAGCAGGCCTACCATGGCGCCGCCGGAGGCTGCTTTTTCGGCCCTGCAGGTTGGCTTGTGCCGCGGCGGCAGGAGAAATATCCGAAAAGAGTTTGCAATTTAGCGTAAAATAGCTTATAATTTTGCTACACACTGAGACTGACATCTGCCTGTCCTGTTTTGGGAGAACTCGGGACGGGCAGGTGCCCGTGTCAGATTTAAGCGTATTCTGTACCTTCGGGTTGGGATACGTTTTTTTATTTCCCAGGCCGTGTTATAATGGGCCAGGAGGTGTCCCCGCGGGAGGGGGCCGCGCTCCGGACAAGTCGGTCCGCGAGAGAGGAAAATGGGAAAGGATGGACAAGATGGAAGAATTTATTTCGTTAGGCAGTGTCGCCCCCAAGGCGTCCCTGTATGAGGGAGCGGAAGCCGTTGCCCTGCTGCTGTGCCGGGAATGCGTGCCCGAACTGGCCGGGACAGGCCTGCCCAAGGATCTGCAGGCTGCCGTGTTGTACGCCGTCGACAAGGATGTCACGGTCACGGACAAGGGGAAAGTGACGGAACTTGTCCTGCCGCGGGGGGACCGCTTTGTGCGTCTCGTCCTCGCCGGCGCCGGCAAGGGCCGGGAATGCACGCCCACAAATCTGCGCCGGGCCGCGGGCAATGCCGTGCGGGTCCTCGTCCGGCACGGCGTGACCAACGCGATCGTGGCCGGCCCGGTCCTGCTGCACCCGGCGCGGAACCATTATCTGAAGGCGGTGGTAGAAGGGCTGCTGCTGGGCAGCTACCGCTTTGACAAGTATAAATCGGACAAAAAAACGCCGAACCCGTTGTCCATCAGTATAGTCAACGGGGTGGATGGCGCGCTGGGAGCACTTTCGCAGGGAATGATCACGGCGTATGCTATCGGCCATGCGAGGGATCTCGCCAACGAACCGGGCAACGTGATCAATCCGGAAGTCCTGGCGGAAGAAGCGGAAGAGGTGGCGGAAAAGTACGGCCTGGACGTCGAAGTGCTGACGGAACGGGAGATGGCCCAAAAGGGCATGAATGCCATCTTGGCCGTCGGGGCCGGCAGTATCCATCCGCCCCGCCTGGTGACGCTGACGTACCGCGGGGCCGGCGACGCGCCGTTCCTGGCGTTTGTCGGCAAGGGGATCACGTTCGACAGCGGCGGCATTTCCCTGAAACCGGGGGTCGGCATGGGGGAAATGAAGGACGACATGAGCGGCGCGGCCGCTGTCCTTGGTGCCATGCAGGCCATTGCTTCCCTGCAGATGAAGGTCAACGTCCTGGGCATCCTGGCCTGCGCGGAAAACATGCCGTCCGGTTCGGCCCAGCGCCCCGGGGACATTGTGACGGCAGCCAATGGCAAGACCATCGAGGTGGTGAATACCGACGCGGAAGGCCGTATGGTTTTGGCCGATGCGGTCTGGTACGCCGGGGAGAAGGGCGCCACGGAAGTCGTGGATATCGCTACCCTGACGGGAGCTGTCATTATCGCCCTGGGCGAAGATATTTCGGGAATTGTGGCCAACGATGACAATCTGGCCATGGCGGTCAAACTGGCAGGACACCGGGCCGGCGAGGAATGGTGGCAGCTGCCCCTCCTGGAAAATGCCGACGAACTCCTGGCCAGTTCCTGCGCCGACTATAAGAACAGCGCCGGACGTCCGGCCGGAACGATTACGGGCGGCGCCTTTATTGGGCACTTCGTGAAGCCGGGGCTGCCCTGGGCCCATCTGGATATCGGCGGCACGTCGACGGCCAAGAAGACCCACGGCCACCTGGTGGAAGGCTGTACGGCCTTCGGGACGGCGACCCTTATCGAATACGCAAAGAGCCGGCAGGTGCTGCCATGACGGCATCGTTATCCGGGAGCGCCCTGGCGGATCTCCACCTGCACAGCACGTTCTCCGACGGAATCCTGACTCCGGAGGAGTTGGCGGAACAGGCGGCCCAGGGCGGCATCGCCGTGCTCGCCCTGACGGACCACGATACGCTGCGGGGACTGCCGCCCATGGCGCGGGCCCTGGCGGCCCGGGGAATCCGCTTTATCCCCGGCGTGGAACTGAGCACACGCCTGGAAGGGCGCCAGGTTCATATCCTGGGCCTCGGCATTCGGCAGGACGATGGCGAATTGGAAACACGGCTGGCGGAAGTGCGTGACGCCCGCCGGATCCGGCTGGAAAAAATCCTGGCGAAGGTGCGCGCCCTGGGCCTCGACATCGAGATGGCGCCGCCGGCCGACGGTATGCGCGCCGTCGGCCGGCCCCATGTGGCGCGGGCCTTGGTAGCCGCGGGGTATGTCCGGGACGTGCAGGAAGCATTCGACCGCTATCTGGGCGAGGGCAAGCCGGCCTATGAGCCGCAGCCGAAGATGTCCCCGGCGGAAGGGGTGGCACTGATTCACCGGGCCGGCGGCCTGGCGGTGCAGGCCCATCCCGAGGAAGTGGGGAACCGGGAGCTGGTCCGAAGTCTCCTGGCGACGCTGCCCTATGACGGCGTGGAAATCTGGCATCCGTCCGCCGACGGGGAGGCACAGGCTTTCTGGCGGCAGGAAGCGGCGCGGAGGGGTCTCCTGGTGACGGGCGGCAGTGATTTCCATGGCAACGCCGGCCGGTTTCCGGACCGTCTGGGCCTCTGGAAGGTTTCCGTCCGGAGCGTACAGGACATCTTGCGGCGTTTTGGCCTGTTGTGACACCAATCGGCGCTGTTTTTCAACCAGTCGGAAAATTTTACGCAAATTCCGTCCCCAAATATGGTATGATAATGCTAGTGAGAAGGGTGAAGGTGGATTGGAATGGAAGTCATTGCCTTTGTAGGCCCCAGTGGTTCCGGCAAGAGCCATCGCGCCATCGGTGTCGCCCACCAGTACAACTGTCAGGGCATTATCGATGACGGCCTCCTGATCGAGGGCGCGAAAATCCTCGCCGGCACGTCGGCGAAGAGTGAGCAGAACCGGGTACAGGCTGTCAAACGCGCTATTTTCTATGACGACGCCCACGCGTCGGAAGTCCGGCAGGCCATGGCCCGCTCCGGAATCCGGCGGCTGCTGATCCTGGCGACGTCGGACAAGATGATCGACAAGATCACGAAACGCCTGAGCCTGCCCAAACCGCTGAAGACCGTGTATATCACGGAAATCGCTACCAAGCAGGAAATCAAAAAGGCTCACGAAGCGCGGCTCCGGTATGGCAAACACATTGTGCCGGTTCCGACGGTGGAATTAAAGCAGCACTTTGGCGGATTCTTCGCGAACCTGCCGTACAATCTTTTTTCCAAGAACCGGAAAATCCGGGAGGACAGCCGCTCCATCGTTCGCCCGGCTTTCAGCTACTACGGGCTGATCCTCATTTCCGACTATGTCATCGAGGATATTATCAACCTCATTGTGGAGCGCATGGTCGGCGTGGCGCGGATCAACTACATTCATGTCCGGCGGCGGTCGGACAGCCGGGGGCTTTCAGTTCATGTGGAGCTGATTTTTTATTACGGCGTCAAAGTCTTCGAAGTCTCACGAATCCTGCAGCAAAAAATCAAGAAAAAGATTGAACACATGACGGGCATGCAGGTCCAGAAAGTGAACATCTCCGTCCGCAGCCTGGAATTACGGCGCGCGGAAGGGGAGGCAGAGTAGGGAGGGATCCGGCCGTCCAGGCTGTGTATACTGGTTCCGTCAATTCCCAATGTTTGGAAATAGCAGAGGAGGGAATGCATCTTGAAGATTCACGAGTATCAGGCAAAGGAAATCATGAAGTGGTACGGTATCGACGTGCCGAACGGCCGGGCGGCATTCAGCCCGGAAGAGGCAGCCCGTATCGCGAAAGACCTTGGTTCCCCTGTGGCTGTGGTCAAAGCACAGATCTATGCCGGTGGCCGGGGTAAGGCCGGCGGGGTCAAATTGGCCCACACCATCGACGAAGTGAAGTATTTCGCTTCGCAGCTCCTGGGGAAAAGGCTGGTGACGCACCAGAACGGCCCGGAAGGCACGGTGGTCAACCGCCTCCTGATTGAGGAAGGCATCAACATTGTCAAGGAATATTATCTGGGCATGACCATCGACCGCGATTCCGCCCGCATCGTCATGATGGGGAGCGCCGACGGCGGCATGGAAATCGAGACGGTGGCGAAGGAGCATCCGGAGCACATCGTCTACGAGTACATCGATCCTACGGCAGGGCTCCAGCCGTTTCAGGCGAGGCGCATGGCGTACCGCATGAAGTTCCCCGAATACGTCATCAGCAAAGTCGCGAAGACCATGGAGAACTTGTACCAGCTCTTCGTGGATAAGGATTGCTCCCTGGCGGAGACGAACCCGCTCGTCCTGACGGCGGATCACCGTATCGTGGCAGCCGACGCCAAGCTGAACTTCGACGACAGCGCTATTTACCGGCATCCCGAAATTTACGCCCTGCGCGACGAAAGTGAAGAAGATCCGAAAGAACGCGATGCGGCGAAGGCTTCTCTGTCCTATATCAATCTGGGCGGCGATGTCGCCTGCATGGTCAACGGCGCCGGCCTGGCCATGGCCACGGTCGACCTGATCAAGTTCTACGGCGGGGAGCCGGCGAACTTCCTCGACGTCGGCGGCGATTCCACGGTGGAAAAGATTGCCGAGGCGTTCCGCATCATGCAGTCCGACGATCAGGTACACAGCGTTTTCGTCAATATTTTTGGCGGCATCAACAAGTGTGATGTCATCGCGGGCGGTATCGTGGAAGCGGCGAAAGTCGTCGGCCTGAAGGTTCCCGTCATTGCCCGTCTGGATGGCACGAACGTCGAAGCCGGACGGAAGATCCTCCGTGAAGCCAACCTTCCCATGGTCCATGCCATGGAAAAGATGGAAGAAGGCGCCGAACTCGCAGTGAAACTGGCTGCCGAGACGAAGGCGAAACTGGCGGAAGGGAAGGAGGCGTAATCATGTCCGTTTTTGTGAATAAAGATACGAAGGTCCTGGTGCAGGGGATTACGGGTCACCAGGCCAAATTCCATACGAAAATCGCCCTGGATTACGGTACGAACATCGTGGCCGGCGTCACGCCCGGCCACGGTGGGGAAATGGTCCTTGGCGTTCCTGTCTTCAACACCGTTTCCGACGCAGTGGAAGCGACGGGCGCGACGGCCTCCATCATCTATGTACCGGCCCGTTTCGCGGCGGACTCTATCATGGAAGCCGTCGATGCCGGCCTGGATTTCGTCTGCTGCATCACGGAACATATCCCGGTCCTGGATATGATCAAGGTACGGGCGTACCTGAAGGGAAAGAAGACAATCTTCCTAGGGCCGAACTGCCCGGGAATCCTGACCGTGGACGAGTGCCGTCTGGGCCTGCTGCCGACCTACATCAACAAGAAGGGGCACGTGGGGGTTATCAGCCGTTCCGGCACCTTGACGTACGAAGCGACGTACCAGCTGACGCACGCAGGCATCGGTCAGACCACCTGCGTCGGCCTGGGCGGGGACCCTGTCAAGGGCATCGACTTCATCGACGCGCTGGAAGCTTTCAACAAGGATGAGGACACGTACGCCATCGTCATGATTGGGGAAATCGGCGGCAACGCGGAAGAAAAGGCGGCGGCGTGGATCAAAGCGAACATGAAGAAACCCGTCATCGCCTTTATCAGCGGTCGGCAGGCACCTCCGGGCAAACGCATGGGCCATGCGGGCGCCATCATTAGTGGCGGCATGGGCACGGCAGCCGGTAAAATCAAGGCGCTGAACGACGCGGGAATCGAAGTGGCCGACACGGTTGCCCAGATCGGCGAAACGGCGGTCCGCGTCCTCAAGAAAGCCGGCATCTACGACGAATGCCATACGTGCTGAAGCCCTGAAGCCGGGGCTCGGCAAGGGAACGGCACCGTTTTGTTAACAACGTAACAAAAGAATCAGAAAACTCCCCTGGCGGGACCGAAATTCCGGCCCCGCCAGGGGAGTTGTGTTGACGGCATGCTCGGCGTGCCGTACAATAAAATACGAAAGGGATATCCTCAGCACTATCCTTCAAAGGCGAAGGGCAGTAAAGCGGGTATCCCTGTGTTTTTTCTGTTCTGTTCCGGCGGATCTTTTTCCGTTACGCCTCGTCCTGGGTGAAGTAGAAGGCCGGGGACGGGTAATAGAACTCGCAATGCTCGAAATTCATTGTTTCTGTCGTGAATTTGTCCAGGACGGCGCGGGACACGCCTTCTTCAAAGTCAACGACATTGTCTTTGTTGATGTTGGCGTCTTCCACGATGATGAGCAGGTACGGTTTGGCTTCGGGAGCACTGGGCGGAACCAGGCTGCGGTCCATGGGCAGGCCGGGCACGATCAGGATCTGGCCCGCGTCTTCGCCGTTGGCGTCGCTCAGGCGGGCCCGGTAAAAGTTGTTGTACAGGGTACGGGCCAGACGAAGGTTATAAACGGTATAACTGTTCATTTTATTACACTTCCTTTAATATTTTTGTCCGACTCTTATCATAGCATAAAAGGTTGTTTGTGGAAAGAGGGAAGTCTGCATTCTGTATACATCATACTTTTGGGAATTTTGCGCAGATTGGCAGGAATTTACCATCCGACAGCGAAAAGATTAAATAAGTGACTGTGCTGTCAGTCAAAACGGAGGTTGTCGGAGTTTGGTATAAAATGCCGTAGTTTCGCATTTTATATAAAATCACGACGCAATATTTTAGACGTCAAGGAGGGGTTTACATGAAGAAGTTATTGGCATTCCTAATGGCATTCTGTGTCATCGGTTCCGTAATCGCAGGTTGCGGCGGCGGAGACAAGAAAGATGCCAAACCGGCGGAGGGCGGCAAGAAATTCCTGAATATCGCCACGGGCGGTACGGCTGGCACGTACTATCCGTTGGGCGGCGCCCTGGCGGACATCCTGAACAAAAATGTGCCTGGCGCCAACGCTTCCGCCCAGTCCACGGGCGCGTCCGTTGCCAACGTCAACCTGCTGAAGGATGGCAAGGTCGATATCGCCTTTATTCAGAACGATATCGCTTATTACGCCGTTAATGGGGTGGAAATGTTCAAGGATAAGAAGGTCGGCAACCTGAAAGGCCTGGCAACCCTGTATCCGGAAACCATCCAGATCGTAACGACCAAGAAGACGGGAATCAAGACCCTGGCCGACATTAAAGGCAAACGTGTCGCTGTCGGTGCCGCTGGGTCCGGTACGGAAGCCAACGCCCGCCAGATCCTGGCAGAAGCCGGCATTACGTACAAAGATATCAAAGTCCAGTACCTGTCCTTCGGGGAAGCTGCTTCCGCTTTGAAAGACGGGAACGTCGATGTCGGGTTCGTTACGGCCGGCCATCCGACCGCAGCCATCCAGGACCTGTCCACGCAGCATGATGTCGTACTGGTTCCAGTCGATGCCGCCATGGCGGATAAGCTGATTGCCAAATATCCCTTCTACACGAAAGTCGTCATTCCGGCCAACACCTACAACAAGGTCGCCGCAGACACGCCGGCCGTTGCCGTTCGCTGCATGCTCGCCGTGACGGACAAGATGGACGCCGATACGGGCTATGCCGTCGTCAAGGCCCTGTATACCAACCTGGATCGCATGAAAGCGGCTCATAACGTAGGCAAGAACATCACGAAAGCTTCCGCGAAGGACGGTATGTCCATCCCGCTGAACGCTGGTGCTGAAAAGTTCTTCAACGAAAAATAACCCTTGTCCGGCAAAGACAGGAAAGTAGTTCAATCCATGTTCCAGTTTTATGCAGACCGGACCCCGGCGCCCGCCGGGACCCGGTCTTTTTTCCCAAAAACGGTTTCTGTGGTTGTAGTAGTGCTTTTTGTTTTATTGGTACTGCTCGGATGGTATGGAAACCAGCTGATCATCGCAATCATTCCGGAAAACGGCCTGCCGATCCAGACTTTTACGGTCGGGCAGGGCGGGGAGTGGCGGTACCATTATACCCATTCCGTGCAACAGACTCCCTGTGACGAATATTTCCGTGTGGATGGTCCGGACGCCATGGTCATGACCCATACGGTTTATGAATCTTTTGGCGTGGGCCTGCCGTATGATGCCAACGACGGCCGTTTCAGGATCCTGGACAAACAAGGCAAATTCGACATGGAAATGAATCGTCCGTACAAGGTCCTGCGTTTCCGTACGGCTGTACAGGCCCGTCCCAAAATATTCCACGGAGAGAGGCAGTATGATCTCTGCGATTTATATGGGCAGGGGACCCTGGTTACGGTTCGGGCCTTGAAACGATATCAGTCCTGGGTGTGGTAGATGCCTCGACGAAGTTCCCCACGGCGTTTCGTGCAGGAACCCAATAGAATGAAAGGATGTGAGGTTCAATATGTCTGATGAAACAAAAAAGACTACCACTGCGGCGGAGATGTCTGCAGACGAGGTGCTGAAAAAATACGATAAGGAATCCAATACGAGGGATCCCAAAGGATTTTGGGGAATCTTGATTTCCGCCGTCTGCATCCTCTTTGCCGTCTTTCAATTGTACACGGCGATTTTTGGCGTCCTGGACGCCCACTTGCAGCGTACGATCCACCTGGCTTTTGGCCTGTGCCTGATTTTCCTGCTTTACCCGGCCCGGAAATCCTGGTCCCGGGAGAAGATGAATCCTCTGGACGTGCTGTTTGCCGTCCTGAGCGTAGGGGCCACGATGTATCTCGTTGTTGAGTACCAGGAACTGGTCCTGCGCGCCGGCATGAACACGCAGCAGGACATCATCATCGGCCTGATCGGCACGATTCTCATTTTTGAGGCTGCGCGCCGCACGGTGGGCTGGCCTATGATTATCGTTGCCCTGGTCTTCGTGGCCTATGCTTTCCTGGGTCCTTATATGCCGGGAATCATGGCTCACCGTGGCGTCGGGTTCGACGAACTGGTCAGCCATCTCTATTACACGACAGAAGGAATTTTCGGCGTGCCGATGGGCGTATCGTCGACCTTCATCTACCTGTTTATCCTCTTTGGCGCTTACCTGGAAGCCACTGGGCTGGGACGTTTCTTTATCGACCTGGCCAATGCCCTGGCGGGCTGGGCTGTCGGCGGTCCTGCGAAAGTGGCCGTCCTGTCGTCGGGCCTGATGGGTACCGTTTCCGGTTCTTCTGTCGCCAATGTGGCCGGCACGGGTTCCTTCACGATTCCCATGATGAAGAAACTGGGCTACCGGCCTTCCTTCGCCGGCGCCGTCGAAGCGGCGGCTTCTACGGGCGGCCAGCTGATGCCTCCGGTCATGGGGGCCGCGGCCTTCCTTATGGCGGAATTTGTCGGTACGCCGTATATCAACATCGTCAAAGCGGCCGTTATTCCGGCAATCCTGTACTATACGGGCATTTGGCTTGGCGTCCACTATGAGGCGAAAAAGTACGGCTTGAAAGGCACGCCGCGGGAAGAGTTGCCGAAGTTTGGTCCCCTGCTGCGGGAAAAGGGCCACTTGGCCGTGCCGCTGATTGTCATTGTCTACCTGCTTGTATCGGGCTATACGCCCATGCGGGCCGCCCTGTATGCTATCGGCCTGACCATCGTCTGCGCCTGCCTGCGGAAAAACACGCGCATTACGTTCCGGGATTTTGTCAACGGCCTGATCAACGGGTCCAAGGGCGTCCTGGGGGTGTTGATTGCCTGCGCCACCGCGGGGATTATCATCGGTGTCGTCACGAAGACCGGCGTCGGCCTGAAATTGGCGACGGCCCTGCTGGATCTGGCCGGCGGCCGATTGATCCCGGCCATGTTTTTCACCATGATCACGTCCCTGATCCTGGGCATGGGCGTACCGACGACGGCCAACTACGTCATCACGTCGACCATTGCGGCCCCGGCCCTGGTCCAGATGCACGTCCCCGTCCTGGCAGCCCATATGTTCGCCTTTTACTTCGGCATTGTGGCCGACGTGACTCCGCCCGTGGCCTTGGCGGCTTACGCCGGGTCGGGCATTGCCGGCGCCAACCCCATGAAGACTGGCGTCAATGCGGCGAAGCTGGCGATCGCGGCCTTCATTGTGCCGTACATCTTCGTTTTGGCACCGGAGCTGCTCATGATCAACGCGACCTTCCTGACGGTCGCCCTGTCCATGATAACGGCCATTTTCGGCATGTGGGGCCTGTCTCTGGCCATGATTGGCTTCTGTCAGCATGTCCTGAGCATTGCCCAGCGCATCCTCTTCTTCCTGGGCGGTCTCTGCCTGATTATTCCGGGTACGTACACGGATTTGGCCGGCGTCGCCATTCTCGTCGTCGCCTTCCTGTGGCAGAAACGCAACACTGGCGGTCCTCTGCCGAATGTGAGAGAGGACTGACACGCGGGAGAGAGTTGTTGCCGCCCGGAAGGCCTGGCGCCCCTCGAAGCACGTCCTTCGTTTTTCCGAAGCTGTCCTGTGGATACACGGGGCAGCTTCTTTTTTCTCTTTTTATATGTAAGAAATCACTTGTATTTCACATTTATTTCACAATTAGGAAAGAGGTAGGCAAACAAACAATTGTTTTTGGCCCGCGTTTGCGGTATAATGGGCACAGAGTGAATGGAACGGCTGCATTACCTATTTAATACAGAGAGAATTCGTTCGGAAAAAATTGAATCTGGAGGTATAGTTTTGGAAAAAACACAGAAAAAAGTAAATATCATTCCTTTGGGCGGTCTTGGTGAAATCGGAAAGAACATGACCGTGTTCCGTTATGGGAATGACATGATTTTGCTCGACGCGGGCCTTATGTTCCCGGAAGATGACATGCTTGGCATCGATTTGGTGATTCCCGACATCACCTATTTGATAGAAAACCAGGATAAGCTGCGGGGGATTTTCCTGACCCACGGCCACGAAGACCATATCGGCGCCTTGCCGTATATCCTGAAACAGCTGGACGTGCCGGTCTACGGCACGGCCCTGACCCTGGGTATCCTGGAAGGACGCCTGGAAGAAGCCGGCGTTTCGACCGCCAACCTGAATACGATCAAATCGGGCGACCGCATCCGCGCGGGCGCTTTTAAACTGGAATTCATCCGCGTGAACCACAGCATCCCCGATGCTATTTCCGTGGCTATTCATACGCCGATTGGCCTGATTATCCACACGGGCGACTTCAAGATCGACCAGACGCCCGTGGACGGGCAGGTCATGGAACTGAACCGTTTTGCCGAATACGGGGACCGGGGGGTCCTGTTGCTCATGGCGGACAGCACCAACGCAGAACGGCCCGGGTACACGCCCAGTGAAAAAAAGGTCGGGGAGACCTTCGACAACGAATTCCGCCATGCGGAAAACCGCATTATCATCGCCACGTTCTCGTCGAACGTACACCGTATCCAGCAGATTTGCGATACCGCCGTGCGGTATCGTCGCAAGGTTGCCGTTATTGGGCGCAGCATGCAGAATGTGGTGCGCATCTCCCTGGAACTGGGCTATCTGAGCGTACCCGAGGGAACGATTATCGATATCGACGAGACGCGGAATTATACGAATGACAAGGTTGTCATCATCTGTACGGGCAGCCAGGGCGAACCCATGTCGGCCTTGACCCGCATGTCCGTCGGCGAAAACCGCAAGGTATCCATTGTTCCCGGGGACACGGTCATCATTTCCGCGTCTCCGATTCCGGGCAATGAAAAGATGGTCTCCAATACGATCAATCACCTGTACATGCTCGGGGCCGATGTGGTCTACGAAAAAGCGAATGGGGTCCACGTGTCGGGGCATGCCAGCCAGGAAGAGCTGAAAATCATGCAGAACCTGGTCCGGCCGAAGTTCTTTATGCCGGTCCACGGGGAATATCGCCATCTGATCAAACATGCCGGCCTGGCCATTGCCCGCGGCATGGACAAGAAGAATATCGTTATTGCCGAAAACGGCTCGATTGTCGAACTGACGCGCAACCGCATCGGCATCAACGGCAAAGTCCCGTCGGGCAAGGTCCTCATTGATGGACTGGGGGTCGGCGACGTAGGGAATATTGTCCTCCGCGACCGCCGCCAGCTGTCCCAAGATGGCATCATGATTGTCGTCGTCGGCATCGACAAGGCGACGAACCGCGTCATGAGCGGGCCTGACATCGTGTCCCGCGGGTTCGTCTATGTCCGTGAGGCCGAAGACCTTATGGACCAGGCGAAGGCCAAGGTCCAGAACGCTTTGAACAAATGTGAAGACAACAACGTAACGGAATGGTCGGCCATCAAAGGCGCCATTCGCGACAGCCTGGGCCGCTTCCTCTTCGACAAGACGAGACGGCGCCCCATGATTCTGCCGATTATTATGGAAGTTTAAATAGGGAAAAAACAGGGACGGGTCTTCTTCCAGGCTCGTCCCTGCCACGTCCTATTGAGGAACCCTCATGACGACAAGAAAACGCACGACCCGGGAAAACAGAACGGCGTTGCCCCGCACCGAAGGATATGAGGCGCGGATGAGAAAACAGCGGCGCAACAAGCGGATCAAAGGACTTGTCCTGGTGATCTTGGCCTTGTTGTGCCTTCTTTCCTATTTCGGTATCATCCAAGGCTCCCTCGGCACGATTCTGGCGGACTTTTTGCGGTACGGTTTCGGCCTGGGGGCACTGGCGGTTCCCTTGTTCCTGCTGGTCTGCGGGTTCGGGTTCGCTGTTTCCCTGCGGAATTACGTGCTTACCAGGGAGTTTTGGATTCTTTGGGCAGGTTTTTTGTGCCTTTTGGGAATCCTGCAGCATTTCTTTGTCCCAGTGGACGATCTGTTTACGCCCCACCTGTTGCCCCAGGGTGGCGGCCTGGCCGGAGCCCTGCTGCTGGCGGCCCTGCGCAAGGGATTGGGCGTAATGGGGGCGGCCATCGCTGTCCTCGCGGGTTTTTTGGCCAGTCTTTTGGGAACGGCCTGGAATCTGGGCCTTTTTCATCGGGAGCCGACGGAAACGGAGGAGCCCTTCGCAGGCACGGACCGTCCGGTTCTTCCTCCTGCGGCGCAAAAAGAATCCCGTCCGGTTGCGGCGGATGCGCCGAATCGCCTGCCGTCCTTGTTTTCCCACTCGTATCGGGAAAAAGGGGAGGAAATCCCGCGCCGCACTTCCCTGGACGTGTACCAGGATGAAGATTTTTCCGAGTTCAACAAAGATGTGCGGAAGAAATCGGCCTTCAAACGGATTTTGGATTTCGGGCATCGCCTGACGGCGGTCGAAGAAGCGGAGGAGGACGGGTATGTGTCCCGTCCCGTCGGCGAGGCCTGTCAGCCCCCGGCGGACGAAGGGCCGGCATTGGCCACGATTTATCCGGAAACACAGGAAACGATTGTCCTCCGTCCCCGCCGCGCCGGGGAGGGGGCCGGGACAAGGGAGTCCGGCCGCGCGGAAGGAACGGGCGCGGAAGCGCCCCTGAAGGATCCCGGCGCGGTGCTGAAGCCCTTTGCCGCCCAACAACAGGAAGAAGACAATGCCATGAAGATTGCCAGGGCGGCCACGGAGGCAGCGGAAACAGGGGGGGAAGATCCGGCGCCCGCCTCCGACGCTGCCGGCGAACCCGTGCCGGCCACGGCCGGCCTTGGGGAACCCCTTCCTCCCACGGACGCCGGGGAATGGGAAAGTGCGGTGGTCCCAGCTGCCCCAGCCGGAACGGAACCAACCCCTGCAGCGGCTTCGGAAAATTCCCCCGCGGCCGGGGCAGGAGAGGGAGACGACCGTCCGGTCCCCGTCTCCCCCTATCGGTTCCCGCCCCTGAGTCTTTTACAGGAAAGCGTGAAAACGGATCCGCGCAACTACCAGGAAGAAATCGCTGAAAAGGTGCGGATTCTGGAACAGACCCTGGCGGACTTCAAGGTTAATGCCAAGGTGGTCCACGCGACGCGGGGCCCGTCAGTCACGCGGTTCGAACTGCATCCGGCGCCGGGGGTAAAGGTCAGTGCTGTCGTGAACCTGGCCGATGACATTGCGCTGCGCCTGGCTGCGCCGGGCGTCCGTGTGGAAGCGCCCATTCCGGGCAAGGCGGCCATCGGGATCGAAGCGCCGAATACGACGAACGATCCGGTCAACTTCCGGGAGGTCGTGGACAACGAAGTGATCCGCAAGGATCCGTCCAAACTGTGTATCGGCCTGGGCCGGGATATCAGCGGCAACATCATTCCCATCGACTTGGCCAAGATGCCCCATCTGCTTATCGCCGGTTCCACGGGCAGCGGCAAGTCCGTGTGCGTCAACACGCTCATTGCGGGGATTTTGTATAAGGCGCGGCCGGATGAAGTGAAACTGATCCTCGTCGACCCGAAGGTCGTCGAGTTGACCAACTACAATGGCATTCCCCATTTGCTCGTCCCCGTCGTGACGGATGCCAAGAAGGCCGCTTCGGCACTGCACTGGGCCGTGGCGGAAATGGAACGGAGATACCAGTCTTTCGCGGACAATCATGTCCGGGACATCCGTTCCTACAATGAGCAGGCCAGGGAAAAGATGCCGTTTATCGTCATCGTCATCGACGAAATGAGTGATTTGATGATGGTGGCCAAGGCAGACGTGGAAGACGCGATTTTGCGCCTGGCCCAGAAGGCCCGTGCCTGTGGCATCCATCTGGTCCTGGCGACACAGCGTCCGTCTGTCGACGTGATTACGGGCATCGTAAAGGCGAACATCCCGTCGCGCATTGCTTTTGCCGTCGCCTCGTTGACGGACTCGCGCACCATCCTCGACATGGGCGGCGCGGAAAAACTGCTTGGCAAAGGCGATATGCTCTTTTCGCCCATCGGGACGAACAAGCCCCTGCGCGTCCAGGGCGCGTTCGTCAGTGACGCGGAGCTGAACCGCGTGACGGAATTCATCAAAAACCAGGCCATTCCGGTGACATACAGTGACGAAGTGACGTCGGTGGAACTGCCCAGCGACAGCCACGCGGGAAAGGACCCCGACGGTGGGGAACTGTCGGTCGGCGAGCAGGATGAACTGCTGGACGACGCGATTCGTGTGGTCCTGGAAATGGGCCAGGCTTCGGCTTCCATGCTGCAGCGGAGGTTCCGGGTCGGGTACAACCGCGCGGCCCGGCTGGTGGACAAGATGGAAGAACTGGGTATCGTGGGGCCTGCCGTAGGCAGCAAGCCCCGGGAATTGAAGATGACTCCCCAACAAGTGGAACAGGTGTATTTAAGGCAGGGTGAAGACGATGGCAACGGAAATTGAAAAAACCGCAGAAACCGGACAGGAAATGGCTCCTGCCGCAACGACTTCCGTCGGGGCAATCCTTCGCGAAGAGAGAGAGAGGCAGGGGATTTCCCTGGAGGACGTGGCGCGCAAAACCAATATTCGCCTGAATTATTTGGACTCCATCGAGCAGGATCGTTTCAACGCCGTGCCCGGGGATGTCTTTGTGCGCGGTATTATCCGCCGGTACGGGAATTTTCTCGGACTGGACGGGCTGGACCTGGTCCGGCAGTATCGCGCGTCCCACGCCGTGGAAGGGGAGTCCCAGACCCATGCGCTGCCTGTGCGGGAATCGCATAACGTGCATATCCGCCCTTCCTTTAAGTCGAACCGAGAAACCGGTTCCGGGTTGGGCACGAACCATAAAGCCTGGTGGCTTGCCCTGCTGCTGGTGGCCGCGCTGGCCCTGGCAGCCGGACTCTACGTCTACAGCGGTGGGCGGCAGGCCCTGTCGGGCCCTCGTTCTTTCCTGCCATCGTTCCTGTCGGGACGCGCGGCGACGCAGGAGAATAAGGCACCGGCGGCCCCGCGTGCGGACCGTGACGGAGACGCCGCCGCCCGCGTGCCGGCCGAAGCGGAAAAGACGACCCTGGAAATTCGGGTGGTCCGGGAAAAATGCTGGCTCGAAGTGACGGAAGAAGGGGGCCGTGTCCTGTATTCGGGAACCTTGACCAAGGGACAGCACCAGTCCTTTGCCAGCACGAAGTCCCTCACCCTCGTCATGGGATATCCGCCGGCCCTCGAAATTGTCCATAATGGGGTCAAACTGCCGGCTATTTCCCATCCCGGAACGGTGGAACGGACCTTTGGTCCGGCAAAATGACCGGATACAGCTGCTTGAAGAAATGAGGTCCCTATGACACAGAATTTCCTTCCCGTCTGCCGGGAAGATATGGAGGCACGCGGCTGGGAACAGGCGGATTTCCTGTTTGTCAGCGGCGATGCCTATGTCGACCATCCTTCCTTTGCCCCGGCGGTCATCGGCCGCGTCCTGGAAGCGGAAGGGTATAAGGTCGCGATCCTGGCCCAGCCGGACTGGCACGACCCGTCTGCCTGGACGGCCATGGGCAAGCCCCGCCTCGGCGTCCTGGTCTGCGGCGGCAATCTTGACTCCATGCTTTGCCATTATACGGCGGCCCGCAAACCGCGGACCGTCGACAAATACACGCCGGGCGGTGTCATGGGACGCCGCCCGGACCACGCGACGGCCGTGTATGCCCGTATAGCGAAACAGATCTGGCCGGACCTGCCTGTCGTCATCGGCGGCATCGAAGCCAGCCTGCGGCGTTTTGTCCACTACGATTACTGGGAGGACGCGCTGCGTCCGTCTATCCTGGCGGACTGCGGCGCTGACCTTTTGATCTGCGGGATGGGGGAGACGGCCATTAAAGAAGTGGCTGCCTATCTGGCCGGGGGAGCTTCCGGAGATGATCTCCATTACATCCGCGGGACGGCCTATGTCACGGACCGCCTTGACGGGATCGAAGATCCGGTCCTGCTTCCGTCTTTTGCGGCGATCCGTCAGGACAAGGTCGGGTTGGCCCGGGCCTATCACCTGCAGAACCTGAATTTCGATCCCTTCTACGGCAAAACCCTGGTCCAGGAGATGGCGCCGGGGCAGTATGTCGTCCAGAACCATGCCGTCCTGCCGTTGACGGAAGCGGAAATGGATGCCATCTACGATTTGCCGTACACCCGCCAATGGCACCCCATGTACGACAGCGCCGGCGGGGTCAGCGCCCTGGAAGAGGTCAAATTCAGCATCGTGAGTTGCCGCGGCTGTTTCGGCAGTTGCTCTTTCTGCGCCATCCATGCCCACCAGGGACGTATCATTCAGGCGCGGAGCCACGCGTCTATCCTGCGCGAGGCGAAGGAGTTGACGACCCTGCCGGATTTCAAGGGTTACATCAACGATGTCGGGGGGCCGACGGCGAACTTCCGTCATCCGGCTTGCCGGAAGCAGCTGACCCAGGGAGCGTGCAGCTTCCGTCAGTGCCTCTTCCCGGAACCGTGCCCCAACCTGGATGCGGACCACAGCGATTATGTGGTCCTGCTGCGGGAGTTGCGCGCACTGCCCGGCGTGAAGAAGGTCTTTATCCGCTCGGGCATCCGGTATGATTACCTGCTGGCGGACAAGAAACGGGAGTTCCTCGACGAATTGTGCCGGTATCATGTGAGCGGCCAGCTCAAGGTAGCGCCGGAACACATTGCCCCGCCGGTCCTGAAACGGATGGGAAAACCCGGGAAGGAAGTCTATCTCCGGTTTGTCCGGGAGTTTCAAAAGAAGAACCGTGAAATCGGGAAGGAACAGTACCTGGTCCCGTATTTCATTTCCAGTCATCCGGGCTGTACGTTGCGCAACGCCGTGGAATTGTCCGAATTCCTGCGGGATACGGGACGGCGGCCGGAACAGGTCCAGGATTTCATTCCCACGCCGGGCAGCGCTTCGACAGCCATGTATTATGCCGGGGTGGATCCCTATACCATGGAAAAGGTCTATGTGACCCGTAATCCCCACGAAAAGGCCATGCAGCGCGCCCTGATGCAGTATACAAACCCCCGTAATTACCGCCTGGTCGCGGAAGCCCTGCGCCAGGCCGGCCGGGAAGATTTGATCGGCCATGGGCAGCAGTGTCTGATCGCGCCGGAAGGCCCCGGTCCGGTCCGGCCCCGTTCCCGCGGAAACGGCGCTTCCGCAAAAGTGGGGACCCGTCCGGTCGGCCGTCCCGACGGCCCGGCGGGGACACGCGGCGGCAGCCGCCGCGACGGACGGGTCGGAAAGGGAAAACGCTCGAAATGAGGAGTTTGGCATGAAGAAGTTGTGGTGGCTGTGCTGCCTCGTCGTCTTGGCCGCGGGTCTGGCGGGAGGCTGCGGGAAGCAGATCGACGAGGCCCATACGGTAGTCCTTTACAGTGACTTGGACGAGACCTTTGTCCAGGCCTTGTTGGACGGCTTCAATGGCCGCTCCGATGGGAAGGACAAGGTCCTAGTGCGCCTGGCAAAAAAGGATAGCGACCCGGCCCAGGCCGACGTCTTGCTGGCCGGAACGGCCCGCCTCCAGCAGCTGGCGGCGCAGGGAGGACTCCAGCCCGTCAAATCCGAGACGGGGGACCGGCTGCCGGCGGCGCTGCGGGATCCACGGGACTTGTGGATTGGGGCCTTTTACGATCCCGTGGTCCTGCTGGTGAACCAGGCCTACTCCCGGGAACTGGGCCAGGAAAACCTGGAACACTGGATGGATTTGACGACCCTGCCGACCGCGCGGATTGCCATGGAAAACCTGACCAATTCCCCGTCGACAAAACATTTTCTGGCAGCCCTGTCGTCCCGTATGGGACAGGATGCCTGCCTGGCGTACTTCCGCGAACTGCGTCCCCAGATCCAGCAGTTCGCCAAGTATCCCATCAGCCCCGTGCGGATGGCTGCCACGGGGGACGCGGATGTCGCCATTACCCGGCGCAGCCAGGTCTTCAAATATTTACAGAACGATTTTCCTGCCTATGCCCTGATTCCCAAGGAAGGCACGCCGGTGGACCTGTATGGCGTGGCCCTGGCAAAAGGCAGTGCCAAAGGGAAAGAGGCGGCCCGTTTTATGGACTGGCTCCTTCAGGATCCGGAAGCCCGGACGGTCCTTGTCACGGCGCGAAGCGGGTTCCTTCCCGTCCTGCCCCAGGGACGGAGCGGTCCTGTGACAGATTCCGATACCCTTTGGTTGAATACCTTCTATAAAGGACAGGACGCCGTGGATCGGCTGGCCAATCTTTGGATGAAGGAAATACGGATTGATGCCCCGGAGGTAACGAAGTGAAATTAGGAATGGTCAGCCTTGGCTGCCCGAAGAATCTCGTCGATTCCGAGGTCATGCTGGGCGTTATCGCGAAATATGACGTTGAAATCACGAATGACCCCGCTGAAGCGGATGTCATCATTGTCAATACCTGTGCTTTTATTGAAACGGCTAAACAGGAGTCCATCGACAGCATCCTGTCCATGGCGCGCTACAAGGAGGACGGGCCCTTGCGCAAGCTGATTGTGACGGGCTGCCTGGCCCAGCGCTACGCCGAAGATCTGTATCGGGAAATGCCGGAAGTCGACGCCCTGGTGGGGACGAACGTCTTCAAGGACATCGACGGCGTCTTGTCCCGCGTGCTGGCAGGCCAGCGCGTACTTCATCTGCAGGCAGGAGACTGGACCGAAGGCCCGGCCGAAATCCTACCGGCACGGAAGGGCGGGGAAGACGGGGAAGTTCGGCCTGGCGGTGTGGCGCCGGACCCCCGCCAATTGTCCGGCAACGCGTACAGTGCCTACCTGAAAATCGCCGAAGGCTGCAACAACCGCTGCTCTTACTGCGCGATTCCCCTGATTCGGGGGCCCTACGTCAGCAAACCCTATGAACAGGTACTGGCGGAGGCCAAGGACCTGGCATCCCGCGGGGTCAAGGAACTGATTGTCGTAGCCCAGGATACGACCGTCTACGGTGCGGACCTGTATGGCCGCCTGCGCCTGGCGGAACTGCTCCGCGACCTGAATGACATTGCCGGCATCCGCTGGATCCGCGTCCTGTATCTGTACCCGAATACCTTTACGGATGAACTGATAGAAGCATTCGCGACGCTGCCCAAAGTCTGCCATTACGTGGACATTCCGCTTCAACACGGCAGTGAACGGCTGCTGCAGGCGATGAATCGGCACGACAGCATGGCCCACACCCGGGAATTGCTGGCCAGGCTGCGCCGCCGTATCCCGGACATCGTCATCCGCACGACCTTTATTGTCGGTTTCCCCGGGGAAACGGAGGAGGATTTCGAGGCATTGAAGCGTTTCGTGGAAGAACAGCGCTTTGAAAACGCCGGTGTCTTTATGTATTCCCGCGAAGAGAATACGGCTGCGGCTGCCATGCCGGACCAGGTGTCGGAAGAAGTCAAGGAAGACCGGTATAATGAATTGATGGCAATCCAGGCCGGAATTTCGGAAGAACTCCACCAGGACCTGGAGGGGAAGGAGCTGGAGGTCCTCGTCGAAGGATATAATGAAGATGGGGAGAATCTGGCCGAAGCCCGTTCGTACAGGGAGGCGCCGGATATTGACGGCATGATTTATGTGGAAAACGCGCCGGGACTCCAGCCCGGTGATTTTATCCGCGTTCGTGTCGACCAGGGATTCGACTACGACGTCGTGGCCTTGCGCGTCGATGCCTGAGCCGGACCGGCAGGGTGCCCGCGGCGGGGGAAGGGAATATCCGCTGGGGCCGCGTTGGGGAAGAAAAGAGGGTGTGCCATGCGGGTCGAAGTGATTACGACAGGAACTGAATTGCTGCTGGGCGAAATTGTCAATGAGAACTTCGTGTATCTCGCCCGGGAGTTAAACAACCGTGGGTTTGACGTGCTGTACCAGACCACCGTCGGGGATAACCCGGAGCGTCTTCGCGAAGCCCTGCGTATTGCCGCGGGGCGGGCAGATCTCGTCCTGACGTCGGGCGGGTTAGGGCCGACGCGGGGAGACATTACGAAGGAAGAGGTGGCAGCCTACTGCGGCGCGCCCCTCTACATGAACCTGGAAGTGTGGAACCATATCCAGGAACTCTTGTCCCGGCGCAACACGTGTCCGGCCAGCAACAACGACAAACAGGCCTTGGTCCCGAGCGGCGCCTATGTGCTGAAAAACGAGGTGGGAACGGCGCCGGGATTGGTCCTGAAGGATGCCGGCGGTACGGTGTTCGTGCTGCTGCCGGGACCGCCCTACGAACTGCGGTATCTTTGCGAACAGGAACTGTTCCCGTATCTGGAAAAAGAGTACGGACAGCTGGGCATCATCAAGTCTCACACCTTGAAAGTACGTACTTTGGGAGAGTCACGCGTAGCCGCTCTCCTGGATGACCTGATTGTAAACCAGACCAATCCGACCATTGCCTTGTACGCCCGCCACGGGGAAATCCTCGTACGCCTGACGGCGAAAGCCCCGTCTGCCGTGGAAGCCGATGCCCTCATCGCGCGGGCCCAATACGCCATCGAAGGCCGCATCGGCCCCTATGTATACGGGTACGACGACGACAGCCTGGCCGAAGTGCTGGGACGTAAGCTGCAGGAGCAGGGGAAGCAGATCGCGTTTGCCGAATCCTGTACGGGCGGCTTGGCGACGAGTCTCATGACCGATGTCCCCGGCAGTTCGGGGTACGTCAAGGGATCCGTCATTTCCTATACGAATGAAGTGAAGCGAGGCGTCCTGAACGTGAGCAAAACGGACCTGGACCGCAAAGGGGCCGTCAGCCCCGAAGTGGCCCGGGAGATGGCCGAAGGTGTCCGGGAACGGCTCGGCGCCGGGTACGGTGTGGGAATCACGGGCCTGGCCGGTCCGGGCGGCGGGACCAAAAAGAAGCCTGTCGGTCTGGTCTATGTGGCCGTGGCAGACCAGGACGGTACCTGGTGCCGGGAGTTCCGATTCAGCGGCAGCCGGCAGCAGATTAAGCTGCGGGCGGCCATGGCCGCCATCGGCCTTGCCTACGACCGGATGCAGGGACATCTGGAAGCAACGGAAGAGGATCGGAAAGCCACGGAACAATCGCGTCGCAAGAAGGAAAAAGCGACAGAACGAGAAGAAAAGAGAAGCAAACGGCAGCTGGAAGCCGATGGAGGAGAAAAATGACACTAACGACAGAAAATTTTGGCGAACTGGTATTGGAAAAACGGGTCGTCACGGCCCTGAAGGACATGGGCTTTGAAGAACCGTCGCCGATTCAGCGCCAGGCGATTCCGCTGCTGCTGGAAGGGAAAGACATTATCGGCCAGGCCCAGACCGGCACAGGCAAGACGGCCGCGTTCGGTATCCCGATCGTGCAGGGCATTGAAGACCATCGCCATATCCAGGCCCTGATCCTGAGCCCGACGCGGGAACTGGCTATCCAGGTCGCCGAGGAAATCGGCAACATTGGCCGCGCGAAACGAATCCGTGCAGTGCCGGTCTACGGCGGACAGCCGATCGAACGGCAGATCCGGGCCCTCAAGAGTGGGGTTCCGATTGTCATCGGCACGCCGGGCCGCCTGCTCGACCATATCCACCGCGGGACCATCAAGCTGGATCATGTGCGCTATCTTGTCCTGGACGAAGCCGATGAAATGCTGGACATGGGATTCATCGACGATATGGAGGAAATCCTGGAACATGTGCCGGCCGCACGCCAGACCATGCTTTTTTCCGCCACCATGCCCCGTCCTATCCTGAGCCTGACCAAACGCTATATGCGGGCGCCCCAGATGGTGACGGTCAACAAGGAAGAAATCACGGTTCCCCTGATCGAGCAATATTACTTCGAAACGAGGGACAAGGTCGAAGGAGTGGCCCGCCTGCTGGATGCGGGCATTGACGGCAAAATGATTATTTTCTGCCGGACGAAGCGGGGCGTCGACGATCTGGTGGCGGCCCTGGGCAGCCGGGGGTACATTGCCGACGGCCTGCACGGAGATTTGAGCCAGACCCAGCGCGACCGCGTCATGAAGAAATTCCGCGAAGGGCGCCTGGACATCCTTATTGCTACGGACGTCGCCGCCCGCGGCCTCGACGTGGACAATGTCCAGTACGTCATCAACTACGACATTCCCCAGGATCCGGAAAGCTATGTCCACCGCATTGGCCGCACGGGCCGTGCGGGGAATACGGGCGTCGCTCTGACCTTTATCCTGCCCCGGGAATTCCGTCAATTGAAACTGATTGAACGGGTAGCCCGGACCCGCATCCGCCGGCGGGAGCTGCCGACGACGACAGATGTCCTGGAACACCAGCGCGAGCAGATCTTGTCGAAGATGCAGAGCCTTCTGGAAATGGATGACTATGCCGATTATATGCCGATCGTTACGGCCCTGGGCAAGGAATATGAGCTGGAAGAAATCGCCGCGGCGGCCTTGAAACTGATGCAGGAAGGAAACAAGGCCCTGGAGATCAAGGAAGAGCAGACCACGCTGAGCGACCTGGCCCATACGGGAGGCAGCCCTGGTATGGTGCGCTTTTTCCTCAATGTCGGCCGCAACCAGAAAGTGACCGTGCCGGATTTGGTCCGCACGATTTCCAAGGAAGCGGAGATTCCGGCCCGTTCCATCGGCCTGATCAATATCTTCGACAAATTCTCCTTCGTCGAGGTTCCGGAAAACGTAGCGGAGCGTGTCTTGGCAGTGATGCACAAAAACAGCATCCGCGGTTATAAAGTCAATATCGAACCGGCCCGCATCCGCAAATAAGCGGCGGTCCGGTGTGCCCGTGAGGCACAGGAGGTTCCCATGCGTGAGATCCTGGGCAAGACCGATGGTTTGAAAAATACGATAGTCACAGCTCTCGAACAGCTGTACGATCTGGAAATCCCCGATTGGCAGGTCCTAACGGAAGAGGGGCTGGCCCGTATGGCGGCGATTACGGCGGCTATCAATCGGGAAGTGAATATCTATGTGGACCGCCATGGAAAGGTGGTCAGCGTGGCCGTCGGGGACAACGGGTCCGTGACCTTGCCCGATGTGGACACGCGTCGGGGCCGCAACCGTCTCTGCGGCATCCGTTGCATCCACACCCATCCCGGCGGGGACGAACGGCTGAGCGGCGTCGATTTGTCGGCCCTGCGGAACAACCGCTACGATTTGATGGCCGCCATCGGCGTGAACGAGGCCGACCCGACCCGGTCGCGGATGGATTTCGCGATTATTACGGGCCGGGATCAAAACGAAAGCTTTGAGGTGCAGGAATACGGACCTGTCACGGCTGCCAATCTGGAAGACCTCTTTTTCCCGAACCTGGTAAAGACGTCGGAGAAACTGCTGGCCCAAGGGGACGGAACGGAAAAGAACACGGATGACCGGCAGGAACGGGCTATTCTCATCGGCATGGAGTACGGCCGGCCGGGCCGCACCCTCTGGACTTCGGAAGATTCCTTGGAAGAACTGCGGCAGCTGGCTAAGTCGGCCGGCGCCGACGTGGTGGCTGTGTTTAACCAAAAACGGCCGAAACCGGATCCGGGCTTTTTTATCGGCCGGGGGAAGGTGAGGGAACTGGCCCTCTTCGCCCAGCAGGAAGATATCGATATGGCTGTCTTTGACGAAGAATTGTCGCCGGCCCAAGAGCGGAATCTGGAACGGGCCCTGGGCATCAAGGTCCTGGACCGGACGGCGCTCATCCTGGATATTTTCGCCCAGCGCGCCCAGACAAACGAAGGCAAACTGCAGGTCGAACTGGCACAACTCCAGTACTCCCTGCCGCGCATCATGGGGCAGGGCTTGACTTTATCCCGCCTGGGCGGCGGGATCGGGACGCGTGGTCCTGGGGAAACGAAACTGGAAACGGATCGCCGGGTTATCCGGGACCGCATTGCCTATCTGAAGGGATGCATCGAAAAAGTTTCCAATGTGCGGCAGCTGCATCGTTCCAACCGGACGCGGAGCCGCGTGCCGATTATCAGCCTGGTGGGATATACCAACGCGGGCAAATCGACCTTGCTCAATACGCTGACGAAGTCCGATGTTTATGCCCAGGACCAGTTGTTCGCCACGTTGGATCCGACGACACGGCAGCTGGAATTGCCGGACAAGCGGGAAGCGATCCTGACGGATACGGTCGGGTTCATCCAGCGCCTGCCGCACCAGCTGGTGGCGGCCTTCAAGTCCACGCTGGAAGAAACACTGGAGTCGGACTTGCTTCTGCACGTCATCGACGTGAGCCATCCTTTGTACAAGGAGCAAAGCGCGGCGGTCTATCAGGTCCTGGAAGAAATCGGGGTCCGGGATAAGCCGATTGTGACGGTCTATAATAAGACCGATAAATTGCCGGAAGACAGCGCCCTGGCCGCCAAGCTGTCCGGGGAGCCGGGGAGCGTCTGCATTTCCGCGCGGCTGGGTCTGGGCTTGGATCGGCTGCTGGGCCTTGTGATGGAACATCTGCGGATGAAATCCGTCGAAGTGACGCTCGTTATTCCTTATGCGGAATCGGCGAAGGCGGCCCGTCTGCACACGTTGGGTACTGTCCTTGCGGAAGAGTACGGCGCCGAAGGGACGGAGCTGACCATCCGCCTCGATGTGGAAGAGGCCGCCCGCTGGCAGGACTATCTCAAAAAATAACAGAAAGCAAAAGGTGACACGAAGACAATGTTGATTTCCGAGCGCGAAGGCGCTATCTCTTTTACAGACCTGGAAAAGTACGCCATGGACAAAGTGGCGCGGCAAAATCACTATTATGAAGAAATCGCGTTTTACAATACTCATAGGGTCGTCGATGCCTTTCGTTCGAACATGGTTTCGGATTATTATCTGAAGCCAACGACAGGGTATGCCTACGGGGATGTGGGACGGGATAAACTGGACGAGATTTTCGCGGATATTTTCCACGCCGAAGCCGCCCTGGTGCGGCCCCAGTTCGTATCGGGCACTCACGCCCTGGCCGTGGCCATGCTGGGCAACCTGCGTCCTGGCGACGAAGTTATTGCCGCCACGGGAACGCCGTATGACACCATGCAGACCATCATCGGCATTCCCCATGCGGAACGGGGCTCCCTCATCGACTTGGGAATCCATTATAAGGAAATCAAGATGCGCGGAAACCGGATTAACATCCGTGCCGTCCGTGAAGCTATGACGGAACGCACCCGGATGATCCACATCCAGCGCTCCTGTGGGTACAGCAATGTGCGCGAAACCCTGGATGTCGCTTCCATCGGCGCCCTGATCAAATCCATTAAACGGGCCCGCCCGGATGTTATCTGCTTTGTCGACAATTGTTACGGGGAATTCACGGAAAAAATCGAACCGACGGACGTAGGGGCGGATCTGATGGCCGGGTCCCTGATCAAAAATCTCGGCGGCGGCCTGGCTCCCACAGGCGGTTACATTGTGGGGGACAAAAGACTGGTCTACAATGCAGCCTGCCGGCTGACCGTACCAGGCTTGGCAGGGGAGATGGGCGCCACCCTGGGTGATACGGCGCGCGAGATTTACCAGGGCCTTTTCCTGGCTCCTCATGTCGTTATGCAGGCTGTCAAGACGGCAATCTTTGCTGCGGCTATTTTTGAACGGTTGGGGTACGATGTAAAGCCGGCGTCGGACATCCTGCGCCATGATATTATCCAGTGCATCACCCTTGGCACGCCGGAAAAGCTGAAAAAGTTCTGCCAGGCCGTACAGGCCAATTCTCCTGTCGATGCCCACGTTGTTCCCGTACCAGGCGAACTTCCCGGGTATGCCGATCCTATTATTATGGCGGCGGGGACCTTCGTTCAGGGCGCTTCGATTGAACTGAGCTGCGACGGTCCCATGCGCGAACCGTATAACGTGTACCTTCAGGGCGGTCTGACCTATGAGCACGGGATGCTGGCCATGATGGAAGCGGCACGGATTCTGGGAAAAGCCGGGGAAAACCATGGCATCTATACTCCGATTTGAGGAAGTGGAGCGCCTAAACGGGGAAAAGAGATGCCCGCTGAAGCGGAAAGACTTCTAAAACCATCAAAACAATGTCTAAATGACATCATAATGATGCAAAACAGTTTTAAAAAGAAGGGCAGTCCTGAACGGGGACTGCCCTGTTTCTTTGTTATTTTGGGAGATAGGGAGAAGCCGGGAGATTTACATCATGCGGTAGACACCGATGACTTTGCCGATGACTTGGATATTGTCCGTACCGACAATGTCATTGTATTTTTCGTTTTCCGGATGCAGGCGGATCTTTGTCAGGTCCTTAAAGTAACGTTTGACCGTCGTGTGGGAACCGTCCACGTCATCGTTGAGGAGGGCGACGACGATATCGCCGTTATTGGCGTAATTCTGCTTGCGTACGATCAGGTAGTCATGGTTCAGGATACCGGCATTCACCATGCTGTCGCCATTGACGGAAAGCATGAACACATCGTCGGAAGTACCAATCAAATCCAGGGGAATGGGGTAGGTCTCTTCGATATTTTCCACGGCCAGGATGGGCTTGCCTGCCGTGACGGTTCCCACGAGGGGCACGGGGACGACAGACTTGTTGCGCCAGGAAGAATCCTGCTTCAGTTCGATGGCACGGGGTTTCGCGGAATCCCGCTGGATAAAGCCCATGGTCTGCAGGTTTCGCAGATGATTGTGGACGCTGGCTGTCGATGACAGGCCGATGGCCTTGCAGATCTCCCGAACCGACGGCGGATATCCTTTTTCCATGGAATACGAACGGATGTACTGCAGCACTTGACGCTGGCGTTCCGTCAACATCTCTTCTGTATAGATACCATCGAAGTCCTCGGGAATCATATTCTTATGTCTGCCCATGTGCAAAACCTCCGGAAGTTTGTCATAAAACGTACTCTTTGCTTCGATTATAGCAAACAAAGGACAGAGTGTCAAACATTTGTTCAAAAGCGTTTGCAGCGACAGGGGTTGGGACCGTGGGATAAGGCCAGGAGGGTGACTGATGGCGATTCTTGTTTTTACGTCCGATAATATATATTATGTAAAATCTGGAAGAAAAAGGAGGTGGACGCCAGCCTGATTTTTCATTCTGTTGCCGCCCATCCGGCGCCGGCCGGCAGAAAAAATCACACTTTGCCTATTTTCCCTCTATAACGCTATTAAATCGTAGCAGACGATTTTTACACCTTTTTGTGATTAAGTTCCCGTACCCGCATAAAAAACCTCTCCCAAGCGATTTTACGAGGTCGTTTGGGAGAGATCGTCTTTCCTTTTTCTGGTCCTGCTGTCCCGCGTCGCCAAAATAGAAATCCAGTTCCTTTTTATGGCGCGTCGTTTATTTTCGGAGAGGCTGCCGGGGATTCCGGGACGTTCGGTTTATCCTCCACCGGTTTTTCCTCCGCACGGAGGACCAGCGTTTTCATTCCGTCTTCCAAGGGAGTGCCGTTCCATCGGGCCAAGAGGTTCACTTTCATTTTATTGGGCCAGAAGGTCACCTGTCCGTCCAGGTGGACGGGAGTCTTCTTCCTCGGGGTTCCCTCCTGGTTCCGCAGATTTCCTTCGCCGTTCAGGTAGACACGGACGGCGTTGCTCAGATCCTCTTGCCGTGTATCGAAATGGGTCATTTCCAGGTATTTTTTTGTCTGGTCCGACTGCAAGGCCATGGTAATGCCCACGTCTGCTAGGAGTCCCATCCATTTCAGGCTGTGGGGGTTCGTCTTGAATTGGCGCCGCAACGAATCCGGGTAGGTGCCGTAATAGCTGTAAAACATGGCGGGATATTCGGCGAGCTGCCGTTTCCACAGGCTCTCCGGTTTCAGGCTGCCAGCTTCACTTCCATAGTTCGTCGCCGCCAGGGTGTCGCCGAAGATGCCGTACAGTTTGGGCAGGGTTATGCCTTGGATGGCCAGGAGGGCTTGTCCGTTTTCCCTGGCTTTTCCGTAGATTTTGCTCCAATCGCCCTGGAAATAGACCCAATCGCGGCCCAGACGCTGGAATTTTCCACTTTCCGGGTCCGTGTAGCCAAACGGCTGGGATTCCTTCGTCGGCGGGAACAGGGAAAGGCCCTGTAGGAAAGCGTCGCGCTCCTCGCGGTGTTTCGCCAAGACGGCTTTGTTGTTACTCGTCAGCTTTTTCGCTTCCTTGCGCCGTTTCAGTAAGGTGTAATCGTTTTCCAGGTACTCCTTCTGCTGGTTCAGGTTCGGGAGTTTGTAGGCTGTCATGGCGATGTACAGCACATCGTTGGCACTGGTCAGGGCCAGCTCCATATCGTGGCGGGCAAAATTTCCCTGGGAGGTATCATCTTTTTCGGCCGGCAATTTCTCGACAAGATGGATCCGGACGTAGGGATGGGCGCCTTTTTTCAGGGTGGACAAGCTCACGTCGGCATTGTCCAGGAGGGACGACGGAAGCAGGGAAAGCGGCCCCGCTGTCCCCTTCCCGTCGTCGGGAATCCGGTACGTATCGAGGTCGTACAGGGCGTACGAAATCTTGTTCGGATTAATGTCGTTCCGCTCCATCAGGGACAGGCTCTCGTAGTAGCGCAGGAATTCCTCTGTGGAAAAAGGTTTGCCGGTGGCAGCTTCTACCTGGGCAGCGGGAACGGCATAGAGCGTACAAGTCAGGGAATGGTCGTAGCGGGCTTTGGCAGCCGCTTCCGATACTTCCCCTTCTGCTTCCCCTTCTGCTTCCCCCGCTTCCCGCTCCCGGAGATCCGGCAGGATATATCCATAAAAATCGTTTCCGGCCAGCTGGATCGAAGCTTCGGGAACCCGCAGGCGGAAGCCAGAATCGGCATCCCTGTAGGCTGGGGCTCCCCAGGCCGTCGTGGCGGACCCCAGTCCCAGCAAGAGGCTGAGCGCCGCAGTCGCAACAATGTGGTTATGCATGGGCTCCCTCTTTTGTCAAATAGGCATCGATGGCTTCGGCCGCCCGTTTGCCGGCGCCCATGGCCGAAATGACCGTAGCGGCGCCCGTGACGATATCGCCGCCGGCAAAGACGCCAGGAATGCTCGTCGCCCCGTCTTCCGTAGCGACGATGTTGCCTTTCCGGTTGATTTCCAGGTGGGGTGTCGTATCGGAAATCAAAGGATTGGCTCCCTGTCCGATGGACATGACGACTTCGTCTACAGGCAGGATATGATTCGAGCCTTCGAGGACATGGGGGGAACGGCGGCCGCTGGCGTCCGGCTCTCCCAATTCCATTTTGACGCATTCCAGGCCCGTAACCCAGCCCTTGTCGTTGCCGAGGATGCGGACGGGGTTGTTCAGCACATAGAATTCGACCCCTTCCGCCTTGGCGTGGGCCACTTCTTCCTTCCGGGCCGGCAGTTCATCTTCCCCGCGGCGATAGACGATGTAGACTTTTTCCGACCCGAGGCGGAGGGCGGTGCGGGCCGCGTCCATGGCAACGTTGCCGCCGCCGACGACGGCGACCTTCTTGCCGGCATAGACCGGTGTGGCGGCCTGGGGGAAGGTGTAGGCTTTCATCAGGTTGACGCGGGTTAAAAATTCATTCGCCGCGTAAACGCCGTTCAGATCCTCTCCTTCGATGTGCATGAAATGCGGCAACCCGGCACCGGTGCCGATATAGACGGCAGCGTAGCCCTCTTCGTGGAGCAGCTCGTCAATGGTGAACGTACGGCCGATGACCATGTTCGTCTCGATGTGGACACCCATTTTTTTCAGGCCGTCGATTTCATGCTGCACGATTTCCTTCGGCAGACGGAATTGGGGAATGCCGTACATGAGCACGCCGCCGGGAATATGGAAGGCTTCGAAAATGGTCACTTCGTAGCCTTTCTGCCTCAGGGCGCCGGCGCAGGACAAGCCCGTCGGGCCGGACCCGATGATGGCGACTTTTTTCCCTTTGGGTTCCGCAGGCGGCTGTGCCGTTTCATCGAACCCGTGTTCGCGGGCATAGTCCGCTACAAAGCGTTCCAGGGCTCCGATGGCGACACTCTGCCCCTTGATACCGAGGACGCACTGCCCTTCACACTGCTTTTCCTGGGGACAGACACGGCCGCAGACGGCGGGCAGGCTGCTCTTTTCCTTGATGATGCGGATGGCTTCCTGGAAATCCCGTTCCGCGACGGCATGGATAAACCTGGGGATGTAGATATTGACGGGGCAGCCGCCAACGCAGCGGGGCTTCGGGCAATTCAGGCAACGCTGCGCTTCTTCGACGGCAGTGTCTTCGTCAAATCCCAAGGCGACTTCCTCGAAATTGTGCCGGCGTACTTCTGCCGGCTGTTCCGGCATGACATGACGGTTTACTTTAAGCATTTGCAATCTCCTCCACAGCCCCATTCAATGGATTCCTGGGTCTTATACATCTGCTGGCGCTGCATGAGGTTGGCGAAATCCACCTTATGCGCGTCGAATTCCGGGCCGTCCACACAGGCAAATTTGTTTTCGCCGCCGACGAGAACGCGGCATCCGCCGCACATGCCCGTGCCGTCGACCATGATGGTGTTCAGGCTGGCCGCCGTATAGACATGGAAGGGTTCCGTCGTGCGGGCCACGTTGCGCATCATGACGACGGGGCCAATGGTAATGACGTAGTCGACCTGTTCGCCCTTTTCGAGCATTTCCTGCAGGGGCTGGGTGACGAATCCCTTGCGGCCGTAGCTTCCGTCGTCGGTGCAGACGATCAGCTCGTCGCTGACAGCGCGCATCTTGTCTTCCCACAGGACGAGCTCTTTCGTGCGGCCGCCGATAATGGAAATGACCTTATTGCCCAGTTCCTTATAGGCGCGGGCAATGGGATAAACCGGGGCAACGCCGATACCACCGCCGACACAGACGACAGTTCCGAACTTCTTCATTTCCGAAGGACGCCCCAGGGGCCCGACGATATTTTCCAGCTCGTCGCCTACGCCGAAGTCCTCACAAATATGGCGGGACGTGTTGCCCACTTCCTGGATAATCATAGTGATGTGCCCCGCTTCCCGGTCAAAGTCGGCAATCGTGAAAGGGACACGTTCGCTTTCCGGATCGGACAGGACGATCACAAACTGTCCCGGGTGGCATTTGCGCGCAATCAGGGGCGCTTCTACGACCAGTTCGTAGACTGCGGGGGAAACTTGGGTCTTGCTTAAGATTTTAGCCATGGTGTTCAGCCTCCGTGCTGCTTGGGCAGTACTTATTTTTTCGTCAGCCTGGCCGCGATGGCGCCGGCTTCCGCATAAATCTTTTCCTCATCGAGGGTCTTGGCCTCGCCTTTTTCCAGGAGGACTTTCCCATTGACGAGGACCGTATCGGCATCGCTGGCGCTGGCCGCGTACACGAGCAGGCTCATGCGGTCGTGGCGGGGGTACCAGTACGGTTTGTTCATGTCATAGAGAACGAGGTCGGCCAGCCAGCCTTCCTCCACTTTGCCCACGCGGTCATACCCGAGGCAGCGGGCGCCCTGAAGGGTCGCCATCTCCCAGGCTGTCGCCGCCGGGATGCACAGGGGATCGTAAGTGACGCCCTTGTGGAGCATGGCTGCCAGACGTGTTTCTTCCAGCATATCCAGGTTGTTGTTGGACGTGGCGCCGTCTGTGCCCAATCCGACGACAATTCCTTTCCCCAGCATTTTCTGGACCGGCGCGATGCCGCTGGCAAGCTTCAGGTTGCTCTGCGGATTGTGGGCTACGCGGGCGTGCTTGGCCGCCATCAGGTCCAGTTCCTCGTCCGTGGCCCAGACGCCATGGGCGATCAGGCAGCCCCGGTCGAGGATGCCTAGGCTGTCGGCGTAAGCGATGGGCGTCTTGCCATGTTGGGCAAGGCAGTCCTCGACTTCCTGCCGCGTTTCCGACAGGTGCATGTGCATTTCACAGCCCAGCTCCTCCGCCGCTTCGACAAGAAGCCGCAAATAATCTTCCGAACAAGTATACGGCGCATGGGGCCCGAGCATGACGGTCAGGCGGCCGTCGGCCTGGCCATTCCAGTCCTTGTACAGGCGGATATTTTCCGCCAGGCGCTGGTCTTCCTTGTCATACTTGTCCCCCGTCAGGCCGCGGGACAGGCAGGCACGGAGGCCCGATTCGGAAACGGCGCGGGCCGTTTCGTCTTCAAAGAAATACATATCTGCGAAGGCCGTGGTCCCGCTTTTGAGCATTTCCAAAATGCCCAGCTGGGTGCCCCAGTAGCAGTCGCCGTCGCGGAGACCCGCCTCGGCCGGCCAGACTTTGTTCTGCAGCCAGTCCATGAGGGCCATGTCATCGCCGTAGCTGCGCAGCAGGCACATGGCGATGTGCGTGTGGGCGTTGACCATGCCGGCGGCAGCCAGTTTTCCCGTGCCGTCGATGCGATAGGCGTCTTCATACCCTTCGGGCCGGGTCGTGCCGATATAGCTGATTTTCTGGTCCGTAATACCGATGTATTTTTTGGGGTACGCCGGACCATCCGTGACGATCTCGACGTTTTCTATCAGGATTTTTGCCATGATTCCCTCCCTATTCCAGTCCTTGCTGACGTTTCTTGTAATGGGCTTCATAAAAGCCGCTGATCAGGCGACAGGCTTCTTCCGGCAACGGGTGGACGTGTCCTTCCCCACCGGCGGCCACGTAGATATGGCACGCTTTTTCCAGCAGTTCCGCGCAGGTTAGGGCTTCCGTCAGGGTCGTGCCCCAGCAGACGGCGCCGTGATTCGCCAACAATACGGCTCGGTGCCAGCCCAGGGCGGCGACGGCATTGGCGGCCAGGGTGTCCGTTCCCGGCAGGGCGTAGGCCGCGCAGCGCACGGCGCCCCCCGTAAGTTGGACCAAGTCTTCCACGATAGGCGGCAGGTCCTGGTGCCGGACAGCCAGGGTGCTGGCGTACAGGCTGTGCGTATGTACGATGGCCCGGGCCTGGGGAAGGGCGCGGTAAATCGCCAGGTGGAGCGGCAGCTCCGAGGAAGGAATCCGGGTCCCTTCCTGAACGGTTCCGTCCCAATCCGTGATGACGATGTCCTCCTCTTCCAGGGTTTCATAGCCCCGGCCCGACGGCGTAATGGCTACCCGGTCTTCCGTCACGCGGAGACTGAGATTGCCCCAGCTGCCGACGGTCAAGGCAGACGCGAGAAGGTGTCGGCCCGCGTCGACCAGGGCGCGCCGCGCGCCCCGGATAGCTTTTTCCCCGTTGGGTTCCATGACAGTCCCTCCTTCCCGGCGCCCAAAGGTCCGCAGGTCACTGCGGGACCTGCGGCGCAGAAACGGCTCAAGCCTGGTGCAGGTACGCTTCCTGTTCCGCCGTCAGCGTGTCGATGTCGAAGCCCATGGCGCGCAGTTTGAGCAAGGCCACTTCGTGGTCCAGCTCTTTCGGCAGGACGTAGAGCTTTTTGTCCAGCTTTCCTTTCTGTTTCAGCAGGTAGCGCATGGCCAGGAACTGCATGGCGAAGGACAGGTCCATGATTTCCGTCGGATGTCCGTCGCCGCAGGCCAGGTTGACCAGACGGCCTTCGCCGAGCAGATTCAGCCGGTGTCCGTTGGCCAGGGTGTAGGTCGTAATGTTCTGGCGCGCTTCGTAAGGCGCCTGGACGCTCAGGGCGGCCAGGTCGTTCTTGTTGATTTCCACATCGAAGTGGCCTGCGTTGGCCAGAAGGACACCGTCCTTCATGACTTCCATGTGCTCCTTGCGGATGACGTCCTTGCAGCCCGTGACGGTAACGAAAATATCGCCCTTTTTCGCGGCTTCCTGCATGGGCAGTGTTTCGAATCCGTCAAAGACGGCTTCGATGCCCTTGACGGGATCCACTTCCGTGACGATGACGCGGGCGCCCATGCCTTTGGCACGCATGGCCACGCCCTTGCCGCACCAGCCATAGCCGGCGACGACGACCGTCTTGCCGGCGACGGCGAGATTGCTCGTGCGCATAATGCCGTCCCAGGCGGACTGGCCTGTCCCGTAACGGTTATCGAAGAGGTATTTGCAGTTGCAGTCATTGACGGCAATCATGGGGAACGCCAGCTGGCCCGCGTCTGCCAGGGCGCGGAGACGGATCACGCCGGTCGTTGTTTCTTCACTGCCGCCGTAGAGATTCGGAATCAGGTCGCGCCGCGTCGTATGCAGCTTGTTGACCAGGTCCCCCCCATCGTCCACGAGAAGCTGGGGCCGCGTGTCCAGGGCTTTGTCGAGGTAGCTGTCGTATTCCTCGTTCGTGCAGCCATGGGTCGCGAAGACCGTAATGCCATTCGCCACCAGGGCCGCTGCCACATCGTCCTGTGTGGACAAGGGGTTGCTGCCCGTGACGGTCACATGGGCGCCGCAGTTTTTCAGCGTCAGGGCCAGATAGGCCGTCTTGGCTTCCAGATGGATGGTGACGACCATGTTGATTCCCCGGAAGAGCTGCAGCGGGCCGTACTTTTCGTTGAAGTAGTTCAACAGGGGCATGTGCCCTTTTACCCAGTCAATTTTGCGCTGGCCCGATTCGGCCAGACGGATGTCGCGGATTATGCTTTCCATGAATCCTTTTCCTCCTTTAAAATGCGGGCCTGCAAGGCCTGTATGGATTCGGGATACGGTGGCCGGAGCACGCCGTATTCCGTGATGATGCCTGTAATCAGGGTGGCCGGTGTCACGTCGAAAGCCGGGCTGAATACCAGCGCTTCCGGCGGCGTGGCGAGATGGCCGAGGAAGCGGCGCACTTCGTCGCCGTCCCGTTCCTCGATGGGAATTTCAGCCCCTGTTTCCAGCCGGAAGTCGAAGGTGCTGGCTGGTGCCGCCACGTAAAAGGGGATACCGTGGGCTTTGGCCAGGAGGGCTACGCCGTACGTGCCGATCTTGTTGGCCGTATCGCCGTTGCGGACGATACGGTCGGCACCGGTGACGACGAAGTTGACTCCCTTCTGTTTCATGACCCAGGCGGCCATGTTGTCCGTGATTGCCGTGACGGGAATGCCGTCCTCCAGCAGTTCCCACACGGTGAGGCGGGCTCCCTGCAGCAGAGGGCGTGTCTCATCGGCGTAAACCTGCCGGACCTTGCCTGCGGCCGCAGCGGAGCGGATGACTCCCAGGGCCGTCCCCCATCCGCAGGTGGCCAGGGCCCCGGCGTTGCAGTGGGTCAGGATAACGGCGTCATCGGGCACACAGGCCGCGCCGTACTGGCCC
The DNA here is from genome assembly GCA_900314855.1 of uncultured Selenomonadales bacterium. Lineage (GTDB taxonomy): Bacteria > Bacillota > Negativicutes > Acidaminococcales > Acidaminococcaceae > Succiniclasticum. Next base: position 115,716 of record OMWZ01000001.1, read on the forward strand.
ATAGCCTTGTTGACGGCAATGTCCTGGTCGTACATGCGCTTGGCCAGAGTTTCCAGGGCGTAACTGACGGCCTTTGCCGTTTCTCCCCCCGCTGCCAGACGGGCTGCCGCGTCATAAAGGCGCTTTGTCGCCCAGGCCAGATTGATTGCCGTGGGACGGGCACTGTCCAGTCTTTCCTTGAGGGCCGCGAAAGCCGGAAGATACGATTCCGACGGAGAAGCCGGGGGTTCTTTTCCTTTCCCCGCGCGGCTCTGTTCCCGCAGGATGCCGCGCCAGCCCAGGACCATGGCGAAAGCCGCCGCGGCCCCGATGGCCGGCGCGCCCCGCACTTCGAGCCGGGCGATGGCTTCGCGGACCCGTTCGGCCGTGGTACAGGAAATCCACGTCACTTCCGCAGGCAGACGCGTCTGGTCCAGAAGGACCAGGGTCCCTTCTTTCCACTCCATTGTACGAACCATGGGTCAACCTTCTTCCGGATAGAGTTGGAAGCCGCCGAATTCCTGCATGGCGTGCCGGCAGAGACACGGGACCCCTACCGGTTTGTCATACGTGATAAAGCCCGTAATGACCGTTCCCATCTTGCGGATCGATTCGGCCATGGCCTCCTGCACTTCGGCGTGGGACAGGGGCGTCTGGGAAATGCCGGCGCCCATGTTCGTGACGATGGCCACATTGGTGTAGCACATTTCCGCTTCCCGGGCCAGGAGGGACTCCTGGGCATTCGTCATGCCCACGACATCCCCACCGAGGAGGGCGTATGCCTTGATTTCCGCCGCCGTTTCAAAACGGGGGCCTTCGGTGCAGACGTAGCAGCCGGTTGGGTGGAAAGGGATGTCCGTCGCGGACAGGATGTCGATGACTTTTATCCGCAGCGCTTCACAGTACGGATGGGTGAAATCCACGTGGGCGACACCGCGAACGGGATTGTCGTAGAACGTGCTGACGCGGCTCTTCGTGAAATCCAGGAGCTGGTCGCAGACCACGAAGTGCCCCGCCGTCATGGCAGGGTTCAGGGATCCCGTGGCCGACGTGGCGAAGATTTCCTCCGTGCCAAGGCTTTTCAGGGCCCAGATGTTGGCGCGGTAATTGATCATGTGGGGAGCTACCGTGTGTCCGACGCCATGACGCGTGATGAAGGCGACCTGGTTCCCCGCCATGGTGCCCAGGCCGCACAGCGCTTTGCCGTAGGGTGTCTCGATGATTTTCGTCTCAAAGTCCTTGAGGGCGTCGGGACTGTAGATGCCCGTACCGCCGATGATACCGATTTTTCGCATACTCCTACCCCTTTCTCTCCTTCCGTCCAGTGGCGTCCAGACGGTCCAACAAAGTCAGCAAGTCAGGCATGGAACGAATCCAGTAGTCCGGCCGGCCTTCCCGGCGGAGGGCTTCGCGGTCCACGAGGGTGTATTCCACGGCGACGGTGAGGCAGCCGGCGCCTTTGCCGCATTTCATGTCAAAGACCGAATCCCCTACCATCAGGACGGACGAGGCTTCGCCGGACCGTCCCAGCTTTTCCAGGGCCAGCAACGCCGAGGCCGGATGGGGCTTCGGTTCCGCCACAAGGTCCGATGAGACGACCAGGGGAAAGAATTCCTCCAGGCCGAGGCAGCGCAGGCCGCGGCGGCAGGACGCATGGTGCTTACTGGTTACGACAGCGACGGGAAGATTCCGTTTACGCAGGGCCTCCAACGTCTCGTATACGCCCGGGAAGGGGCGGATGAGACGGTCGTGGACTTCGTCCTGCCGTTTTCGGTAGACCTCGCAAATGGCGGTGCCGTCCGTTTCCCCGAACAAATCGATCAGGGCTGGCCGCAGGGGCTGGCCGAAGGTCCGGACATAGGGTGCCCGGGGAGCCCTATGCCCCAGGACCGCCTCTGTCGCGTAATCGTAGCAGTCGAAAATGACAGGGGATGTATCTGCCAGGGTGCCGTCGAAATCAAACAGGATGCCTTGAATCATGGGTACCTATCCTTTGCTGAATTTTATCAATAGCTTTACTGCTCTATCATACCACATTTTATAGCGTCCTTCCACCGAAAAGACCACAACCTGCCCTGTGCCGGGCATAAAAAAGCACCTGTCCGGACGGACAGGTGCCGATGTTTATTTCTTGCGGAAGACCACTTGCTTCGGTCCCATTTGGACGACGTTTTCCGGAACGACGACATCGTTGAAACTGATGCCCCGCGTATGGAGCGTGTGGTTCCAGACATGGTCATTCCGATGGATCCAGCCGAGGACCGTGATGGGAATCCAGCTGTAGATGAAGACCGGATAGACCAGCAGGTACAGCCAGGACTTGAAGGAAGCCCGAATCTTCCAGAGAACCGTAACGGGAAAGATGTACTGGCCGATACCGATGATTTGCCAGACCTGCATAGGCAGTACAGCGTACAGGATATTCGTGTAGAAGGGAACGAAATTGTAGATATACGTGCAGAGGACGAAGAACGTCGACAGGAGCAGGAAATAGGGCTGGAACATATTGATCGTGGCGTCCAGGACGACGATGTTGCGTTCCAGGATTCCCTTCTTCAGCAGTTTCGGCAGATAGCGGCCGGCGACATCGAAAATTCCCTGGGCCCAACGTTTCCGCTGGTTCCACGCGGCCATGAAGGTCAAGGGTTTTTCGTCATAAATAACGGCGTCATGGGCCCACGTCGTGGGGATGTCTTCCATGAGGGCCTTCATGGTGAATTCCATATCTTCGGCCAGGCACGTGGCGCCCCAGCCGTACTTTTTCAGGACGGCCGTGTCGATGCACATGCCCGTGCCGCCAAGGACGCAGGAAAGGCCGATGTTGTACTTGGCCAGATGCCAGATGTGGTTGACCATCCAGAAGGAAATGGCGAACATGCCGGAAACCCAGCTGTCGTTCGGGTTCTTCGAATCCAGGTAGCCCTGAATGACTCGTTCGCCGCTGCACAGATGATCGTTCATGATTTTCAGGAAGTCCGGGTGGACCAGGTTATCCGCGTCAAAGACGCAAACAGCATCGTACTGGCGGTCCAGGGCGAAGAGGCGCTGGAACATCCAGTCCATGGCAAAGCCCTTGCCCTTGCCGGTCTGGCTGAACCGTTCGTAGACGATGGCGCCGGCCTGACGGGCCACCTGCGCCGTGTTGTCCGTACAATTGTCGGCCACGACGTACACATCGTACAGGGACCGGGAATAGTTCAGCTTGCGCAGGTTCTCGACCAGCTGGCCGATGACGGCGTGCTCGTTGTGGGCACAGGCAATCAGGGCGAAGGTTTTCCTCTCCGGGAACTCCTTGACCTGTTTCATTTTACCGAACAGCCCGAACCAGGAAATGACGAAATAGTAGATGGTAAAGAAGACGATGATAAGCTGCAACGGTATCATGACGACATCGAATACAGAGCTCATGCAAGCACCTCAGCCTTTCTGCTGTTTTCGGAACAGCATGACATAAACCGCATTGATAACCCCTGCGATAAAGTATGTGAACATGCAGACAAAGGGCCAGCCGGAAGGCCGGAGCCATAAAAGGTAAAGCCCAATGAGGAGGGACAGGAGAACCGGATAGCGGAACATGGGGTTCCCGTGTCCTTTGAAATCAGGAAATCTCACATTGCTGTAGAGGATGATGGCAATGGCCAGCGTCATGACGGCCGTCGGTACAGGCGGGAAGGAAAATCCCGACAGGACGTAGGTCGCCAGGCAGCAGGCCCCGGCCGGAATGGGCATCCCCTGGAAATATCCATGGACGGTAGCGGTGTTCACATTAAACCGCGCCAGGCGCATGGCGCCAAAGAAGGTATATAACCCGGCGATTATTTTACCCCACCACCCCAGGTCTGTCAAGCCGAACTGGTAGATCAGGATAGCCGGCGCGACGCCGAAGGCTCCCAAGTCGCACAGGGAATCCATTTCGACACCGAAAGGGCCGGAAACGCCGAGGGCCCTCGCCGCTCTTCCGTCCAGGGAATCTGCCACGACGGAAAGGAGGATGCACAGGGCCGCTGCAAAAAAGTTCTCTTCAATTGTGTAGAAAATGGATATGACGCCCAGGACGAGACTGATGCCGCTGATACTGTTGGGCACAATCCGTTTGTAATTCATGGTTTCAGCCTCCCCATTACGGTAATCCCGGCTTTTACCTTGTCTCCTTTACGGGACAGGATCTCCACCTCTTTGGGAACGACCAGTTCGGTGCAGGAACCGAATTTGATCATACCGTATATTTCCCCCTGGCGCAGCTCACTGCCCAAGCCGACCCAATTATCGATGCGGCGGGCCAGGATGCCGGCAATCTGGATGACGAGCACTTTCAGGCCGTCTTTTTGCAGGCCGATAGCAAAGCGCTCGTTTTCAAAGGCTGCTTCCTTGTCATAGGCAGGAAGGTAATGACCGACCGTATAGCGCTGGTATTTGATGGTGCCTTCCACAGGGGCGCGATTCACATGGACGTTAAAAACGGACAGGAAAATCGTTACCTTTTTCGCTTCCGCGTTGAGAAATTCATCGTCGTAGAATTCCGTGACATCCATCACGGTGCCGTCAGCAGGCGAATAAAATAACGAGGGGTCCTGTCGAACCGCACGTTCCGGGCTCCGGAAGAAATAAGCGAAGTAAGCCGCCAGTACAAGCGGCAGGACGATGCCGTACAGGCCGAACAGGAAGTACAGGATCACGGCAACCACCAGCATCGTGCCGATGAAGGGGTACCCTTGCCGTAAGATGTGCATGGCGTTCAGCTCCTTTCTGGGTATCCGCGCTGTCACGCGGGTATTCGTTTGTGTCCTAACTAAACATTATAGGTTATTCTAATCTGTTTGTCTATTTTTTCTGGGATTTTTCCCGGCGTACAGCGAGGACGAATTTCGGCAGGGCCATCATGCGGCCCAGGCGGCTCGGTTGTTTCAACAGGCGATAGAGCCATTCCAGGCGGGCATCCTGCATCCATTTGGGGGCGCGCTGTACCTTGCCGGCCAGGACATCGAAGCTGCCGCCGATGCCCATGAGCAGGGAGGGACGGAGACGGTCCGCGTACCGGTCGAGCCACTGCTCCTGTTTGGGAGCGCCGAGGGCGGCGAAAAGCATCTTCGCGCCGCTGGCGTTGATGGCTTCAACAATCCCCTCTTCTTCCTCTGCCTGGAAGTAGCCGTTGCGGCAGCCGACGACACGCAGGCCGGGCCAGCGTTTGCGGCCTTCTTCCGCTGCGGCTTCGGCGATCCCCGGCGTGCCGCCGAAAAAGTAGACAGGAAGGTCGTGCCGGGCCGCTTCTTTCAGGAGACGGAGATACAGGTCGTAGCCTGCCACGCGTTCCGGGACGCGGTAGCCAAGGTAGTTGCCGGCCCAAACCGTGCCGGCGCCATCGGGCAGGACCAGGTCCGCCTTGTGGCGGAGCAAATCGCCGTAGGCCTTGTTTTCGTGGGCCATCATTACGATTTCGGCGTTGGCCGTCACGACAAAAGTCCGTTTTCCGGCCAGGGTATTCTGCCGGAGGAGCGCGACCGACTCGTCCATGGTCAGGGCGTCGACTTCGATGCCCAGGATGGACGCGACGGGAGTATGTTCGGAAGCAGCATTGGCTGCGTGGGAATTAGTCACGGAAATACGACTCCTTTTTACACCTTCGCCTTGTCTGCCGGTACAACGAGGAATTCCAAATCCGGGTTGCGCTGAAGGATCCAGTTCAAGGCCCATTCGTTATGGACGAGGACGACGGGCCGGTCTTTTTTGTCATAGACGAGCATGCCGTTGTCCAGCCCTTTCAATTTTTCAATGCTTTCCGGGTTGGGGGAATAAACCCAGCGGGCTACCGTAAAGGGAAGCTGGGTCAGGACAAGCTGGGCGTTGTACTCGTTCCGGAGGCGGTACTCCAGGACTTCCAGCTGCAGCTGTCCGACGACGCCGACGATAAAACTTTCCAGGCCGACGTGTTTCTGCCGGAAGACCTGGATGGCGCCTTCCTGGGATAATTGCAGGATTCCCTTTTCGAACTGTTTGCGTTTCAGCGAATCCTTCGGCTGGACGCGCGCGAAAATTTCCGGCGGGAAAACAGGGAAATCCTCAAAACGGAGCTTGAGCTTGTCGTCGCTCAGGCTGTCGCCGATGCCGAAAACGCCGGGATCGAAGAGCCCGATAATATCACCGGGATAAGCCTTTTCCACAATGGTCCGCTCCTGCGCCAGGAACTGCTGCGGCTGGGCCAGCTTGATGTCCTTCCCTTCTTCCAGATGGTAGACGGACATGCCTTTCTCAAAGGTGCCAGAGCAGATGCGCATGAAGGCGATTCGGTCGCGGTGGGCCGGGTTCATGTTGGCCTGAATCTTGAAGACGAAGGCGCTGAACAGAGGGTTGTCCGGCTCGATGACGTCGCCGTCCTGCAGGGTCCGCGGCTGCGGTTGGGGCGACATTTCGAGGAAGCGTTCCAAAAATTCCTGGACACCGAAGTTGGTCATGGCAGAACCGAAGAACATGGGCGTCAGGTCCCCTTTGTTCACGTCGTCCAGGGAAAATTCCTCGCCGGCCATGTCCAGCAGTTCGATGTCGTTTTGCAGGTTCTCGTAGATTTCGTCACCTAGCATTTCCCGGATGGCCGGGTCTGCCACGTCGGCTGTGAATTCTTCCAGCTGTTTGCTGCCGTGGCTGGCGTCGCTCTTGAAAAGGGAGACCTGCTTCGTGACGCGGTTGTAGACGCCCTTGTAATGGCCGTCGATGCCGACGGGCCAGGTAATGGGATAGACGCGGATCTGGAGAACCTTCTCCACTTCTTCCATCAGCTCCAGGGGTTCCCGGCCGTAGCGGTCGAGTTTGTTGATGAAGGTAAAGATGGGCAGGTGCCGGCGGTGGCAGACCCAGAAGAGTTTCTTCGTCTGCGGTTCCACGCCCTTGGCCGCGTCAATCAGCATGACAGCGCTGTCTGCCGCCATGAGGGTACGGTACGTGTCCTCGGAAAAGTCCTGGTGACCCGGCGTATCCAGGATATTGACCCGGTACCCGGCATAGTCGAACTGCAGGACGGAGGACGTGACGGAAATGCCACGCTGCTTTTCAATTTCCATCCAGTCCGACACGGCGTGGCGGTTGGCCTTGCGTGCCTTGACGCTGCCGGCCAGATGGATAGCGCCGCCGTACAGGAGAAGCTTTTCCGTCAAGGTCGTCTTGCCCGCGTCCGGATGGGAAATAATCGCAAAGGTACGGCGTTTCTCGATTTTTTGCTGTAACTCATTCATGGATGGATTCCTCTTCCTTCTTGAAACAGATGGGTCCGGCGCTCAATGGCTGCCGTTGAAGGGCTGGTAGGTACTGGGCCACTGGCCCCGGTTCTGGCGGCGTTTCATCGTGGTCGGCGCGTTCTGGGAACGCGGCTTGACACGGGTGTCCAGCATGATTTCCTGCGCTTCGTAACTTTCCAGGGCGACGAGCAGTCCGTCCCGGATGTAGCCGGGAAGCTCGTCGTCCGTCACCAATTCTCCGCCTTCGCCGCGGGAAACGGCGACTCCCTCATAATGTTCCCCGCCGTAGGTCGTCAGGGTAGCTGTCAGGCGGCCGTTTTCCTCCTTTTGGAAAAAGCAGTCCTTCAACTGGCGGGAGGCCTGCTCGTCCCGCCATGCCTTGTAGAACCCGTACAGGCGCTGCTGGGCTTCCGCAGGGATGTCTTCGCCCGTGACGACGGCTTCCGTATCTTCGTTGGGCGTGCAGTCCATGTTCTTATAGACGGTCCCGTCGGCCAGGGTGATGGTCACGGTCAGGACGTAGTCCTGTTCGGCAAAGTCCGCCTGGGCAATCTGCCATTTTTCTTTCCAGGCGCGAATGCAGTCCTCGCAGACAAATTTGACGTCGCGGATCTGCTGGGCGATATAGTCGTCTTGATAATAAATCTGGTGTTCCGGCTTGAATTCCTTGCCGCAGCGGGAACAGACCAGCGGTAATGTACGGATCATGCCTTTTCCTCCCCTGTATGCGTACGTCCTTCCAGTCCGCGGAAGGCGGACCCTATAAAAAAAGCCTTTACGGAGCAGTCCGTAAAGGCCATGGATTCGAAATGGTCGGAGCGACTAGATTTGAACTAGCGACCTCTTCCACCCCAAGGAAGCGCTCTACCAAGCTGAGCCACGCCCCGAATCACAATGGGAATTATAATACGGGGAGCGCCTTTTGTCAAGGCTTTCCCTGCGAACTTTCGGATTATTTTCTCCGGGACCAGTGGTCGGTCAGTAACTCTTCGACGACGACGGCCCCCTCGCGATTCAGGTGCAGCTTGTGATAACACGCGCGCTGTCCCCGGGCGGCAAACGCGCGCACCATGGCGTCCCCGATGGCGTCCCCGTCGGCGCTGACCGGCGCGTAGGCCATGAGGGTCGACCCGGCCCCGCTGAGGATGCACTGCCAGGCGCCGGCGTCCCGGCCCGCGGCAAAGACTTCTTCCATGCCGGGAATCAGGTGGGCGCGGTAAGGCTGGTGCAGCCGGTCTTCCAGGGCAAAGCGCAGGAATTCCGGCCGGTCTGCCGCCAGGGCGGCTACCAGGAGGGCGGACCGCGATTCGTTGAAAACGGCATCCTGATGAGGCACGCTGGCAGGAATCGCCTTCCGCGCCAGGCTGGTCGACAGGGGCTGGTCCGGTACGACGGCGATAAACTGCAGGGGCAGTTTGGGTTCCAGGCGGAGCGTATAGGGCCTGCCCTGTTCCTGGATGCTTACGGTGAAGCCGCCGTAAATGGCAGGGGCCACGTTGTCCGGATGTCCCTCCAGCTCGTTGGCGTAAGCCAGGAGCTCTTCCTTGCTGAAATGCCGGTCTGTCAGGACGCTGGCGGCAAGGACGCCGGCCACGATAGCCGTGGAACTGCTGCCCAGTCCCCGGCTCTGGGGAATCCGGTTGATCATATGGATGCGGATGCCGATATGGCGGCGGTTCGTCACTTCATTCCACACGCGGAGAAAGGACGCGAACGCCAGGTTCCGGCCCGACGGCTTGAGCCACTCCTTCCCCTCGCCTTCCACTTCCAGGTGGAAACCGGACCAGCGGTCGGAAATGGTGTACTGGAAGTCGTTGCACAAATCGACGGCCAGGCCAAGGCAGTCGAAGCCGGGACCACAGTTGGCGCTGGTCGCCGGTACTTGTACGTGGATGGTCTTCTCCATGGCATACTCCTTAGTCCTGTCCTGCCTGCAGCAGCCGCGGGTCTTCGACGCGCAGGACGCTGCACACCTTATCCACGACGGGCAAGACGCGCAGGGTCTGCAGGGACAGTTCCAGACTGAGTTTGCTGATGTTGTTCGTCACGACGACGATTTCCGCCTGTCCCGGTTTGGGCAGTTCTTTCTGGATGACATTGTACAGGCTGACCTGCTGGGCGCCGAATGCGGCGGCAATCGCCGCGAGGACGCCCGGTTTGTCCTGTACCTGCATGCGGATATAGCACGGTGACATTTCCTTGTCCGGCGGACACAACTGCTTGTCCCGGTAGCACGTGCAGCCGATGCGGTTCGTCGCGCCGTGGAGCAGGTTGCGCGCCGTATCGACAATGTCCCCGCAAACGGCGCTGGCCGTCGGCAGGCGGCCGGCCCCGCGGCCGAGGAACATGGCTTCGCCCACGGCGTCGCCATTGATGTAGATGGCGTTATAGACATCATTGACGCTGGCCAGGGGATGATGGACCGGCAGCATGACGGGATAAACGTTGGCACTGACACCGTATTTGGGATACCATTTGGCGATCCCCAGAAGTTTCACGGCGTACCCCAGGTCTGCCGCATACTGGACATCGATGGCTTCCAGCTGGTCGATGCCCTCCACGTGGACATCCTCCAGGCCGATGCGCATATTGAAGGCGATGGAGGCGAGGATTGCGATTTTGCGGGCCGCGTCCAGTCCTTCTACATCCGCCGTGGGATCCGACTCGGCGTACCCCAGTGCCTGGGCTTCCTTCAAGGCTTCGGCATAGGGTAGCTTGGCTTTTTCCATGCGCGTGAGCATATAGTTCGTCGTTCCGTTGACGATGCCCATGATACTCGTAATGCGGTTGGCCGCCAGGCAGTTTTTCAGGGGCATGATGATGGGGATGCCGCCGCCGACGGATCCTTCGAATTGGAAATCGACGCCCTTCTTCCCCGCCAGGCCCAGAAGCTCTTCGCCGTATTCCGCAATGAGGTCCTTGTTGGACGTGACGACATTTTTGCCATGCGCCAGGGCCGCTTCAATGTATTCCTTCGCCGGATGGATGCGTCCCATGAGTTCCACGACGATCTGGATGTCCGGATCTTCCACGATGTCTTCAATCCGATCCGTCACGGGTAAGCCGTACTTTCGCACAATCTCGTTCGGGTCTGCCGCATTCCGCAGCAGGACTTTGGCAATCTCGATACGGCAGCCGGAACGGCGCGTAATGTCTTCCCTGTTTTCATTCAACACGATGGCAACACCGCCGCCTACCGTGCCGCAGCCCAACAGGCCGACTTTGATGGTTTTGATTCCGTCCATTGCTGACCCCTCTCTCCGGAACCGTTCCGGGAATCTTGTAAATCTTATATTCTTTTCTCAGACCTGGCCCAGTACTTCGAGACGCTTGACGCCCTCAATCATGCGGAGCTTGTCCAACAGCGCTTCCAAGTCGATGGTCAGATTGTTCGTTTCGATGGAAATGGTCGTATTGGCGACTCCCTGCAGGGGAATCCCCTGGTTGATGGTCATGATGCTGCCCGAATCGGCGGCGACCGTATTCAGGACTTTGGATAGGACACCCGATTTATGTTCCAGCAGCAGGGACAGCGTGATGATCTTGTCCTTGCTGGCTTCGTAGAAGGGGAACACGTAATCTTTGTACTTATAGTAGGCGCTGCGGCTCAGGCCCATTTTTTCCACGGCTTCATTGATGGTCTTGACTTCGCCGCGTTTGAGGATCTCCTTGACACGGATGGTCTTCTTGATGGCTTCCGGCAGAATTTCTTCCCGAACCAGGAAAAATGTGGACTTGTCGTTCATATTCATAGACTTCTTCTCCTATCTGTCAATTAGCTTGACTTACTTTTTCATGTGGCCAGGTTTGATCTTGCTTTCCGTCCCGTTGGCCAGCCGTTTCAGGTTGTCTTTATGACGCAGGATGACGAAAAGGGCCGCCAGGGTCCCGAAGACCGCATAGGCCCAGGGGTAGTCCAGTATCCAGGCGGATCCGGCCGCTGCCAGGGCTCCGACGACAGAACCGAGGGATACATACCGCGTGAGCGCGACGAGGACAATCCAGCACAGGAAGCCGATGCCCGCGCTGCAGGGCAGCATATACAGGAACAGGCCCAGACCTGTCGCCACGCCTTTCCCGCCCTGAAAACGGAGCAGGAAGGAATAGTTGTGTCCCAGCAGGGCACCCAGCGCCGTCAGGGCCACGGCCAGGGGAAGCCCTGCCAGGACGTGCTCTGCCACATATAAGGGCACCATGCCTTTCAGCATATCACAAAGCAGGACCAGGGCTGCCGTCTTGGGGCCGACCGTGCGGAAGACATTTGTCGCCCCGATGTTGCCGCTGCCATATTCCCGGATGTCGATGTGGTGCAGCATCCTGCACAACCACAGGCCTGTCGGGATGGATCCGAACACGTAACCCAAGAGGAAAAAGACGGCCACGGCGGACGCGATGCCGAAAGGACCCTGCCAGGTCACGGATTCTGCGAAAAGTTGCATGGTAGCTTTAATCCTCCTCCTCGTTCTTTGCCCGCACAATCATATGGAGTGGCGTGCCTTCGAAGCCGAAGGACTCGCGCAGTTTGTTTTCCAGGTAGCGCTGATAGGAAAAATGCATCAGCTCCGGATTGTTGACAAACAGTACGAAAGTAGGCGGTTTAATCTTGACTTGCGTCGCGAAATAAATGCGGAGCTGTTTGCCCTTATCCGTCGGCGGCGGGTTAATGGCGCAGGCATCTTCGATAATCTGGTTCAGGACCGACGTGGAAATGCGCATGGAGCTCTGCTCCGCCACGTACTTGATGACCTCGGGCAGGCGGTGGATCCGCTGCATGGTCAGGGCCGACACGTACACGACGGGGGCATATTGCAGAAAGACCAGCTCTTTGCGCAGCTCTTCCGTGTAGCGCAGCGTGGACGAGGTATCCTTCTTGTACAGATCCCACTTGTTGACGACGAGGATGATGCCTTTGCCCGCATCGTGGGCATACCCGACAATCTTTTTGTCCTGTTCTGTCACGCCGTCCACGGCGTCAATCACCATGAGGACCACGTCTGACCGGTCTACGGCACGCAGGGAACGGATGATGCTGTACTTTTCAATCAGTTCGTCGATCTTGCCCTTGCGGCGCATGCCCGCCGTGTCGATGAAAAGGTACCGCTGGCCGTCGCGTGTCACGGGCGTGTCGATGGCGTCGCGGGTAGTGCCGGCCACGTCGCTGACGATGGACCGCTCTTCGCCGACAAGGGCGTTGAAAATAGAAGATTTGCCCACGTTCGGGCGGCCGATGAGGGCGACCTTGATTTCGTCCTCGTCATCCTCGTCGTTGATGACGGGAATCGTCTGGTTGACTTTTTCCGTCAGGGCATCCAACATGTCGCCCAAGCCGAGGTGGTTTGCCGCGGAAATGGGAATCGGATCCCCCAGGCCCAGGTTGTAAAATTCATAGACACCCACTTCGTGTTTGATGGAGTCGGCCTTGTTCACGGCCAGCACGATGGGTTTGTTCGATTTGCGGAGCAGCTTGGCCACTTCCGCGTCTTCGTCCGTGATTCCTGTACGGGCGTCGCAGACGAAGAGGATGACATCAGATTCGCGGATGGCGATTTGCGCCTGTTCCCGGATGGAAACGGCAATCTTGTCCGCGTTGGCGATTTCGATGCCACCCGTGTCGATAATGATAAATTCCCGGTCCAGCCACTCCGTCGTCGCGTAAAGACGGTCGCGGGTGACACCGGGCGTATCTTCCACGATGGAAATGCGTTCATTGGCGAGCACATTGAACAAAGTGGATTTGCCTACGTTCGGCCGTCCGACGATGGCAACAATAGGTTTAGCCATAATGTCCTTCTCTCCCTTTTACTGGTTCTGCCGGCAGTCCCGGCGGGATACATCCTGTTAATGGTCGATTCCGTCCCGGATGGGGACGCCTTTTTCGTAATAATGTTTCACTTCTTCCATGTCGGTCACGAGGTCGGCCAGCCCTATCAGTTCCTGCGGGGCTTCCCGGCCCGTAAAGACCAGTTCGGTTCCGTTCCGGTGCGCCTGCAGGAAGGAAAGGACTTCTTGCGTATCGACGAGACCCCTGGACATGGCCAGGTTCATCTCGTCGAGAATGAGCAGATCCGCCTCCCGGGCCAGGAGTATCCGTTTTCCTTCTTCCCAGGCAGCCTGCGCCATCTGCACATCCACCGGATCGGGATGGCGGAAGTCGACAAAGCTGTCCCGCCCCATCTGCTTTAGCGTAAACCCTGGCAGGCAGTGGGCCGCCCGGGCTTCGCCATACGTGTCGTCCCCTTTCATCAGGCAAATCATGACGACGCGGGCGCCGTGTCCGACAGCACGCAGCGCCAAGCCCAGGGCGGCGGTGGTTTTTCCTTTGCCGGTCCCCGTATAGACATGGATCATGCCGTAGCCTTTCATGGCAGCTCCTTTCGGAATCATAAATAATCAGTATAATTGTCCGCGTATCACATATATCCATTATACAGCAAATTCGCGCGAACACAACTGTCCCTTCCGGAAAGATGTATCTTTTCCCGTTTCTTTTCTGGTCCGCCGGGGCAGAGCGCTGCTTTCTTAACGCCGGAACGCACGGGTGTAGTCCGTCGGGTTTTTCGCATCCCCTGACGAACGACCCGGCAGGATACAGGACCCGGCGGCTTTCCCGGCCTGCGGCGCTTCCCCCTCCTGTTTCAGGAGCAAAGCGTGCAGGTCCCGTCCTCCTTCCGCCAGGGCGACGGGACGGCCGGCGCGGCGGCAGAAATCGGCAAGACTGACGTCATCCAGGAAAAGCTGATCCGCGTTGAGGACCACCTTCGGCAGGATGACCGGACGATCCGGCGGCAGATTTTTCAAAATATCCGTCGCGGTCAAGAGGCCCGTCACATTGATGGAATGGCCGAAAAAGTCGTTTTCCACCGGCAGCAGCCGGTGGTCTGTGCCGTATTTTCGATTGAACGCGTCCAGGAAAGCCCGCAGCTGGCCGTAGGCGGAAACGCCGACAGGAATCACATAGTTCCGGACCGCTGCCTTTCCCCCGTCGGCGCTGCGGGCTTCCGCTTCGTCCCATTCTTCCAGGAAGTTGCGGGTCAGGCCGATCCCGTTTTCCAGCTGCGGAAATCCGTCATACCAGTCGGCTGGCGGCAGAGGACGTCCGGCGAGGATATAGAATTCGTCCCCCAGATAGACGAACGTGCGGCCCAGCCTGCGGCGGCATTCTTCCTGCCACGCCGTGACCGTGTCGACCATGCGGGCCGCCTCAGCCGGCGTGAACAGGCGCAGATCCGGCAAATTGGCGGTGTTGCGCGTAATGCCCACCGGAACGATGGCCATATCCTCCACGTGGTCCGCATGGGCCAGCAGGTCATGGTACGACCGGTCCAGGACGGCGCCGTCGTTCCAGCCGGGGCAGCAGACAATCTGGGCATGGATATGGATTCCGGCCGCGAAGAGACGCTCCAGTTTTTCCATCAGCCCGCTGGACTGGCGATTGATCATCATCCGTTCCCGCACGGCGGGATCCGTCGCGTGCACCGAAACGTAGAGCGGCGACAGGTGGGTCGTGAGGATCCGCTGGTAATCTTCCTCGGACAGGTTCGTCAAGGTGACAAAGTTGCCATACAGGAAAGACAGACGATAATCGTCGTCTCGTACGTACAGGGTCTTGCGCAGCCCTGGAATCATGCGATCGACAAAACAGAAGACGCAATGGTTGTGACAGAGGCGGACCCGATCAAAGACTGCCTGCTCAAAGGACAGGCCCAGATCTTCGTCGATCCCTTTTTCCACCTTCACGTCCCGCAGGGCGCCGTCGATTCCCCGGATGGTGAGGACCACCTCCGTGTCGGCGGCAGCGAAGCTGACGTCCAGTAGGTCCCGGACGGGCTGCCCGTTGATGGCGCACAGATGCTCGCCCGGCCGGATCTCCGCTTCTTCCGCCAGGCTGTGACGCTTGACGCTGCTGATAATGCCTTCTTGCTTGAATTCCATGGTCTTTCCTTTCTTGCAAAGGCGCGGACATTTGTCCTCGTGATTTTTTGCCCGTGCATAAAAAAGACCCGCTTACTGCAAGCGGGCCTTGAACCGTACCGTTTCGTTCCCTGTTACTTACGGATGTTCAGTTTTGCGACGATGGCGCGATAGCGCTCGATGTCCTTCTTCATCAGGTAGTTCAGAAGGCCGCGACGCTGGCCGACCATCTTCAGCAGGCCACGACGGGAATGATGATCTTTCTTGTTGCTCTTCAGGTGTTCCGTCAAAGCGAGGATGCGGGTGGTCAGGACGGCGATCTGTACCTCCGGGGACCCCGTGTCACCTTCGTGACGGGCATATTCCTTGATGATGGACTGTTTTTCCGTGGTAGTTAACATGGTGAATACCTCCATAAAAATAATTGATTCGGCCGATACGGAGCAGGCGTTGGAGATTCGCTCTTCCCGGTGTCGGTCAACACACGCTATATTAGCACAAAAGGAGCCTGTTTGTAAAGCTCTTTACAGAAAAAACCGCTTTGCTTCCTCTTGATCTTCCTGGATGCGGGCCTTTAATGCCTCTAGGGTATGGAACCGTTCTTCCGGGCGCAGAAAGCGGCGGAAGGACGCTTCCACGGTTTCGCCGTACAAATTACCCTGGAAATCGAAAAGATGTACTTCCAGGACTTCGCGGATGACGTCGTCGAAGGTGGGATTCATGCCCAAATTGCCGACGCCGTTGTAGATGGTTTCGCCTACGCGGACGTTCATGATGTAAACCCCGGACGGCGGCAAAGCTGTTCCATTCCGATCCACGTACAGGTTGGCTGTCGGGAACCCCAGGGTCCTCCCCCGTTGAAATCCTTTGCGGACAATGCCTTCCACACTGTACGGACGCCCGAGCATTGCTTCGGCGTCGGCCAGGTTCCCCCTAGCGATATCCCTGCGGATGCGGGTGCTGCTCACAGGCTCCCCGCGATATTCCAGAAGCGGCCGCACCAGGACATCGTAGCCGTTGATCCTGCCGCTTTGGGCCAGCATGACCGTATTGCCGTTGCCGCGGAAACCGTAGGAAAAATTGGCGCCGCAGACCAGGCAGCGGAAATGCAGCTTGCGCAGCTGTCGGACAAACTCTTTCGGCGACAGAAGGGCCAGTTCCCGGTCGAAGGGGATGTCCACGAGGAGGTTTACGCCGGCTTCCTTCAGGCGGCGGATTTTCTCCGCCGGGGAGATGAGGGACTGGGGGACGGCGCAGGGATTGATCCAGGTATAGGGATGATTGACAAAGGTCAGGACGGCAAGGCGCAGTCCGTGCTCGCGGGCATAGTCTCCCGCGCGGCCGATGACGTCCATATGGCCTCGGTGCAGGCCGTCAAACGTGCCGAGCGCAACCACGGTCGGCGTGCCGCCGGTCTTTTCTGCCAAATCCCCGCTGTGGAGCAGGTCATTCACGATGATCATGCGTGTCCCTTCCCTCTTCCCGTTCTCCGGCCGGGCTGTCTGTTCCCGGCCGGTCCGTTTCCGGCGGCCGTTCCGCGTGCTGCAGGATTTTCCGGGCCCGCAGCACTTCTTCCGCGCAGGTACCGATGCCCAGCAGCACGTCGGCCCCAAATAAGGCATACGTCCCGTCCGCCAGGCCCCGGATGGTTGTGGCGACGCCGCTCGTGATACGGTAAGCCTGCATGGGCGTCGCGTCGAACCGCGGCAAGCCGCGGACAGCCCGCGCGACAGGCAGCAGGACCGTGTCCGGCGCCGCGGCGATTTCTTCCAGGGTATGGGCTTCTTCCAGTCTGTAGTCGCCGACCCGCGTACGCAGGAGGGTTGTCATGTGACCGACGGTGCCCAGGGCGGCGGCAATGTCTTCCAACAAGGTGCGGATGTAAGTTCCTTTGGAGCATTCCACGTCGACAGCAAACCGGGGCGGGTCAAACTCCCGCAGGATCAAGTGATGGATCTCGACGGACCGGGGCTGCCGTTCTATTTCCATGCCCTGCCGCGCGTACTGATACAGTTTCCGGCCGTTGACCTTTAACGCGGAATACATGGGAGGCGTCTGCAGGATGGGGCCGCGGAACCGTGCCAGCACTTGCTCCATGTCGTCCCGTGTCAACGGCGGGACCGGTCTTTTTTCCACGACAACGCCGCTCTTGTCGCCCGTCGTGGTACGGCTGCCCAGGCAGCCTTCGGCCCGGTAGGCTTTCGTGCCTTCCACGGCATATTCCAGCAGGCGCGTCGCCGTGCCGAGAAAAACTGGCAGCACCCCGGCGGCGTCGGGATCCAGGGTGCCTCCGTGACCGACTTTCTTTTGTCCGTAAATCCGGCGGATTTTTCCTACCACGTCGTGGGAGGTCATTCCCGCCGGTTTGTACACGTTCAGGATGCCATCGCTCATGCCAGGGCCGCCTCGACAACGTTCAATACGATTTTCTTGGCTTCCGCCAGCGGGGCATGGATACTGCAGCCTGCGGCTTTCTGGTGGCCGCCGCCCTGGAAGCCCAGGGCTATTTTTGCCACATCCGCCGTCTGGGAGCGGAAACTGACGCGGGTCAGGCCCGCTTCGACTTCCTTAAAGAGGAGGGCCACTTCCACGCCTTTGATATAACGCGGGTAGGACACAAAGGAGTCGGTGTTCACATTGTGGTCGTACAGGGACAGGGGAATCTCCACGTAGGCGATGCGTCCGTCCTTGCGGAAAGTCAGGGTTTCCAGGACTTTGCCGAGCAGCTCGATTTGGGGCCGGTCCTTGACTTCCATGCTGTCGGAAATATAGCCGGGATCCACGCCGTAGGCCAGCAAATCCGCCGCAGTGCGCAGCGTGTGGGCCGTCGTGTTGGAATATTTGAACGATCCCGTGTCGGCGTACAATCCCTCGTAGATACACGTGGCTGTCTCTTTATCCAGGGAGACCCCGAGGGCGCGTACCAGGTCAAACGTGATTTCCGCCGTCGCTGCCGCCTTGTCGTCCAAATACAAGGCATCGGCGAAGCGCGTGTTGGTCTTGTGGTGGTCGATGTTCAGCACCGTACCGGTCCGGACGACCTGCAGGGCGTTCCCTACCCGGTCGGCCGAACTGGCATCCATAACGACGAGCAGATCCGCCGGGACCTGTTCGTCCGCGGCAAACCGCCGGTAGGCGTCGATACCCGGCAAAAACCGGAAAACGTCGGGAATGTCGTCGTCCACGTTCAGGATGACTTCCTTCCCTAAAGACTGCAAGGCACGGCCCAAGGCCAGGGTACTGCCAAGAGTGTCCCCGTCGGGGCTGATGTGGCTCACGAGGACCAGTTTTCGCGCCCCCTTCAAGAGAGCGGCTGTTTCTTCCATAGTAAGGATCTTACACATAGTCCTGTCCTTCGTATGACTGATTCCCAATCGTCCTGTCGCTAGGACGGGCGGGTCCGGAGGCGGGGTCATTTCTGCTCCGTTTCCTTAATCTGGCGCAGGAGGCTGTCGATATGGGCTCCGTATTCCAAGGAGGTATCCTTTTCCAGCAGGATCTCCGGCGCAAAACGCAGGCGGATCCGTTTGGCGATTTCCGTCCGCAGGAATCCTTTGGCCCGATTCAGGGCATTCCAGGCCTCCTGCTGCTTTTCTGCGGAACCGTAGAGACTGACAAAAACCTTCGCCTGGCTCATATCGTCCGTCAGTTCCACGCCGGTCACCGTGACAGCCTGGATACGCGGATCCTTGATATCCCGCAGGAGCATATTGGAAATCTCATGTTGGATCTGTTCCTGTACTTTTTCAACTCTTACTCTTGCCATATTGTATTCCTTTGGGAAGGAAGGCGCTTATTTCGGCGCCACTTCCTTCATGACATAAACTTCCAGCTGGTCCCCGACTTTCACGTCGTGGAACTTGGTCAAGGTCAGGCCGCATTCATACCCGGCCTGGACTTCCTTGACGTCGTCTTTGAACCGGCGCAGGGATTCCACTTCGTCCTCGGCAATCACGATGTCGTCGCGGTAGACGCGGACTTTCGCATTGTTCGTGACTTTGCCTTCCGTGACATAGCAGCCGGCGATGAGCATCTTCGAGATGGTAATAACCTGGCGGATTTCCACGCGGCCAATGACATCCTCTTCGAATTTCGGGGCCAGCATGCCCTTGACGGCGGCTTCCACATCGTTGATCGCGTCGTAAATGATGCGGTACATGCGGATGTCGACCTGTTCCTGTTCCGCCACTTTCCGGGCGTTGGCGTCCGGCCGGACGTTGAAGCCGATAATCAGGGCATTGGCGGCCGAAGCCAGCATGACGTCCGATTCGTTGATGGCGCCGACACCGGAGTGGACGATTACCGTCTTGACCTCGTCGTTCTGGATTTTCAGCAGGGAAGCACACAAAGCTTCCACGGACCCCTGGACATCGGCTTTGACGACGATGTTCAGGTCTTTCAGCTCGCCTTCTTTGATGCGGCTGAAAATATCGTCCAAGGAGACCTTGGCCGCTTTTTGCTGTTCCGCTTTGGCTTTGGCGACCCGTTTTTCCGCCACGGCGCGGGCCAGTTTTTCCTCGGCCGCGTCCAGGATGTCACCAGCCTGGGGCACTTCGTTCAGGCCCAGGACTTCGACCGGGACGGACGGACCGGCTTTGCGGACTTTTTCCCCGCGGTCATTGACAAGGGCACGGACACGGCCATGGGCCGTTCCCGCGAGGATATAATCGCCGATGGTCAGGGTGCCGCGCTGTACGAGAACCGTCGCCACGGGGCCGCGGCCTTTGTCCAGTTTGGCTTCGACGATGACGCCGTGGGCCGGCAGTTTGGGATTGGCTTTCAATTCCTTCACTTCGGCAACGAGCAGGATCATTTCCAGCAAGTCGTCGATGCCCTGGTGCGTATGGGCCGAAACAGGAACCATGATGGTGTCGCCGCCCCAGTCTTCCGGAATCAGTTCCAGTTCCGCCAGCTGTTGCTTGACGTGGTCCGGGTTGGCCGCCGGTTTATCGATTTTATTGATGGCCACAATGATGGGCACTCCGGCCGCCTTGGAATGGTTGATGGCCTCTATGGTCTGCGGCATGACGCCGTCGTCGGCCGCGACGACGAGGACGGAAATATCCGTGCACTGGGCGCCGCGGGCCCGCATGGCCGTAAAAGCCTCATGGCCCGGCGTATCGAGGAAGGTGATTTTCTTTCCTTTGGAGTTGACTACATAGGCGCCGATATGCTGCGTGATGCCGCCGGCTTCGCGGGCCGTGACGTGGGTCTTGCGGATGGCGTCCAAAAGGGATGTCTTGCCGTGGTCGACATGGCCCATGACCGTGACGACAGGCGGACGGGTTACCTGAAGCTTTGGATCGTCTTCCACTTCAGGAATTTCCGTCGGATCTTTTTCCGGCGGCAGCGGTTTGACTTCCACATTGAATTCCTGTCCAACAAGGGTAGCCGTATCGAAATCGATGTCCTGATTGATTGTCACCATTTCGCCCAGCAGGAAGAGGGACTTGATGACCTCCGCCACTTCGCGCTTGATCAGTTTGGCGAAATCCTGGACGTTGATGGATTCTCCCATTTCCACGCTGGTCGGACGGGCGACCTGGGCCGCCTGCTGCGGCCGGATGTCTTTCTTCATGCCCTTGGTATGCTTGCTCGTGTGCATATGGTCTGCACTACGCATGGGACGGCTGTCCCGGGACGCGTAGGATCCCTTTAGCTGCTTTTCGTGTTTCTTGTTGTACCGTTCCCGGCTTTCCTTGCCACGCGGGATTTCCTCTGTCGGCGTGGCCGGTTTGCGGTTCTGCGGGAAGCGGCTGCGGTTGCCGTTGTTGTCACGGTCCTTGCTGAAACCGCCGCCCTGGCCGTTGCGGTTGCTGTTGAAGCCGCCGCCCTGGCTATTACGGCTGTTATTGAAGCCTCCTTGACGGTTGTCGCGGTTATCATTGCGATTGCCGCCGAAATTGCCGCCCTGGCCGCTGCGATTGCTGCTGTAACCGCCGCCCTGGCTGTTGCGGTTGCTGTTGAAGCCGCCGCCCTGGCTATTGCGGCTGTTGTTGAAGCCGCCTTGACGGTTGTCCCGGTTGTCATTGCGATTGCCGCCCTGGCTGCTGCGATTACCGCTGTAACCGCAGCGGTTGTTGTCCCCGCGGCGGTCCCGGGAATCGTTGTTGGTGTTGTTCTGGCGGCCGTTGTCTTTGTTGAAGTTCCGATACCGGTTGCGGCCGTCGTTCTGCTGCGGCCGGCTGGACGTGTTGGTGGTGGTCGTGTTGCTCACTGTGTTTTCCGTGCTGCCGGCTGCCGCTGCAGGCGTGGGGGCCGCAGGTTGGGGCGCTGCCGGTTTTTCTTTCTTCTTGAAGTTTGCGTAGCGGTTCCGGTCATTCGGAAAATTCCGCTGGTCATCCGACTGGTGGCGGCGTCCGTTCGTCTGGGAACGACTGCCTTCCGGTTCCGCTTTCACCGTCATGATGACCGGTTTGACAATCATGGACGGATGGTCCGACAATTTCGGACGGGCCGGAGCTTTGGGAGCCGCTTTGGGAGCGTCTTCGGGTTGGGTTTTCGGCGCTTCCTTCACGGGCGTGGCCTTGACGGCAGCCGCCGGAGTTTCCTTGGCGGGCGCGGCTTTCTTCGGCGGCGCCGCCTTGACAGGGGACACGGCCGCTGTCGGCTTCGGTGCAGCGGTTTTGGCGGCACCGCCCTGGTAGCGGCTCTTGATGATGGACATGTCCTTGTCATCGACGCCGTTTAAATTGCTTTTATTGATATTGTGCTTTGCAAGCAGCTCCAGGATTTCCTGTGTGGGCACACCCAGTTCCCGGGCCACTTCAAAAATACGTTTCTTCGCCATTCAGCACCTCCGCTTACTCATTTATAGACAGTTTCTTTTTTAACAAGGCAGCAAGTCCGTTATCCGTCACCGCGGCAGCCGCGCGGGGCGCCTTTCCGAGGCTGGCGCCCAGGTCTGCCCGCGTAAACGCGCGGATAATGGGAATGTTCGCTCTTTCTGCCAGATGGACCAGTTCTTTCTCCGTATTGGCGGCCGTGTCTGTCGCAACGAGGAGCAGCACCGCTTCCCGTTTTTCCAGGGCCGTCCGCACGGCGGCATCCCCGGAAGCAATCCGTCCGGCCTTCTGGGCCAGGCCCAGGACTCCGGCCGCTTCCTTTTCAGCCATTCTTCAGTTCCTCCAGCAGGGATCTGTAAACATCATCACTTATCTGTTTGTCAAAGGCTTTCTCCAGTCTATGACCTTTATAAGCTTTGGTGATGCACTCTTTGTCCGGGCACACATAGGCGCCCCGCCCCGCTTTCTTTCCCGTTTTGTCCAACTCGATGGCGCCTTCGGGGGTGCGGACGATGCGAATCAGTTCCTTCTTGGGCTTCATCGCCTCGCAGCCGATACACTTGCGCAGGGGAATTTTCTTTACCTTTGTCGTCACTGTTTCTCACCATCCTCCTTGGCAGGGGCTTCCGCAGCGGCTGCGGCCGCCTGGGATTCACTCTTGATATCGATTTTCCAGCCTGTCAGTTTGGCTGCCAGGCGGGCGTTCTGTCCTTCCTTGCCGATGGCCAGGGACAGCTGGAAATCGGGGACGACGATACGGCAGACCTTTTCGGCTTCGTCCGCTTCGGCCCGGACAACCTGCGCCGGGGACAAAGCGTTCGATACATAGGTGGCCGGATTCTCATTGTATTTGACAATGTCGACTTTTTCCCCGCGCAGTTCGTCTACCACGTGTTGGACACGCATGCCCTTGTGGCCTACGCAGGCGCCGACAGCATCGACTTTGGAATCTTTGGAGAAGACCGCGATCTTGGACCGCATGCCCGCTTCCCGGGAAACCGACTTGATTTCCACGACACCGTCGTGGATTTCCGGCACTTCCAGTTCGAAGAGCCGTTTCAGCAGCCCCGGATGGGTACGGGACAACATGATCTGTGGTCCCTTGCCGGTCTTCTTGACTTCAACGATATAGAACTTCATGCGGTCGTGGCCCAGATAACGTTCCCCGGGAATCTGCTCGTTCGCGGCGAGGATGCCGATGGTGGAGCCCAGTTCCACGAAGACCGTCCCCCGTTCCACACGCTGTACAATCCCGGTTACGATGTCGTCTTCCCGGCCGACGAACTTGTCGTAGACCAGATTGCGTTCCGCCTCGCGGATGCGCTGCGTGATGATTTGTTTCGCGTTCATGACGGCGACGCGGCTGAAGTCCTTCGGGAAGACTTCCTGTTCCACAATATCCCCGAGGACATAGTCGGGATTCAGGAGTTGGGCCTGGTCCAGGGAAATCTCGTCATGGGGCCGGACAACCTGGTCGACCACACGGCGCTGTTCATACACATGGAACTCACCCGTCCCTTTGTTCAGGACGACACGCACCGTTTGGGAGCTATCGTAATTTTTCTTGTAGGCACTGACCACTGCCTCTTCTACGGCCTGAAACAAGATCTCGGGATTGATTCCTTTCTCTTTCCCCAACAGTTCAATGGCCTGCACAAACTCGGAATTCACTTTAATACGTCCTCCTTAAAAATCAATATGGGGTTTTACAGTAGCAATCAGCTTCCGCTCTATGACAGACGCCTTGGCGTCCGTTCTACCTTTGACAATCTTGCGTACGGACACGGTGTCCGCATCGTGGGCCACGAGGATGCCCGTGACCGCTTTCATCCCTTCCCAGGGTTCGTAAAAGGCCAGGTCGACCTTCTGTCCGTAGCGGGATGTAAAGTCTTTGTCCTTTTTCAAGGGCCGGTCGATGCCCGGCGACGAAACCTCCAGGTAATACTTTTCCTTGATGGGGTCTTCCTTGTCGAGGACCTCCGCCAGCTTCTCACTGACACGCTGGCAGTCGTCGATTTCGATGCCGCCTTCCTTGTCGATGTACACGCGCAGATACCAGTCTTTCTGCCGCACGTATTCCACGTCGACGAGGGAAAGTTCCGTGCCGTCCAGGATTGTTTCCACGACGGAGGCAATGTACCGTTCTACTTCTTCCCGTTTCATGTTGTCACCTTGTCTTTCTTCCCAAAACCACTCAAATATAACGAAAGAGCGGGTTTTGCACCCACTCTTCCTGATTGCTTCATAAATTTTCCAAGATGATTGTATCATGTTTTCGTAACGTTTACAACACTTTTTGCAGTAAAACGCGAAAAAACAGAGGAAAAAAGAGGAATTTCCTTCCTGAACGGCAGTCCTGTTCCTGTCAGAACAGGGAAATCTGGTTCGTTTCAGGCAGGCTGCCCAGGGCACCCAAGGCGTTCAGGGCATCGAGGGCGGATTGACCGACGTGGCCCAGATGCTGCTCTTCGTCGGACAATTCGGCGCCGTCCTGCGCTTTTCGGAGCGTTTCCGCCTCCACCTTGGCGCAGCGGGCGATCAGGTCTTCCATGGACAGGAAGTCCTGTCCTTCTTCCCGGGCCCGTTTGGCCGTCAGGGCCAACGTACGGCCGACACCGTCGCCAACGCCGGGCAGGGCCGATAGGGGAATGCGCACGCCCTTCTCCCCTTCTGGGAGAAAACGGTGTCCGTGGGACTTGTATAGGTCGATGGGAAGAAACTCAAAGCCTCGGGCCAGCATTTCCAGGATGAGCTGCAGATAGATGCAGTTTGTCTTGTCCACAGGCGAAGCCTGGAATCCCTGGGCTTCCACGTTCTTGAGATATTGCCGGATAAATTCCTCACCTTTGTAGATGAAGTTCGCGTCCACATCGGCGCGCTGGGAGAAATAGGCCGCGTAGTAGGCCGTCGGATAATGGACCTTGCAGTAGGCGATGCGATAGGCGTTCAGGACGTAAGCCACGGCATGCGCTTTCGGGAACAGGTACTCGACGGTTTCGCAGCTCTTCATGTACCAATCGGGTACGCCGGCCTTTTCCATGGCTTCGCGCATCTTCGGCTCCAGCCCTTTTTTGGCGGCCTTGCCCTTGCGCACATATTCCATGATTTTGAAAGCCATGGACGAATCGACGCCACGGGCAATCAGGCTTGTCATGACGTCATCCCGGGTGGAAATGGTCTGCTCTACCGGGCGGTGTTCCTTTTCAATCAGATCTTTGGCGTTGCCAAGCCAGACGTTGGTGCCGTGGGAATACCCGGATACGCGGACAATATCGCTGAAAATTTTCGGCTTCATGGTGTAAATCATTTCCAGCGTGAAATTGGTGCCGCATTCAGGAATTCCCAAGGTGCCGACCTTGGTGCCGATTTGTTCCGGCGTGACGTGCAGGACGTCCGTTCCCTGGAAAAGGGCCATCGTATCCGGATCCCCGATGGGGATGGTCGTCGGGTCGATGCCCGTAAATTCCTGGAGACGCTTGATCATGGTCGGATCCACGTGGCCCAAGATATCCAGCTTGACCAGGCGGTCGTTGATGGAATGGTAGTCGAAATGGGTGGTGATAATGTCGCTTTCCTTGTCGTCCGCCGGATGGTTCATGCCGGTAAAGTAATGGATGTCCATATCCCGGGGAATGACCATGATGCCTGCCGGATGCTGGCCCGTCCCGCGTTTGACCCCGTTCAGTCCTTCGGCGAATTTGCTGATGTAGGCCGGATGGGCCGGGATGTTGTGTTCTTCAAAATACTTGCGGGCGTAACTCATGGCCGTTTTCGGTGCCACCGTCGTAATGGTACCGGCACGGCACACATTGTCCCGGCCGAAGAGCTCTTCCGTGTACTTGTGGGCCGAATGCTGGTATTCGTCGGAGAAGTTCAGGTCGATATCAGGCACCTTGTCGCCATGGAGTCCCATAAAGACGGCAAAAGGGATATTGTGCCCATCGCGGACCATTTCCGTACCGCATTCAGGACACATCTTGACGGGCATGTCGAAGCCCGAGGCATATTCGTTGTTCGTGAAAAACTCCGTATGACGGCACTGGGGACACCGGTAATGGGGTACCAGGGGATTGACTTCCGTGATGTCCGTCATGCAGGCCACGAAGGACGAACCGACAGAACCCCGGGAGCCGACCAGGTATCCATCGTCGACAGAATGCTTGACCAACTTGTGGGCGATATCGTAGAGCACGGCGTACCCATGGTTGATAATGGCGTCCAATTCCAGTTTGAGCCGGTCTTCGACGATTTTCGGCAACGTGTCTCCGTACAGTCGATGGGCCTTGGCATAGCTCAGATCGTGGATTTCCTCTTCCGCGCCAGGCAGGGCCGGCGAATACAGCTGGTCGTCGTCAGGCACGGGTTTCATGGATTCGCACTGGTCCGCGATCCGGTTTGGATTCGTGACACAGATCTCATAGGCCGTGTCCTTGTCAAAATAGGAAAATTCCGCCAGCATCTCTTCCGTCGTCCGATAATAGAGGGGCGCCTGGAACTCCGCGTCGCGGTAGCCCTGACTGTATTGCAGGACCGTGCGGGTCATGGCGTCTTCCGGGCGCAGGAAATGGACGTCGCACGTGGCGCAGCAGGGAATGCCCAGACTTTTCGCCGTCTCGTAGACTTTTTTGTTCATCTCCATGAGCTGCTCACGCGTGAAGCGGCCCATGCGCTCCAGAAAGGCGTTGTTGCCCAAAGGCTGGACTTCCAGGTAATCGTAGAATGACGCGGTCTGCCGCAGCTGTTCTTCCGTCGCCTTTCCTTCGAAAAGGGATTCTACCGTACGATAGACTTCGCCGGCTTCGCAGGCCGAGCCGAGAATCAGGCCCTCGCGATACTCCTGCAGGATTTCGCGGGGAATCATGGGACGCGTCCGGGCGCCGTTGCCATTGAGGTAGTTCAGGTGGGACAGGGAAATAAGCTGATAGAGATTCTGCAGGCCAATGCGGTTTTTGGCCAGGAGGATGATGTGATGGGACCGGATCTTGCCGGTATGGGGCAACCGTTCCTTTAAGATATCTCCTTCCTCGTCCGTAATCAAATACCCCTCACAGCCGAGGAGAAGCTTGATCTCGCCTTGGATATCCGCCAGGGCCTTCGTACAGAACGGAAATGCCTGGACGACGCCGTGGTCCGTAATGGCAAGGGCCTTGTGGCCAAAGCGGATGGCCGTTTCGAGTAGTTCCTTGATGTCCGCGATGGCGTCGAGCTTGCTCATTTTCGTATGGCAATGGAGTTCGACACGTTTCACCGGGGCCTTGTCCTCCCGGGGAGTGCCCGCTTCCGGCATCTGGCGGATGGCGGAGGCCAGGATCGTCATGGCGTCATGGTTGAACCGGTCCGGTTCCGATTTGCCCTGGACCTGGTAGACGCTCCCCTTTTTCAGTTTTTTGGCGGTGGACTGAAGCTCCTCTTTCTTGTCGAACAGGACTTTGACGTAAACGCCGTTCGCGTCGTCGGCCAGGCTGAAAAGAAGAAGGAATTTCTGGTTCCGCAGTTCTTTTTCCGAATAGGTTTCGAATTTTTTCCCTTCTTTATCCAGGGCTCCGACGAGGGTGCCTTGGACAACGACGTTCCTCTCCGCTTCGATCAGGCTGTTCATGGGACGCACGGCCCCCTTGATCCGATGTCCCAGGAGGAACCCGTCGGCAAATTTATCGCCGTACAACGAGGCATAGGCCTTTTGAAAGGCTTCATCCTGCAGGGAAGGCGCTCCGGCAGGAACAGAAGGCGCTGCCGGGGAAGGCGCCGGCGCGGCAGGAGACGCCGGGGAATCGGGAGACCCGGCAATCCCCAGTCCGGAGACGGTCGTTTCCTCTTCCGGCTCCCCAAAGTCGGGCGGCGCGTCGTTCCCTTGTGGGTCCGGCGCAGACTGTGCCGGGGAAGCGGCGGCGCGGTGTTTCGGGACACAGCGGTTCCACCGGACCCGGGAGGTGCCGAAGGCGGACCGAAAGGCGTCCGACACGACTTGAAGCAGGTCTTCCCCAGGGTCACAGGGCGCCGTGTAATCGATCTGCCACTGGTCGGCAGCCGTGTCCACCCAGATTTTATGGGCCCGTAAAACCTTGGCCTTGAATTTTTGTTCTGATGAAAGCGACAGTGAATTCAAAAATTTAGTGAATTCACTGTCGTGGATGTCAATGTAAAAATCAGCGTTCATAAATCAACCTACATTTTCTATCGTCAGGATCCCGTCAATCTGCTGAATCCCCATGGTGAGATCCGTCGCGTCCTGATCCGGCGAGAATTTCAGGTACAACTCCAACAGGACTTGTTTTTTTGTCGGGTTGTTTTTGACATTGATTGTCTTCACCTTAATCCTGTTTTCCGTCAGGTAGTTCGTGACGTTGGTAATCAGGCCGGGACTGTTGACGGCCGTGATGCGGATGAATTTGCGATCCGGACTGCGGCCCACGCTGAAGCGTTTTTCCCAGGTATGGAAGGTGACGAGCGTAACCATCGTGATCCCCGTCGCCATGATGCTGATGAAATACATGCCGGCACCCGTAGCGAGACCGATGGCGGAAACCATCCAGAGGCTGGCTGCCGTGGTCAGGCCGCGGACGGTCAGCCCTTCGTGGAGGATCGTGCCGGCGCCAAGAAAGCCGATTCCGCTGACGACCTGCGCCGCGATGCGGGCAGAGTCACGGTTGCGAGGGTACTCGAAAGGAATCTGGTCGAACCCGTCAAAGCCGTACAGGGAGACAAGCATAATCAGAGTCGAGCCGGCGCAGACCAAAATATGGGTCCGGAATCCGGCCGGCCTGTCCCCGCTTCCCCGTTCCATACCGACAATCCCGCCGAATACGGCGGACAGGATCATGCGGACCAGCATTTCGAATTGGATGGAATTGATAAATTGAGTGAACCAGGATTCCATGTGATACCCCCTCAGAAGTTACTTTTGGAGAGCCTCCAGCATGTCGCGGACGGTGCCGGTGAAATCATCGGCAGGCAGCAGGACCGTTTCGCCGGTTTTCCGCGTACGGACTTCAATCTGGCCCTTGTCCAGGGTCTTTTTCCCGATGGTGATACGCAGAGGGAAACCGTACAGATCGGCGTCCTTGAATTTGACGCCCGGCCGTTCGTCGCGGTCGTCCAGGAGGACTTCCAGTCCGGCCTTCGTCAGTTCTTCATAGACGGAGAAAGCCTTCTCCCGGATCGCGTCGTCCTTGATATTGACCGGGACGATGAGGACGTGATAAGGCGCGATCTGGGCCGGCCAGATAATGCCGTCCTTGTCGTTGTTCTGCTCCACGGCGGCCGCCATCGTCCGGCCTACGCCGATGCCGTAGCAGCCCATCTGCATGGGAATCGATTTTCCCGTCTCGTCGAGGATGGTCGCGCCCATGGAGGCACTGTATTTATCGCGCAATTTGAAGATTTGACCGACTTCGATGCCGCGGGCCTTGGCGATGGTACCGCCGCAATGGGGACAGGGATCCCCTTCCTGCATGAGGCGGATGTCCGCCACATAGGTAGGCGTGAAGTCACGCCCCGGATTGACGTTGATCCAGTGATAGCCTTCCTCGTTGGCGCCGCAGCAGAAGTTATGCATGTTCATGACCGTAGCATCGCAGACGATGATGACTTTTTTCGGGTCGAGTCCGCAGGGGCCCATATAGCCGCCATGCGTGCCGGCCGCTGCCAGTTCTTCTGCCGGCGCCATTTCGATTTCGGGCACGCCGACCGTATTGACGACTTTGGTCTCGTTGACCTCGTGGTCGCCGCGGACAAAGCACAGAATCAGTCCTTTGGCGCTCGTATAGGCCACAGCCTTGACAGACTTCTCCACCGGGGCCTTCAGGTAGTCGCAGACGGCCTGGATGGTCTTGCAGTCCGGCGTGGCGACTTTTTCTTTCTCTTTCAGTTCTTCCGGCGCGGATTCCAACGGATGAAGTTCCGCTTTTTCCGTGTCGGCGGCATAATTGCACTGCGTGCAGTAGCAGATTTCCGCTTCGCCGCTGTCGGCGAGGACCATGAATTCATGGGAGCCGTTGCCGCCGATGGCGCCGCTGTCCGCTTCGACGGGGCGAAAGACCAGGCCGCAGCGTTGGAAGATGTTCGTGTAGGCCTGATACATTTTTTCATAAGCCTTGTCCAGGCCGGCTTCGTCGACATCAAAGGAATAGCCGTCTTTCATGATGAACTCACGGCTCCGCATCAGGCCGAAACGGGGGCGCCGTTCGTCGCGGAACTTGTCCTGGATCTGGTACAGGTTCAAGGGCAGCTGCCGGTAGGAATTGACATCCATCTGGGCCAGGAACGTAATCATTTCCTCGTGTGTCGGCCCCAGGCAGTAATCATGGCCGTGGCGATCCTTGATGCGCCACATCTCCCCGCCGTAAGCGTCCCAGCGGCCGCTTTGTTTCCAGAGCTCCGACGGCTGCAGGACCGGCATCAGGATTTCCTGGGCGCCGGCGGCTTCCATTTCTTCCCGGATGATGGCCTCGATTTTTTTCAGGACGCGCTGCGCCAGCGGCAGGAACGTATACATGCCCGTGGCGGACTTACGCATATAGCCCGCACGGAGCATCAGTTTGTGGCTGGGAATTTCCGCTTCTGCCGGAACCTCCCGCAAGGTCGGTGCGTAAAGTTTGCTGACTAACATTTTATTGCTTCTTCCTCTCGTCTAAAATTTTATCGATTTCCACGAACAGGGATGGGATAAGGTCTTCTTCGGGTACTTTCTTCAAGACCTCGCCCCTGCGGAAGACCAGCCCCTCCCCTTTGCCGCCGGCAATGCCGACATCGGCTTCCCGGGCTTCGCCCGGTCCGTTGACGACGCATCCCATGACGGCGACTGTAATGGGCTCCTTGATGCCGGCCAGATGCGCCTCCACCTGACCGGCCAGTTTTTCCAGGTCGATGCTGGTGCGGCCGCAGGTAGGACAGCTGATGAGGGTCGCGCCATGCTGGCGCAGGCCCAGGGCCTTCAGGATTTCAAAGCCCGCCTTGACCTCTTCCGCCGGGTCACCTGTCAGGGAAACACGGATGGTATCGCCAATGCCTTCGGCCAGAAGGGCCCCGATCCCGACAGCCGACTTGATCAAGCCGGAATGGACGGTCCCCGCTTCCGTAATGCCCACGTGCAGCGGATAATCACACTGTGACGCCAGCAGGCGGTATGCGGCCAGGGTCAGGGGGACGTCGTGGCATTTGAGGCTGACCTTGATGTTGCCGTACTCCATATCCTCCAGGATGTGGATGTGGCGCCAGGCCGCTTCTACCAAGGCTTCCGGCGTCGGATGCCCGTATTTTTCCAAAAGGTCGCGTGGCAGCGAACCGGCGTTGACGCCGATCCGGATGGGAAGGTGACGCGCCCTGGCTGCTTCCACGACGGCGCGCACCTTGTCAGGGCCGCCGATGTTCCCGGGGTTGAGGCGCAGCCCGTCCACGCCGGATTCGATGGCCTGCAGGGCCAGCCGATAGTCGAAGTGGATATCCGCAATGACCGGGATGGGACTGCCGGCCGTAATGTCCTTCAGCGCCAGGGCCGCTTCCTGGTCCGGGACGGCACAGCGGATGATATCACAGCCCAGGTCGGCCAACCGCCGGATCTGGGCCAGTGTCGCCTGCGCGTTCTGGGTCTTGGTATTGGTCATGGACTGGACCGAAACGGGGGCGCCGCCGCCGATTTTCACGGATCCAACCTGGATTTGACGGGTTTTTCTGCGTTCCATATGAACAGCTCCTTTGTCGTTCCCGTTTCCGGGAGGCCGTTGAAACGACCGTTTTTTATTATACCATAGTTCTGTCCGTTCCGGACGGAATCAGCGGGTGAAATCCATATAGGTTGCCAGGATCGTGACGGCCAGGATCATGAGGACACCGGCCTTTTGGATATTGAGCATGGCTTTTTTCCCCAGACGGCGGCCTGTAATGGCTTCGGCGAGGAGAATGAAAAAGTGTCCGCCGTCCAGCGCGGGCAGCGGCAGAAGATTGATGACCGCCAGATTCAGGCTCAGGAGGGCCATAAATTGAAGCAAGGGCGCGAAGCCTTGCTGCGCCATCTCGCCCGTCATTTTCGCCACTCCCACGGGACCGGCCAATTCGGCCCCCGAACGGCCCGTCACCATCTGATACAGGCCCCGATACATGGACAACAAGATGTTGCCCGTCGCCCGGACGGAAGTAGCCGCCGCCTGTCCCGGGCCCAGCCGGACCTGACGTACGGCGGACAAGACTCCGAGGAATGGCCGTCCCGATTCGGGGTTGGCCTGGGGCGTCATCATCAAGGTCTGACGGGTGCCGTCCCGTTCGATCACAATGGGCAAGGTCCGGAAGTCTGACGCGGCAATCTCCGAGCGGACACCGTCCCAGTCCGCGACCGGCCGGCCGTCAATCGTGACGATCCGGTCCCCGGCCCGCATGCCGCCCTGTGCCGCCGCTTGTCCCGGGACGACCTGTCCGATGATTGGTTCGTGGACCGGCATGTTGACGCCTACCAGGAGAAAGAGACTGAAAAAGATAAAGACCGGCAGGAGAAGATTCATGACGGACCCTGCCAGGATGACCAGCATGCGGGCCCAGACCGATTTCGAGTTGAAGCCCCGCTCCACGTCGGGGGGATCGTCGGGATCCATGCCGGCAATCCGGTTGTAACCGCCCAAAGGCAGGACGCGCAGGGAGTACAGAGTCTCCCCTTTCCGCTTCTGCCAGAGGTTCGGCCCAAAGCCGATGGCAAATTCGTCGACCCGCATACCCGTCAGTTTGGCCGTGATGAAATGGCCGAACTCATGGATGGAAATGAGGACGCCGAAGACAAAGATACAAGCAAGGATAGTGACTAACACAAAAACTCCTTTCCGTCAGCGTTCCGCGATGAGGCGTTCCGTGTAGCGGCGGGTCCGCGCGTCTGTTTCGCGGATCTGCGCGATACCCGGCCGGGAAATGTTCTCGTGGGCTTCCACGGTCCGGCGGATTAATTCGGGAATTTCCAGATAGCGGATGCGGCCGGCCAGAAACGCTTCGACACAGACTTCGTTGGCCGCGTTGAAAACGCAGGGCAGGGTGCCGCCCGCCTTGCCGCAGGCGATGGCAATGGCCAGGGCGGGGAATTTATCCGTGTCCGGCTCCAGGAATGTCAGGGGGCCCGCCTGGACCAGGTCCAACTGGTCAAAGGCGCACCGGTACCGTTCGGGGAAGGACAAGGCATACTGGATAGGCAGGCGCATGTCGGGTACGCCCAGCTGCGCGAGGACCGCGCCGTCGCAGAATTCCACAAGGGAATGGACGATACTCTGGGGATGGATGACGACGTCGATCTTGCTGTACGGCATCTGGAAAAGCCAGTGGGCTTCCATGACTTCCAGGCCTTTGTTGGCCAGGGTAGAACTGTCTACGGTCACCTTCCGACCCATATTCCAGTTGGGATGATGAAGGCTTTGCTCGACCGTCACATGGGCCAGTTCTTCCTTCGATAAATGCAGGAACGGACCGCCGGACGCCGTCAGGATGAGACGTTTTACTTCGTCGTGCGTGCCGCCCCGCAGGGACTGGAAAATCGCGCTGTGCTCACTGTCCACGGGAGTCAGGCGGACATGGTTCTCCGCGACGGCTTCCATCACCAGGTGGCCCGCCGCCACGAGGGTTTCCTTGTTGGCCAGGGCGATGTCCTTGCCACTCTCGATGGCGGCCAGCGTCGGTTCCAGTCCGGCGTAGCCGACCATGGCGCCTAGGACCGTATCGGTCTCCTCGTACGTCGCCGCCGCCAGTAGACCTTCTTCGCCAGCGAGAATTTCCGTCTTGCCGTCATACCGCCGCCGCAGCTCTTCCGCCGCGGCCTGGTCGGTCAGGACGGCCAGATCCGGCTTGCATTGCCGAATCTGGGACAACATGACATCTACGTTGGAGTGCGCCGCCAGGGCGCGGATCCGCAGCCGGTCCGGATTGGCGGCCGCCACTTCGAGGGTCTGCCGGCCAATGGATCCGGTACTGCCGAGCAAGGTGAGATTTTTCATAGGACCTCCTTGGAGGGACAGGCCGGGCCTGTCGCTAAGGACGCGTCAGGCGCCCAGGAACAACAAGATGTAATAGGCTGCGGGCGCGGCAAAGAGCAGGCTGTCCATGCGGTCCAGGACGCCGCCGTGACCCGGGAAGAAGCTGCCCGAGTCCTTGATGGCAAAGGACCGCTTCAGGATGGATTCCACCAGGTCTCCCACAGGGGCGCAGAACGCGACGGCCAGGCCCAGGGCGGCGGAAGACGGCAGGGAAAGGCCCAGCCAGTCCGCGGCGATGCCCGCCGTGACGGCAAACGCGAAGAAGAAGCCTGCCACGGCCCCTTCCATGGATTTTTTCGGGCTGACGGAACAAAACTTATGCTTGCCGAACGCCCTGCCGAAGAAATAGGCGAACGTATCACTGGCCCAAGTGCCCAGGAGGACCATCCAGACGGCTGCTTCGCCGTAGGCCAGGGTCAGGCCCCGAACCGTCACGTCGGGGCCGGGATGGGCCCGCAGGAGAATTACATGGGCGAACAGAAGGCCCGTGTACAGCAGGGCGCAGGCCGACAGGGAGGTGTGGGCCGGCCAGTCCGTCTCCCCGGATTGGCAATGGCGCACGAGACCTTCGAATAAGATGCCCAGGATGGCCGCCGTCAGGACCGGCAGGAACAAGTCAGGACGGGCAACACCGGCGGCCAGCTGCAGCAGCAGGACCGGCAGGGCCGACGTCACCGCGTAAAGGGTTTTCCCCTGCTCCGCCGCCATATGGGCGAATTCGCGCCACCCGACCACAGCCAGGACGGCGACCGCGGCCGTAAACAGCCAGCCGCCCCGGGTGACGACAAAAATAGCGATGGGAATGCCCACAAGGGCGGTCAAAATACGTTTGAACACAATGAGACCTTCCTTACACCGGGCGCCGCGCGGCGTCCTTATTTTTGCACGAGCCCGCCGAAGCGGCGTTCCCGTTTCTGAAAGGAGGCGATGGCCTCCAGGAGCATGGCCGGCGTAAAGTCAGGCCAGTAGACGTGGGTCGTCCACATTTCCGCGTAGGCAATCTGCCAGAGCAGGAAATTGCTGATCCGCTGGTCGCCGCCGGTGCGGATGAGCAGGTCCGGATCGGGCAGGCCGCGGGAATAAAGGCTATCTTCGAACACGGCAGTATCGATGTCCTCCGCGGCCAGGTTCCCGTCCTGGACGCGGCGCGCGAGGGACTGCACGGCGTGCAGAATCTCCGCCCGGCCGCCGTAGTTGATGGCAAGGTTTAAAATCAGGCCCGTATTGTCCCGGGTCACTTCGATGGCGTGATCCATCTTTTCGCGGATGACCGGGGGCAGCCCTTCGCGGGATCCCATGAAGCGGACCTGTACATTATTATCGTTGAAATCCTGGATTTCGTTCGTCAGATAGTGACTCAGGAGCTCCATGATGAAATGGATTTCCGTGACGGGACGTTTCCAGTTTTCCGTGGAGAACGCGTAGGCAGTGATAATCTTTACTCCAAGACTGTCGGCTGCCCGTACGATGGTTTTCAATGTTTCCGCCCCGGCCTTGTGACCAAAGGTGCGGACTTTCCCCTGGGCCTTGGCCCAGCGGCCGTTGCCATCCATAATGATGGCGATGTGCTGCGGAATATTGTCCGGGCTCAGGCCCGACGTGTCAAGGTCGACTTGCTTCGGCATGGGCCGGAACACATTCGGAAAAAGTTGATCGAACATAAGGAATCTCCTATCGGCAGAGAGGCCCTTAAAAACAAAATGGGCAGCCCTTCCAAAGAGGAAGGGCGCCTGGAAATAAGGACCGGACTTAGTCCTGGCTGATGGCGTTGACCGGGCAGTTCGCAGCGCAAGCACCGCAATCCACGCAAGTCCCGGCATCAATTTCGTATTTGCCGTTGCCGTCTTCTTTCGGAGCTCCTACGGGGCAGACGCTTGCACACGTGCCGCAGCCGACGCAGGAGTCGGAATCGATCTTGAATGCCATATCGTACACCTCCTTCCTCTCCACAGGTCAGATGTTTCCCCATATTTATGCCAAGCGGCAGCTGCCGCCGACAAGCGTTGAGAGGTCACACCGTCCCGGCGTCCCGGGCGGTACGACCGCGGTCAGACGGACATGATTTCCTTTTCTTTGGCTTCGATGATGGAATCGATGTCCTTCATGAGTTTGTCCGTCAATTTTTGGGCCTTGTCCTGGCCATCCTTGGCGTCGTCCTCCGTAATCGTTTTGGCTTTTTCCGCTTTTTTGATGCCGTCGATGATATCGCGGCGCATATTCCGGACGGAGACGCGGGCCTCCTCCGTATGTTTGCGGGCCGTCTTGACAAGTTCCTTGCGGCGCTCTTCCGTCAGCATCGGCATGTTCAGGCGGATGCAGGTGCCGTCGCTGTTCGGCGTCAGGCCCAGGTCCGAGGCCATGATGGCGCGGGACAGGTCCTTGATCATGGATTTGTCCCATGGCGTAATGACGATCATACGCGGTTCCGGAACCGTGACATTGGCTACCTGGTTGACCGGTGTCGGCGTCCCGTAGTAATCCACAGTGACTTTATTCAGCAGGGCCGGCGTAGCACGGCCGGCGCGCAGGCTGGCCAGGTCCTCCTTCAGGTGGGCCGTGACCTTCTTCATTTTTGCTTCATTGGCAGTTAACAGTTCTTCTACTACAGACATTATTGTTCGCCTCCTACGGTAGTTCCCACTACGGTTCCTTGAGCCGCTTTCAAGATATTGCCGGGGGTTTCGATATTGAATACGACAATGGGGATATGATTATCCATGCACAAGCTGATGGCCGTCGAGTCCATCACATTTAGATGGCGGCTGATGACATCGATATAGTCGAGATGGTCGAATTTCCGGGCGTCTTTGTGGATGGCCGGATCGGAATCATAGACGCCGTCGACGCCGTTTTTGCCCATGAGGATAGCGTCGGCTTCGATTTCCGCCGCCCGCAGGGCGGCCGTCGTATCCGTCGAGAAATACGGATTGCCGGTCCCGGCCGCGAAAATGACGACACGGGCCTTTTCCAGATGACGGACGGCACGGCGCCGGATATAGGGCTCGGCAATCTGCCGCATTTCAATGGCGGTCTGGACCCGAGTCGGCACGCCTAACTGTTCCAAGGCATCCTGCAGCGCCAGGGAGTTGATGACCGTGGCCAGCATGCCCATGTAGTCAGCCGTGGCGCGGTCCATGCCTTTGTTGGCACCGGACAGGCCGCGCCAGATATTTCCCCCGCCATTGACGACGGCGATTTCCAATCCGCTTTCCAACACCTGCTGGATCTGGCGGGCAATCGAATTGACCGTTGCCGGATCGATTCCGAAGCCTTTTTCCCCGGCCAGCGCCTCACCGCTGAGTTTTAAAACCACACGTTTGTATTTCACGTTCCAAGCCCTCCGATCTGAAGTGTTCCCTATGAAATTATCTGGTCCCCGCGGACGCGCAAACCATCTTGAAGGACTACAGACACACCCCTTCATGTTGTGTCCATTATAGCACATCCACCGCTACTTGAAAAATGCGGGAGCGTCGATTTCCCGATTATTTTGCAAAATCGGCGCGGATCCCGCTTCCCTTTCCTTACCCCGTTTCGGGAAACGGCGTAAAAAAGGAGGACACCT
The DNA here is from genome assembly GCA_900314855.1 of uncultured Selenomonadales bacterium. GTDB lineage: Bacteria > Bacillota > Negativicutes > Acidaminococcales > Acidaminococcaceae > Succiniclasticum. Next base: position 153,181 of record OMWZ01000001.1, read on the forward strand.
TGCGATGTCCTCCTTGGGGTTCTGCATTACTTCTTGATGAAGGAAGCAACTTCTTCGGCGAAATTTTCCTGTTTCTTTTCGATGCCTTCACCCAGCTGATAACGGGCAAAACGGGCAACTTCGGCATTGTTTGCCTTCAGCAGCTTCGTGATGCTCATCTTGTTGTCGCGGATGTAGATCTGGTCGACCAGGCAGACTTCTTCGTAGTACTTGTTGATACGGCCCAGGATCATCTTTTCGATGATGTTTTCCGGTTTCCCTTCGTTGCGGGCCTGTTCCTTCAGGACTTCCTTTTCATGGTCCAGTTCGGAAGCGGGAACTTCGGTACGGTTCAGGTAGGACGGGTTGGCCGCCGCCACCTGCATGGCGATGTTCTTGCCCAGTTCGGCGTCGCCGCCCTTCATATCGACGAGAACGCCAATCTTGCCGCCGGCATGGATGTAGCTGTAGACCTTGCCTTCGGCACTTTCATAGCGGACAAAGCGGCGGACGGAAATGTTTTCGCCGATCTTGGCGATCGCTTCCGTCACGATATCTTTAACAGCCTTACCGTCCATCTGGGAGTCCAGCAGGGTCTCCACGTCCGCCGGATTGGTTTCGGCAACATGTTTGGCAATGGAAGCGGCCAGGGTCTTGAAGTCTTCGTTGGAGCCGACGAAGTCCGTTTCACAGTTGACTTCGACGATGACACCTACCTTGCCGTCTTCGGAAACGTAGGAAACGACAGCGCCTTCCGCCGCGACACGGCCAGCCTTCTTGGCAGCCTTGGAGAGGCCCTTTTCACGCAGATAGTCAATGGCTTTTTCCATATCGCCTTCGGTGGCGACGAGGGCTTTTTTGCAGTCCATCATACCAGCGCCCGTGCGTTCGCGGAGTTCTTTTACCAATGCAGCAGTAATGTTCATAGTATACTCTCCTCTGTCAACTCATGCTTGGGGATATGCGCGGCCCTGTATGCCGGGACCGGCGAGGATTATTCAGCGTCCTTGGCTTCCGGGGCAGCTTCCGTTTCCGCAGTCTGCTGGCCCTGACGGCCTTCCAGGACGGCATCGGCCATTTTGCCGGCGAGCAGGCGGACGGCACGGATCGCGTCGTCGTTGGCCGGAATGACATAATCGATTTCGTCCGGATCGCAGTTGGTATCCACCGTGGCAACGATGGGGATGTGCAGTTTGCGGGCTTCCAGGACAGCAATGTGTTCTTTGCGCGGATCGACGACGAACATAGCAGCCGGCAGTTTCTTCATGTCTTTGATGCCGCCGAGGTTCTTGTTCAGTTTTTCCATTTCATGGCGCAGGCCCAGGACTTCCTTCTTGGGCAGTACGTCGAACGTGCCGTCTTCTTCCATCTTTTCCAGCTGGCGCAGGCGGGCGATTCGTTTCTGGATGGTCTTGAAGTTGGTCAGCATGCCGCCGAGCCAACGTTCGTTAACATAGAACTGGTTGCAGCGGGTCGCTTCTTCGCGCATCGCTTCCTGTGCCTGTTTCTTCGTGCCGACGAAGAGGATGCTGCCGCCGTTCTGGGCGGTTTCACGGATGAAGCTGTAGGCTTCGTCCACCTTCTTCACGGTCTTCTGCAGGTCGATGATGTAGATCCCGTTGCGTTCGGTGAAGATGTACTTTGCCATCTTCGGGTTCCAGCGGCGGGTCTGATGACCAAAATGCACGCCGGCTTCGAGTAACTGTTTCATAGAGATGATTGCCATTTTTACATTCCTCCTGTTTTTTCCTCCGCAGCCTTCGTCTTTGACCGCACCGCGCACGCGGACAGGCGTCAAATCGGACTGCGTGTGTATTAAACACTTGAAAAATTATAACATACCCCTTGCCCGTTGGCAAGCAGTTGTATCCTTTGTTACAAAAATTTTAACAGCGGATTTCCAACGTATCCAGGATAGCCGCTGTCATCTGCCCCGGGTCAATGACGTCCTGGTGCAGGATCTCGGCTTCCCGCAGCCCTGCCACCTGGGGCGGGACAGGCAGGCCGGTCACGTCATGAAGCGCCTGGGCGGCGGCAAAGGGATCGTCGTTTCTGGCGAGATCGGCTTTGTTCAGGCCTTCCAGCACGGACTGGCTGAATTTATACGGGCTGGCCGTGGACAAGACGATGGCGTAGGCTTCATCGCTGGACAGGAGCCGATATTTTTCCAGGGCGTGCCAGGCGACGGCCGTATGGGGATCCAACACATAGCCATAGTCGTTGAAGACCGTTCCGATGGTATCCTTCGTTTCCTGTTCATCCACCCAGAACCCCTGGAACAAATAGCGGATATCGTCTCCCAGGTCCGTCGGTACCTCGTAGACGCCCGTCGTGTTCAATTGCTCCATCCAGCCTGCCACCAGACTGCCCTTGCCGCCGGTCATATCGTAAAGCAGCCGTTCCAGGTTGCTCGACACGAGGATGTCCATGGACGGCGAAATCGTTTTATGGAGTGTCCGATTCCGGTCGTACCGGCCCGTGTTGATGAAGTCCGTCAGGACGTTATTGGCGTTGGAAGCGCAGATGAAGCGCTTGACCGGTAGGCCCATCTTGCGGGCATAATAGCCGGCCAGGATATCGCCAAAATTGCCCGTAGGCACGCAGAAGAGGACGCTTTCCCCGGGCTGGATACGTTCTGCCGCCACGGCATCGGCATAAGCGCGAAAATAGTAGACAATCTGCGGAACCAGGCGGCCCCAATTGATGGAGTTGGCCGAAGAGAGAGACCAGCCGTGCCCCCGGAGCCGCTCTGCCAATTCCCGGTCGTGGAAAATTTCCTTGACGCCGCGCTGGGCGTCGTCAAAATTTCCCTGGATTCCGAAAACTGCCGTGTTCTCCCCTTCCTGGGTCGTCATCTGCAGCTTCTGGATGGCACTGACCCCTTCTTCGGGATAAAAGACGATGACTTCGGTCCCCGGCACATCGGCAAAGCCTTCCAGGGCCGCCTTCCCCGTGTCGCCGGAGGTGGCCGCCAGGATGACGATGCGTCCTTCCTCTCCTGCCTTGGCCTGGGCCCGGGTCATCAGATGCGGAAGGATCTGCAGGGCCATGTCCTTGAAAGCCATGGTCGGACCGTGCCACAGTTCCAGCACGTCGGTGCGGTCTGCCACCTTTTGGAGCACGACAGGCTGCTGGCCGAATTTTTCTTCCGTGTAGGCCGCCGTAGCGCAAGCCGCCAGCTCCTCCGGCCGATAATCCGTCAGATACCGGCGCAGGACTGATGCGGCACAGACCGCGTAGGGTTGGCGGTGCATGGACAGGATTTCATCCATGGTCAAAGTCGGAAAACTCTGGGGGACATAAAGTCCCCCGTCCGGCGCCAAGCCCTCTTTAATGGCATGGGCGGACGAAATGGGATTGTCTTTGCTGCGCGTGCTGACAAATAACATGGGTACGGTACCTCCTGTAAGCCTGTCTTAGTGGAAAACCAAAGCCGCCAGTGTGGCCTTTGTCGCTTGGATGATGCCGTCGGGCGCGGCAATGATCTGCATTCCCCGCATGCCGGCGCTGATGGCGATTTCATCATAGGCCGTGCAGCTTTCATCCAGATAGACCGGGAAGTCTTTTTTGGCCCCCAGGGGTGAGCACCCTCCCCGGATGTAACCCGTCAGGGGTAGCAGCTCCTTCAGGGGCACCAGTTCGCAGCGTTTGTTGCCGCTGGTCCGCGCCAAGGCCTTTAAATCGAGCTCCCCATTGCCGGGAATCACGGCGAAAATCACACCGCTCTTATCGCCGCGCACACAGAGGGTCTTGAACGTCTGTTCCGGCGCCATGCCTACTTCGTGGGCGACATGGACGGCGTCCAAGTGCTCTTCGTCGACCGCGTAGGTTTGCAGGCGGTATGGGATTCCCTGCTCATCGAGAATCCGGGCCGCGTTTGTTTTCTTGGTTTTTTTCACTCGTGTTCATCCTCTCTTGTAATTGTATAGTTTACCCCATTTTACGGAATCTGTGTAGTCCCTTTTGGGAAATCCGCCGGGCCGTGGCAAAATCGCGGTCCCTTTGCTATAATGGGAGTGACACGAAAGAATCCATTATAAAGGAAGGGAAACGGTCATGCCATTGAAACTAGCCTGCGCGCAAATCGAAGTCCTGCCAGGCCGGCCCGACGTGAACAGCCGAAAAATGCTGGATTGGATTGCCCGCGCCAAACAGGAAGGGGTCGATGTGATCCTGTTCCCGGAAATGGCCATTCCGGGGTACATGATCGGAGACCGATGGGAACAGCCGACCTTTCTGGACGATTGCGTCCACTACGGGCAGGAAATCCTTGCGGCTTCCCAAGGCATTACGGTCATTTTCGGCAATGTCGCCGTGGAAAAACGGCGGACCAATACGGACGGCCATGTGCGCAAATACAACGCGGCCTTTGTCGCGCAGGACGGCCGGTTTCTGCCGGGCCTGGCCGAACGGGATTTTTGGATTAAAAGTTCTCTCCCGGCGTACCGGGAATTCGACGATCCCCGCTATTTTACACCGGCGGCGGCGGTCCTGGAGGAAAAGCGCCTGAAGGCTGCCAAAGCGTTCCAGCCAGTGACCCTGACCGTGCGGGACCGGGAGTATCGTTTCGGCATCTTTCTCTGCGAGGACGGCTGGACGGAGCATTATCGTCTCCAGGTTCCCCGGCTGCTAGTGGGGAACGGGGCCCAGTTGCTGTGCAATCTCTCCTGTTCGCCCTTTACGCTTGGCAAGAACGGGAAACGGCACCGTGTTTTCGGCAGCCAGGCCAAGGACCTGCAGATTCCCGTCGTATACTGCAACAACACGGGCATCCAGAATAACGGCAAGGATGTCTTTACTTGTGATGGCCAAAGTTGCGTCTACGGACCGGACGGGACGGTCAAAACGGCGGCGCCCATGTACGAAGAGGAACTGCTCGTCTTTACGTGGGACGAGGGGACGGACCGCATCCGCGCCGCTTCCTACAAAGATGAAATCATTGCGACGGAAGAGGACGAAGCGGCCATGGTCTACAAGGCCCTCCATTTCGGCCTGACAAGATTCCTCGCCCAGGTCGGCATCGACCGCATGGTCCTCGGCATTTCCGGCGGTATCGATTCGGCGGTCGCCGCCGCCCTTTACGCCGATGTCCTGGGGCCCGGCCGGGTCCTTCTCGTCAATATGCCCAGCCAGTACAACTCGGCCCTGACGAAGACCCTGGCCCAGCAGCTGGCCGAAAATATCGGCGCCAATTATACAGTCGTTCCCATTTCGGACAGCGTCGCCCATACGGTGAATCAACTGTATACGCCGATTCACAGCTACCACACGAACCGGGATTTCAAAGTGGAATTGACGGACCTGATGTACCAGAACATCCAAGCACGGGACCGCGGCGCCCGTCTTTTGGCCGGATTTGCCGCCGCTTACCATGGAGGCTTCAGCTGCAACGCCAATAAAGCGGAACTGTCCGTGGGCTACGGCACGTTTTACGGTGATATTGCCGGTGTCCTGGCTCCCCTGGGAGATCTGTGGAAACACCAGGTCTATGCCCTGGGGCGCTACCTGAATGACCAGGTTTATCACAGGGAGGTCATTCCCCGTGGCATCTTCGACATCAGGCCCAGCGCGGAGTTGTCCCGCGGCCAGACGGTCGGCAACGGCGGCGATCCCCTGGAATACGGATATCACGATTATTTGCTGCGGGCCTTTGTGGAAAATTGGGACAAAGCCACGCCGCTGGAAATCCTCCAGCACTACCGTGACCAGGACCTGGATCACTTCCTGGGCTGCGAACCGGGGACCGTGGACCGCTGTTTCCCCAGCAACGCCGCATTCTGCGCCGACTTGGAGCGGTGGTATGGCCTCTTTACAGGCCTCGCCGTGGCGAAACGCATCCAGGCCCCGCCGGTGCTCGCGCTCAGCCGCCGTGCCTACGGGTACGACTACCGGGAGGCGCAGCTGCCTCCCTATCTGCCCCGCCGCTACAAGGAATTGAAAGAAGCCCTGCTGCGGCAGGAGCGATTGTTCTGAGAAAAGCGGGAAGTAAAAAGGACAGCAGCGCTACCGCGCCGCTGTCCTTCTGTTTTTTGCTTCGTAGTGTAGTGGGGGTGCCGCCCTTTCCTCTGCCAAGCGGGCCCTTCTCACAATTCGATGTCCCTGGCCCTGGCCAAAGTTTCTCTCGCTTCCTGGATGATGCGATCTACGACCTCTTGACAGGGCAGGATATCGTTCAGGACGGCCAAACTTTCCCCGACCATGATGCTGCCGTTCACCGTATCGCCCTCTTTCATGCCGATGCGAGACGTGCCCGTGCCGAGTTCCATCAGCGTTTCCTTCGGGGCCCCGCTGATTTCCGCGGCCAGGTATTTTTCCGTAAAGGCATTTTTCAGGCAGCGCACACCCATGCCGCGGGAATAGCCTGTCACGACATTGTCCGTGTCGACGGCGTGGACAATCATATCCTTTGTCTTTTCGTGGATGGGACATTCCGTCGTCAACAGGAACCGAGACCCCATCTGTACGCCATCGGCGCCCATGAGAAGGGCCGCCGCCAAGGCGCGTCCGTCCGCAATACCGCCGGCAGCCAGGACAGGGATATCATAGGAATCCCGCAGGACATTTTCCAGGAGGGCCATGATGGAAAGGGTGCCGATGTGACCACCGCCTTCCATGCCTTCAATGACCATGGCGTCGACGCCGGCCGCCGCGACGCGCCGCGCCAGCTTCACGTTCGGTACAACCGGGATAATCTTGACACCGGCCGCGTGCATCGGCTCGATCCAGGGAACAGGGCTGCCCGCACCAGTGGTTATGAACGCGACCTTTTCGCGGCACACCAATTCCGCGATTTCTTTCACGTTCGGCGCCATCAGCATCAGGTTGACGCCGAAGGGCTTCGCGGTCAGGGATTTGGCCTTCCGGATTTCCTCCTCGACCCATTCCGTGGTCCGTCCGCCAGAGCCGATGATGCCGGCCGCGCCGGCGTTGGAAACGGCGGCCGCCAGCGTACCGTCGCTGGACCAGGCCATTCCGCCCTGGAGAATCGGATATTGGATTCCCATCAATTTCGTGAATTTGTTCTGCATGGTAAAACCTCCCGTCTGTCTGCCAAAATAGCGTGGCACCCCCGTTGCCATGGGGTGAGGAAATCTCGTTCCGCCTCGGCTGGAACATATTCGTCCCACCGGGACATTCACATGATTTTTCGCCTTTATTATATACCAGAACCGTTCTTTTCCTCTACTGCATCCGGCTCATTTTTTGTGACATTTTATCAAACTCGTTCAGAAAGTTCAGCTTCCTGTCCCGTCGAGCGCCTTGCGATTCCACCGGATATGGTACAATAGGAAAAAAGGAGGTACTCATCATGAAACCATGGATTCGTACGCTGGCCCTGTGCGGTACCCTTCTGGCCAGCTGGGCGGCGCCGTCCTTTGCTGCGGCGGCTCCTGCCGCCTCCGTGTCGGCTGCCTCGAAAGCAGATGTGTCTGCCCTTCCGGATGCCACTGCCACAGCACGGCCGGATTCGTCCCTTGTCCGCCCCGCTTCGCCCCAGGAAGAGGTGGTGGACGCGCTGGTCCGCCAGAATCAGGCCAAAAGCCAGCAGCTGGGGGGAACCTTTACGCTGGATTCCCTGATTTTACGGGTACAAGGGAACTTCAAATTCGAATCAGGAACCCTGCCTGCGGGGAAAAAGGATGCCATCCTGCCGGAGGAAACGGCCAAGATGCGGATTGATCTGACCATGAAAGATTTAACCCAAAAAAGCAAACCGGTCCGCAAAAAGATACTGCTCTATGCGGCGCTCCAACAGGATACGCTGAGAGCCTACCGGCAGCTGCCGGACGGGACATGGATTCAAATGGTGCAAAAAGACGCAGGACGTTCGTCCGGGGCGGACAAGAACCGCAAGGAAATCCTGAACCGGATTTTCGGAATCGAACGGGCCGGCGGGGACGACGCGAACCGCATCTACCGTGTCCACTTGCGGAATCTGACCGCCGATTCCCTTTTTCAGGAGGAACTGTGGGGACAGGAAGCCCTGGCGGCAAACCTGACCCCGGCGGAGCAGCGCCGTCTCTGGACGGCTTTCGAGGGAACGACCTTTCTCCTGACCGTCGGCAAGGGCGGCTATCCCACGGCCCTGTCGGCTGACTGGACAGAAGGCCTGCACCGTCTGTTCGACGTAATCCTGGAGAACGCGGCCCGTAGGAACAAGGGCAAACTCCCCGCGGACCAGCAGATGATCCTCTTGAAGGCTATCCTCCATACGGTGAGCCTCCGCATGGACACGACCATTGGCGCGCTGCCGAAAAAAGCGCCGAAAATCCCTAAGGAGGCCCTGGAAGCTCGTGTCGTTCCACAGGACCTGTTCCACTTGGACTCCGTTCCGAAAAGATGATACTTTTTTTACAAATCAAGGACCCTTCTTCCCTGCCGTACGGAAGAAGGGCCCTTTCGTTTGACAGGACCCGGCAAAACTTTTACAATGTAAGTCGCGTACCCGTGACAAAACGGGGCCCATCATTAGAAAAAGACAAAGCAAAGAGACAGGAAAGAGGGATTTACATGTGTAGTTTGCGAAGTAATCAAGTCAAAAAAGGGTCCACCCGCGCCGCCCACCGGTCCTTGTTTTACGCGCTGGGCTTTACGGAAGAGGACATGAAGAAACCGATGATCGCCGTAGTCAACGCCCAGAATGACATCATTGCCGGCCACGCCCATTTGGACGACCAGGCGAAGTTTGTCAAATACGGCATCCTGGCCGCCGGCGGCGTTCCCGTTGAAGTGCCGGCCATCGGCATTTGCGATGGAATCGCCATGGGTCACGAGGGCATGAAATATCCCCTGGCCAGCCGCGAGCTCATTGCGGACAGCGTTGAAGCCCTGGTCAACGGCCACGCCTTCGATGGCATGGTCATGATTCCGAACTGCGATAAAATCGTGCCTGGCATGCTCATGGCGGCTTTGCGTGTCAACATTCCCACCGTATTTTGCAGTGGGGGCCCCATGCTTCCGGGCCGGTACAATGGCCAAGACATCTCCATTTCCCAGGCCTTTGAGGCAGCCGGCCGTTTCGAAGCCGGCAAGATCGACAAAGCCGAACTGACCCACATCGAGCAATGTGCCTGTCCGGGCTGCGGTTCCTGCGCCGGCCTGTTCACCGCCAACACCATGAACTGCCTGACAGAGGTCCTCGGCATGGGCCTGCCGGGAAACGGCACTATTCCTGCCGCCTACCAGGGAGACCGGGCCCGTCTGGCCAAAAAGGCCGGCGAAGCCGTCGTACGGCTTGTCAAGGAGCAAGTCTTGCCCCGCGATATCATGACCCTGAACGCCTTTAAAAACGCCATCACCGTGGATATGGCCATCGGCGGCAGCACCAACACGGCCCTGCACCTGCCGGCCATTGCCCACGAAGCGGGCATCCGCCTGCCTTTGTCCCTCTTCGACAAGATTTCCCACAAGACGCCCTACCTGACCAAGCTCAGTCCCGGCGGCTCCCACCATATGGTAGACCTGAACGAGGCCGGCGGGATTTCTGCCGTCATGAAGGAACTGTCCAAGTTGGGCCTGATTGTCAAGTCCTGCAAGAGCGTGACCGGCAAGACCATCGGCCAGCTCATCAAAGACGCCGATATTCTCCGCCCCGACGTCATCCACAGCGTCGAAGCGCCCTACCGCAAAACCGGCGGCATTGCCGTCCTGACCGGTAACATCGCACCCCACTGCTCCGTCGTCAAGGAAAGCGCCGTCGCGGAAGAAATGCTGGTCCACGAAGGCCCGGCACGCGTCTTCAACTCCGAAGACGAAGCCATCAAAGCCATTTGCGGCAAAAAGATCAACAAGGGCGACGTCGTCGTCATCCGCTATGAAGGGCCGAAAGGCGGCCCCGGCATGCGCGAAATGCTGAACCCGACTTCTGTTTTGGCGGGCATGGGCCTGGACAAAGATGTCGCCCTCCTGACGGACGGCCGCTTCTCCGGCGCGACCCGCGGCGCCTGCATCGGCCACATTTCGCCGGAAGCACGGGAAGGCGGGAACATTGCCCTCCTCGAAGAAGGCGACATCATCGCCATCGATATCCCGAACCGCACTTTGAATGTCAAGGTGTCCGACGCGGAACTGGCGAAACGCCGCAAGGCCTGGAAATGCCCGCCGCCGAAAGTCAAACACGGCTATCTGTCGCGTTATGCCGCCCTCGTTTCCTCTGCCGCCGAAGGCGCCATCCTGCAGGCTCCCGGCGAGGACTGGGACGTCACGAAATAAAGGATTGTGAAGGATTCCGGAAAGAATCGAACCTATCCGGCAGCACCGAACAAGATCACAAAAAGGACAAGGGATTTGCTCCCTTGTCCTTTTGCTTTGTCTGGATAGATTGCTTAGAAATGGAATTGTGCTGTAAAGATCCAGGTTCTCGGAAGAGAAAGGTAAACTTGATTCCCGCGCGATACCATCCAATAATCTTTGCCAAATACATTGTTGCACATTAACGTCAAATCGGTCGGGATATTCAAAACCTTGGTCTTGCGCGTGACACCCAAATCAAAGACGGTGTATCCGCCCGCCCAGATTTTTTCGTTCATAACAGGCGTCTTTCCAGTGTACACTGCCCTGCCGAGAACACTCCAATTTTCGTCCGGATTGTACTCTAGTCCCAAAACGGCGTTTCTCTGACTCGTACCGTTGACACGTTTTCCGTTCAAAGTGCCGTTGGTGGTTTTTTCCTGTTTAGCATCTAAGTAAGAGAAACCGCCCAAAATGTTCCATTTATCCGTTAATTTTCCGTTGACGCTGAATTCCACGCCTTTATGCCGTGCTTCCCCATCTTTCGACTGGAACGGCTTGCTATAACCAGTTTTGTAGACGGAAATCAAATTGTCTTGCCTAATATCGAACAGCGCCAGAGTATACAACAAATCGTTCTTTTTGTATTTCACGCCGATTTCGTTTTGTTTCGTTTTCAGCGGAGGCAAGACGTCGCCGGAGTTTTCAAAGGTCGTATTCACTCCAGTGCCGGCATCAAAGTTTTCCGAGTGGCTGGCATAGAGAGACCAGTTTTCCGAAGGATGGTAGATAATGCCGTAGGTCGGGCTCGTATCGTCCGTGGCAACCCGATCGATTGTATTCAACTCCTCACTCGTCGCATTCTTGTATTTGTAAGCGTTGGAAACGGCTTTATGTTTGTGAATGCCGACAATAACGTCCCATTTGTCATACTTCATAGAATCTACGGCAGAGAAGCTCTTGACACGAGTTTTATTGTTCCAACGGGTGCTGAATTTCGTAGGAGCAGGCGCGAATTGATCAATACCGGAATAAAGATCGCCTGTTCCGATAGTTACTAAGCTGCCGTTGTTATAGGCGGTTTTGCGGTTTCTCCACGCCTGGTTGTAGGAAAGGGTGATATCATGCTTTACTTTGCCCGTATTATAATGTGCCGTTGTACCGACCTGCCAGTAATAGTATTCCTGAGGTGTGGAACCGGGTCTCGCTGTTACAGCAAAGGATCCATCATTCTTGAGTACGTATCCGCTTCCGCCGTTCGCCATAATGTTCCGATCCAAATCATTCCGTTGCATCCCAAAGTTGAAGAAGGTATCCCAATGATCATTGAGTTTCTGCTCATGATTGTAAACGGCGAGCCATCCATGAGTGCTCTTTACCATATTTTCAAAGGAATAGTCGTTTGCGCCGTCCGGAACGGCAGGAAGACGTGTCACACCACTGTCCAGGATAAACCAGCGCAGGCCGCCCTGAATGTCCATGTTGCGATACCCTGTGAACAAATTGTCTTTCGTACGTTCCGTTTCACGGTCCAAGTTCATGAAGATGCCCTGTCCGTTGATTTTCGTTCCCTTCACGGACGTTCTGCCATTCAGATTTTCCGTCGTAATGCGGATGCCCCATTCTTTATTCTTGCCGAACCGCTGCCCGACATCCAGATATTCCCCGAATAAACCGCGGCCGGACACGGTTTGTGTATAATCGAATATACCCTTGTCTGGTGCGACCTTTGTCTTGACGCTGATAATGCCGCCGGGATTCGTGGTTTCATACTGTACACCCGTTCCGTAAATGCCGACATTCGGACCGGAAATCATTTCCAAAGATTCGATAGGATAGAGCGGCGTATTGAACTGGGTAAACACGCCAGGAACATTGTTTACATAAAAGTTGGTTCCGTTGGTACGGAGGCCGCGGTAAAAGAAATCACCGTGTAAAATAGATCCGGACTGACGAACAGAAGGAGAATTGACCAAGAGTGCATCCATAGGCTTGTCTGGACCGGTAAACAAGGTCATGGATTTTTCCGTAAAGTTTGTTTGTGAAAACGGAATGTCCATCGTGTCTTTTCCGGATAAAAAGCCTGTCTGGGACTTCGTATATACGAAATCCCCGGGCAGGACCTCACGTTGTTTGTTCCGGTCTCCGATAACGACGATTTCCTGCAATTCCGCAGATTTTCCCAAATTGTCATCTGTATCGGAAGAAGCTACACATACTGGGACTGCTCCACCGGCGGAAGCCAGTAGCTGGCTTGTTAGCAATGCAGCCAAAATTTTCTTTTGCATCTTTCTACCTCCAACTTAAACATAATTTAATATTCCTCAAAAGCACGGAGAAACTCTCTGGTGTACTCGTGCTTCGGGTGACTGAATAAAATTTGCGTCTCCTGCATCTCCAACAGACGTCCCTCTTGCAAGATACCGATACGCGTACAACAGGCCCGCAACAGATTCAAGTCATGGGATATCAGCAGACAAGCCATGTGACGCACTTGGGAAATTCTTAAAATGAATTGCATGATTTGAGCTTGAACGGAAACGTCCAACATAGAAGTCGGTTCATCCAACAATAGCAAGGAAGGACGTAGGAATAAAAGACGTCCCAGGCATATTCGTTGGAGTTCGCCCCCGGAAAGTTGATGTGGATATCGTTCCAATAGTTCACGGCGCAGTTGGAGTTTTGCAAGGGTTTCCTCTAAATTTTCAGGCTCCGGCAAGTGATGCACGTACAAAGGTTCGCACAAAGACTCCCGGATTGTCATACGAGGATTCAACGCCGTAATTGGATTTTGCGACAAGATTTGAATGTTTCTTTTATATTCCAGCCGTTCTTCTCGGGAAAGATTGTCCAGCGATTTACCATGCCAGTAAATTTGACCGGTGTCAGGTTTAGAAAAGCCCTTGACCAGCCTCAATATAGTTGTCTTTCCTGCTCCGCTTACACCTGCAATCCCGACGATTTCCCCTTGGTCAATGCCAAAGGTAATCGGATGCAGTACGGTTTGTCTTTTCTTTTTGAAAAAGCCGGAGACATATGTTTTTGAGACCTCTTTCAACCGCAACAATTCCATGGTTCATCCCCCTGTCTTCCGACAAGTCGTCTCGCTTCCAGACTTGGTTACGTGCCATGTTTCAGGATGCGGTGCACGACACATTTTATCGGCAATGGGGCAGCGGTTCGCAAAGACGCATCCTTCTGAGATTCTAGACATGTCGGGGGGAACGCCGCGAATCGGTTCCATCCCCTGACTCGGCTGGGCGCGCAGCAGCCCCTGCGTATACGGATGGGCAGGACGTTGCATGACAACCGAGGCCGGCCCTTTTTCTACAACTTCGCCGGCGTATAAGATTAAGACATTGTCAGCCAAGTGTGCCGCCAACTGCAAATCGTGCGTGATAAGGATAAATCCCGTACCTTGCTTGGCAAGGCGTCGGAAATTTTCCGCCGCCTGTTTCCGTACGAAGGCATCCAGTCCTTTGGTCGGTTCATCCGCAATAATCCATTCCGGCTCCGGTAACGTAACCATGGCGGTAAGAACCCGCTGCACCATACCGCCGGATAAAGCGTGCGGAAAAGAAGTCCGTACGCGCTCTGCCGGTAACAGCCCGAACTTTTCCAACTGGCGGTCCGCCGCCTCTTTCCAATGGGGTTCATCCAGCCGGCCGCTCTCCAGTAGGTATTCGGTCAACTGCCTGCCTACCGGAATGCGGGGGTCCAGGGCAGAAACCGGTTCTTGGGAAATCCAACCGATCCGTTTTCCACGGACAGAAGCAAAATCCGTTTCGGAAGAAGCCAGGTTCCTTCCATCAAACCGAATCGCTCCGGTAATCACGGCTGTTTGTGGCAACAATCCCATAACTGCGCCGCCCAAAATGGATTTTCCGCTTCCTGATTCCCCGACCAGAGCCGTTATTTTTTCGTGGGAAAACGTATAGGATACATGACGCAATACTTGTGACGTACCTCCGGGAACGGGAAAGGTAACAGAAAGGTCTTCCAGTACGATGTCGGATACACGGTCCGCGCAGGTCTTATCCATTCCCCTGCCTCCTTTCCCAGTCCACGGCCCGGTCGCGGCCGATATATTCCCGCCAGGCGTCGCCGACGAGATTGATGGAAATGCAAAACAGCGTAATGGCAAGTCCCGGTGCAATAATCTGCAGCGGAAAGGAACGGAAATATGTCCTGGCGTCGTTAATCATGACGCCCCAGTCGGCCGTCGGTGGCGTCACGCCTAGTCCCAGGTAGGAAAGAGCGGACGCCGACAGGAGCGAACGCCCTATACGTAATGTCAGTAACATCAGTATGACTGGCAAAACGTTCGGATAAACGTATTTTCTCAAAATATACAGAGTACTTCCGCCGATACAACGGATTCCTTCCATGTAATTTTCCTTTTTAATCCGCAACACTTCGCTCCGGACAATCCGGGATATTCCTGCCCACGAAGTCAGCGTGACTGCTACAATCAAACGAAAGTTTCCTTCTGGCATGATGGCTGCGATGGCAACCATAAGGCTCATACCCGGTAAGCCCTGTACCATCGTCGTCATAAATTGGATGGCCTTGTCGATCCAACCGCCGAAATATCCTCCAACCATCCCCAGGGTAACCCCGAGGAGCATCGTGCATAAAGCGGACGCTGCCGCAAACGATACGGAAATACGGGTTCCGTAGATTAGGCGGCTCAAAATATCACGCCCCAACGCATCGGTCCCCAAAAGATGTGCCGTTGTACTCGGTTGCAGGATTTCGTGCATGGAAACAGCGTCCGGATTATACGGAGCGGCAAACGGCGCTACTATAGCCAGCAGCAGAAAGAAAAGCAAAGACAAGATGGAAAGCCTGTACAGCTTACCCGTTTGCCTCCAGAATGTTTTCATTCCCTACTCTCCTTTCCGTAGAGCCGGATTCAGAAAATAATAACTCAAATCAACCAAATAGTTGAATAGCAGAAACAAGGTGCCACTGAGAATGACATACCCTTGAATGACCGGATAATCGCGGCCCCAAATGGCCGTCAACACGTAACTCCCGAGGCCGGGCAAGGAGAACATGTCTTCGATGATGACGGAACCACCCAGAATAGAACCGAAAAAGGTTCCTAGCATAGTCACGACAGGCATCAGCGCATTTGGGAAAAGATGACGGATTAGAATCGTATCTTCCGACAGTCCCTTGGCACGGGCCATTAAAATATAGGCAGCCCCTCTCAATTCCCGAATCGAGAGGGATTGCAACCGGATAACAGCACCGAGTGTACTGGCAGCCAATACAAAAGACGGCATGAGCATCTGGCGGAATGTCCCGTACCCGGAAGCCGGTAAAAGCTGCAAGTGTTCAGAGAATAAAAGCATGAAGATAATTCCCAACCAAAAGCCGGGGGCGGAAATCAACACCAGGCAAAACAACCGTACGGCCAGTTCTTTTTTTGTGTTTTCAAATTGGGAGAGCCAGACTCCAAGGGGAATCCCGAACAACAAAATCCAGCCGAGAGCGCAAAAGGAAAGATAAAACGTGACTGGAATACGGGTTGTCAATTCTGCCAATACCGATTTCTGCGTCATGTAGGAGATTCCTAAATCGCCTTGGACAGCCCTGGATAACCATTGCACATATTGCACCCAGACCGGTTGATCCAGCCCCATCTTCTGCCGCATCTCCGCCAATTCGCGCAATGTCGGTTCCGACGACCCGTCCATGGTCAAGACACTGACAGCCGGATCGCCGGGCGCCGCAACGCCAAGCAGGAAGGATACCAAAGTGATGCCGATTAAAAAGGGGATCAAGTGCAGCAACCGATTCAATGCATAATACAGGAAATCTTTCATTTCGCCCCTCCTTCCGGATTGGCCCAATGAATCTTATCTAACGTAATACCGTACACTACCGCATGATATCCTTCTACCGCTTTATTGTGGACGGCCAGATTCATGTCTTCGAACAAAGGAACGACAGCTGGATGCTTAAGCAATTCCTGGATGATATTGTCATATAAGATCTGCCTTTTAGGGAGTTCGTAGGTATGGTCCAGTTCTTCAAACCAACGTTCAATGTTGGCGTTATGATATCCCAGCGTTTTGTTGACCTCGCCGCGGGAAGTAAAAAATTCTTGCAAAATCCACGTTGGATCCAAGTTCGGCAGCCCCCGCGTCCCGATTGTCAAATCGTACTCGTTGTCGCTCATTGCCTTGCGGGACATCTGCGTATCCATCATGACAATTTCCACATCCAGGCCTAAGGGACGAAGCTCCGCCTGAATAAATTCCGAAATGACTTTGTACGGATATCGCGCCATACCGTACTGTGTCAGGATCAATCGCACCGGTACGCGCTTTCCCTGCAGCACCTGCTGTGCCAACTGGATGGCCTTCTCCGTATCGTGCCGAGGCGGGTACACTTTCGTAAAAGGATTCGTGCTGTTCAGTAAGCTTCTCGTCGGCGTCGCATAATTTCGGAAATAATGCCGGACTACCGCTTCCCGATCGACGGCCAGATTGACGGCTTTCCGCATCCGTTCGTCGTTAAACGGAAATTTGTTTCCGTTTAACGAAAGGTAATGGGAAATAGTCGATTGCTGCGCGTGACATGCAAAGCGGCTGTCTTTCAATAATTCCTCCGTCAAAATAGGTGTCAGCCCGCCCAAATCGATAACACCTTGAATCTCCCCGGACTTTAATGCCGAATAACGGGCTTCGGGAGACGGAATGACCAGAATCCGAATGCGCTTTGCTTTCGCCTTTTCTCCATAATAGTCCTCATTACGCTCTAAAACCGTATACTGATTGGTCTTGCATTCCGCCAACTTAAAGGGGCCCGTCCCTGACGCCAATTTTGTAAACAAACCGGTGCGGGCATCAAAGCACTGTGGGCTGAAAATCGCACTTCCCCAACCGGCCATCCGGTAAATGAGCATGGGGACCGGGGACCTGAAATGCAGGCGGACCGTGTAGTCGTCCAGCACCTCGGTTTTCCTCAAACCTGGATAGACCCGTTCGATGGCGAACCCGTAAAACGTGGAAGGGCGGTATCCCATGTTGCGGTAGCGTTGGAAATTAGCCAATACCGCCTTCGCATTAAACGGTACGCCATCATGGAATCGCACCCCTTTTTTCAAGGTAAAAGTCCAAACCGTTTTATCGGCGTTGGACTCCCACCGCTCTGCAAGTTTCGGCATTAGATTTCCTGTGTTGGAGATAGCAACCAACGGTTCCCATGTCATGAGAATAACCGTGGAATAATAGGGATCTTTTTGTCCGGGAGACAGATACCGAGACGAGGCCAACCGTATTTCACGATCTGGCCCGGACGGCTGGAACCTGGGAATGAAGTATGCCGTTCCCAATACATAAGCGACAAGGAGGGCAACAATGACCAACATCAAATTACGAAATTTCTTCATGGTCTTATTCCTCCCTTCCTGTTTTAAATCATCCAGGCTGTCGCTCTTATCCCATCTAAGCTTTAAATGTCGAAGGTCGCAGAAAGCAGGAAAGTACGCGGAGCCGACAGGCCAAAAGTGGTAGAGCTCCCACGGCCAAACCAATAATCTCTTCCCAATACGTTGAAGCACGTTGCGGCAAAAGTCGCTTTGGTTTCGCCAAGCTTTGTTTTGTAGTTTATGCCAACGTCCAACGTATAATAACCGGGTATCTTCGTATCACTGGTAGGCGACTTGGCATTATCGATATGAGAAGGGCCAACGGCAATGACACGCGTCATAGCAGACCATTTTTCGTCCGGTTCATAAACAAGACCCAGGACGCCACTCAACTTGGCAACGCCGTTTACAAATTTTCCGTCATGGTTTCCGCCCGCCGTTTTGCGCCGTTCATTGTTCACATACATCAGGCCTCCAGTATAAGTCCATTTTTTCGCAGGTTTTCCATTCAAGGAAAGTTCGATGCCACGGAACTGCTCCCGCCCGTCTATGCCGCGGGAATACAGACCATTTCCTAACTCTCGGTCGATGACGCTCTGCTGATCGATGTCAAAAAAACTCAAAGTCGTCAAAGTATTTCCGGACTTGGACTTGATTTTTACGCCGATTTCATTCTGTTTGCTGACCGAAGGCTCCAGTGTTTCTCCTTTGTTGACATATTTGTCGTCGTTGGAAACGACAGCGCCACGGGAAAAACTTTCCGTATGGCCCGCATAAATCGCAACATTTTCCGTAGGCTTATACGTGACACCGTACGTCGGAAGCACGTTGTCGTTTTCAATCAAATCGCCCTTCACCGTATTTTTAAAGTGTTCGTGTTTGCGGGATCCTGCCAATAAGAAATTCCATTTCCCTACGGTCATGGAGTCGCCCAAAGTCACGCCTGTATTTACTTCGTCCCACTGCAGCGTCGGGTTCCGTAACTCCGGAATCGTAAAGTCCGAGGCGTAAATAACCCCGTTGTACAAATCGCCGCCAATAGTTCCTTTTTTGCTGTTGTGGGTGTTATTCCAGTATTTGGCCCAAGACCGGTCTAACGCCAAGGTCACTTCGTGCTGCAGCACACCGGTCTTGAACTCACCGATCAGTCCGAATTGCGCATAGGTGTTGTTTCCCACCTCTTGCTGTGCATTGGATACATTGTCCGAGCCGAACCGCCCGTTTTCGTCGAATTTCAAATTGGAAGAAGAATTGTACTTGTATCCGGTCCTCCAGGAATGGCCGACATTGGCAAAGACCTTCACATGATCCGTCAGCTTCTGCTCGTGATTCAACGTAAACAACCAGCCGCGCATATACTTCAAAGTACCGTCGAAATCATAATCAGTCTTGCTGTCTGGCGCGGTCGGCAAGGTGTTGCCGGCTCCATTGTAGGTAAACCAACGCTGACCTTTTGGAACAGGTTTGTATAACTGTTTTTGTCCTCATGGTCTATATCTACGAAAAGATTACGTTCCTTATCCTTGGCATTCTTGATGGAAAGATCCCCGTCCAGATATTCACCCATGACACGGACACCCCATTCTTTGTTTTCTCCAAAACGACGTCCGACATCCACATATTCGCCTACGGCAGAGCGACCGGAAAAGATCTGACTGTAGCGCGTGACTGCCTCGTCACCGGCCCGTTTCGTAACGACATTAATCGTGCCCGGCGCAGGAGTAGCACCACTGTTTGTCCCGTTGTTGGACATGCTTACCCCATTAACACCGGCATTCGGGCCGGATGTAATGTCCATTCGTTCCACGAAATGGGAGCGGGGTTCCGTAAACTGGTAAAACAAGCTAGGGATTCCATTCAGCATCATATGATTTCCATTCATGTTGATGCCGCGCATGGAAAAATCAGAATACATCGGCGACGTCGAGCTGATGCGGATGGATGGATTATTGACCAAGACACCTTGAATCGGCGCAGAAGGATTGCCAAAGACGGTGATTGCCTTTCCTGCCATGCTCTGTTCCGAATACGGGATATCCAATACATCTTTCTGACCAAATATTCCTACATTGGCAGTTTTGTTCACCAGTCCTCCTGCCAACGGATGGGATTGGCTCCCTTCGACAGTAATTGTCGGGAGGTCGAATGCCTGCGGTGAAGCAGCAGCTGCCGCAGTACAGGCTATGGATGTGGATAGTCCGGCGATAGCAAATTGCATAGCCTTTCGTTGTAATTTCCAATTCCGCCAATTGTTTTTCATTTTCCAACCTCCTAGCTCTTTGCGTTTTTTACCACCGTGTGATTCGTAACGTTTTTTACCGGGAAAAAGTAATCATTTCCACAGCTCGCTGACAGTCGTACCGATACAGACCGTTTTCATATAGTGCTTCTGCTTCGAATTGTTGCCACATTTTTTCCTTATAATTCATGTAAGTCAGCTCCCCGAGGTTCCGAATCATTTCCGACTCTATTTCCGTTTGCGTGGAATAATAACAGTGCTTGGTATAATAAAAGTACTGTACCTCCGCACGAATTCCCATATTCCAAAGGAACAAGGGAATTAACATATAATCATTGTTATGTTTAAAAGTAATGCCCAGGGAACGATAAATTTTATGGAAGTACGGATGAATCAAAGAGCGAATGATGACGAACCCCTTTTTGCCGTATCGGTTGATTTTTTTTAAGGCATCTTCAATTTCGTAAATTCGATACAGAGAATTCACGGATACTACGAAATCCGCCTCACCTGCCCCTTGATATGTTTCCCATTTCGAGCATACAGTTTCGATATTTTCAATGTGTTCTTTGGCCGCAACTACATGGAGCTGCGCCAACATGGCCGGTGAAAAATCCAAAGCCATTACATGACGGGATACTTTCGCCATCGGAATGGTGAAGTTGCCAGTTCCGCACCCTATTTCCAATATGTCGTTTCCCGTTTTGATAATCGATAGTACCTGATCCATCAACCCAGGTACATCGCGGCAAAGGTTGTATTGTTCGGAATACGAGGGAGCGATTTTTTTCCAGAATGCAAGTTCCACCCTGTCTTCAAATTTTCTTCCAATTTTTTTCTTGGCGTTCCATCCCTGTTCCTTTTCCCACAATTGGTTCAGTTGTATTGTTTGCAGTTCCGGCAAAGAACATCACCCCCTTCTTGATTTTCTTAGCTTACCCTTTATAGTCGCTATAAAGTCAAGAGGTTACAAAGGTCTAAATACATCAATGTCTTACCAAAACGACTCCTTCCCAGGGGGAATCAGGCTTTTAATTATCCCCGCCGTCCCTTGTAACAAAGCCGTTTTAAACAACAAACAAACAGTTATTGCAATCAGTATATAGTTGCTATATACTAATGATAAGTTATATTATTACGTTTCATATTGTATTTGATAAATACGTTCAAACATAAAGGAAAGAAATGAAAAACTACTTTACACCCGTTGAATTTGCCAAACTTTTTGGGATTGACAAACAGACTCTGATTTACTACGACAATCGAGGCATTTTTTCGCCTCGACACAAGAATGAAAAGGGCTATCGCTTCTACGGTAGCGATCAGATTCTCTATTTTTCCACGATTGTCGCCTTAAGAAATCTGGATATCCACGGGGAACAGCTGCGGCAATATACGGACGAACCTACCAAGGAACGCCTGACTTTGATGCTACAGGACAGAATTGAAGAATACGAACAGCAAATACAGTCCCTACAGCAAAAGACGATAGCCTTGAAACAAGTCATGCTCACGCTGGGGGAGAACCTCCAGCAAAAGGCAGGAAAAATCATGTTGATTCCTCGCCCCCGGATTTATTACCAGCAAAGCTTGAAACAACAATCCAAATCCCTAACTGGCTCCCTAAAAGAAGCCTTATTGAATTCTCATTTGATTTTTAAAGAATATTCCACCCGACTGCTGACCGATTCTCTCCAACTTTGCCTCGCTCCGTCTGTAGCGTCGCTGGATGGCTTGAAGTCCTGTACAGACTTCCGATTCTTGTTGTTAACCGAACAAGAAGGTGTGCTTGGCAACGCTTTAACCATTCCAGCCGGCGTCTATCTGACTTATATGTTTGAAGGAGCTTTTGAAAAATGCCTTGACCAAGGAATTTGTTCCGTGCATAATTTTCTAAGACGAACGGGTATCCAAGCTGAACCTCTGATCTTTATTACGAAACTATGGAACTACGATACAGATGTAGGTGAAAAATTCTACATAAAGTTGGAAATCCGGGTAAAATATTAAAAAACACCATCCGTTTCCCTCTCCATAATAAGAAGAGAAAATCGGATGGTGTTTTGAGTGTATCGATATTACTCAAGGCTACAGGATGAACCTCTTCCGCCTCTTTCCCTAAAATCCGCTCAGCAGCCGATACAGGAAAAAGCCCGCCGCTGCCACGAGGGCCAGGACAAAAAAGGCCGGCAGGATGAAAAAGACAAGCAGCACGGCCAGGACAGCCAAAAGGACCCAGAACAGGAAGCTCCCGGTGTGGAACGTGTGAATCCGCAGTCCCGCGCCGTTGTTTTCTCCCTTATCGTCCGCCCGTCCCGCGGGGCCGTCGTCAAAGCGCTCCTGATATTCCCCGCTTCGCGCGCGGTCGCCTTCTCCGCCGCAGACCGTCCCGTCCACTTCGATAGTCGCCCCGTCAAAACTTTCCCGTTCTTCCACGGTCAGGCTGTGGGCGTCTTTTTCCACGATACGATGGCAATAGGGACATTCCGTCAAGGCCTCGTCAAATTCGTGATGGCAAAAGGAACAGACCATAGTTCCCTCCTTCTCTTCGGGTCGCCGGCATGTGGTCCGCCGGTCAGATTTTCAAGACCATGGTAATCAGGCCGGCGTCGCTGACATACCGAGGGTCAAAGGGCTCGATCCGCAAGCTTTCACGGATGAGGTCCCTCCGGCGGCGGATGGTTTCCGGGGCGACCCGGAAGGTCGCGCTGCGGGCCGGAATGGGAAATTCCGTCATGTCGTTCAGGTCCGTGTAGGCAATCAGTGCTGCCAGGGCCCAGCTGAACAACTCTTCCGGGGACGCGTCCGGGCGAAAGTTCTCCCGTGCCCCGTCCGTAGCCAAAAAGTCGTTCCACAGGTCTTTGACCCGTTCGGCATTAGCCACACCGAACGAGGTCATGTCGCACAACACATCCAGGGCGTTGTCCACGTCCCCTTCTTCCGCCGGCCGGTGCCGCTCGTACGACGCGATTTCGGTCGCATACGGGAAAGAATAGACCGTATCATCGGGCATACTGAATCTCGCCGCCGCAATCTGGACGACCCCGGCATGGGCGCGCAAAAAAGCTTCGATATCCTTTTGTTCCGGATGGGCAATGGCGCACCATTTCTGGAGCTGCCCGCAGATGTATTTGATCCGGACGGCAGCACCTCGCGTGATCTTCAGGCCACGCAGGTAGGAAAACACCATGTTTCCGTTGTCCATGGCGTGGCCGGCAAAGAGCACATCCTGCGTGTCGAAGTCGTCGTCGATCGGCAGGGACAGGTACAGGATGTCCCCGGACAGGAAGTCCTTGCAGTAGTACCAGCCGTAGTTTTCCTTGTCCTTGCGCACGTCCCAAAGCAGGACAAAGCGCGCCGACAGGAGACTGTCCAGCGTGTCACGGACGGCCTTGGTCCGGCCCGGGTCCTCGTCCGGTTCCGGTCGGTACTGTTCCGCGAAAAATTCCACCGGCCGTTTGCCGTTGCTCAACAGATGGTAGTCGAAGAAAAAGTATTCCCACAAGGCGTCTTCTTCCTTCGTTCCCTCCACATGCTGAAAATCACGCAGGTCATAGGCCAGGCCGAAGCAGTAGGCCGTAGCCGTATCCAGTTCCGGGCGGAAAGTCGGGTTCCGGTAATACTCTTCCATGTCGTCGAGAAGGTCTTCCAAGTAATTGTCCATATCAATAAAAACTTTGGACTTCAAATCCGTATCCGGCTGCAGGCGGTGCGGCAGCAGGTCTTCACGGATGGAACCATCGTCCTCCTGGATCAGGAGCTTATGCCGCCGGTCGTCCAGGATAAGGGCGCGGCATTTATCGGCGCCCGTGTCATCCGTAATGGCGTGACGCTGTTTCAGGAAACGGAGCAGGCGCGACCAGACGGTCAGGAGTTTCGAGACAGATTCATAGCCTGGTTCGAAATCCCCGATGTTTCGGCTGCACCAGGCGATGCAGTCCGTAAAATCATCGCTCCGCATATCCCCGATTTTGATGTAGACGTTGCCGCAGTAGACGAGGAGCGTGACAATGGCAGACCAGCTGTCGTACAGATCCGCTTCCGACTGGCCGCGGTAAGCCTCGAGGCGGATGAACGTCTCCGCGTACCGCTGGGACAGCCACTCGTCCCAGCCACTGCTGTTCCCGTAAAACTCGGCAATCAGGTCGTAGACATTATTGTTCATCGTCATTCACTCATTCCTCGCCGAGGATCAAAACCTCCGGCACCAGGTCGACGCCATCCGTGCGGCGAATCGTTTCCTGGATATGGCGAATCAATCCCAGCACGTCGGCCGCGGTCGCGCCGCCGGCATTGACGACGAAGCCCGCGTGCTTGCGGGAGACTTCGGCCCCGCCGACACGGAAGCCTTTGAGGCCGGCTTTTTCAATCATGGGGCCCACAAAATGACCTGCGGGACGGCGGAAGGTGCTGCCGGCGCTCGGCATTTCCAACGGTTGTTTGGAAGTCCGGCGATGGCTGAAATCCTCCATTTTCCGCTGGATGGCATCCCGATCCCCGGGGCACAGTTCCGTTGTGATGTCGAGCACGATGGCGTGCTGTTCCTGCAGGAGCGAATGGCGGTAGCTCAGGTGCAGTTCCGCGCCGGGGACGGTCCGTTCCGTCCCGTCCTCCTCCAGCAGACGCGCCGACACGACCACGTCCTTCATCTCCCCGTCGTAGGCTCCGGCATTCATGTACAAGGCGCCGCCGATGCTGCCTGGGATGCCAACGGCGAATTCCAGGCCCGTCAGCCCTGCTTCGCCCGCCAGGCGCGATGCCGCCGCCAGGCTCAGGCCGGCGCTGAAGACAAACCGTCTCCCGTCGCGGCGGGCATACTTGAGCGTATTGCCCAGAATGAGGACTATGCCACGGATTCCCTTGTCCCGAACCAGGACGTTTGACCCGTTTCCGAGTACCGTCAGCGGCGTTTCCGTTTCCCTGGCAAAGGCCAGGACGGCGGCAATGTCCTGTTCCACCTTCGGGATGACCAAGACATCGGCCGGGCCGCCGATCTTAAAAGACGTATGGAGAGACATGGACTCATCAATGCGTACGTCTCCCTGCGTCCGGGCTTTCAGTTGTACTGCCAATTCCTTTTTTTGCATCATTTGCCGGCTGCCCTCAGTCCGTAACTTCCTTCACGACGTCCGTAATAGTCTTGGAGATGTCCTGGAACATCAGCTGGAAACGCTGGAACGCGTTCAGGTATTCCACCGCCAGGGGATTCAGGCTCAAAGTACGCATCATGCGGTCAAATTCTTCCTGTTTTTCCGCCGGCACGTCTTTTTTCTGGTATTTCAGGATTTCTACTTCCTGCCCGAGTTGCAGGAAGCGGGACACGAGATTTTTCGTATCCGGCTCGGCAGCCAATCTTTCCTTGGCTTCTTTCAAAACGGAAAATTCGCGGGTCGCGCGCATTTCTTTGGCCAGTTCATTGGCCGTATCGTAAACGTTCATGCTCAATCTCCTTTTTTCTGTTGGTGTCGTTTATACAGTATCACGGAAGAGCCGTTTGTCAAGGCAGTTTCCCATAGGGGATATTCAAATGGGCGGCGCCGTTTCCCTCTCCCAAGACAAAGTGCCACCATTCCTGGTCGCCTTGATGAAACCCGGCGCGGCGCATCGCGTCGGCCAGCAGGTCCCGCAGGCGCCGTTCCTCCGTCGTCCCGCCGGGATAGGCCGGGTACTGGCGCAGGGACACTTCGTCGAAGTCACTGATCATGGGCAGAGCCTCCCCGCTCCCCAGGTCGTAGAGGCCCACATCAACGGTCCATCCTGTGTTGCGGTCCTCCCCCTGTTTCGGGGGCGGCAGCATGCCTTTCCGATCAGCCGGCAGCAAGTCGTAGGCGTACTTGGACAAATACCAGGGACGGTAGGCTTCGTACACAACAAGGCCGTATCCCTGCGGGGCCAGACGGGCCGCCGCGTCCTGCAGGGCTGCCGCGACTTCGGGCGCGGCATAGGCCTTGTCCCCGTTCTGGTGGAGCGGCCGGCGGAAAAGATTCCGGTCCGTGGCGTACCGCAAATCAAGGTGGAGAGACGGTACGGCCTTCTGCAGATCCACGAGGGCCGATGCCGTTCCCTGCCGCAGCCGGGCCGGTTCCTCCGCCTGCTCCGCCGCGGTCCGCAGGTCGTCCGCGTCGGCCGGCGCATCGACAAAGAAGGTCTTGCCGTTTTGGCCGGGGAAAAAGAGGCGGTTGAAGCTCTTGCCTCCGACGCGGCACAAGACGCCGTACCCATTGGCGTCCCGTTCGAATTTGACGGGTGCTTCCGCGCGCAGCAGCGGTCCTGCTTCCGTCAGGGTGTATGAATCGAAATGGACCTTGATCAGGGGGAACGTGTTGCCGCCACTGAAATCGCGGTCCGTATCGGAAAAGTGGTATACCAGTTCCAGTTTTCCCCCGTTTTCACGAACCAGGAAGGCGGATCCGGAACCATAATACATGCCCAGCAGGTAGGACACGTCCTTCGGAATCGTGGCGGCAGCCAGAACCGTTCCGGCTGCCGCCACGAGGAGGAACGCCAAGGCAGTGGCGGCCGCGCGGCGCAAACGCCGCGCCAGGGGGAAGGGAACGTGTGTCGTTTTCATCGTTGCGCCTCCTTTTCCCCGGCGAAGGGAGGAACGGAAATACGAAGCCGGACATCCTGCAGGGAATTCAGGTACCGGCGCGTCTCTTCGCTCTTGGCGGGATCCATGTCGGCGTAGACGATTTCTTCGCCTTTCCCGGCCTCGGCGAGGACGAAGCCGTTGGGATCGACCAGGCGGGAGTGTCCGTAAAAGACATCCTTTTTGAAAGTTCCCACGGCATTGACTGCCGCAACGAACAAATGGTTCTCAATGGCGCGGGCACGGCACAGGATATCCCAGGCGAAGCCACGCCGTTCGGGCCATTCGGCCGGCACGACCAGAAGCTGCGCGTCCCGCAGGGCCAGATAACGGTACAGTTCAGGGAACCGCATATCATAGCAGACCGTGGACCCGCATCGGACGCCATCCAGCTCATAGACATCAAAGCGGTCGCCGGAGGCAAAAAATTGCTTCTCGTTGAACATGCCGAACAGGTGGGCTTTGCCGTATTTGCTGACAATCCGTCCTTCCCGGTTGATGGCCAGGACCGTGTTGTAAATCCTGCCGTCATCCCAGCGGATCGGCAGGGAGCCGGGAATGAGACTGCAGTGGGTCCGCACGGCCAGGGTTCGCAGTTCCCGGACCAGGGGACTGTCCATGGTTTCGGCCTGTTCCTGCAGGTGCCCCAGGGAATATCCCGTCGTCCAGATTTCCGGCAAAATGGCAAGGTCGCTGCGGCGGGCCGCCGTTTCCAGCATTTCCAGGCCATGGGCCGTGTTCCCGGCATGATTCTTTTCTTCCAGTTTCATTTGTACCAAGGCGATTTTCATGAAATCCCCGCTTTCTCGCGATCTTTTTCCCCTACGATTCCGACAGATACCGCCGGTTTCCCGTGCGGGACTGTCCGTTCTTCCCCGTCCCGCTGCCGGGGCCAGCGCTGCTGGGCCCGCGCCCGGCGGATGACAACTGTTTCCAGGCGCCGCATGGCGCGGGTAAACACAAATTCCGGGCTGCCCAGGGAGGCGACCAGCGCCGCCGGCAGCCCGGCCAGATGGGCGCCCAGTACATCCGTAAAAAGCTGGTCTCCCACGACGAGGGCCGGCGTATCCGGCGGCAGAAGCGCCAAGGCTTTTCGAAAGGCCCGCCCCCAGGGTTTCAGCGCCCAGGAAACGGCAGGGCAGCCCGTGACTTCCCGGACATGACGAAGCCGGCCGCCGCCGCTGTTCGAAACAAAGACAACGGCGATGCCGTGCTGCCGGAGCAGGCGGACCCAGTGGATCTGGTCCGGCGGGACCTGTTCCCTGTACCGGCGCAGGAAGGTGTTGTCCAGGTCCAGCAGCAGCGCCTGATAGCCGTGCTGCCGGAGCCAGTCCGGCGTCAGGGAAGAGAGCCGCGCGAAACGATAGTCGGGAATCAGGAGGTTATTCATGGTTGTCCCCCCGTACGACGGCCTCCGGCGGGAACGTGACCATAAAGCGTGTCCCCTGTCCCAACTTGGAAAAGACTTCCAGACGGCCGCGGTGGCGCCGGACGATTTCCTTCGCAATGGCGAGCCCCAGGCCCGTTCCTTTGGTGGCGCTGTTGCAATGGGACTTGTCTACTTTATAAAAGCGGTCGAAGATATAAGGCAAATCCGCTTCGGGAATCCCCGGCCCGTTGTCGACGATGGTCATTTCGAAACTGCCGTCCTCCAGCTGTTTCGTTTCATAGCGGACAAAACTGCCTTCCGGGGAATACTTGATGGCGTTGTCCCCCAGAATGAGGACGAGCTGGACCATCTGGTCCCCGTTTCCGTAGAGACGGCATGATTCATCGAGCTGCATGGAAATCGTGATGTGCTTGGGATCCGCCTTCACCTTCAGCTGTTCCGCCACGGACCGGATAATATCGGCCATGGGCAGTTCTTCCATTTCGGCAGGCGTCAATTTGCCCGATGCCTGAAGCCGGCTGATGTCCAGAAGGGCGCGGACCAGGCGTTCCAGGCGCTGGGTCTCCTTGGAAATCAAATCGCAGTAGCGTTTGTTGACGGACTCGTCTTCCACAGCCTCGGACAGATTGTCATGGATGATTTCCACATAGCCGCGGATAATCGTGATCGGCGTCCGCAATTCATGGGACACATTGGCCACAAAATCCCGGCGCGTCTTTTCCATGCGGGCCAGTTTTCCCAGATAGCTGCTCAGCTCTTCACTCAAATGATTGATGGCCAGCCCCAATTCCGCCACTTCGTCTTCGCCGTGGACGTCGACCTTGACGGAATAATTGCCCTTGGCAATGGCCACGGTAGCATCTTTCATGGACAGCAGGGGCTTGACAATGAGCTTAGTCAAGTGCCGCACCATAAAGAGGCTGATCAGGAGAGCCACCAGGCCGACAATGGCCGTGAAGATGTAGATATTCCGGAGAATCCCGCCAAACCCGCTCATGGGTTCGGCCAGCAGGATGGCACCCTTTTGTCCGTTGGCGGAACTGTAGGGTACGCCGACGAGCATGACCTGCTGCTTGAAGTACGGATGATAGACCTGGGAGCGGATCGTGCCGCCGTCGTAAATATCTGCCAAGATTTTGTTGACGTGGTACGAAACGGTGCCGCTTTTGATTTCTTCGGCCAGGCGGGACGTATATTCGAACCGGGGAATCAAATCCGCCGGCGCCGCCACATCGGGCTTGATGCTGTTTCTCCCGCCATGTTCCTTGGCGGCGGCATCGACGTCCGCGGCGATGTTGGACGCCGCAATCAAATTATAGCGGTCGTCGAAGAGCCAGATCCTGGCACCCACCAAATGGTCCACGGCAATCAGATACCGCATAAGCATGTAGTGATTCGTGTCATTCTGAAAGAAATATTCGACGGTATTGGCCATTTCGCGGCCCCGTTCGGACAACTGTTCCTCCCGTAGCTTGACGAAATAGTCGGCGATTAAATAGGAAGTGCCCGCCGAGACACCGACCACGACGATAACGATGATCGCCATGAAACTGTACATCAGGCGGGTACTGAGGGATTTATTCACGTTACACCTCAAACCTGTACAGCACCGTTCAGGCTTTCGCCGCAGGCTGCTTCAACTCAAATTTATACCCGACACCCCAGACAGTGGCCACATCCCAGACGGCATCCTTCGGCACGGCCAGTTTCTGCCGGATCCGCTTGATATGCGTGTCCACGGTGCGCGTATCGCCAAAATAAGTGTACCCCCAAATGGATTCCAGGAGCTGGTTGCGGGAGTAGACCTTGCCCGGCGTCAAAGCCAGGAACCAGAGCAATTCGAATTCCTTCGTCGTAAAGGAAACTTTTCTGCCGAAGGACGTGACCTCCATCTTTTCCTGGTCGATGAAGAGCCCCGGGAATTCGATGGTCTTTTTTTCCGTAGCCGTCTGGAATCCACCGGCACGGCGCAGGACCGCCTTGACGCGGGCCACGACTTCGCGCGTGTTGAAGGGCTTGGTAATATAGTCGTCGGCGCCGGTCTCCAGCCCGAGGATCCTGTCGTCGTCATCGTCCTTGGCGGTCAGCATAATAATGGGGATGTCATATTTTCGGCGCACTTCCTCACAGACCTGCAAGCCGTCCATGACAGGCATCATGATGTCCAGCAGCAGGATATCCGGGCGGTCCGCCTCGACCCGTTCCAACGCCTCCTGGCCGTTTTCCGCCTCGAGGACCTGGAACCCTTCCTTTTGGAAATAGACGCGAAGGATTTCCCGGATTTGCGCTTCGTCATCCGCAATCAGCACTTTATAATTGTTCATGGTTCTTCCACCTTTCTCTCTATGAAGGACGAAACTCGATTCCCGTTCCTGTCCCCAACGATTCCTACAATAATATGCCAAAAGGCTTGTCTTATTATAGCAGAAAATCCCGGGGAATTTAACACTTCGACAGCCACTTTCACAAAAGGTTTACAAACAAAAAAAGACAGACAGCCCACAAGCTGTCTGTCTGAAAAATTCGCACTCAGGCTATCTGCCAGTTTCCCCGCACTATCCTCAGTACACGCGGCCAGCGCCGATGTAGCGTTCGCCCCAGTAGCCGCCGAAGACACTGGACACGGTAACACCCTGGCTGGACGAGGCATGGATGAACTGACCATTGCCGACGTAAATCCCGCAATGGGACGCGCCAGGGGCATAGGTCGTGAAGAAGACGAGGTCACCGGGACGCAGGGACGACGAAGAAATACGCCGGGAAGCGTAATACTGGCCGTCGGCCGTCCGGGGAATGTAGATGCCGGACTGGGCGAACACATAGCTCGTAAAGCCCGAGCAGTCAAAGCCGTAGGGAGACGTACCCCCAAAGACATACGGAACGCCCCGCATGGCATAGGCATTGCGGAGAATACTCCGGGTCAGGGCGCTGTTACCGGAACGGTTGACGGGCATCGCCCGGTTCATGAGGCTTCGGTAAGTGGCTTCGCCGACGATACCATCGACAGACAGGCCCCGGGCAGCCTGGAATTCCTTGACTGCCTGTTCGGTAGCCGGCCCGAAGACACCGTCCACGGAGCCGATACTGTAGTTCAGGGAAGCCAGTTGTTTCTGGATTTCAACAACTTCCGACCCCCGGTCCCCTTCCGAGAAATCGGCAAAACTCATGGTAGCCGAAAAGCACGAAAGCGCTACGGCTAACAAGGCCGAAAAGACCTTCCTCTTGGTTGACACTATGACGCACGCCCTTTCTGTGATTCTGCGAGAAGACCCCTCAACGGTCAGATCACGGTCAGATCCGTTTGATCGAAGCGGAGAATTACAGCCTCAGGTTTTCGTTTCATGTCGTGCCACAGAGTGAACACACCGGCCGCAGCCACCCCTGGTACGGTCGCATCCTCTCTCAAACAACACAACCACACAAAAAATATGTTTCACAAGCCCATATCTGTGTTTCACGCACTCATTATAGCACAAGAAGAGCCGGTAAATGTGAACAAAATGAAAAAACAAAGTTCTCGTCATTTTGACGATTTTTTGACGTCATTTTGCGCATCGCTCAACCAAGCCGTTTTCAGCGAATTTAACGAAAAATATAGAGTTCGGGCGCTAATTTTTTAGGACCTAAAAAATTTTTTGGTCCTAATAGTTGTGAAAAAGATAAACGGCTTTGTGTGTAATATATATTACACTTTAAGCAAGAAAAAGGCTGCCGGATTTCTCCGACAGCCTGTTCTTTCGGTGTGAGTAGTCAATAAGCCGAGTTCTGTTCCGACAAGCGGTGGCAATCATTTATCTATACCAGAGATTACTCCCCGGTTACAGCGACACAACCCGGAAGGATCAGCGGGCAACATCATCCCTTCCCTATTTGGTCTTACTCCGAGTGGGGTTTACCAAGCCAAGTAATTACTTACTTGCTGGTGCGCTCTTACCGCACCGCGGCACTCTGCCCTTTGGAGCTCGGACTTTCCTCACCGTCCTTAAAGGACGCCGCGATTGCCTTTTATACTCACGGACATAGCTTAACACAGAATCGCTGCTTTTGCAAGTCCTTTACAAGGAACGGGAGCGCCTGCCTCGGGAACCGTTTGTGGCTGCACCGCCTACGGCTTCACGCGGGCGCGAAGATATTCCCCATAGTGCTTCAACGCCGCCAGCAGGATGTCGCTGGTCGTCGCATACGGAAAACCCTCCCCCGTGCCGCGGGCCTGGGACAGCAGGGATTTAATCTCCTTGACAGCTTGTTTCAGCTTGCCCAAGTCCTCCGGACTGGTACGGACCTGATAGAATTTTTCCATGACTTCGCCATGCACAGGCTGCCTTTTCTTTCTTTCCATCCTAGTCCCCTTTCTTCCCGTTCCCCGGCGCGCCGGAGGGGAATCCTGTGGAACCGGTCCGCAGGGAGCCGGCCAGGGTTCACGAATTGATAAAAAGATCCCGATGCAGCATGAAATTGCTGCACCACTGCCCCTTTCCATCGGCCGTATCGAACTGATTCATGATGGCGTTGACTTCATCCGCATAGTGGACGATAAACGCTTCGCGGGTCACACATTCCATCGGGGAGCCCTTCTCCCGATCCCCGTGATGGGACAGGATGATGTGTTCCAGTTGCTGCAGGGAGCTGTCGGGCATTTTCAAATCCGCCGCCGCTTCCCGTACAATCATGACAGACAGGCTGATATGTCCCAACAGTTTTCCCTCCGTCGTATAGGGAAACCCGATGTTGGAGCTGATTTCCTTGACTTTGCCGATATCATGGAGCAGCGCGCCGGCAAGCACGAGATCCGTATCGACGTGACCGATGGTCTGCGCCATGGACAGGGCCAATTCCGCCACATCCACCGTATGATGGAGCAGGCCACCCAGGTAGGCATGGTGCATCTTCATCCCCGCGGGGGCACGGTAAAACCGTTCGCAGAAAACGGGATTGAAAATTCGCTGAAGCAGGCTCCGCAACGTCGGCAGTTTTACCTTGCCGATAAGAGACGATAACTTTTCCTTGTACTGTTCCAGATTGAAATTCCCACGGGGGATCAGCATGGAAATATCATCGTCCGAGCGCAGGTCTTCCAGTTTTTCGATGACAATCTGCATTCCCAGGCTGTCCCGGGCATACTTGGATAAATCCACCTTGCCGGTGACAAGGTACACGGACGACTTGGTGCGGTCCGGACTGCGCAGCTTGTCGACGATTCTCTGTTCAAAACTGATAAAGGGCATGCTGCCGCTGTTATCTTCTACCGTGCCGCGGACAAACACGCCGCCATTGGACGAGTTGCCGGACCGCAGCGTCCGGACAATCAAAGGCTGGCAGACCGTCTGCCCGGCCTTCATTTCACTAATCATGTCGTGTCACTCCTACATTCTGTTTTGACTTATAGGACCCGGAAGAGCGGCGTTTCCTTCGCCACCAGTACACGGGTCGCGTAACTGTCCCTACTGAGCCGCAGGGCAAGCCGGTCCGCCAGGTGATTCATCATGATGAGTTCCGTCGCCTGGTGTGTACCGTCGATGACATTGATTCCTTTGCCTACGGCGTCCTGCGCCTCATGATATTTGACGTCACCCGTCACGTATGTGTCCGCGCCACTACGCAGGGCCGCATCCAGGAAATCCATGCCCGCACCGCTGCACACGGCCACCTTCCGGACCATGGCGCCGGCCGGGGCATACGTAATATGGGGAAGGCCCAGTTTTTCGCGGACCGTATCGGCAAACACCGCCACTTCCTTCGGTTCCGGCAGGACACCGACGCGGCCGATGCCCGCCAGGGTGCCCGCCTGTTCACACAGGGTTTCCACCCCATCCAGGCCCAGCAGTTCCGCCAGGACATCGTTGATTCCCCCAATCGCGCTGTCCAGGTTCGTATGGGCGCTGAAAACGGCGATGTTCTCCCGCGCCGCGTCCAGCAGCAGGGATGTATGCCAGTCTTCGTCCGTCAAATGGCGGATTCCCTTGAAAATCGCCGGATGGTGGGTCACGATCAGATTCGCGCGGAGTTCCCGCGCTTGGGCCAGCACCTCCGCCGAATAGTCCAGGGCGCACAGGATGACCCGCACCGGCTCGTCCGTGCGGCCCACCATCAGCCCTACGTTGTCCCATTCCTCCGCCAGCGACGGCGGGGCAATCTCATTCAGGATCCGGATGACGTCCTTCACTGCGGCAAGCATCAATAGATTCCTCCAATTGTCGTTCCAGCCGCT
The DNA here is from genome assembly GCA_900314855.1 of uncultured Selenomonadales bacterium. Lineage (GTDB taxonomy): Bacteria > Bacillota > Negativicutes > Acidaminococcales > Acidaminococcaceae > Succiniclasticum. The sequence goes on from OMWZ01000001.1 coordinate 187,200, forward strand.
GCCAGGCCCGGTACTTGTCCGATGCCACAGCCTCACGGCTTTGTTCCATCTGCTGCAGGAGCCGCCTGTAATGGCGGTGCAGTTCCTCCAGATATTCGAGGCGGTACGGCCTGTCTTCGTACAGCAGCACCGGACCGGCCAAAGCTTCCAATTTCGTCAGGGGACGGCTTTTTCCGGGAGAAACGGTTAAGATCGTGTACAGCCGGTCCCGTTCCTTGCACAACTGTTCGTCACGGATGACAAACCCGTGTCCCGACAGCCAGGCCCGCAGCTCGGCCTGGCCGTTCATGGGCTGCAGCACGAAGGTTCCTACGGTGGCAGCCACGGCCGGGGCCTCTTCTAGGATCATACGGATGGTCGCCCCGCCCATCCCGGCAATGACGACGGCCTGGACTTCGTGCGGGGCCAGTCCTGCCAGCCCCGGCGCCTGCCGCACTTCGACAGCCCCTTCCAGACCGTAGCGAGCCACGGTCTCCCGGGCAGCGTCGCAAGGCCCGGCCGCGATATCCGACGCGATGACCTTGCGGCAGCGGCCCGTCTGGATCAAAAGGGCCGGTACATAGCCGTGGTCTGTTCCCACATCCGCTGCTGTCTCGCAGGGAGGCACCAGTCCGGCCACGGTTTCCAGTCTTGTTCCTGCGTTCATAAAAAAACCTGCCCACCTCTCTTTGCTGATTTCATTATAGCAAAAAGGCTGGACAGGGGAAAGTAGGCAAACATATTTTTGCCTATTTATTCCGGATTTCTCACGGAACGACGGGATTTTTCAGGTCTCCTCCATTATATAACTCATAGGCTCCCTGATACCACGCGATGGCATGCTCCTGCAGGACCGGATCCAACGGTTCCTTTTCGTACCGGCTCTTCTGCCAGTCGAGGATCCGGTACGATTCTACCCTTTGCTGCGGATTCAGGATCAGGAGATGATTGTTTTCGATATAGCCGAGACTCTGGTAGGTACTGATAAAAATCCGTTCCTGCCCGAGCCGGGTCCGGTAGATGTCCTGGCCGAGGAAACGCGAAGTATACGAAACGCCCAGCAGACCGAGAAGCGTCGGGGCCAAATCTATCTGGCTCACCAGCCGGTCGTTGACCCCGGCAGGAATCAGGCCGGGCGCGTAAATCATACAAGGAATATGATATTTGTGGACCGGTAAGGCCATCTTTCCGGCAGCTGCGGCCTGGTGGTCCGCTACAAGGACGAACACCGTATTCGCGAACCACGGCTTCCTGCGGGCTTTTTCCAAAAAGTCCTGGATTGCCCAATCCGTGTAGCGGACGCCGCCTTCCCGGGATCCCTGCTCCGCTTGTACCCGCCCTTCGGGAAAGCGGAACGGGCGGTGGTTGCTCGTCGTCATCACTACTTCCAGGGCCGGTTCGTGTTTTGCGGCCCGTTCGTCCATGGTTTCCAGCACCTTGTCGAAGAGAATTTCATCCGCCACGCCCCAGACGGATTCGCAGAAAATTTTCTCCTTCGGGATGCTCAACCGGTCATGGACCGCAAAATCGTTTCCCTCGTAAAAGGCATTCATATTGTCAAAGTACCCGTATCCCCCATACAGGAAATCCGTCTGATACCCTGCCTGGTTCAGCGCATTTCCCAGCGTAAAAAGTCCGGCATAATCGGGGCGGCGCAAAATCGACTGGCCTGGTGTGGGAGGCACGGCCAACGCCAGGGCTTCCAACCCCCGCACCGTGCGTGTTCCCGTCGCGTACATCCGGGAAAACACGAGGGATTGGGAGGCCAATTTGTCCAAATTGGGCGTCCAATCCTTTTCCCCGTGAAAAGTGCTCATGAAGTCGGAACTCAGGCTTTCCACCGTAATCAAGACGACATTCGGACGACGGTCTGTCAAGGCGTTGTGGTTCTCCACACGGCGCGTCACGTCGAGCGTGTCGACAGGGCCGGTAAACGTGACATTGTCCGCACGCAGGGCCTGCCGCAAATACGAGCGGACGAGATTCCGGTCTTCTTTCCGGTAATACCGGTTGTAATCCAACTGGTTATGGAAGTACGCGTAGACGAAACCGTAGGGACCGTTTCCTGCCAATTCCACGTTGTAGGCATTGTCACTGATTTTTTCCCGCCATGTGTCTTGGGGGACCAGAACAGCCAGCAAGGGAACCAGAAGCAGGCACAAGGCGCCCATCAGGCAGGACCGCTTCCCTTTCTCAGGAAAGACGCACGGAAAGCGACTCCCTTCCCACCCTGTCAGGGCCAGGGCCACCGCGAAAATTCCCGGCAGCAGGATTTCCACCGGAAAGGATTGGCGGATCTGCCCAATCATCTCCTGCGTATAGACAAGGTAATCCACCGCGATGAAATTGAAATTCGTATGAAATTCCTGCCAGTACAAATGCAGGGCGACGAGGGAAAAGACCATAAGCCCATTCTGGAAGAAAGTCACGAGAAACAACAGCGCCCGGCCGACCTTCCTGTTCAGCCAGCGGGCCGGCAGACCCCAGAGGAGCAGTGCCAGGGGCAGCGTAAAGAAAACGCCGGATGCCGTGTCGTAGACCAGTCCTGCCAGAAAGGTGCGCAGCATGTCCCCGGCTGCCAGGGACACCATGTCCAGTGATGTCAGGAGATTAACGGCGCGCAGAAGGGACTGCGCCGCCATATACGTCAGAAAAAAGAGGGCGAGGCAGCGGATTCTGCCTTGCCGCATCTTGTCAAACCATTGCATACCCGGTTCTCCTTTGCCACGTAGAGTCCGGAGGCGCCAGCCGCCTCCGCTTTTTTCCATCTTAGCAGGCAGGATTAAAGCCGGGACTACGGAAAATTAAACAAAGTTTAAACAGACATAAAAAAACCATAAAACACTTCCCGGAAATATTTGCAGTGGATTGCAAAGGCCCGTATAATTTTAGGAGAACAAAAAACGCTCCTGGCCGGGTACTTCCCGGAACTTCCTGAAAAAGGTTTCCTGGGACCATCGTCCCTTTTCCGAGGTAACGCTATGAACATCAAAAACCGCCTGATCCTGTCGCACATCCTGACCTTCTTCATTCCCATCGTCATGACCTTCTTCGTCTTACTCCTGTGCGCCGGCGGCCTGGCCCTCTTCGCACAAAGCGGACACCATATTTATGCCGAGAACGTCAACCAGTTCCAACGGATCACCATGGTCCTCCACCACGTGGTATTCCGCAACCTGCGCAGCCATCCTGACGGCAATCTGTCCGACATATGGCTCCTGGGCCTGCTGGATCCGGACTACAACTGCATCATGGTCAACCGGGAAGGACAGGTCATCTACACATACGGAAATCAGTTCCTGGCAAAAGAGACGACACCGGATATCAAGCAAGTCATGGCGTCCCTGGAACAGGGTTCCAGGGGAGTACGCTACGCTTCGTCCCCAAAGAAGAACTACTTTATGGAAAAACAGGTTGTCAAGGGACGGGTATATACGCTTCACTATTTTAACCAGATTGCGCCACCTGCTTCGGACGAGGTCTTCGAGCAGGCCCTGCATCTTACGGAATTCGTCTGCGCCCTTTCCCTTCTGGCCTTCATCCTGCTTTCCAGCTGGTTCCTGTCCCGCTTTGTGCTGCATCACATCATCCCTCCCCTGGTTGAACTGCAGCACGCCTCGGAGCGCATCCAGGAGGGAGACCTGGGGGTACGCATCGGCCACGACCGGCAGGATGAGTTCCGACCCGTGGTCGACGCCTTCAACCTCATGGCCGTAAACCTGCAGGATTCCCTGAGGGAGCGGGAACGGCAGGAAGAAAACCGCAAAGAGTTGATTGCCAGCATCTCGCACGACATCCGTACCCCCCTGACCGCCATCAAGGCCTATGTCGAAGGACTGAAGGACAACGTGGCCTCGACGCCGGAAAAGCGGAAACAATATCTGGAGGTCATTGACCATAAGACAGAAGATTTGAACCGCATGGTAGAACAACTCTTCCTGCTCTCCAAAATCGACCTGGGAGAGCGGGCCATTCCCATGAAACTGCTGAACCTGGGACAAACCCTGCGCACCTTGGCCTCCGAAAACGACCTGCACTGGCAGAAGGCCGGTGCCGCCGTAGAGATGGCCGTGCCGGAGACACCCGTTTGCATCCGGGGCAACACGATGCTGCTGGAACGGATTCTGCAGAACCTGGTTTCCAACAGCGCCAAATACCGGACATTGCCGGAAGCGGAGGTCCATTGCCATCTTACCGTGGAAGACGGGCGCGCGGTGCTGCGCGTATGGGACAATGGCCCCGGGGTGCCGGAACAACTGCTGCAACGCCTGACGGACCCCTTCTTCCGGACGGATAAGGCCCGTTCGCACACAGCGGACGGAAGCGGCATCGGCCTGACCATTGTGGCCCGGTCCATGGCCATCATGCAGGGCACGCTGCAAATTGAAAACGGGACGCCGAATGGGTTGTCCTTCACGATGACGTTCCCATTGGTCAAGGAGGAATGACGATGAAAGACATGATTCTGATTATTGAAGACGATAAGGACATTGCAGCCATTGAGAAGGATTATATGGAAATCAACGGATATGGCGCCGTCATCAGGGGAGACGGCATCGAAGGCATGGAAGCGGCCCTGACCGGTCATTACAGCCTCATCCTTCTCGATGTGATGCTGCCCGGCATGGACGGCTTTGAAATCTGCCGCAAGATCCGGGACAAGATTGATACGCCGATCCTGATGGTGACGGCCCGCAATACGGATATCGACAAGATTCGGGGACTGGGCCTCGGTGCAGACGATTACATTGAAAAACCCTTCTCCCCTGCCGTCCTGGCAGCCAAAGTGAAATCACAGCTTGCGCAATACAGGCGGCTGCGTGGGGCGAAGGAATTGCGGCGCATCTCCCTCGGCGGCCTCACCATAGAACCGGACACCCGCCGGGTCTTTGTCGGGGACCGGGAATTGTCCCTGCCGAACAAGGAATTCGAGCTGCTGGCCTTTCTCATGGAAAACCCGGGCATCGTCTTCAGCCGGGAAACCTTGTATACCCGTATCTGGGGCATGGATTCCCTGGGCTCGACGGACACGATTCCCGTCCATATCAACCGCCTGCGTGAAGCCGTGGAGGAAAATCCGTCCAAACCACGGCACCTGCTCACTGTCTGGGGCGTCGGCTATAAATTCCAGCCGTAAGTATCCTTTTTGTCCGTTTTTCGCATCCGTATACCCAAACGAAAACCGGCCTTCCGCACATCGGAACCCATCGGGCACTCCGAACGGCGAAAAGCCGGTTTTTTCTTTTTAGAAAGCCAGGTCAGTGGACACGCCGGCCGGAAAGTGGCTGGAGAGGAACGGTTCCCAGGTATCGGCCGGCAAGGTGCCGCAGGGCCGGGACAACCTTCTCCGCCAGAATCGCGGCGCCACTGGCCAGCAGGATGCCGGCCGCCACGTCACTGGGATAATGGACGCCAAGATAAAGGCGGGAAAACGACACCATGGCCGCCATTCCCAGCGCCGGTATCCCCAAACGCCGTGGCAAGAAACGGCACAGCATCAGGGCCACGGCGAAGGCCGCTGTCGTATGTCCAGACGGGAAAGAGGACCCGCCTGCGTGCACGATCGGAATCAGGTCGTAAAAGGCGTCGTACGGGCGAGGACGCAGAATCAGGTGTTTTAGGATTTCCTTGCCGGCTAGTGCCAGCACCAGGGATGTACCGGCATACAGGACGACCTGCCGGCCCTGCTTCCTGTTTCGCAGGATCAGCCACACGGCCAGGAAAGCGAACACCCAGAACACCCCGTTGGTAACGACGTTCCAGAAGATGTCGCCGCCGGATGTGCGCCAGTTGTCCTGTATCCATAACAGGACGGAATAATCCCCTTCCGTCAGTTTCGTTGCCACATACACAACGGCTGTATCTATGGCTGAAATCATGATGGTCACCCCTCCTTTGTTTGCTGCTTTTACAATAACAGACAGACTTAAGGAAGGTATAACCGGAATCTTACAGCGGAATTAAGAAATCTTAAATTATGTTTAAACAGGCAACATGCCCTCGAGGCGGTTCATGCGGAACTCCTCGACAACCGCCATAAAACGCGGGATATGGACCGGGTTTTCGTGGAAACCGAACAAATGGGACGAGCAATGGCAGTCCGTCGAGCCGAACGCCTCCACGCGCCAGTCCGCAACGCGGTCCACGGCCGCTGCCAGGTCGTGTTCCAGGTCGTCCGCCGTACGGATGGGAAGCAGGGCCGTGACGGATGCCTTGTCCCGCAGGTAGTCGATATGCCAGTGCATTTGTTTGCGGAGCCGGCTGTGCCGGGCCAGGCGCGCTGCCAGTCCGCGCCGCGCGGAACCGACATAGACATAGAAACCTGCCGGGTACTGCTGCGGCCCCAGGGCCCCTGTATTGATTTCCCTATCTTGTGCCAGCTGGAGGACGACCATATAGTCGCCGCGGTCCTGGTTCTCCCTGACCAGGATTCCGGCCGGGTATTGCAGCAGCCGCACCGGGTCCGGCTTGGTAAAGGTCCGGTCCCAACGCAGGGCCAGGGCTTTCCAGTCCAGTTTAGGGGCAGCCTTGTAAAAGGTCTCTGCGAAGGCAGGGTCTGTATGATAATCCGGTAAAAACCAGCGGGCGCGGTCCCAGTGGACCAGGAACAGGATCCCTGTATGGATGCCCCGGTCCGCCATGGCGGACAGTTCCAGGATGTGTTTCCTTCCCCGCTCCGTCACGGCATCGGGAAACATGGCCCCGTGACGGCCGAAGAGGGTGCACGACTTCACTTCCACATAAAAAGGAGAGTTTCCCGGCGCGTCTTCCCGTTCCAGCAGGAGATCGAAACGGCTGTCCCCGACCGTCACTTCGCGCCGGACCAGATGGTATCCCTCCCACCCGGGGATCTGCTTTGTTGCCACGAGCCAAGCCGCAACCTCGTTGTTGTACTGCGTATCCAGCAGAATCGGGACACCATCCCGTTCGATGCCGACCACATCATAGGAGGTCTTCCGCCCCGGCTGGGGCGCTTTGCGCAAATAGAGCACCGCATGAGGAAGCAGAAGCTCCCACATGCGGCCGGGATTTGGCAGATGACAGGATACCAGGCTGCCATCGTCCAGCCGGGCTTCCGCCAGGAAACGGTTGGGCCGGCGGACGAAGGTACCTTGTCTTAAGTCTTGAATCGTCCGTAACATCAATCTCACTGATCTCCCGCAGTCCCCTCCGGCGCGTTCTGGCCAGGGGCACTCATTCTTTCCCGTTGTTCCTTCGACAGGATAACAACCGGTGTCTTACTCTGTTTCTGCTGCCAGCGGATTTTGCCAGGCAGGCGCGGTCCCGACCGTTCCCGCCGCTGCGGCCGGGAAGTCGTCTCCTGATTCGCCGGCTGTCCGTCCGGGTTTCCTTCCGGGACCCGACGGCGCGGCGCTCCGCCGCTGTTCCTCTCTCCTCGTTCCTGACGGGACGGACGGCCGCCCTTGCGGGCATTGCCGTCAATGAAATCCTGGACGATGAACCTCGGACGATGCTTGACTTCCAGGTAGATCTTGCCGATATACTCCCCGACAATTCCGACCGAAAATAGGATCAGGCCGCCGAGGAACCACAGGGAGACGATCAGGCTGGTCCAGCCGGCAATCGTCGTGCCGCGGAAGTGTTCCACCAGGGACCAGACCAGGACAACGCCGGAAATCAGGGAAATCAGGAGTCCCAGCTTGACGATATAGCCGATGGGATTGTTCGTCAGGGAGGTAATGCCCTGCCAGGCAAGGGCGAGCATTTTTCCCAGGGGATACTTGCTTTCTCCTGCCAGCCGTTCCTTCCGCTCATAGTAGACACAGTCATGGTTCAGGCCGATCATCGGGATGACGCCGCGGAGAAATAGGTTTACTTCGCGGAATTCCGCGAAAGCTTCCAGGGCTGTTTTATCCATAAGACGGAAATCGGCGTGGTTATAGATTACATCGGCTCCCATGGCCTGCATGAAACGGTAGAATCCCTGGGCCGTCACGCGCTTGAAGAAGGAGTCGCTCTTGCGGCTCTCGCGGACGCCGTAGACGATGTTGCAGCCTGCCCGGTACTTTTCCACCATGGCGTCGATGGCGTTGATATCATCCTGTAAATCCGCATCCATGCTGATGGCGGCGTCGCAGTAGTCCTTGACCGTCAGGAGGCCTGCCGTAACCGCGTTCTGGTGACCCCGGTTGTGGGCCAGGTTGACGGCGGAGAAAAGGCCGTCCTTGATGCACAGTTCGCGGATCATTTCCCAAGTCTTGTCCCGGCTGCCATCGTTGACGAAACAGACCTTGCTGCGGCGGCTGATTTGACGCGCCGCCATCAGGCTCTCCATCTTTTCCTTCAGTTTCGCTGCCGAATCCAACAACACTTCTTGTTCGTTGTAGCAGGGAATGACCATGTATAAAACCGGTTGTTCTCTCATACCCTCATCCTTTACTCTTCGCTCTTGAACAGGCAAATGCCCTTGTGTTCCCGCACCAGCTGCCAACGGGCGCCGCCCATTTCCTCCTTCTGTTTCCGGTACATATAATCGCGCATTAGGATATACTTGGGACGCGGGTCTTCCCGAAGCCGGGCCAGCGTGTCCGGATTGTTCGTATCCGCTTCGATACCGGGAATGTCCGTATAGAGCATCATCCCCGGTCGAAGCTGCTTATCCACATACAGCACCCTCTGCGTATCCGTGGCCAGGGATCGGTACTGGAGCGCCATGGTCTTGACGCTAAAGCGGTCCTGGGCCAGGGGCATCAGGAACACAAAGACCATGCCCATCGTAAAGAGCCCCGTAGCAACGTGGAGCCAGGCCCCTTCTTCCCCGTTCCGCCTGCCAAGCAGGACTCCTAGGATGGCCAGCCCCAGCGCAAGGGTACCAACGCCGAGCACCAGGCTGCCCACGGCCAGTTCCGGCAAGGAACGGCCGCCCAGGATCCAGCCTGCCGCCAGCAGCGCGAAGAAAACGCCGCTGCCGGCAGCCCACGACGGAAAGGCCCGGCATTTTTCCCGAAACATCCGGTCCAGATTCCAGCCAATCAGGCCGGACAGGGCCGGGGAAAGGACGAGCATGTACGAAACCTGCTTCGTCTTGGCGACGCTGAAAAACAGGAAGACGAAAGCCGCCCACACTTCCAGGAAGAGCAGGACCTCCCGCTCGTGCGCGCGGGCTTTGGTAATCCCGTTCTTCACGGACTGGAACAGAAGACCTGTCCAGGGGAACATCCCCAACAGGACAACGGGGATATAAAACCACCAGTGCATGCGCGACGGATGGAGAGGCTTGGCAAAACGCTGCAGGTTGTGGAAGCCTAAAAAATCCTGGATGAACTGCCAGCCGTGGGTCTGGTACATATAGACATACCAGGGGGATCCGATAAGGGCCGTCAAAAGGAGTCCGGGCACCACATGCATGCGCAGGAGTTCCTTCAGGTTCCGTGTCACCAGAAGATAACAAAAAATGATACCGCCAGGGAAAACAACCCCGATGGGCCCTTTGGTCATGACGGCAAGGCCGCAGCAAACGTACAGGAGCCAATACCGGCGGTGCAAAAAACACAGGAGGGCCGCCGTCATGAAGAAGAGGAGCGTCGTATCCGTGACGGACGCCTTGCCCATGTACTGGAGCATGACCGACGTGCCCATCACCATGGCGGACCACCACCCGGCGCGCGGGCCCAGGAGCCGGCGGAAGGAAGCGTAGGTCAGGAGAATACTGAGAATCGCCATCAGGGAGGCAGGCACGCGGGCAGAAAATTCCGTAAAGCCACCGAACAATTTCAGGCTGCCCACGAGAAGCCAGTAGAAAATCGGCGGTTTATCATACCAAAATTCATGATAAATCCGCGGCGACAAGTAGTCATGGAAACGGATCATCTCTTTCGCCGTCTCGGCGTAGACCGGTTCATCCGGATCCAGCAGGGCCACCCCACCGATGCCACAAAGAATATTGAAGGCGACAATGGCCAATAAAATCCAAAACGCTTTACGGGAATCGTAATTCACGCGATAATCTTCCTTTCCGTTGCGTAATGCTGTCCTTCCGCGGCCTGGCGGCCGTTTAGAACCCCAGATCTTCCCCGATGAGGAGGACTTCCATCTCCATGTGGTTCATCTTTTTCCAGTAGATGGTCTGGGCGCTGCAGATCCGCTGAGGACTGCGGCAGTCGTAGCAGCGGTCCTGCCGGATGGCGCAGGGAGTGCGGTATCCGTGACGGGCCGCATTGAGGGGCGCCGCGATATTACGGGCACGGAAGCAGGCTTCGTCCAGGGTAGGCACCAGCTTGTTTTGCCCAATGACGAAGTAGACCTTTTCGTGACCGAAGAGCGATCCTGCCACGCGGTTCCCCGTACCATCGATGTTCACCATCTCCCCTGTTTCGGCAAGGCCGTTCACGGAGGTGAGAAAGATATCCGCCGTCAGGCATTGGCGGGCCGTGGCGTAAAAATCCAAACCCTCCCTCGGATGTTTCGGGTCGTACACCTCATTGTGCCGGGCCAGGGCGTGGTAGAGGCCCATGGCAATCATGGATTCGGAATCGCCAAACCCTACGACTTTTCCATCGATAGCGCTATCGAGATAGGCCGTGGCGGCCGCCGCCGTATCAAAACAACGGACCGTGTAGCCTTTCTTTTCCAAGGCCTCTTTCACTTTGGTAAAATCCACGGAGGACACCTCCTTCCAACCATTCCCTATTATAGCATGACCGCCGGGAAACTCAAAGAAGGAGACTGGTGGCATAAAAAAAGGGTTCCCGTAATGGGAACCCCAGTATATCTTGTCACACTCTCTCAGCTTTCCAGCATTTCCTTTTCCATGGCAAGAATCGCCAAGCCAGCCTGACAAGCCGGGCAAAAGCAATGTTTGCCACCAGCTTCCTTCGTTTTTACGGCCAGGGCTTCCAGTTCCGCCGCCTTTTCGGCGCCAAAGAAACTCTTGCCCGCGTCGGAACAGAAAAACTCCAGGACTTCGTCGATGGTCTGCACGTCTTCCCGCAGTTCCGCCAGCAGCTTTTTCGCCGCTGCCGTCTCCCCGTCCGTGCCGACGGCCTTGACATAAGCCTCGGCGACGGCCTTCAAGCCGCTATAGATACTCGGTGCGGCCAACAATTCCTGTACTTTTTCCAATACCCTTGCGCTTGCCATGAGAATCTTCCTTCCTTTGCATTGACGGCCGCCTTTCGCGGCAGCACGCATCCTTTCCCCGCCGAAGCGGCGCGGACACGAAGCGTGGAAGAACCGGACAGCCACGCTGCGCGCGACGCCCTGTTCCTGTTTTTCCGGATAAAATGGTGGGCCTACAAGGATTCGAACCTTGGACCAATCGGTTATGAGCCGACGGCTCTGACCGCTGAGCTATAGGCCCGGAACAAGAGATATTATACAACAAGGAAGCGGAGTTACGCAACACCGCTTCCTTGTCTTTTCCCGTCAATCAATCACAAAATCCCGCAACTGGGCCGGACGTTTGCTGCGCAGGCGGCGCAGCGCCTTGGCCTCAATCTGGCGGATGCGTTCCCGCGTGACGCCAAAATGCTGGCCCACTTCTTCCAGCGTGCGCTGGCGGCCGTCTTTCAAGCCGAAGCGAAGTTCCAGGACCTCCCGTTCCCGCGTGCTCAGCGTGTTCAGGACTTCGTTCAGCTTCTCCCGCAGCAGGGCAAAAGAAGCCGCGTCTGCCGGCGCCGGCGCGTCGTGGTCTTCGATGAAGTCTCCCAAGTGGGAATCCTCCTCTTCGCCGATCGGCGTTTCCATGGATACCGGCTCCTGGGCAATCTTCAAAATTTCCCGGACCCGTTCTTCAGTTGTTTCCATTTGTTCGGCAATTTCCTTCGGGGTCGGTTCACGACCCAACTCCTGCAGAAGCTGCCGGGAAATACGAATCAGTTTATTGATCGTCTCTACCATGTGGACCGGAATCCGGATGGTGCGGGCCTGGTCCGCAATGGCGCGGGTGATGGCCTGCCGAATCCACCACGTGGCGTAAGTACTGAATTTGAACCCTTTATTGTAATCGAACTTCTCTACGGCCTTGATCAAGCCCAGATTGCCTTCCTGGATCAGGTCAAGGAAAAGCATGCCGCGGCCCACATAGCGCTTCGCGATGCTGACGACCAGCCGCAGGTTCGCTTCGGACAAGCGCTGCTTGGCATCCTCGCCGAGCCGCTTGTAGCGTTCCAGGAGCTTCTTGAAAGCCTCCGCGAATTCCGCATGCCGTTTCGCGCCCGTCTTGGCCGTCGATTTCGCAGCCTTTTCCTGCAAAAGCTGCAGCAGGACATAAATCTCATAAAGGTTCCTGGTCGCCGGTTCGCTGGCTTCGTCCCGCCGTTCCACGGCGCTGTTCCAATTCTCGCAGGGAATGTGCTCCGACTCCATCAGGTTATGCAGCCGTTCCCGTTCGTTCTGCGTGAAATACCGCGTCATGGCGGCGAAATTCTCCGCCGTGATGGTCTCGCCGGCAGCGTGCCTTTTCTCCATGGCCGCAATCGCCAGGGGGAGGGACCGTTCGTCGGCCAGGCGGTTTTCCTCCTCCATCAGGAAAGCAATGCGCTTGCAAATCTTGTCCAGGGACGTCTTGACCGTCAGCTCCGTCACGTCGGCGGAAACCTTCTTACCCGCCTCGATACGCAAGACCTGTTTCCCCTTGTCCATGCGCTTCGCCAGTTCCACCTCGTCTTCGCCCTGTAACAGGCTGACGCGGCCGATTTCTTTCAGGTACATACGGACAGGGTCATCGATTGCGACATTTTCGGACCCTGCCGTTTCCGTCAGTTTCCGCGCTTCCGCCAGTTCGCTGTCTTCGTCCCCTTCTTCTTCTTCTGCCGCCAGCAGATCTTCTTCTCCTTCCCCATCATCAGGAAGGACCGTGTAGCTGCGCGCGGCCAGGTAGTCATAGACAAAATCCAGGGCGTCGTCACTGGTGACGTTGGCCGGCAGGATATCATTGATTTCGCCATACGTAATCTGACCGCCGTTCTTGGAAGCTTTTAATTCCAAGTCCGCCAGTTTATGCAACGGAAAATCCTTCGGCGCGTTGGCCAGGAGCTCTTCGCTCACGCCGGGCACCGTTCCCTTTCCGCCCTTCGCCGTATCTTTCGCCGCTTCCGCGGCCGGTTCTGTCTTACCCGTCTTTTTGCTGCCCTTGGCCGCCTTGCTGTCCTTGGAAGACTTGGAAGATTTGGCCGCCGTTTTGGGTGCTTTGGGCTTGGGCGCCTTGCCCGTCCCGGTGGCCACGGACTCCGTCCCTTCTTGGGCCGCTTTGGCCGCCTTGGACGGTTTTTCCGCCTTTACGGCGGCTTCGGAAACGACCTTTGCCTCTTCTCCCTTCGGCTTCCGATGGGAAGCCTTACGGGGAGATTTCACTTCCGCCCCGGCCTTTCCTGCCGTGTCTTTCTTCGGGGCCTCGGGCTCCGTCACGGCATCCTGCGGAACGGCCGGCTTGTCCTTTTTACGGGAACCGGTCGTAGCGGTCTTGGCCTTTTTCGTCTTCTTTTCCAGCGTTTCGACGTCAGCGGCTGCCATATTCTTTTCTTTGCGCGTTTCTTTCTTAGTCGTTGCCATAGAGTTTTGTAATTTTCCCTCTCAACTCATTACATATTTGAAGCTCTTCACTGAGCCTCGCATCGTTTTCTTTCGCGTAGCGTCCCGCCAGGACACTATGCCGGGCGTATTCCGTCTCCAAATGATGGAGTTCCATCCGGCGGAGGCAGTCCGCGGCGGACTGCTGCCGCGCCTCCTCGGTCATGTCACTTGTTTCGTCGAGCGACAGGATTCGCGCCGTCTCGGCGCGCACCGCTTCCTCCCCGTCTTCCAGCAACCTGGTCCGGATTCGATCCGGCGCTTCCTGCTGCAGATTCAGCAGCTTCTCATAGATTTGTTGGCGAACCGGGGAAACAAAACCCGTTTCCCACAACTTGTCGCCCCACTGGGACAGCAAATCGGGATGACGGAGGAACAGGGACAGAAGGCCGCTTTCCGCCTGGGACAGGGCATCAGGGATTCCCTGCGGGACAGGCTGCGGCGGCAGGGAAGCCGGCCCTTCGAAGACACGGCGCGACTTTCCCTTGCGATATTCACTGAGGATGAGTCCCTCGTCGATGACGAGGAGCTGGGCCGCCAGTTTCATGTACCCGGCAGCTTCAATCTCATTCCTGCATTCTTGCAGATACGGTACTATATTCGACACGGCCCGAACTTTTCCTGCCAAATCCGCCACATTCTCGTGGCTGACGGCATAGCGGATCTGAAATTCCGTTCCGTCCCAGGCATGTCGCACCAAGTCCTCGAACGCTTCCTTGCCGGCCTTGCGGACGTATTCATCAGGGTCCTTGCCGGCCGGCACGTTGAGAACCTTGACGGCCAGCCCTGCCGCCTTGGCAATACTGACAGCCCGAACGGCATTTCGCCGTCCCGCGTCATCGCTGTCATAGGCAAATACGACTTGTTCCGCCAACCTGGCCAGGAGCTTCGCGTGATCCCGGCTAAAGGCCGTTCCCAGGGAAGCGACAACCCGGTCGACACCGGCCGCGTGGAGACTGATCGCGTCCATATACCCCTCGACGACGATGGCCTCTTTGGCAGCCCGGATGGCCCGAATGGCCACATCCAGGCCGAAAAGCGTATCCCGCTTTTGGAAAATATCCGTCTCCCCCGTGTTGATGTATTTGGGGAGACCATCCCCCAGGACGCGGCCCCCGAAGGCAATGACGCGACCACGGGGATCCTTGATGGGAATCATGACGCGGCCGATAAAAGCGTCGAGAAGGCGGCCATTTTTTTCGCGGATCAGGCCGGCCCGCAGCATCTGGTCATCCGTGGCACCTTTTTTGCCCACGTTGCGTCGCAGGGAGCCAAAACTCGGCAAGGACGCCCCCAGGGAAAAACGCTGGATGATTTCGTCCGTAATGCCGCGCTGACGCAGGTACTCCCGCGCCGTTTTCCCATACTCCGTTTTCGCCAGGCAGGCCTCGAAATAGCGACCGGCCAGCTCGTTAACTTTGTACAGTTCTTCCCGGGCCCTGGCGCGGCGGATATCCGCCGCCGTGCGGTGGGATTCCGGAACGGGAATATGGGCTCTCTCCGCCAACTGCCGCAGCGCCTCGGCAAAGGGGATGTTTTCCATTTTCTCCACAAAAGTAAAGACATCCCCGCCGGTGTGGCAACCGAAGCAGTAGAAGAACTGCCCGTCCCGATTCACGGAAAAGGACGGCGTCTTTTCGCCGTGGAAAGGGCAGCAGGCCCAATAGGAACGGCCCCGTTTCTGGAGGGAAACATAGCTGGAAATAACCTCGACAATATCGGAGCTGTCCTTTACTTTTTGTTTGAAATCCTCAAAATTCTGATCCATGGCAGCTCCTTTGTTTTCCCTACCCTCTATATTCTAGGCCTGTGAAAAAAATCCTGCTTTTTTTAAAAACTTTACTTGACATTTCGCAAAAAATATGGATGAACTGTGCGAATGTACAGAACATTCCCCTAATTTACCTTCGGGATGAAATATTCCTGGAAGGTGGCAAGGGCGCTTAAGTCCGTCAGGCCCGACACATAATCGATGATAGCCTGCTCCTTGCCGAACCGTTCAAAGGAAAGCTGGACCTTATCCGGCAGGAGGGACGGGGTTTTCATATATAAGTCCAAAATGGACAGGACCACATGTTCCGCCTTGCGATGTTCCTTTTCCAGGACAGGGCCTTCGTAGACATAGGCAAACATAAAATTGCGGAACTCCTCGACCGCTTCATCGTAATAGGAATCCCATACGATGTCCTGCCCGCCCTGGGAGCATTCGACGATGTTGTGGACGAGAATATCCAGGATTTGCGACGGCTCCGTCCCCAACCGCATGGCGACAAGCCCCGGCAAGGTTTCCTTGCCGATAATGCCTGCCTTGACGGCATCGTCGAAGTCGTGGCACAAGTAGGCCAGGCGGTCGCAGCGGCGCACGACGGCGCCTTCGGGCGTACGGGGCAATGTTTCCCCCGTATGGCAGACGATGGCATCTTGCACGACCGTCGTCAGGTTCAGTCCTCTCCCCTGGCGGCCGTAAAACCGGACCACGCGCAGGCTCTGTTCGTTGTGGTTGAAATGTCCCATGTATTTTCGGATGGCTTTTTCCCCGGCATGGCCAAACGGCGTGTGCCCCAAGTCGTGGCCCAGGGCGGCCGCCTCGATCATGTCCTCGTTCAGGCCCAGGGCCCGGCCGATGGTCCGGGCAATCTGGGACACCTCCATGCTGTGGGTCAGCCGCGTCCGATAATGGTCCCCAGGCTGCAGGTAGACCTGGGTCTTGTGTTTCAGCTTCCGAAAGGCGCTACTGTGGATGACACGGTCCCGGTCCCGCTGGAACCTGGTCCTCAGGTCGTCATCCTCCTCCGGGGCCAGGCGCATGGCCTCGCGGCTCTTGGCAGCCCAAGGCTGCAACAGCTCATATTCCCGTTGTTCTGTCCGTTCCCGAATGTTCATAGGGCACTCCTTTCCCGTGGGAGCCTGCGTTTCCCATCCGGCGCCGCAGGGCGCCAAGGAAGGCAAAAATGCTCTCTCCGCCGATCCGACGGAGGGAGCAAGTTGACCGTATCAGGCTTCCCCATGATACCGTTCCTGGTTCTTGTGATAATAATCGAGGACAATGCCGGCTGTTTCTTCAATCGCCCGGTTCGATACATTGATGACCATGCAATGGACCCGGCGCATAATTGCCTTGGCATATTCCAATTCTTCGTTGATGCGGTTGATGTCCGCGTAAACCGCCTTGTCGGATAGCCCCATGGTCTTGAGGCGTGTAGTCCGAATATCGATCAGTTTGTACGGATCGATCAACAGTCCGATAATGCGATGCGGCGGTACTTTGAAGAGCTCCGGCGGCGGCGTGATCTCCGGCACCAGGGGGACGTTGGCTACCTTCAGCTGTTTATTGGCCAGATACATGGACAGCGGGGTCTTCGACGTGCGGGACACGCCGATGATGACAATGTCCGCCTTGAGCAATCCCAGGGGATTCTTGCCATCGTCATACTTGACAGCGAATTCGATGGCTTCAACCCGTTTGAAATATTCGTGGTCCAGGGCGTGAATCAGGCCGGCCTGGTTTTTCGGAATCAGTCCCGAATTCTTCTCAATGGCCTTCAGCATCGGCCCCAGGACATCGACAACCTGCAGATTCAGTTCCAGGGCCCGGTCGGCCAGATGCTTGCGTAGTTCCGCGCTGACAATGGTGTAACAGACGACAGCATGATTCTCCGCCGCCTCTTCCAGGGTACGGTCGATCTGTTCCCGATTGTTTACATAAGGAATGCGGATGACATCGAACTGGGTTTCCGTAAATTGGCTTACTGTCGCTTTGATGACCGACTCGGCCGTCCCGCCGATGGAGTCGGACAAAGCGTAGATAATGGGATTCTTCGCGTTATCTATGATCGTTCCCTCCCTTTCCTTCGGCTATATCCACCAACAGCCTCGTGAAATTTGTCTTCGTGATACGGCCCGTGATCTCGTAGCTCCGCGTCGCTTCGTCCACACAGCGCACGACCGGCAGCCCGTCGATTTCGTTGTCGATGACCTTGCGGGCCGCGGCGGCGACCGATTCTTCCGACGTCACCATGACCATTTTCGCCAGGGGGGTCATGACCATGACCACGGGGACATCCTTCAAATCGCCGCTGTTGTTGGTGGCTGCCTTCAAAAGATCCTTGCGGGACACAACCCCGACGAGGAGATTCTTCTCGTCAACAACATACACGGAGCCGACGTCCTCCAGGAACATGGTGACGACTGCCTCATAAGCGTTCTTGTCGTTCGTGATCGCCACCGGCATGGACTGGATGTCCCCGACGCGGATGGCGGAAATTTCCTCCATCAGCATCCCCAGGGTGTTCTTTCCCGTATAAAAATACCCTACTTTCGGCCGCGCGTCAATGATGCCGCCCATCACCAGGATCGCCAGGTCACTGCGCAGCGCCGCCCGGGTCACATTCAACTGTTTCGCGATGTGATCCCCTGTAATCGGTCCGCTCTGGCGAACAATTTCGGCAATGCGTTTTTGTCTATTGCTCAATGCCACTTGTTTCACACCCCTTCGAATTCCGCCGCGCCTCTCCCGTACCCGGACCCGTTGTCCAGCTGGGGAAATAGGACGAAAAGAAAATATTGCGCCTATTTAGTATACACTGATTATAGGAAATTTTCCAAAGTTGCGCAACTTATTTTTTGAATTCGAGGAAGGAGTCGTTCTCCCGATATCGCGGGACTGCAGGCGTCTCTTGTTACCAGCCCCGGCCGGCGCCACCACCGCCGCCGGAACCACCGCCAAAACCGCCCCCGGAGCCACCGCCGAACCCGCCTCCGAAACCACCGCCATAGAAGATGCCGCCATGCCGCGTCCGACGGAATCCACCGCCACCGCCGCCGCCGGGACCACCGAAAAAGAACCCGAAAAGGAGGAGGGAGACGACGATGAAGGCCGCCACGTCGGACATATGGATTGCCTGGGCGCGGCTGTCCCCCAAGCGCGTATTGGCGGAAACATCCAGGTTCTTGAGTTCCAGGCCATACTCCTTCAGAACGGTCCGCAGCACCGCCGTGTATCCTTGGGCAATGCCCTTGTCATAGTTTCCCTGCCGAAAGTACGGCAGCATCGCCTCGTCCTGGATGCGCCCGGCCAACCCGTCCGGCAAGGCTCCCTCCAGGCCGTAGCCCACCTCAATCCGGGAGCGGCGGTCTCCGACCGATACGAGAATCAGGACGCCATTGTTCAGTTTTTTGTCGCCGATGCCCCACTGACGCAAGACAGCCAGTGCGTACTCGTCGGGACTTTCGCCGCCCAAATCACGGACGGTCAGGACGGCAATCTGCGCCTTAGTCCGCTTGGCCAAGGCCTGACTGTAGGCATTGATGGCCTTTTCCGTCTGCGTGGAAAGGATTCCCGCCTGGTCCAGGACATACTCCCCTGCTGACGGCCTTGCCGGGACCACCGGTGCCGCGTCGGCCCCTGTCAACGGCAGGAAAAGTGCCAGCAGCAGCATGACGAGAAACAGTGCGCGTTTCACAGTCAGGTCCCTCCACTCACTCAGAAGGAGACTTTCGGAGCCTTTTGCGCCCCTTCGTCCGCCTTGAAGTAATCACGGGAGCCAAAACCCATCATCCCGGCCAGGACGTTCGTCGGGAAGGATTTGATTTTGGTATTGAACTGCTGCGCCGCCGCGTTGTAATCGCGACGGGCCACGGCGATACGGTTTTCCGTGCCGGCCAGTTCATCCTGGAGCCGGATGAAATTCGTGTTGGCTTTCAGTTCCGGATACGCTTCGGAGATGGCCAGCAGACGGGACAGGGCATTGCCCAGTTCCCCGTTGGCCTGGGACGCCTCGGCCACGGTCTTGGCCCCGGCCAGCCTGGAACGGGCGTCGGAAACATCGCGGAAGACTTTTTCCTCATGGGACGCATAGCCCTTCACCGTGCTGACCAGATTCGGAATCAAGTCGTTGCGGCGCTGGAGCTGGTTCTCCACCTGGCTCCATTGGGCCGTCACATTTTCGTTGGCCGCGACAAGGCCATTGTAGGTGCTGAAAAACAGGCTGCCGATAAGGACAACCACGGCCACGAGGGCCAAGATAAATTTTTTCATTTTTTCTTCCTTTCCTTCGCGGTTCCTACTGTCGGCCCATGTGCGGCTTTGTCAGGGCCACAGCGGAAACCCGCTCTTCCTTACAAAATAATCGTACTGAAAAGAAAGTGGCAAGTCAATAGGACCATCCGGCCCGTTTGTGAACAGATTGCGAAACAACGGAAAAGCCGCCGGTCACGAGGACCGGCGGCTCAAGGCAGTCGGGGGGGGGGAAGGAACTGACGAAACTTACAGGCCGGCCTGTTCTTTCAAGGACGCGGCTTTGTCCGTATGTTCCCAGGGCAGATCGACATCGGTCCGGCCAAAATGCCCATAGGCAGCCGTCTGCTTGTAGATGGGACGGCGCAAATCCAGGGTACGGATAATCCCGGTCGGGCTCAAGGCGAAGTTCCGGACGACCAGTTCAGCGATCTTATCGTCCGGCAGCCGGCCCGTGCCGAACGTGTCGACGAGGACCGAAACCGGTTTGGCCACGCCAATGGCATAAGCCAGCTGGATTTCGCAGCGGTCCGCCAGGCCAGATGCCACGATGTTCTTGGCCACATAGCGGGCCGCGTAGGCGGCGGAACGGTCTACCTTGGAAGGATCCTTGCCGCTGAACGCGCCGCCGCCGTGACGGGCCATGCCGCCGTAGGTGTCGACGATAATCTTGCGTCCCGTCAGGCCGCTGTCGCCGGCAGGGCCGCCGATGACGAAACGGCCCGTCGGGTTGATGAAGTATTTCGTCTTGTCGTCCAGCAAGGCAGCCGGGACGACCGGACGGATGACCTTGTCAATCAGTTCCCTGCGGATTTCTTCCTGTGTCACATCGGGATCATGCTGCGCCGAAATGACAATGGTATCGACACGGACCGGCTTGCCATCGTCGTATTCGACGGTGACCTGGGTCTTTCCGTCCGGACGGAGCCAGGACAGGGTGCCATTCTTGCGGACTTCGGCCAAACGGAAGGCCAAACGATGGGCCAGGGAAATCGGCAGGGGCATCAATTCCGGCGTTTCATTGCACGCGTAACCGAACATCATGCCCTGATCCCCGGCGCCGGTCTCATCGTCCGTCGCCGCGCCTTCCTTGGCTTCCAGGGCTTTGTTGACACCCATGGCGATATCTGAAGACTGTTCGTCGATGGACAGGAGAACGCCGCAGGTTTCGCCATCAAATCCGTACTTGGCACGGTCGTAGCCGATATCCAGGACAGTCTGGCGGGCAATTTTCGGGATATCGACGAAGCATTCCGTGGAAATTTCGCCGACAATGTGGATTTGTCCCGTCGTCACGAGGGTTTCGCAGGCCACGCGGCCATAGGGATCCTTTTCCAGGATGGCATCGAGGATGGCATCGGAAATCTGGTCGGCCATCTTGTCGGGATGTCCTTCCGTCACGGATTCAGAGGTAAACAGTTTGCGCATATCTTGCTCCTTTCGCTGCCAGGCAGCTTCTACACGATGAAAGTAAATATCACGTTGGCATATGCTGGACTCATCTCGGGAGAAGGCAAAAAAAGATGCCCTCGCAAGTTGTGAGAGCATCGGGTCGGCTAGTTCTCATCTTGCGATTTCTCGTAAGGATTTAGCACCGTTGCAAGACCTGCCGGTCTTCCATGGTTGCTGCGGTTTCGCAGGGCCAGTTCCCTCCGCCGCTCGTGATGAGATATTCACTTTTCAGACGTTATTATAACAGGTTATCCGCAAATTGCAATAGGGTAACGACGCAACAGAGAAGAATTTACAATCAGGACACAATCCTGTTCCCTCCCGTTGCCCCATCTTCGGGCAGCCTTCGCCCTTTCCCGTGCCGCGGGATGGCCGCGTCACGGAAGCCCCGCCGGCCCCGGCCTACCGCTCCCGCCGCTCCATGACGCGGTCCAGGAGACGCAGGGCGACGTCATCCTTCGTCATCATGTCCAGGCTTTCCACGGTTCCGTCGGGATAGAGAAACTTGACGATGTTCGTGTCCGTATTGAATCCCGCGCCGGCCTGGGACACGTCGTTGGCGACAATCATGTCCAGATTCTTTTTCCGCACTTTTTCCGCCGCATTGGCCAGCAGATTCTGCGTTTCCGCGGCGAAGCCGACAAGGAACTGTTTTTCTTTCCGGGCCCCCAGGATTTTGAGGATATCCGGGTTTTGATCCATGACGACCGTCATTCCTTCTTCCGGATTGATTTTCTTGATTTTCTGGTCCGCTACATCGCGGGGCTTGAAATCCGCCACGGCAGCGGCTTTGATAACCACATCCACTTCCGGGTAGACGTCCAGGCACGCGGCCAGCATTTCCTGCGTCGTTTCCACGCGGATCACCTTCGCGTAGGGCGGCGGCGTCAGGGCGCTGGGCCCGGTGACAAGGGTCACGTCCGCGCCTTGCAGCAGCGCTTCGCGGGCAATGGCGTAGCCCATTTTCCCGCTGCTGCGGTTGCCCACGTACCGCACGGGGTCGATCGGTTCCCTCGTCCCGGCGGCCGTTACGAGGAAGCGCAGATTCCGCAGCCGCCCCTCGCGTTTGGCCAGGAACCGCTCCAGATACGCCACGATATCCGGCACTTCCGGCAGCCGTCCCGGACCGCTGACTCCGCAGGCCAGCTGCCCCGACGCCGGTTCCACGACGGCGATTCCACGCCGCCGCAGGGTCGCCAGGTTTTCCTGGGTCGCCGGGTTTTCGTACATCCCCGTGTTCATGGCAGGAAAGACCACCTTCGCGCACGCCGCGGCCAGGAAGGTCGTGCTCAGCAAATCATCGGCCAGGCCGCAGGCGGCCTTGGCGAGGATATTGGCCGTCGCCGGAGCCAGGACCATCAAATCCCCCCACTCCGCCAGGGCAATGTGTTCCACGCTGGAGTCCGGCCGTCCGCCTTCCCAACTGGAAACCGCCGCCGGATAGCCACTGATTTCCGAGAAAAGGAGCGGGGACACGAATTTCGTCGCGTGCTCCGTCATCACCACCCGGACTTCGGCGCCGCGTTTGCGCAGCTTGCTCACCAGATCCACGACTTTATAGATTGCGATTCCGCCGGATACGCCCAGCACAATCTTCTTTCCTTCTAACATTACAGGCTCCTGTCTTATTGCGCGTCGGCGCTTATTTCTTGCGGGTGTAGGTAATCTTTTTATCCCCGATTTCCCGCAGGGCGATGCTGACCTCTTTTTCCGGCAGGACCTGGCCGGGCTTTGTCAGTTCACGGGCCCGTTTGGCCGCCAGGATAGCCAGGGTATATTTGCTGTCTACGAGTGTCGCCAGATAATCGATGGAAGGATCTACCATGCTCATGATTGTTATGCCTCCGTTTGATGGTGAATAATGTGATCGACGATAAAATAAGTGCGGGCTGCCCGATACCGTTCGGCCTCCAGGAGCGTCATCACCTTGCGCATGGCCTTGTCTGCCACATCGTTGACGATAATATAATCGTACTCGCTGGCATAGGTCAGCTCGTTGGACGCCGACTTCAACCGTTTCTCAATCACGTCGACGGAATCCGTGCCGCGCTTGTAGATACGGGCGCTCAGTTCTTCCAGGGACGGCGGGACGATAAAGACGAAAACCCCCTGAGGAAAGACTTTTTTAATCTGCAGGGCCCCCTGGATATCAATTTCCAGGAGAACGTCCCTCCCTTCATCCAGAAGTTTTTCCACGTAAGGACGGGGCGTTCCGTAGTAGTTGTCGTAGACCTTGGCGTACTCCAGGAGTTCTCCCCGGAAAATCATGTCTTTCACCTGGTCCACGGTCTTGAAGAAATAGTCTTTTCCGTCCACTTCCCCCGCGCGGGGCGGGCGGGTTGTGACGGAGATGGAATAGCCCAGGTCCGGCAGGGCTTCCCGCAGCTTCGAGCAAATGGTCCCTTTGCCGGCACCGCTCGGGCCGGAAACCACGAGCAGGATTCCCTGTGGTTTGGAAATCTTTTTTCGCATGATCATTTAGAGTCGCCCTCTTCATCGTTGAATACGCGGTTTGCCACCGTTTCCGGCTGGACGGCAGACAAGACGACCTGGCCGCTGTCCGTGACGAGGACGGCGCGGGTACGGCGGCCGTAGGTAGCGTCGATAAGCATGCCCGATTCCCGCGCTTCCTGGATGATGCGTTTGATCGGCGCCGATTCGGGGCTGATGATGGCAATGACACGATTGCCCGAAACGAAGTTGCCGAATCCGATGTTGATTAATTTGATTCCCATGGGTTCCTCCTCATTCGATGTTCTGGATCTGTTCGCGGATTTTCTCAATTTCCGCCTTGATTTCCACGACGGTTTTCGCCAGTTCGAAATCATTTGCCTTGGACGCGATCGTGTTGGCTTCGCGGTTGAATTCCTGAATCAAAAAGTCCAGCTTGCGGCCGACCGGTTCTCCCGACTGAAGGAAGGTTCTAAACTGCCGTATGTGACTCTTGAGCCGGACAATTTCTTCGGTGATGCTGACACGGTCCGCGAAAATCGCCACTTCCTGCAGGACCCGTTCTGGATCGATGTCCACGCCCGTTTCAGGCCGCAGCTCCGCCAGGCGGTCCTTCAGCCGCGTCAAAAGCCTCGTCTCGTATTCGCGGACGACCTGCGGGGCCCGCGCTTCGATACGGTCCACATCCTCTTCGATGAGATCGAGACGATGAAAGAAATCCCCTTCGATGTTCCGGCCTTCGTCCTCCCGCATTTTGACAAGGGAGGATACGGCCTGGTCGAGGGCAATCTTCACCTTCGGCCACCAGCGTTCCTCGTCGAAGGGTCCGTCCACGGTCTGGACCACATCGGGCACACGGCTCAGGCTGAGAATTTCCGCCTGGTCATTGAACACGGGAGCCGTGACGCCGATGGCGCTGCCGATTTCCAGCAGAGCCTGGTGATAGGATCGGGCCAACGGTTTGTCCACGCGGACCTGCACCGCGTCTTCGCTGGTATAGGACGCCGTGATGAACACATCGATCCGGCCCCGCGCGACGGAAGCGAGAATCGTCTTGCGGATCCTGTCCTCCAGGGAATTGAGGAAACGGGGCATGCGGATGGAGGGCTCCGTGTAGCGGTGATTCACGGTCTTGATTTCAATCACGATGGAAAAGTCTTCTTCTTCGTAAGTCCCCCGGCCGAAGCCGGTCATGCTCCTGAGCATGGCAAAGCCTCCTTGCGTATGCTATACTACTATTGCTAAACTGTTCATCAATTATACAACATGAAGCGGCCGAGCGCAACCGAACGGACGCAAAAACGAAAGATAAAGGAAGCAATAGCATGAATTTGGAAGGAATCACCTTATTCGCCCTGACCCAAACGCTGCAACGGGAAATCGTCGGCAGCCAAATCTATCGCATTGTCATGCCATCGGCCCGCTCCCTCCTGTTGGGCCTGCGGCGCAGCAAAGACACGGCGCAGCTCCTCATCGATGCCAACGGCGCGGCCCCGGCGGCGTGGCTGACGGACCGCGCGCCGGACAACCCGGCGGAACCGCCGGCCTTCTGCATGCTTCTGCGGAAGCATCTGGAAGAAGGGCGGATCACGGACGTGACCCAGCTGGGACTGGACCGTATCCTCGATGTGGAAGTCAGCCTGCTGGGACGGAACAGCCAGATTCTCACCAATCATCTGGTGCTGGAATTGACGGGCAAAAACTCCAATATCATCTTTACGGCAGACGGCGAAATCAAGGATTGCCTGAAACACATCAGTCCTTCCGTAAACTCGCGCCGCGCCGTCCAGCCCGGCGCGGCCTACGTGCCGCCGCCACCGCAGGACGGCCGGGATATCCTGCGCACCCCCGCGGATATCCTCGTGGCCTCCCTGCCCGACACCGTCGTTGAAAGCCTGCCCCGCGCCCTTATCGGCGCGACGACGGGCATTGGCATGACTACGGCGGAACAACTGCTGGCCCGGGCGCGGATTCCCCTGCAGGCGACCTATCTCACGCCGGCGGATCGGGCACGTCTGGCCGCCGCCTTGACGGAACTGCAGCAGGAAATCCTGGCCGGCCAGACCTTTACGGCTTTGATTTCGCGGCAGAACCGGTGTCAGACCATCTTGCCGTACCAGCCGTCCCGAATTCCTCCCGACACGGAAACCCGGACGTACGCAAGCCTGAACCTTGCCCTGCAGGAAGCGGCGCGGTTGGAGCCTATCGTCCTGCCCGAGCGGGAGGTCCTGCAAAAAACCGTCAAGGGCGAGCTGGCGAAGCTCGACCGGAAAATCAAGGCGCTGCAAAAAGACCTTTCCCAGGCGGAACAAGCCGACCGGGAAAGGGTGGTAGCGGACAGCCTCATGGCGTCGCTCTACCAGATCCAAAAGGGCGCGACGCAATGCACGATTCCGAACTTATATGATGGGACACCGCTGCATGCAGTCCTTTCCCCGGTTTTATCACCGGCAGAAAACGCCCAGCGCTACTACAAGAAATACAATAAATTGAAACGGGCCCAGGCGGCCGTCGCGGAACAGCTGCGGGAAACACAGGGGCTGCGTGACTACCTCGATACGATTGGGGAAAGCCTCGTTTTCGCCACGTCACGCCGCGAAACAGCAGAAATCAGGGAAGAGCTGGAAAAGGCCGGCGTCCTGAGGGCCTCCAAAAAGAAAACGATTCCCCAAGCCAAGTCGGAACCTCTGAAAATCCCCTTTTCCGAAACCACCACGATTTACGTCGGCAAAAACAACCGGCAAAATGACTGGCTGACCTTTAAGATCGGCAGTTCCTCCGACTTGTGGTTCCACGTACAGAAGCTGGCCGGCAGCCATGTGCTCTTGAAGACGTCCGGCCAAGAACCGGAACCGGAGGCGGTCGCAGCGGCGGTCCAGTTGGCGGCCTATTTCAGCAAAGGCCGGGGCGGCAGCAACGTTCCCGTGGACTGCGTTCCCCGGCGGCTCGTGAAAAAACCGGCTGGCGCCAAACCGGGATTCGTGATTTTCACCGGCCAAACCACCTACTACACGACGCCTTCCGAAGAAGACGTGCGCCGCCTGCTGGAGCGCCATGCCCGGCGTAAGGCCTGAGGGCAACCGGCCCTCAGTCGACGCGGTGGATACGGGCGGCGTCGAAACGGTCCCGCTGCCTCGCTTCCCCCATGGGATACCCGATTGGCAGGATGGCGAAGACTTCCTGGTCGTCGGGCAGGTGGAGGGCGGCTTTCGCCTTGGCCATACGGTCCGCGACAGGGGCAACGGAAATCCAGACCGAGCCCAAATGGAGGCGCGCCGCCTCGAGCAGCATGTTTTCCACGCAGCAACTCATGTCCATCGGCACCATTTCCGGCACCTCCACATGGGTTTTCCGGGCGACGGCAACAATGGCCACCGGGGCCTTGGCGACAGGCCCGGCATAAGGGCTGCACTGCGACAAGGCGGTCCGCACCTCTTTCCGGGTCACGATGTAAAATTCCCAGGGTCGCTGATTGACAGCCGAAGGCGCCTGCATCCCTGCCCGGAGAATCTGTTCCAGGGACTGGTCATCCACTTCGATATCCAAATACGTACGCACACTGACGCGTTCAAAAATGGCTTCCATTGTGTAGGGTTCCTTTCTTGTCAAACTTTTCCCAAACATCCTTCCAGGCGGCCAGACCAAAAAAATGGATCGGCGCCGACGCGAATTCCGCCGCCAGTCCGGCGACCAGCGGATGGGCCGGCACGGGACCCACAGGAATTGCGAAGGAGCGGTCTCCCCGGCTTCCCAGGGTAATCGTGCCTTCGTAATACACGGATGGCTCCGTACCCCAGGCTGCCTCCAGACAATACCGGTACGTTCCGTCCGGCAAGGCTTCGCTGCCGTTGAACGTGTCGCCATACCAAAGGAAGGTCTGGCGCGGCGCTGCCGAGACCGGCACAATGGTGGCATTCACATCCTTCCATTGTTCCCGTGCCTCGTACCCGGCTTTCGCCTGCCAGTGGGGCAGCGCGGACGGACGGCCGTTCCAGCCTCGATCCGCCGTTCCTTCCGTCACGGCCAAAGTCCGCACGTAGACACCCTGGTCCGTCTCAATCCACAGAGCGAACTGGTTCGGATCCTGCCGATCCCAGGCCTGGACCAGCGGCCGGTCTTGCCGTGACGGCAGCTCCCGTGGATTCCAATCGAAGTGGAAGACCGTATATCCCGCTGTTTCCACGGCCGGGCGCATGACACCGCCCGGCGCGCGCCGCACACCGCAGCCCGCCGCAAAACCAGCCAGGAACAGCAACGCCAGGGCTGCTGTCCTCCAAGGCCGGGATCCCGGCCCGTTTGTCCGTCGTTCCATCTTCTTTCCTCCCGACTGTCCGTGGTGGAAATCCCCCTGGGATTTCCCGATGGGTCCTGTCCCAAGGCCAGCCCGTTGTAACGGGCTGGCCCTTTTATCATATCACAATTTTTCCGGCCGAGCTGCCCCAGACCGGGAAATTCCGTACGATGCGAACAAAGTCTTATTGTTATTTCTTCTCATTATGAACATTTTATGTCAGAGCATTTACAGTAAATAATATTTTATGCTAAAATAGACGAGATAAACGAGATTCAATCTGTCGTGTTTGAAACAGTAAGGAGTTGTTTTTCCTTGGCCTATTCCCAGTTCCGCTATCCCGTTACCCTCTCCCTGGAACACCGGCCCTGCGTTCTCGTCGGCGGCGGAAAAGTCGCCGTCCGGAAAGCCAGGCCGCTTCTGGAAGCAGGGGCTTCGCTGACCGTCATCGCGCCGGTCCTGAATCCAGGTTTCCCAACCTTAAAGGAAGAATGGCCTTCTCTCCTGCTGCTGGAACGCCCCTACCGCGCCGGGGATTTGAAGGGCGCTTTTTTAGTGATTGCGGCCACGGACAACCGCGCCATCAATGAAGCCGTGGCGAACGAGGCCCGCGGCGAAAACAGCTTGTTGAATGTCGTCGACGACCCGGAAGCGGGAACTTTTTCCGTCCCCGGTTCCTACGCGGCCGGCCAAGTCCGTTTTTCCGTTTCTACCGGGGGAAACCCACGGTTTACCCACCTGCTGCTGGCTGATTTGGCTGCCCGGTACGGGGCCGACATCGGCGCTTTCGCAGCATATCTTGACATCCAACGGGACGAGGCCAAACGTCTCTTTCCCGATTCCGACACGCGCCGGAAATTCTGGCGCGCCATATTAACGGACAACCTGCTGGAGGAACTCCGCGCAGGACGTCTGGACCAAGTAAAGGAGCGCATTTCAAATGAAATTGATCGTTGTCGGGCTAAATCATAAAACGGCCCCCGTGGAAATCCGGGAACGTTTCAATTTTTCACGCAACCGTATTAAGCATATTCTCCGTATCCTGCGGGATTCCGATGATTTTGCCGAGTCGGTCCTCATTTCCACCTGCAACCGGACGGAACTCTATCTAGTCGCCATCGAACCGGAAGAAAGCCTGGAAGAATTGTTCCAGAGCATCCGCCGTTACGCGGGCCCGGAGTTCCGGGACTCCTATTTTTATACCTACCAAGGCCGGGACTGCATGACACACCTGTTGAAGGTTGCCAGCAGTCTCGATTCCATGATTGTCGGGGAAGGCCAGATCCTCAGCCAGGTCAAGGACGCCTACCACCTGGCCCGGACGGCCGGCACGACGTCGACCATTTTCAACACGCTCTTCAACCAGGCCATCGCCACAGGCAAGAAAGTCCGCACGCAGACCCATATCGCATACCGCAGCGTCTCTGTCTCGTCGGCAGCCGTGGACCTGGCCATGAAGGTACTGAACGACCTTTCCTCGGCGGACATTCTCGTCATCGGTGCCGGCAAGATGAGTGAACTCACGGCGCGGCATCTCATGGATAAGGGCGCGCCGTCCATTTTCGTCTCGAACCGCAATTACGACCACGCCCTGCTGCTAGCCCAAAAATTCAACGGTTCCGTTATCCGCTTCGACAACTTTCTGGAACACGCGGCCAACGCGGACATCGTCATCACTTCCACCGGGGCGCCCCATTACATCCTCGAACACCGGAATCTGGCCCTCGCCTTACGGAACCGGCGAAAAACGACGCCCCTGGTCCTCATCGATATCGCGGTCCCGCGCGATGTAGATCCCGAAGTGACGGAACTGTCCGATGTCATACTCTACAATATCGATGACCTGCAGAATGTCGTGGCCGAGAACAAGGAAATGCGGGCCCAGGACGCCGAGGCTGCCCTGGAAATCATCCAGGCCGACGTCGAAGCCATCTGCGACCGGCTCCGTTACCTGTCCATGAGGCCTGTCATGGTCCGGCTCCACGACAAGTTCGACTTTATCCGCGACCACCTCGTGCAAAAGACCTTGCGGAAAATGCCGGAACTGACGGAAACGCAGCAGCGGAAAATCATCAGCATGAGTGAAAAGATGCTATACAAGTTCCTGCGGAATCCCATGATCAACATGGTCCAGGCCGCCGGTACGGAAGAGGAAAGACGCTATAAGGAAAACATTAATCAACTTTTTTTGTTGAATTGCAAGGAAGAGGATGAATATTGCAATGAAGAAGTCGGTCATTATTGGGACTAGAAAGAGCCTGTTGGCGTTATGGCAGAGCCATTACATCAAGGCCTGCCTGGAAGAGCGCTACCCGAACCTGACGGTGGAACTGCAGAAAATCGTCACGACGGGCGATAAGATTCTCGACGTTCCCCTTGCCCAAATCGGGGGAAAGGGATTGTTCACCAAAGAAATCGAAACAGACCTGCTGGAAGGAAAGATCGATCTGGCCGTCCACAGTTTGAAAGACATGCCGACAAAGTTGCCCGAGGGGCTTTGCCTGACAGCCATTACGGAACGGGCGGCCGTCGGCGATGCCTTTGTCAGCAACAAATACGACCGTTGGGCGGACCTTCCGGAGGGAGCCGTCGTCGGCACGTCGAGCCTGCGCCGCAAGGCCCAGCTCCTGGCCCGGCGCCCCGATCTGGACATTCGTGACCTGCGGGGCAACGTGGACACACGGCTCCGGAAACTGGATGAAGGCCAATATGACGCCGTCATCCTCGCCGCAGCCGGCCTGACCCGTCTCGGCCACGCAGACCGTATCAAAGAGACCCTCCCCAGTGACGTGTGTCTCCCCGCCGTCGGCCAGGGGGCCCTTGCCATCGAGTGCCGCGCGGACGACACGGAAGTCCGGGAACTGCTCGCTTTCCTGAATCATCGGGATACCTGTCTCTGCACTTCGGCGGAGCGGGCTTTCCTGGGCCTCGTCGAAGGCGGCTGCCAGGTTCCCATCGGCGTCCATGCCGAAGTCACTGGCGGCACTGTCCATCTGGATGCCATCATCGCGTCCCTCGACGGGCAGCGGATTCTCCGGGACAGCCTGGACTGCCCCGCTGAGGACGCCGTCCGCGGCGGACAGGAACTGGGGACGAGGATGCTGGACCACGGCGGCCGCGACATCTTGAGAGAAATCCTGTAACAACATTCCATACAAAGGAGTCAGATCCATGGCAGCAAAAGGAAAAGTGTATTTGATTGGCGCGGGCCCCGGCGATCCGGGCCTGTTGACGTTGAAGGGCCGGGACTGCCTGGCCAGGGCAGATGTCGTCGTCTACGACCGGCTGGCCGATCCCCGCATTCTGGGCTGGGCCCGGGACGACGCGGTACGGATTTACGTCGGCAAGGCTTCGTGCCACCATACGATGAAACAGGAAGACATTTGCCGTCTTCTGGCCGATCTGGCCGGGAAAGGCAAAATCGTCGCCCGTCTCAAAGGCGGCGATTCCTTTGTGTTCGGCCGCGGCGGCGAAGAAGCGCTGCTCCTGAAGGAAAAGGGGCTTCCCTTTGAATTCGTGCCGGGCATTACAAGCGCCATCGCGGTGCCGGAATACGCCGGCATCCCCGTGACCCATCGCAAAGTGGCGGCATCCTTTGCCGTCATCACGGGCCACGAAGACCCGACACGGACCCATTCGGGAATCAACTGGGCAGGTCTTGCCACCGGCGTGGACACGCTGATTTTTCTCATGGGCGTGGAAAACCTGCGGCACATCGCGGAACGGCTCCTGGAAAACGGCCGTCCTGTCGATACGCCGGCTGCCCTCGTCCGCTGGGGTACCCATCCGGAACAGCGTACTCTCGTCACCACCCTGGGCCGGGCCTATGACGACGTGCAGAAGGCCCAGCTCAAGCCGCCGGCCATCTTCATCGTCGGCGATGTCGTCAACCTGCGGGAGCAGCTGAGCTGGTTCGAAACGAAACCTCTCTTCGGCAAAACCTTCGTCGTCACCCGTGCTCGCGCCCAGGCCAGCGCCCTGACGGCCCGTCTCGAAGCGGAAGGAGCCAAGGTTCTCGAGGTCCCGGCCATCCGCATTGCCGATCCCGAAGATTTTGGCCCCCTCGACATGGCCCTTTCCCACTTGCGGGACTATGCCTGGATTGTCTTCACGAGCGCCAATGGGGTGGACCGCTTCTTCGAGCGCCTGCGTTCGCGGGGGCTGGATGCCCGCGCCCTCGCTTCGTGCCGCGTCGCCGCTATCGGGTCCGCTACGGCGGAGACCCTCGATGCCTTTGGGATCCGGGCCGACCTGGTTCCCCCGTCCTTTAAGGCCGAAAACTTGACCGAAGCCCTGTTGCCGCGACTCCGCCGGGGCGACAAGATTCTCCTGGCGCGCGCCGCCGTGGCCCGCAATGTCCTGCCCGACGCCCTGCGCGCCGCCGGCATGATCGTGGACGTCGTCCCGGTCTACCGCACCGTGGCAGACTGCGAAAACAAGGAAGAACTGCTCCAGGCCCTGCGTGACAAGGCCGTAGACGCCGTCACGTTCACGAGTTCCTCGACGGTAACAAACCTCCTGGACAGCCTGGGCGACGACAAAGACCTGTTGGCGGATATTCCCCTGGCCGTCATCGGTCCCGTTACTGCCAAGACCTGCGTGGCGGCCGGGCTCCAGCCGGCCGTGACGGCAGACACTTACACCATCGACGGCCTCGTCACCGCGATCCAGGCCTACTTCGCCACGTCCCGCTGAGTCCGGCGCGCCGCGAAACCTGTCATTCCGCAAAAACTATTTTCAGGAACTGTCTTGTATTGAAGGAGATGTTGACAACATGACCGGTTTTCCTATCTATCGTCCCCGCCGCCTGCGCGCGACGGAAAATCTGCGCCGCATGATCCGTGAAACGACCCTGGGCGTGGAAGATCTCATTTTCCCGCTTTTCGTCGTTCCCGGTACCAATGTCAAAACGGAAATCGAAACGCTGAAAGGCAACTACCAATGGTCTGTGGACCGCGTGATGGAAGCGGTAGACGAAGCCGTTTCCCTGGGCATTCCCGCCGTTCTTCTCTTCGGCATCCCCTCCTACAAGGATGCCATCGGCAGCAGCGCCTGGGACGACACCCAGCCCGTCCAGATGGCGTCCAAAACCATCAAGGCCAAGTACCCGGAACTGGTAGTCATTACGGACGCCTGCTTCTGCGAATACACGACCCACGGTCATTGCGGCGTCCTCGATGCCAAAGGGGATGTGGATAACGATCCTACCCTGGAAAACCTAAAGAAGCTCGCGGTTAGCCAGGCCCGCTGCGGTGCCGATATCATCGCCCCATCCAACATGATGGACGGCTATGTGGCAGCCATGCGCGAAGGCCTGGACGAAGCCGGCTTTACGGAAGTCGCCATCATGGCCTACAGCGCCAAGTTCGCCTCGGCCTACTACGGGCCTTTCCGCGCTGCCGCCGACTCCGCCCCGGACCATGGCGACCGCAAAGGCTATCAGATGGATCCCTGCAACGGCGACGAAGCCCTGCGCGAAGTCGCCCTCGACATTGAGGAAGGAGCGGATATCGTCATGGTGAAACCGGCCATGGCCTACCAGGACGTGACGCGCCGTGTCCATGACACCTTCAACCGCCCGCTCTGCGTCTACAATGTCAGCGGGGAGTACGCCATGATCAAAGCCGCGGCGGAAAAAGGCTGGATCGACGAAAAACGCATCGTCCTGGAGACCATGCTCAGTTTCAAACGGGCCGGTGCCAAGATGATTATCACCTATTTCGCCCTCGACGTAGCCAAATGGCTGCGTGAGGACAACTGACCGTTTTCGGAGGTTTGTCATGAAAATCACCCAATCCGAAGCACTGTTCGCGGCAGCGAAAAAAGTCATGCCCGGCGGCGTCAACAGCCCCGTCCGTTCTTTCCGCAGTGTCGGCGGCGTTCCGCCGTTCCTGGTCCGGGGTGAAGGAAGTCATGTGGTGGACGCCGACGGAAACCGTTACATTGATTACGTCCTGTCCTACGGCCCCCTTCTGCTGGGGCATGCCGCCCCCATGATCGGCGAGGCCATCAAGAAAGCGACAGACCATGGCACCAGCTACGGCGCGCCGACGCCGGACGAAGTGACCCTGGCCCGGCTCGTCACGTCCCTCCTTCCGTCCATGGAAATGGTCCGCATGGTCAACTCCGGCACCGAGGCGACCATGAGCGCCATTCGTCTGGCCCGTGCCTATACGGGCCGCGAATATATCCTCAAATTCATCGGGTGCTACCATGGCCACAGTGACTCCCTGCTTGTCCAGGCCGGCTCCGGCGCATCCACCTTCGGGGTTCCCGACAGCCCCGGCGTGACAAAAGGAACGGCAGCCACGACCCTTTCAGTCCCCTTCAACGACCTGCCGGCACTGGAAAAGGTCTTCGCCGCGAAAGGGAGAGACATCGCCGCTGTCATCATGGAGCCGACGCCAGGCAATATGGGGCTCATCCTGCCAAAAGACGGATATCTGCCGGCAGTCCAGGACCTGGCCCGGCGCTACGGCAGCCTGCTCATTATCGACGAAGTCATGTCCGGCTTCCGGGCCGCCCAGGGCGGTAGCCAGTCCCTGTACGGCATCGACCCCGACATCACGTGCCTCGGCAAAGTCATTGGCGGCGGCCTGCCTGTAGCTGCCTACGGCGGTAAACGGAAGATCATGGAAATGGTCTCCCCCGTCGGCCCTATGTACCAGGCTGGTACCCTGTCCGGCAATCCGCTGGCCATGGCCGCTGGGATTGCCGCCCTGACCTGGATGCGAGACCACAAGGTATGCGATACCTTGCCGGAACGCTGCGCAGTCCTGTGCAAGGGGTTGGCGGATGCGGCGGCCGCAGCGTGCGTCCCCGTCCGGATCCACCATCTGGGATCCATGTTCACGGTCTTCTTTACGGACAAGGATCCCATGAACTACGACGACGTCTGCGCTTGCGACAAGGAAGCCTTTAAAATCTACTTCCACACCATGCTGGAAAACGGCGTCTACCTGCCGCCGTCCCAGTTCGAAACAAACTTCATCTCCCTGGCCCACTCGGACGAGGATTTTGCCCAGACCATCGCGGCGGCCCGAAAAGCCTTTGCGGCCATTGCCTCCCGGTAACAACCGGACTTTTGAGGTCGTATGGCTTCGTGGCACAAGCGGTACATCCCGTGTCCTGACCAGGATACGACAAAGGACGCTCCCGGAACATACGTTCCGGGAGCGTCCTCCTCTTTGCACGGTCTCTGTCCGGGCCGTCTTAAACGCGCTGTGCCCGTTTCAGGAAAGCCTGGTAGCCACGCATGGTTTCGTATACGTCTGCCTTGCTCGTCGCTTCCCAGGGGGAATGCATGCTCAGGACGGCAACCCCGCTGTCAATGACATTCATCCCGTAAAGGGCCATGATGTAGGCGATGGTTCCGCCGCCTCCCAAATCGACCTTCCCCAGTTCCGCCATCTGGAAATTGACCTTTTCCGCCTCGTAAATACTGCGGATATGACTGAGGTATTCCGCGTTGGCGTCATTGGAACCCGACTTGCCGCGGGCGCCCGTAAATTTGTTCAGGACCATGCCGCCGCCCAGGCAGGCCACGTTCTTTTTATCGAAGGCCGACGCGTAGAGTGGATCGAAGGCACTGCTCACGTCGCTGGACAACATCGTGCTGTGGGCCAGGGTGCGCCGCAGGGCCAGGTCTCCCGGCTTGCCGGCCAGGGCCAGCAATTCCGCCACGGTGTTTTCAAAGAACCGGGACTGCATGCCCGTAGCACCTACACTGCCGATTTCCTCCTTGTCCACGAGGATGCAGCACGCCGTGCGCTGCACTTCCCGGACCGCCAGCATGGCTTCCAGGGAGCCATAGGCGCAGACACGGTCATCCTGGCCGTAGGACAGGATCATGCTCCTGTCGAACCCGGCTTCACGGGCCCGGCCGGCAGGAACGACTTCCAGTTCCGCGCTGAGGAAATCCTCTTCTTCCACGCCGTACTGTTCCTTCAAAAGCCGCAGGACGCCCTTCTTGACTGCGTCCTTGCCGGCGGAATCCTTGCCGTCCTTCCCCTCTTTTCCGTCTTTCGCGGCCTTGCCGTAGTGAAGGGGAATGTTGCCGACAATGACGTCTAGGGCTTCGCCTTCCACGACCGTGGCGGCACTCTTCGTCATCTGTTCCTGCGCCAGATGGATGAGCAGATCCGAGACGAAGAAGACCGGATCTTCCGGTTTTTCCCCGATGGCAACCTTGACGACCGTACCATCCTTCCGGACAAAAACGCCGTGGATAGCCAGGGGCAGTGTGACCCACTGGTATTTTTTGATGCCGCCGTAATAGTGGGTGTCCAGCAAGGCAAAGCCACCGTCTTCATAGAGCGGATTGGACTTGATGTCCAGGCGCGGGCTGTCGATATGGGCGCCCAGGATGTTCATGCCGTTTTCCAGCTCATCGCTGCCGAGATTGAAAAGGACGATGCCTTTCTTCATATTGACGCGGTAGACCTTGTCCCCCTGCCGCAGCCGTTTCCCCGCGGCGATGTATTCCTCCAGCGGTCTGTACCCGGCGGCCTGTATGCGGGCTTCCATGAATTCGACGCATTCCCGTTCTGTCTTGGCTTCACTCAAAAAATCCAGATAACCCTGGCAAAATTCCTCGCATTCTTTGATTTGTTTCCTGGTATAGGTTGCCCAGGTGTTCTTCTTCTCCATGGGAATTACTCCTTCCTTCTCTCCGGACAAGGGACACCCCTGCCCGCGGACAGATGTCCCAGCTCAAAGGACCGACATGGCGCGGTACAGTTGGCGAAACCGTTCCAGCCGATATTGTTTGGGCATCATGTCCATCGTATTCAAAATCGTATAGCGTTCCTTACGGACCTCTTTGGCGAACATCCAGGCCTTGACAAACATGTCTTCCGTAATCCCGCGATGGGCCGGGTTGATATCGATGTCGTAGGCCCGCAGCAGATCCAGCAGTAGGTCCGTACTGCGTCCCTGAAGCAGGCAGGCCCCGATCGTCCCGATGCCGACGACGATACCGTGCGGCAGGCCGTGGGCATAGAGTTCGTCCAGGGCATGGCAAAATAAATGGTCCGCCCCACTGCAAGGCCGGGAATTTCCGGCGATCTGCATCGCCAGTCCTCCCAGGACGAGAGACTGGGCCAGCATCTGGATGCCCTCCGGCGTATCGAAATTCTTCACGTTGGAATACAGCAGGGCCGTCACGGCCCGTTCACTCAGCATATAGGCGAAATCGTCCGTATGGTGCCCATTGTACCGGCAGTCCAGGGTCCAATCATAGAGCGCCGTATAGTTGCTGAGGATGTCCCCCACGCCGGCCTGTAGCAAAAGACGCGGCGACTGGAGAATGATATCCGTATCGATGAGGAGCCCGTCGGGCGTCTTGGATGTGAAGGAATGGCTGCGGCCGCCCCGGGCCAGCAGGACCGATACGGGCGAGCAGACGCCGTCGTTGCTCAGGGCCGTCGGAATCGCCACATAAGGAATGTTGGCCACAAAGCCGGCATACTTAGCGGTGTCCAGGGCCGTCCCCCCGCCAAAGCCGATGATCAGGCGAAAGCCTTCCATGCTGATTTTCTTCGCCACGGAAACGGCGAAATCAAACGAACTTTCCGGCACCGTCACAATTTTGTAATCCGGCAGCTGGCCCAGGAGTTCCACAACCTTATCCTTCAGCCGCTGTAACAGGCCTTCCGTCGTCAGGATCAACACTTTCCCCGACGCCTGCTGCGACAGGTAGTAATCCAGGTTTTCCCGCAGGGCGCCGACCGCGTCCGGTTCCACTTTCATAAACAATGGCAGGCTGAACTGGTTCATAGATGCCCCCTTCCTGCCGGCCCCGGCCGGCTGCACGGACGCCCTCCTGGCCTTTCCTCCCGGGCCCGGCGATCCTTTCTCCTTGTATCATAGCCCCGACTTTGCATAAAGTCCAGCAAGGTTCCTGTAAACACGAGGGGGATACGGTGCAGGGCGGCCAGATTGCGTGCCCCGGTCAGAACCATGATATCCTGCAGGTCTGCCAGGCAGTCCCGCAGGAACGCCGCCGCCTGTTCCGGTCCCTCCCGCAGGACCCGGGCCAGGACATTGCCGCTCATGGCCGCTGCGTCGGCGCCCAGGGCCAGGGCTTTCGCCACGTCGGTCCCGTTGCGGAGGCCGCCGGAAGCGACAATCGTGTCCGTCGGGGAAGCGGCGGCGGCAGCCCCCACCAGGGACCAGGCCGTGGGGATGCCCCACCCGGCCAGGACGGACTGCCGGCCCCGCCCGCCACGAGCCGTTTCGATGGCGGGGAAGCTCGTCCCGCCGAAACCGGCCACGTTGAAACACGTAAAGCCCAGGGAGCGCAATTCTTCCACCTGCTCCCGCGCCATCCCGCAGCCTGTCTCTTTTACCAGGACCGGGACAGGTACCGCGTCCTGCAGGCGCCGCAGGTTGTCCCGGAGGAATGCGAAATCCCGGTCCCCTTCGGGCATGCAAAG
>OMWZ01000011.1 GCA_900314855.1 uncultured Selenomonadales bacterium
GGACCCGGATATCCTCATGGTCGGGGAAATCCGGGACGGCGAAACGGCGGGCATCAGCATCCAGGCGGCTCTGACAGGACATCTTGTCTTCAGTACGCTGCACACCAATACGGCCCTGGGGGCTGTTGTGCGCTTGCTGGACATGGGTGTGGAGCCTTACCTGGTCACGGCGGCCTTGCGAGGCGTGGCGGCCCAGCGCCTGGTCCGCCGTCTTTGTTCGTCCTGCCGCGAGGCCTACGTGCCTGCCGCGGATGCCTGGGAACGGCGCTATCTGCGCTTGCCGGCGGACGGGCAGGCAGTCCTGTACCGGCCGAAGGGCTGCCCGGAGTGCCATGGGACGGGGTATCGGGGCCGTCTGGCCCTGCGGGAAGTAGTGGAATTGACGCCCGCCCTGAAACGGCAGATCCTGGAAGGCGCCACAGAAGAGACGTTGACCTTGACTGCCCGCGGGGAAGGCGTGGTCTTTCTGGCCGAGGACGGATGGCGCAAGGTCCTGGCCGGCGCCACGTCGGCGGAAGAACTGCTCCGCGTCCTGGGGGTGGCCTGATGGACAACGCTTTGTGGTCCTTGCTGCGGCAGGCCGCCGCCATCGACGCGTCGGACCTTCACCTGTGCGGGGATGGGCCCCCGCGGGTCCGGCTCCTGGGGGACCTGCGGCCCTTGCCACGGGACAATCCGGCCTGGCGGGCTTCGGAGGAACTGTTCCGGCCCGTCCTGGCCGACTGGCACCGGGAACGGCTCCGGACAGACGGGGAATGCGATTTGGCGTGCCAGTTGCCCGAAGGAAAGCGGTTTCGTGTCCACCTGTTCCGCAGTGGCGGCACCCTGGCGGCGTCCATCCGCCTGATTCCGGGCGCCGTGCCGACCTGCGAAGGCCTCGGCCTGCCACCGGTCATCTGCTCCTTCGCGGAATGGACGCAGGGCCTGGTTTTGTTTGTCGGCGCCACAGGCAGCGGCAAGTCCACGACCCTGGCGGCCATCCTGGGCGAAATCAACCGGACCCGGCCGGTCCATATCCTGACCCTGGAAGACCCCGTGGAGTACCGCTTCCAGCCGGATCGGAGCCTGATCCACCAGCGGGAAGTGGGGCAGGACACGCACAGTTTTGCCAGTGGGCTGAGGGCCGCGCTGCGGGAAGATCCGGATGTGATCATGGTCGGGGAGCTGCGGGACGAGGAAACCATCGCGACGGCATTGACGGCCGCCGAGACAGGACATCTTGTTTTCGGGACCCTCCACACGTCCGGCGCCGTCGAGGCCATCCATCGCATTCTCGACGTGTTCCCTGACCGGCTGCGGCAAATCCAGTCCCAGCTGGCGGTCAGCCTGGCTGCCGTCGTATCCCAGCGCCTGTTGCGTCGCCGGGACGGGACGGGACGCGTCGGGGCTTACGAAATCCTGATCATGACCGACGCCATGCGCAACCTTGTCCGCGAAGGGCGGATGGAACAGATGCGGAACTTTATGCAGACCGGCAGCCGTCTGGGCATGCAGACCATGGAACAGGCGCTGGCAACCCTGCGCCGGAAACGCCTCCTGTAAAGGGCTGTCTTCCGGTTCCGGACCTGCGGGGCGGAGCATCCGTACGGCTTGTTTCCCCCGTCTTGCGGTTCCCTGTTTCTGGTGTTAAAATGAGGAAAACAACACCAGAAATGGAGGAAACGTCTATGTTGCGCTTTGCTTATGACCAAATTTCGAAAAAACGACTCCTCGCTCTCATCCTGGCCGGTCTGGTCTGGGCAGGAGGCAAAGCTATGGCCATGCCCGTGGAGGTGGACTCGGCGACGAAAGGGATGCCGGGGCGGGTCGAAAGCGTCCTGCTTTCGGTACCGGTACGGACACCGGTGATCAACCAGATTTCCGGTGTCGTGTATGAACAAGTTCCCATGCGGGGCTATCCGAGCGTACCCATGAAAATGGATATCCTCCAGCCGAAATCGGAAACGAAGCTCCCGGCGGTCGTATACGTGACCGGCGGCGGGTTTATTAATGCCAATAAAGACAACGGGATCCAGCTCCGCATGCACCTGGCGGAAGCCGGTTATGTCGTCGCTTCCATCCAGTACCGGGTAGCGCCTACGGCCCGTTTCCCGGAACCCCTGGAGGACGTGAAGTCTGCGATCCGTTATTTAAAAGCCCATGCGGACCAGTTCGGTGTGGACCCGGAAAGGGTCGGCATCATCGGCGGCAGTGCCGGTGGCTATCTTACCGCGATGGCAGCCACGACCAGCGGCACGACGACTTTCGACAAAGGAGAGAATCTCCAGGTGGGGAGCGGCGTCAAGGCAGCCGTTGACCTTTTTGGACTTTCCGATCTTACCCGCATCGGCGACGACTACAGTGATGCCGTGAAAGAGGCCCATCGCTCGGCCGGCGCGACGGAGGCCCTGTGGGTAAACGGTTCTTCCGTATTCGGCGGGAAAGACGGTGGCATCCTGGCCAATCCGGACGGGGCCAGGAAGGCCAATCCCATCACGTATATCTCCAAAACCAGCGCCCCTATGCTCCTCATGCACGGCACCAAGGATACCGTAGTCTCCCCCAGCCAGACGGACCTGCTTTTCCAGGCCCTTCAGAAAAACCAGATCCCGTCCCAGCGGTATCTGGTGGAGGGGGCAGCCCACGGCGGCGTTTACTGGAACCAAAAGGAAGTCCTGGATATCATTACTTCCTTCTTTGATTCCTACTTGAAGAAATAAGGGCGGTCCCGATTCCGTTGTGCACCAGCCGGACAAGTTGCCGTTCCGTCTGTCCGATCACAGCCCAAAAGTTTGGCATCCCTCAAGAAAAGGACTGCCGCAGGAGAATTTCCCTGCGGCAGTCCTTTTTGTTGGGAAACTGCCCTTGGTGTTTCGTGGGGTTGTGGTTTCGGTGGCGGTCAGTCCGCCGGTTCCGAGCTGCCCTTCAGGATTTCACCGCGCCGCTGGGCCGCAATGGTGCGGCATCCTTCCACGGCCAGGATGATGGCGAGCAGGATGAGCAGGGTGCCGATTCCGGCCTGGGCATAGGGGCCCCAGTCGGCGGCGCCGTTCAGGATAATCTGGATTTGGTTCTTGACGATGATGGCCAGGGACGACAGGGTGACAATCATCATGAAGCCCATGGGGAAGAGGAACATCTTGTTGTTCCGTCCGGCGTTGCCGAGCCACGTGGCGACAGCCAGGAGGCCGATGCCGGCGAGCAGCTGGTTGGCGGCGCCGAAGAGGCCCCAGATCTTCTGGAAGCCGTTCATGCCCAGCAGGACGCCCAGGACGACCGTAATCAAGGTCGCCACATAGGGATTGACCATGACTTTCTTCCAGCCTTCCTTAATATCTTTCGGCGTTTCCCCGGGCTCCAGGAAGAATTCCTGGAACATGAAACGGGCCAGGCGCGTCGCCGTATCCAGGGAGGTCAGGCAGAACGTGGAGTAGGCCAGGACTAGAAGCGTGTAGAATATGCTTTCCATGCCCGCGAAGAGCGGAATCTGGCCGACCATGGCGGAGATGCCGCCGGCGAAAATGTCCGTGACGCCCTTCGTGTGGCCCGTGGAACGGGCGTAGGCAATGGCGCACAGCGTGATAATAGCGAGGACGCATTCCAGCAGCATGCCGCCGTAAGCGATGGGTTTCGCGTCACTTTCCTTGTCCAGCTGCTTGGCCGTCGTACCGGACGATACGAGGGAATGGAAGCCCGAAATAGCACCGCAGGCGACGGTCGTGAAGAGAATCGGGAACAGGAACAGGACGCCGTTCTTCGTGGTCACGGAGAAGCCCGTGAAAGCCGGGAACAGGTTCGGATCGATATCGGGATGGGCGCCGAAAATGCCGACTACGGCGACAATCAACATGGCATACAGCAGGAAGGAACTCAAATAGTCACGCGGCTGGAGCAGGATCCAGACCGGGGTGACCGAGGCGATGGTGATGTAAATGCCGACGAGGATCATCCAGGTCTTGGTGGAGAAATACAGCGGATGCCAATTCATGCCGATGGCCATGACGAAGATGATGGCCGCGACGCCAAAGATCGAAGAGGTTACGACGGAGGTGTGCCGGCGATAAACGAAGATGCCGAACACGATGGCGACGACGATGAAGAGCAGGGAAACCATGGCCACGGAGGCATTGGTCGCGCTGGCTGCCTGATCGAGGACGCCGTTCCGGTACGTGGCGCCGAAGGTCGAGGAAACAATGGCTGCGAAGGCTGCCACGACGAGAATCAGCGTCAGGTAGGCGAAGGTGATAAAGAGCTGTTTGGCGCGTTTGGACATATTGGAAGAAATAATTTCCCCGATGGACTGTCCCTTGTTCCGGACAGACGCAAAGAGCGCCCCGAAATCATGGACGCCGCCGAAGAAGATGCCGCCGATCAGGACCCACAGGGCGACAGGGACCCAACCGAAAATAGCGGCCGCGATGGGCCCTGTAATCGGGCCTGCGCCGGCAATGGACGAAAAATGATGTCCCATGAGGACCGGGGCCTTGGCGGGGACGTAGTCCACGCCGTCCGCCATGGTGTGGGCCGGTGTCGGCTTATCGCCTTCCCCGACGCCCCATTGTTTGACGAGCCACCCGCCGTAGCCGACATAGCCGGCAAATAGGATGGCCATACAGACGAGCAATAATACCAGTGTGTTCATGCAAAAATCCTCCTCTTTCCCCTCAAAAATTTTTTATCTAGTCTTTTTCTGCGGGCCGCCGAAATCTCTCTCTATTTTTCTTAAAAAAAGCGGGACAGCCCTTTCCGCTCTTTTTTCTCCGGGAACAGGATCCCTTCCAGGGACTCCCGCATGCAAGTACCGGCCTTGTTGAAAGACAGGGTACCCCGGGACGCATCGTAGCAGGCGGCGTGGAAATCAAGCCAGCCGTGAAAGGAAAAACGGAAGGTCTTGTAGATGCGGCATTGTTCCAACTGGCGCCGCGCTTCTTCGTGGACACGGTCACAGACGAAAAGGGGGGAGATGTAGGTGTACATATGTTCCGGCCCGATGTGGGCCATGGACATCCCCGCGTCGCGGGCAAAATCCCGGCACGCGGCAAACCGTTCCGGTGTGAGTTCCGTCACGTTGAACAGGAACAGGAATTCTTCCTGTC
Source organism: uncultured Selenomonadales bacterium (assembly GCA_900314855.1). GTDB lineage: Bacteria > Bacillota > Negativicutes > Acidaminococcales > Acidaminococcaceae > Succiniclasticum. The sequence goes on from OMWZ01000011.1 coordinate 5,076, forward strand.
GGGCCGCCCAGATTTCGTTCTGCCGCAGGAGCAGGTGCTGTCCCGTGCGCTCGTAGTATTCCCCGATGGCAGTGAGGGTCACGTCGGGGTCCCCTGTGGGAGGCACGATCCGATCGGCTTCGCGGAACCAGTCTTCCTCCGCCGGGACCGAACCGGGGCCGCCATCGAACCGGGTGACCGTATAGTACCGGCGGTAGGCCTGGAGCAGGCGGTCGATTGCTTCCGTGCGAGTGTAAGTCATCCTTTTCCTTTCTGGAGGGAACGTTTTCCTTCCTTATAACGCCAGAGGTAGCCGAGATATCGAATTTTCTAAAAATTTTGGCGTTATTGCCTCATTCTAGCATGGGCGGAAGGGAAAGACAAGTGGTTTCGGCATGTCCGCCGCCAGGTTCCATTTTGCTGTGATTTTTTTGTGAACTTTATATCATACTTAACAGTTTGCTTCTGCCTGCCGCCGGCGCAGCGCGCCGCGCTGGCGGGCGGTGTGCTATAATGGACGCAGAAGATTCGGGAAGGGGGCATTGCCATGGCGCGACGGAGTGGACGGCGGGCTTCGGCGGGAGCGCGGCTGGTCCGGTATCTGGGAATGGTGCTGGCAGTGGTGCTCACCGCTTTTTTGAGCTTCTTTTTCGTTTCGGGCTATGTCCAGGAAGGAGCTTCCTCGACGGCGGCAGGAACGCCGCCGGCACAGCTGGCCCTGGCGGAAAAGGAGGGGACGGGAGTCCCTGCCGTGGGAGACGTCGTCCCGGTCTGGGAGTCCCTGCCGGTCTACGCCGGAAAGCCCTACGTGGTGCTGGAAGGAAATCGCCCGCGCTTTCCCCAGGCCCTCCTGTCCCGAAAAAATGCCTATTTCCAGTTTACTCCCCTGGATGCCCTGGGACGCTGCGGTACCGCCATGGGGCGCCTGGGGCCGGAACTGCTGCCGAAGGGGAAGCGGCAGCCCATCGGGATGGTTAAACCGTCAGGCTGGCAGCTCTCCAAGTATCCCTTTGTGGATGGCAAGTACCTGTATAACCGGTGTCACTTGATTGCGTTCCAGCTCTGTGGGGAAAATGCCAATCGCCTGAACCTGATTGCGGGAACCCGCTATTTCAATGTCATCGGGATGCTTCCGTTTGAAAATCGGGTCGCGGACTACATCCGCCATACGAGGCGCCATGTGTTGTACCGGGTGACGCCGATCTATCGTGGCCGGGATCTGGTGGCCCGCGGTGTCGTAATGGAAGCCTGGTCCGTCGAGGATGGGGGAAAAGGCGTCCGTTTCCATGTCTTTGTCTATAACGTGCAGCCCGGTGTCGTCATCGACTACGCCGACGGCACGAATCGTGCCGCCTGAGGAGGGCTTGAAAAAGATCGGGAGGTTCTTCCTTGCAATACGTATTGGTAGCAATCAATCTGCCTGTCCGGAATCTGTTCAAACAATTCATCTACCGCGTCCCGGAAGATTTTCCGGCGTTGACGGCGGGATGGCGTGTCCTAGTCCCCTTCGGCAGCCGTAAAACCGAAGGGTTTGTGGTGCGCGTCTATACGGAAGCGGAGGCGCGGCGGCGCATGGCGCGGGATGGAGCCAAAGTCGGCCTGGGGGATGTCAAGGACCTGGCTGCCGTCGTCGGCAGCGCGCCCTGGTTTGATGAGGAAATGCTCGCCACGGCCCGCTGGTTAGCGCATTATTACATGTGTACGGAAGCCGAGGCCATGCGCCTCTTCATTCCCGGCAAGGGCAGCCTGCGCCGCCGCCGGGTCTACGAAGGAGGCAAAGTCGTGGCCGAAGCCCTGGAAGAACGGCTGAAGCCGCGGACCGTCCTGGCCTATGTCCTGACGGAAGCCGGGCAGGCGGCTTTGGCAGACACGGCCGGGCAGGCGCGGCTCCAGAGCCGCCACAAGGCCCTGGCTTTCCTGCGGGAAAAGGCGCCGGAGGCGGTGACGGTCAAGGAAGCCGAAGCCGGCGGCATCCACGCGGAAATGCTGCGGACCCTGGCCCGGCTGGGCTGGGCGGAAAAAACGGAAAAGCGAGTCCTGCGCAACAGTTACGATCGGCCGCGGGAACGGAAAGAGACCCTGCGGCTGACGGCGGAACAGCAGCAGGCCGTCGACGCAATCCGCGCATCCTTGCACCAGGGCGCGGCGGAGGAATATCTGCTCCGGGGGATTACGGGCAGCGGCAAGACGGAAGTCTACCTGCGCGCTGCGGACGAAGCGGTGCGGGAGAACCGGCAGGTCCTCGTCCTGGTACCGGAAATCGCCTTGACGACACAGATTGTCCAGCGTTTCCAGGCTTGGTTCGGTGACGCTGTCGCTGTGGCCCACAGCAAGTTGTCCCAGAACGAGCGGGGGGATGTGTGGGACCGGACGCGCAGTGGCACGGCGCGGATTTTGATCGGCGTGCGGAGCGCCGTGTTCGCACCGTTTGAAAACCTGGGCCTTGTCATCCTCGACGAGGAGCAGGAGAGCAGCTACAAACAAGAAGAACGGCCGAGCTACCACGCCCGGGAAGTGGCCCGCTGCCGCTGCCGGCAACGCGGGGCAGTGTTGCTGCTGGGCAGCGCCACGCCGTCCCTGGACAGCTATTACCTGGCCCGGACGGGGGCCATGCGGGAATTGCGCCTGACGGAACGGCCATCGGGAGCTGTCCTGCCCGACGTCGTCCTGGTGGATATGCGGGAGGAACTGGCCCAAAAGAACTTTTCCGTCCTGTCGCGCCGGCTGCGGCAGGAAGTCGTCGAAACAGTCCGCAAGGGAGAACAGGCCATTATCCTGCTGAACCGCCGCGGTTTTTCGACCTTTGTCCTGTGCCGGGATTGCGGGACCGCCCTTGTGTGTCCCCATTGCGCGGTCAGCCTGGTCTATCACGCGAAGGAGCAGGTGATGCGCTGCCATTACTGCGGCCGCGAGGAGCCGGTCCCTCTTGTCTGCCCGCACTGCGGGAGCCGGCGCATCAAGTTTTTCGGCAGCGGTACGCAGAAAGCGGAAGCGGCCCTGCAGGAGCTGCCTGGCGTCCGCGTCCTGCGGATGGACCAGGATAGTACGTCCGGCAAGATGGCCCACGAAGAAATCATCCGCCGGTTCCGCGATGGCGAGGCCAATGTCCTGCTGGGGACGCAGATGGTCGCCAAAGGGCATGATATCAAGAATGTCACGCTCGTCGGTATCCTGACGGCGGACAGCTCCCTGAACCTGCCCGATTTTCGTGCTTCCGAAGGCGCTTTCGACCTGTTGACGCAGACGGCGGGCCGGGCCGGCCGCGGCAGCCTGCCCGGCCGCGTGATACTCCAGACCTACGACCCGGACAATGAAGTCATCCGCCTGGCGGCCCGGCAGGATTACGAACACTTCGCCTCCAGGGAGCTGCAGCAGCGCAAGGCCCTGCACTATCCGCCCTACAGCCGGATCCTGAAACTGACCGCTGTCGACAAGGAGGAGGCAAAGGCACGCCAGCTGGGAGAGGAGGCTGCTGCCTTCCTGCGGCAGGGCAAGGAGCGGGACGGCTGGAAGGAAACGAGCGTGACGGGGCCCTTCCCGGCCGGTGTGGCCAAAGTACGGGATCTGTACCGCTTTACGGTCATTGTCCGCAGCGGCGATATGGAGCGGGTCAAAGAGGCCCTCTGGCACAGTCCCTACCGCGACCGGAAGGAGCTCTATTTTGACGTGGACCCGCTTCGCACCACCTGACGGAACGTGGGTAGCCGAAGCAGGCCCATTCGTGGTATAATATACTGATTGAACAAAACCGCGGGAGTCCGGAAGGATACCGGCGGTTGTTTCGGATACATCATGCATTCTTTGAGGAGGAACACTATGGCAGTATTGGAAATCCATACGGCAGGGGACCCGGTCTTGAAAACAGTCTGTGCCCCCGTCGCCCGTGTCGATAAAAAGATCAAGCGGACGCTTAAGGATATGGCGGACACGCTGTATGCCTCCCACAATGGCATCGGCCTGGCCGCGCCGCAGGTGGGCATCCTGAAACGCCTTATCGTCATCGATTTGCAGGACGGGACAGGCCTGCGCGAGCTGGTCAACCCGGTCATCACGAACAAGGAAGGCTCCCAGATTTTCACCGAAGGCTGCCTGTCTGTCCCCAATTTCGAGGGAGATGTGGAGCGCGCGGAGTATGTGGAAGTCGAATATACGGATGGCAGGGGACAACGGCAGTTCCTGAAGGCGGACGGGTTGCTGGCGGTTTGCCTGCAGCACGAAATGGATCATTTGGATGGCATCCTTTTCACAGACAAGGCCGTGACAATCATGCCGAAGGCCCCGGAAGACTGAGCTGGGGGAGGTGGCTATGACGAAAATCGTATTCATGGGGACGCCGGATTTTGCCGTCGGATCCCTGCAGGCCTTGGTGGAAACCGGGGCCTATGATATCCTGGCCGTCGTCACGCAGCCGGACCGCCCGAAGGGACGGGGCCATAAGCTCGAGGAAACGCCGGTCAAGGCCTACGCGCAGCGGCAGGGCCTGCCGGTGTACCAGCCGGAAAAGGTCAAGACGCCGGAATTTACGGCGAAGTTGAAGGAATTGGCGCCGGACTTGATTGTCGTGGCCGCCTTCGGGCAGCTGCTGAGCCAGGAAATCTTGGATATCCCTCCCTATGGCTGTGTCAACGTTCATGCGTCCCTGCTGCCCAAATACCGTGGCGCCGCGCCGATCCAGTACGCCATCATCCGGGGCGAGACGGAGTCCGGCGTAACCATCATGCGGATGGAACGGGGCATGGACACGGGTGCCATGTACAGCAAGGTAGTCGTGCCCATCCCGCCGGAGATGAGTTTTGCCGGACTGCATGATGCGTTGATGGAGCAGGGGGCTGCCCTGCTGGTGGAAACCTTGCCGAAGATCCTGCAGGGGTTGGAGCCGGTGCCGCAGCAGGAGTCCGAGGCGACGAAGGCGACCTTGCTCACGAAGGCCATGGCCGAAATCGACTGGCAGCGTCCGGCGGCGGAAATCCATAACCTGGTCCGCGGCTTCGACCCGGTGCCAGGCGCCTTTACGTATCTGCCGGACGGCCGCCTGCTCAAGGTTTGGGAGTCCCGCGTCACGGGCAGGAAGACGGCGGCGGCGCCGGGAACGGTGACAACTGTCGAAAAAGAATCTTTTTCTGTCGCCTGCGGCGATGAGGAACTGCGGCTCCTCACCGTCCAGCCGGCTTCGAAGAAACGGATGCCTGCTTCGGTTTTCCTGAACGGCCGCGGCGTGGAATCCGGAGAGGTGCTGGGCCGGAAAGGGTAAGGACCGCGTCCGGACGGCGCCATGCGCGCCGGCGGTAAGGCCAGCATCACAATAGTGGGAGGGAAGAATAAAAACCATGGTAGGAGTCGTCGAACAGGTCATCAACCCCAAAAAAAGGGTGTTTCTGGCCTTGGTTCTGGTCAGTGCGATTGTCACTGCGATTATCTTGTATTTGATTTGGAAGGTTACTTTTTTGGGCCTGGCGAGCATCGTCGCGTGGCTGCCGGCTGCCTTCGGGATTTTTGTGGCCGGGGTTATCCTGTTCCTGTTTTTAGGGGAACTGGCCATTGTCCTCGCGATTTTGGGAATGCCCCTGCCCAAGATCCTGTATTTTTGGGCATGGAAAGCCATCAACTTCCTGTTCCCTTTTGCCGTCGGCCTGGGCCGGATTTTCAGCGTGCCCCGCAGCAAGGTGGAGCAGTCTTTTGTGGCGGTCAACAACGCCCTGGTGAAGCAGCACCACGTCCGCGTGCCGTCAAACCGGCTGTTGATCCTGACGCCCCATTGCCTGCAGCTCGACACGTGTCCGCGGAAAATTACGCGAAACGTGGAAAACTGCGCCCAGTGTGGCGGCTGTTCCGTCGGGTCCCTGCTGAAACTGTGTCACCAGTACGGGATGCATCTCGTCGTCGCCACCGGCGGGACCCTGGCGCGGCAGCTCGTTGCGAAGGCCCGGCCCAAGGCGATTATCGCTGTGGCTTGTGAACGGGATTTGACGAGCGGGATCCAGGATGTATTTCCCATCCCGGTCATCGCCATCTTCAACCAGCGGCCCTTCGGCCCTTGCTTCAATACGCGCGTCGACATCGCCCGAGTGGAAGAAGCCATTCGTTTGTTAGGAGAAGGGACTCCCCAGCATGGAAGCCAACAGTCATGACAACGGCCGGGCTGTGCCCGGTCCTGCCTCGCAATCGAATACGTCCCGCTTTGCCCGCCGCAAGCCGGCCGGGGGGCGGGAAATAGCCCTTTTCGTCCTGCACGCCGTGTGGGAGGAAGGGGCTTACACGTCCCTGGCCCTGGGGCGCGTCCTGCGCAAGGCCGAAGGCGGCGGGGCGGACCGCCGTCTGGCGACGGAATTGGTCTATGGGGCCATCAAGGCCAAAGAGGGATTGGACTTCCTGCTCCGCAAACTGACCCGCAAGGCCCCGCAGCGGCTGGAACCGGTCGTGCGGGAGATCCTGCACCTGGGACTCTACCAGATTTTTTACATGGATCGCATCCCGCCGTCGGCGGCCTGCAACGAAAGTGTCAATCTGGCGAAGAAATTTACGCACCGCGGCGCGGATCGATTTGTCAACGCGGTCCTGCGCAACAGCATCCGTCAACGGGACGCGCTGTGGCAGTCCCTCCAGGCGGACCGGGCGCTGCGCCTCTGCCATCCCCGGTGGCTCGTCGAAAGATGGACGCGGGAATTCGGTCCGGCCGAAGCGGACGCGTTGTGCCGCTGGGACAATGAGCCGCCAGTCCTGACCCTGCGGATCCAGCCGCTCGTCACGGAGCGGGATGCTTTTCTGCAGAACCTGCGGGAAATGGGAGGCGCCGGTGCTCCTTCCCCTTGGTGTCCCGAAGGCGTCGTCCTGGAAAAGATGCCCGAAGGAGGGCTGGACGCCTTGTTCCGCGCCTTCCCCTCGGTTTTTTACATCCAGGACGAAGGGTCTATGCTGCCGCCCCGCGTGCTGGCACCGGCCCCGGGCGATACGGTCCTCGACCTGTGCGCCGCGCCGGGCGGAAAAACGACCCATCTGGCCGCGTTGATGGAAAATCGCGGCTCCGTGACGGCCTGTGATGTCTATGAGCACAAGCTGCTGCTCCTCCGGGAAAACGCGGCCCGGCTGGGCCTGACCATTATCACGGCGGAACATAACGACGGAACACGGTTCCGTCCGGAATGGGAAGGTCGTTTTGATAAAGTCCTGGCCGATGTGCCCTGTTCGGGCCTTGGCGTGCTGCGACGCCGCGTGGAAGCCCGCTGGATCAAATCGAAAGAGGATTTGGCCGTGTTTCCGCCCCTCCAGGAGGCCATCCTGGATAACGCGGCCCGCTACGTGAAACGGGGCGGGTTTCTCGTCTACAGCACCTGCACCCTCGAAGCGGCGGAGAACCGGGAACGCCGGATGGCGTTCCTGGCGTCCCATCCCGATTGGGAAGCGGCGCCTTTCGCCCATCCCCGGACCGGGGCATCTGTGGAAGAGCTGCAGTTGTATCCGCAGCGGGACGGCGTGGACGGATTTTATATGACCCGCCTGCGCCGCAAATAAAAGGAGTCTTATGAAACAGGAAATCTTCGGCCTGCCGCTGGAAGAACTGCAGGCCCTGTTGGCGGAACTGGGCATGAAACGGTTTCGGGCGGCCCAGGTCTATGACTGGCTGTACCGGAAGGGTGTCTTCGACTTCGACGCCATGACGAATCTGGGCAAGTCCGAACGGGAGCGGCTGGCAGCATCCCTGACGGTCCTGCCATGGGAAATCGGGGTGCTGCGGCGCCTTGATTCTTCCGACGGCCTGACGAGCAAGTTACTGCTGCGCCTGACGGACGGCAATACGATTGAGACGGTCCTGATGCACCACGATTATGGGTACAGCGTCTGTGTGTCGAGTCAGGCCGGCTGCGACATGCACTGCGCCTTTTGCGCCAGTGGCCTGAACGGGGCCGTCCGCAACCTGACGCTGGCGGAAATCGTCGCCCAGGTCTATTTCTTCAATGCGGTGCTCTTCCCGCGGGGGGAGCGGGTCAGCCGCGTCGTCGTCATGGGCAGCGGGGAGCCGATGCTCAATTTCGACAATGTGTTTGGCGCCTTGCAGTTCCTGCATCGTCCGGACACGGCCAATATGAGTTACCGCAATATGACGGTGTCGACGTGCGGCATCATCCCGGGAATGGAACGCATGGCTCGCCTGGGCCTGCCCATCAGCCTGGCCGTATCGCTGCACGCGGTCCGGCCGGAGCTGCGGACGGAGCTGATGCCGGTCAACAAGGCCTATCCGTTCCCGGCGGTCCTGCAGGCGGCCGAAGCTTACGCCGCTGCCAGTGGCCGGCAGGTAACCTATGAATATATCTTGCTGGCAGGAAAGAATGACAGTGAGACCGATGCCCGCCTGCTGGCGGAGTATATGCGGTACAAGCATGCCAGCGTCAACCTGATTCCCGTCAATCCCGTGCCGGAGAAAGGCTTTTTCCGGCCGGCGCCGCGCCAAATCGATCGGTTCCTCCGCATCTTGGAACGGAACCACGTGACGGCCACGGTGCGCAAGGAAATGGGACAGGATATCAACGCGGCCTGCGGGCAGCTGCGGGCAGCCTACGCGAAACAGGAGGAACCGACATGTCTGTAGTCGTAAGGACCCATACGGGCAAAGTGCGGGAAAATAACGAAGACAGCCTGTTGCTGCTTCATCCCAAACTATTCGCGATTGCCGACGGCATGGGGGGATACAACGCGGGGGAAGTCGCCAGCGTACTGTCCTTATACAGTTTGCGCGACGCCAGTCCGGAACTGGAAGACACGGCTCCGGAGCAATTGGTGCCGACCCTGCGCCGCCTGGTACGGCGCATCAATCGTGTCATCTACGAAAAGGCCGCCTCCGTGGCGGAATTTAACGGCATGGGAACCACGCTGACCGGAATTTATCTGGATGGCGCCGGCAAAGGCTATGTCTTCCATGTCGGTGACAGCCGCCTGTACTTGCTGCGGGACGGGCAGCTGCGGCAGCTCACGCGGGACCATTCTCTCGTCGGGGAGTTGTTGGGGCAGGGGAAGATTACGGCGGAGGAAGCCTTCGACCATCCCCAGAAGAACATGCTGACGCGTGCCATCGGCGTCAATCCCGATGTCGATGTCGACGTATTCGAGACGACGGTATACCGGGGCGATCTCCTGCTCTTGTGCAGCGACGGCTTGTCGGACATGCTGCGGGATGACCAGATCCGGGATATCCTGCTGCGGGACGGGCTGCAGACGGTGGCGGACGACCTCGTCGACAGTGCCCTTGACGCCGGCGGGAAGGACAATATTTCCTTTATCCTGATTCTCATGGACGACAAAAAGGAGCCCATTATGGAAACGGCGGAAATCAAAACGACCGGTGCCGCGGCGATACCCGATACGAAGCGGACACCCAGCGGGAAACGGATGGCGCCGGGAAGCGGCGCGGATGTGACGGACAAGGAGGTGCGGTGACATGGTAGGGGAAATCCTGAACGGGCGCTATGAAGTGCTGAAACCCATCGGATTCGGCGGCATGGCAGAAGTCTACCTGGCCAGGGACGTGCTTCTGGACCGCAAGGTGGCCATCAAGATTATGCGCAAGGAGTTTGTGAACAACAAGGCGCAGATGGAGCAATTCAAACGGGAAGCCAAGTCGGCGGCCCGCCTGATCCATCCTTCCATCATCAATATCTATGATGTCTGCGAGGACAAGAATCTGAACTATATCGTCATGGAATACGTGGAAGGGGTCACGCTGAAGGCGTTTGAGGAACAGCACGGCCGTCTGGATCCGTCCCTGGCCGTGGCCCTGACACTGCAGCTGGCATCGGCGTTGGAACACGCCCACAGCCACAACATCATCCATTGTGACATCAAGCCGCAGAATATTGTCCTGACGGAAAGCATGCAGCCGAAAATTGTCGATTTTGGCATTTCCAAGATCGTATCGAATGAGACCATGGCCTTTACGGCTTCCGTCGTCGGATCGGTCCACTATTTTTCGCCGGAACAGGCGCAGGGACTGAAAATCACGGCTCAGTCGGATATCTATTCCCTGGGCATCGTTTTCTACGAGATGCTGACCGGGCATGTGCCCTTCGACGGCAGTACGGCTGTCGCCGTGGCGCGAAAACAGGTGGAGGAACAGCCGCCTCGTCTGGCCGACGACTGGCCCGGGGCCCCGGAGGCCTTGCAGCAGATCCTGGACAAGGCGTTGGCCAAGGACCTGAACAAGCGCTACCAAAGCGCCGCGGAAATGCGTCACGACCTGGTGCAGGCGAAGAAGGAACTTTATCCCGACGGTGCCCACTCCTACCTGGAGGACACGATGCCCCTGGGGAAGGCGGCCGCCTCGGCGCCGCTGGCCGTGGAATCCCGTCCGGAACCGCGGCGGAATGAGGACGAGGGCGAGAAGACCTTGATTATGAAATTGCCCTCTTTCTTGACGGAAGAAGTCGACGACGAACCGGAAGCTGCGGAGGAGGCGGAGCACCGGACCGGAAAATTCCACCCGGACGAGTCCTGGGGCGCGCAGGGCGGCAGGGAAGCGGGGAACCGTCCGGACCTGCCGGATCCGTCACCTGCAGGGCGAAAAAAGAAGGCAGGCTTTCTGGCGGGCCATCCGCGCCTGAAGAAGATCCTGACGGGCGTCCTGGCCGTGTTCCTGGTCCTTTTCCTGGGCTGCCTGTACTATTTCAACAGCACGACGCCGGAGATTGAAGTGCCTGATGTCAACGGCATGCCCGTAGCGGAGGCACAAAAGGTCCTGGAAGAGAAAGGCTTCCGCGTCGAATTGGAAGAATCCATGGATAAGAATGTCACGCCCGGCACTGTCTTGAAGATGGATCCCGCTGCCGGCACGAAGCGGAAGGAAGGCGCCAGGATTACCCTGACCATCGCACGGGGGTTGAAATTGTCCCCCATTCCGGATGTGACAGGCCTGGATTTGTCCCAGGCGGAAAAACTGCTCCAGGAGAAAGGTTTCCGTGTCGGCAAAGTGACCAACGCCTGGGAGGATGGCAAGCCGGAAGGGCTGGTCCTGCGCCAGCTGCCGACCGCGGGCAGCCGCCTGAACGAGGGCGGCGGAGTGGACCTGGTCGTGAACCGTAAGGAAACGGCCAAGGCGGAACTGCCGAACTTGACTGGCCTGGTTCTGAAAGATGCCAAGGCAAAGTTGGAAGCTATGAAACTGAAGGTGGGCCAGGTCATTACCGTCGATAGCGACAAGGAGGAAGGTACGGTCCTGTCGACCAACCCGTCTGCCGGGGAGGCCCTCGCCGAAGGCACGTCTGTCGATCTGCGCGTTTCCAATGGGCAGGGCGGCAGCACCGGAGGCAGTGAGGGAGGCGGCAGCGCCTCGACGGGCAGCCGCCGGGCGTCGCGCTATGTGGAATTCATCGTTCCCGGCACAGGGCCCCATCATGTCCAGGTGATTTCGACGACCGGCTCGTCCCAGACGGTGGAAGTTTCCGGGAAGTATCCCGGCGGTTCCCGCCTGCGGCAGCGCATCAATGGAAACGCTTCGTCGGTCCGCTTCTTTGTGGACGGCAAGCTCATCGAGGAAAAGAATTGGTAAAAGAAGGAAGGGTCCTCCGCTCGTACAGCGGCTATTACTATGTCGCCTGCGACGGGCAGGTCTACACCTGCAAAATTCGGGGCCATATGAAAAAGGAACGGTTTTCCCTCTGCACGGGGGACCACGTCCGCTTTGAGGCGGCGGGGGAAGCCCTCCCCGCGGCGGACGGGCCGGCCGGGATGATTACGGAAGTGCTGCCCCGGCAAAACCATCTGACCCGTCCCACCGTGGCCAATATGGATCTGGATGTCGTGACGATGGCCCTGGCCGACCCGGCGCCGAGTTTCCTGATCCTGGACAAGCTTCTGGTCCTGGCGGCGTGTGGCGGCGTACCGGCCCTGATTGTCCTGACCAAGGCGGATCTGGTGCCGGCGGACGAGGCGGAAGCCGTGGCCCGTGTATACCGGGAGATCGGGTATGAGGTCCATGTGGTTTCTACCCGGACGGGCCAGGGCCTGGCGGCCTTGAAAGAACGCCTGGCCCGGCAGGTCACAGTGGTCGGCGGTCCCAGCGGCGTCGGCAAGTCCACGCTGCTCAACGCTTTGCAGCCCGGAATGGCCCGGGCGACGGGCGCCGTCAGCAAGAAAATCGGGCGGGGCCGCCACACCACACGGTTCACGGACCTGGTTCCTTTCAATGGGGGTTACCTGGCCGACTCGCCGGGCTTCGGTAATGTCTTCATGGAGGACCTGGACCCGGCAGGGCTGGCCGGCTATTTCCGGGAATTTGCCAAGTACGCGGACGCGTGCCGCTTTCGCCCCTGCAGCCACACGCACGAGCCGGTCTGTGGCGTCAAGGACGCCGTCGCGGCTGGGTACATCGCCCCGAGCCGCTATGCGTCGTATCAAACCATTTTGGCGGAATTGAAAGCCGAACGAGAGAAGAGGTATTTGTAATGAAGATCCAAGTTGCGCCGTCTATTTTATCTGCTGATTTTTCCTGTCTGGGAGACGAAATCCGGAAAATTGAACAAGCGGGAGCCGACTGGGTCCACATCGACGTCATGGACGGGAATTTTGTGCCCAACCTGACCTTTGGGGCCCCCGTCGTTTCAAAGATCCGCAAAGTGACCAAGCTCTTTTTTGATTGTCATCTCATGGTGGAACATCCGGAAACGTATATTGAAGATTTCGCCAAGGCCGGAGCAGACCAGATTGTTGTCCACGCCGAAGCAACCCGGCATTTGCACCGTTGCCTGCAGGCCATCCACGGCGCAGGGCTCCGCGCCGGCGTTGCCCTCAATCCCGCGTCTTCCCTGGCCCTGGTGGAGGAAGTGCTGTGCGACGCGGACCTGTTCCTGTTGATGACGGTCAATCCCGGTTTCGGCGGCCAGAAGTTCATTCCGTCGGTCCTGCCAAAAATCGGCCGCCTGCGTCGTATGCTGCAGCAGGCCAACCGGAAGACGGATATCCAGGTTGATGGCGGCATCAACGCGGAAACGGCGAAGCTCGTCGTCGGCGCCGGCGCGACGGTCCTCGTGGCCGGATCCTACGTATACGGCGCGGCGGACACGGCGGCGGCCATTGCCTCCCTGCGAGCAGGGGACCGGTCTTGACAAACGGGCCTGCGCCGGGTAAACTGGGTGTGGAATAGAATAGAAGTCTTTGGGGCAGGGTGATTCCGCGAGGAAGATTCCCAACCGGCGGTAAAGTCCGCGAGCCGAGGCACGGAGTGCCGACGCATGAACCGGTTTGATTCCGGTACCGACAGTATAGTCTGGATGAGAAAAGACGCGGTGGGATTCGAACGAAAACCATAGGGCTGCCCTGGGCGCTTCTATGGTTTTTTTGTATGCCGGCGGGGCCGGCAGGAAGCAGGTGAGACGGTGCAGTCGGAGGAATTTTATATGAGGCGGGCCCTGGAGCTGGCCCGCCGCGCGGAAGGGGATACGAGCCCCAACCCGATGGTGGGATGTATCCTTACCGATGCCGAGGGAAATATTGTAGGCGAGGGCTGGCACCACAAGGCAGGACAGCCTCATGCGGAAATCATGGCCCTGGAAGACATGAAGCAACGGCACGGTCAGGGGCATACGGCGTATGTCAGCCTGGAACCCTGTTCCCATTACGGACGGACCGGTCCTTGCTGTGACGCTTTGATCCGGGCCGGACTCCGCAGGGTCGTGGCTGCCATGGTGGATCCCAATCCGAAGGTATCCGGTCGGGGGCTCCAGCGTCTGCGTGACGCCGGAATCGAGGTGACGGTCGGCGTTTGTGAAGCCGAGGCACGGCGCCTCAACGAAAAGTTCCTCTTGTGGGTCACGGAAGGGAGGCCTTTCGTGAGCCTCAAGTTCGCCGAGACCCTGGATGGGAAGCTGGCCACGAGAACAGGGGATGCCTATTTTGTGACAGGGCCGGAGGCGCATCGCTACAGCCATTTTTTGCGCAGGACCCACGACGCGATTCTCGTGGGGAGCGGCACGGTCTTGGCTGATGACCCGGCCTTGACGACACGTCTGGTGCCAGGCCGAAACCCGGTTCGCGTTGTCCTGGACGGCCGGGCCCGGATTCCCCTGACGGCTCGCCTCCTGCGGGAAGAGGGCCGGACCCTTGTGGTTACGGGGCCCGGGGCGGCGCCGGATAAGGTAGCCTGCCTGCGGGAACTGCCCGGGGTGGAAGTCCTGTCCCTGCCGTCGGGGGGACCGAACGGGGGACTGGATTTGCAGGCCCTTTTGGCGGCCCTGGAAGAGCGGGGCCTGACGTCGGTCCTTGTGGAGGGCGGCAGCGCGGTGCTGGGTTCGTTCCTCGATGCCGGCCTGGCAGACCGGGTCTACGCGTTTGTGGCACCGAAACTGGTCGGTGGGGCCGGAGCCCTGCCGGCTGTCGGGGGAAAGGGCATTGCCGCCATGGCGGATTGCGCGTCCGTCGAGGAAATGGAGTGCCTTCCCCTCGGTTCGGACTGGCTCCTGACGGGAAGGGTCTGCTTTGCTGCCCCGCGGGCATCGCGGTAAGGAGGCTTTATGTTTACGGGATTGGTAGAAGAAATGGGAGCCGTGGAACGCTTGCGGGAAGGCACGGACCTGTGCAAGCTTTCCCTGCGGGCCCGGCAAGTCCTGGAAGGGCTACGCATCGGGGACAGCGTTGCCGTGAACGGGGTCTGCCTGACGGTGACGGAGCGGAACAGCGATGGGTTCACGGCCGACGTCATGCCGGAAACCGTCCGCCGGACGACGTTGCGCGCGCTGCGTCCCGGGGACCGGGTGAACCTGGAGCGGGCCTTGCGTCCGTCGGACCGGCTGGACGGGCATATCGTCCAGGGCCACGTGGAGGGGGTGGGGACCATTGCCCGCATCCGTCCCGAAGGTAACGCCCTAGTGTACGGGATCACCGCCCCGGTGGAGCTACTGCCCTATATTGTGCCGAAAGGGTCCATCGCGGTGGATGGAATCAGCTTGACGGTGACGGAAGTCGGTCCATCATCCTTCGGCGTGTCCCTGATTCCCCATACGGCGGCGCGGACGACGCTGGGGTTCCGGAAACCAGGCGACCGGGTGAACCTGGAAACGGATATCCTGGCCCGCTACCTGGAACGTTTCCTCGCCGGGCGCTTCGGGACCGCGGCGGGAATGGACAGCCCCGGTGCGGGAAATACGGGTAGGGGGAACCCGCAGGCCGACGGGGAAGGGGACCTTACCCTGGAGTTGCTGCAACAAAACGGATTTTGACCGTGTCCCCGAAACGGCAGTCCCGCCAGGGACGCCTTGGGACGGAGAAATAAACCGGCGGCCCGGGCCGCCAAGGAAAGGAGTTTCCTATGGAGAAATTCAAATTCAACACCGTCGAGGAAGCCATCGACGCCATCAAGCAGGGCAAAATGGTCCTGGTGACGGACGACGAGGATCGGGAAAACGAAGGCGACCTGATCATGGCCGCCCAGTTCTGCACAGGCGAAGATATCAACTTTATGGCAAAGGAGGCCCGCGGGCTGATCTGTATGCCGGCGGCGCCGGAAATCATGGACAAACTGCAATTCGGCGCCATGGTGGTCAACAACACGGATAACCATGAGACGGCGTTTTCGGTTTCCATCGACCACCAGGATACGACGACAGGCATTTCGGCTTATGAACGGGCCTATACCATGAAGAAATGCACCGAACCGGGAGCCCAGCCCGGCGATTTCCGCCGTCCTGGGCATGTCTTTCCCCTGCGGAGCCGCAAGGGAGGGGTCCTGGTGCGGACGGGACATACGGAAACCACGACAGACTTGTGCGCCCTGGCGGGCCTGACACCGGTCGGTATCTGCTGCGAAATCATGAAGGAAGACGGACACATGGCCCGTACGCCCGATTTGATCGAGTTTGCCAAAAAGCATGGCTTGGTCTTCATTACCGTGGCGTCCCTCGTGGCGTATCGCAAACGCCATGAAAAAATGGTGCATCGCATCGCCGAGGCGGACCTGCCATCCAAATACGGCCATTTCCGCATTATCGCCTATGGCAACGACCTGGATGATTTGTGCCATGTGGCGATTGTCAAGGGCAAGGTAGCAGGCAAGAAGGACGTCCTGGTCCGGGTCCATTCGGAATGCCTGACCGGCGACGCCTTCGGCAGCCTGCGCTGCGACTGCGGCGACCAGCTCGCCAGTGCCCTGCGCAGGATCGAGAAGGAAGGATGCGGCGTCGTGGTCTACATGCGCCAGGAAGGACGCGGCATCGGTCTGGCCAACAAGATACGGGCCTACGCCTTGCAGGACCAGGGGATGGACACCGTCGAAGCGAATGTCCGCCTAGGGTTCGCGCCGGACTTGCGGGATTATGGCCTGGGCGCCCAGATCCTGGCAGACCTGGGCCTGACGACCATCCGTTTGCTGACAAACAATCCGGCCAAACGGGCGGGGCTGTCGGGGTACGGGATCACCATCACGGATCGTGTGCCTATTGAAATCGCCCCGAACGAATACAATGAGTTCTATTTGGAAACCAAAGAGGAAAAAATGGGTCACGACTTGTCGGACCTGCATTTGAAGCGTGTCAACGAACGGCACGTGGACCAGTGAGTTGAAGGAGGAACAGAGAATGAGGACAGTAGAAGGCATGTTGAAGGCCGATGGCCTGAGATTGGCGATTGTCGTATCCCGGTTTAATGAATTGATCACGAACAAGCTTGTCGGCGGCGCGGAAGATGCGATTCGCCGGACGGGTGGCAGCCTGGACGACGTGACCCTCGTGTGGGTTCCCGGCGCCTTTGAGATTCCCCTGGCGGCACAGAAGCTGGCGGCGTCGGGCAAGTTTGATGCGGTCATTGCCCTCGGTGCCGTTATTCGCGGCGCCACACCCCATTTTGATTACGTTTGCGCCGAAGCGGCCAAAGGGGTCGCGCAGGCGTCCCTGTCGACGGGCGTGCCCGTCGCGTTCGGCATCCTGACGACGGAAAACATCCAGCAGGCTGTGGAACGGGCCGGCACCAAGTCCGGCAATAAAGGGTACGATGCCGCTATGAGCGCCATCGAAATGGCCAACTTGTTCCGCGCGCTGTAAAAGGCGTTTTCCTTTGCGAAAGGGAAGTTTGACGGAGAAACCATGATGGAAGCAAAAGAAGTGAAAGAAACCAACGAAACGACAAAACGGACAAAACACGATTTCCGCAGCGGAAAGGATATCCTGACCCGCGCTACGGTCGGCGACGTGCGGATTTACGTGGCCCGGACGACCCGTCTCGTGCGGCGCCTGTCCGTGAACCATCATACGTCGCACCTGGCGACGGCAGCCCTGGGCCGGACGGTCACGGGGGCCCTGTTGTTGGCGGCGACGATGAAGAACAAAGAAGGCGTGGGTATCAAAATCGCCGGGGACGGCCCCATCGGCCAGATTATCGCCGAGGCCCAGGACGGGACGGGCCGCGGCTATGTAGGCAATCCCGACGTGTTCCTGCCGCCGAAGGATGGCCATTTCGATGTCGGCGGCGCAGTCGGGAACGGGACGATTTCCGTGACGCGCTATACGGAAGGAATGCGTCCTTTCACGGGAACGGCGGCCCTGGTGGACGGCGAAATCGCCGACGACCTGACGCAGTACCTGTGGTCTTCGGAACAGAC
The DNA here is from genome assembly GCA_900314855.1 of uncultured Selenomonadales bacterium. GTDB lineage: Bacteria > Bacillota > Negativicutes > Acidaminococcales > Acidaminococcaceae > Succiniclasticum. The sequence continues at coordinate 22,624 of OMWZ01000011.1, forward strand.
GCCGTCGTCCGTGGCCCTGGGGGTCCTCGTCACGCCGGAAGGGGACGTGCAGGCTGCCGGCGGCTGGTTTATCCAGGCGCTGCCGAACTGCGGCGACGACATCCTGGAGACCCTGGACAGGAACGTGCGGCAGACTCCGTACGTATCGAGCCTTCTCGACATGGGCTTTGAGCCGGAGCAGATTATCCGGATGCTGGGCAAGGGACTGTCGGTGAAAATCCTGGATTCCTACCCGCTGCAGTTTGCCTGCAACTGCAGCAAGGAAAAGATCGAAGGGGTCCTGCAGACCCTGCCGAAAAAGGAGCTGCAGGCCATGGCGGAAGACGAAGTGACGGAAGCCACGTGCCCGTACTGCAACGCCCACTATACGTTCCGCCGCTCCGAGATCCAGTCCCTGGCGGACAAGGCGGAGAAGTAAGGGAAATCCTTTGTTGACAAAACGAACGGTTGTTTGTATAATTAACAACAGGATAGTTCGCGACAAAAGGAGGTCTGATCTTACATGGCAGGCAATGACAAGTTAAGGGCGCTGGACAGCGCCCTGCACCAGATAGAGAAAGATTTCGGCAAGGGCTCCATCATGCGCCTGGGTGAAGCCAGCGCGAAGATGAACGTGGAAACCATCCCGACGGGCGCCCTGTCCCTGGATATCGCCTTGGGGGTGGGCGGGATTCCCCGGGGCCGTGTGATCGAAATCTATGGCCCGGAATCGTCGGGCAAGACGACCGTGGCCCTGCATATGATCGCGGAGGCACAGAAAATGGGCGGCTATGCGGCCTTCATCGACGCGGAACACGCCCTGGATCCGGAGTATGCCCGCCGGCTCGGTGTCGACGTGGACAACCTTCTCATCTCCCAGCCCGACAATGGCGAGCAGGCCCTGGAAATCTGTGACGCCCTGGTCCGGAGCGGTGCCATCGATATCGTCGTCATCGACTCCGTGGCGGCCCTTGTGCCCCGCGCCGAAATCGAGGGCGAAATGGGAGACAGCCACGTCGGCCTGCAGGCCCGCCTCATGAGCCAGGCCCTGCGGAAACTGACGGGTATTATTTCCAAGTCCAAGTGCGCCACGATCTTTATCAACCAGATCCGCGAGAAAGTCGGTGTCATGTTCGGCAACCCCGAAACGACGACCGGCGGCCGGGCCCTGAAGTTCTATTCCACGATTCGCATGGAAGTACGCCGTATTGAGACAATCAAGAACGGCAATGAAATGATCGGCTCCCGGACGCGCGTCAAAGTGGTCAAGAACAAGGTGGCGCCGCCGTTTAAACAGGCGGAATTCGATATCATGTATGGGACGGGAATTTCGAAAGAAGGCTGTCTCGTCGACCTAGGGGTGGAATACGACCTCATCCAGAAGAGCGGGGCCTGGTTTTCCTACGGCGATACCCGCATCGGCCAGGGCCGGGAAAAGGCGAAAGATTTCCTGCGGGAGAATCCCGACGTTGCCGCCGAAATCGAAGGGAAGATCCGCGACCTGACGGTCCGCAAGGCCGTCAAGGCCGACGAAAGCCCTGCGGAAGGAGCTGCTGCGGATGTTTCGGAAAGCCAGCAAAAGCCTGACAACCAGTGAGGAAGCCTACGAGTACGCTCTGACGCTCCTCGATCGGCGGGAATACGCCGCCGTGGACCTGGAGGAACGGCTTCGCCGGCGCGGCGCCGCGGAAGACCTGATCCGGGAAACCGTGGACCGGCTGCGGCGGAACGGCCTTATCAATGAGGAACGCTATGCGCGTCGCGTTTTGGAAGCTTGGCGGCATAAAAAATATTACGGCCGTCTGCATTTGCAGGCGGAACTGAAGAAGAAAAACGTCGAACCCCGTTATGTTTCCCTCTTCCTGGACGAGTTCTCGGAGGAAGAGGAAGAAAAACGGGCCCTGGCGGCATACGGGCAGACCCGGAACCGCCGGGACGGCCGGTACGACTGCACGACGGAAAAAGGAGTCGCCGCCCTGGTCCGGTATCTGACGGCGCGCGGTTTCGGAAGTTCCCTGATCCGGGTGGTCTTGAACCAGGCCCGGCGGGACATGGAAGCCGACGGCAGACAAGATGCCCTTCCGCAGGACTGACGGAAGACCGCGGCCAGGAGTGGCCCCCATCCCTAAAAGCCATAGTAGTTGACTTTTAGGGATTTTTTCTTTACAATATATAGTGCCAATCGTGTGATTTTAACTTGGGATACAACTTCATAGTCTTGAGGCTGAGCCCTTGTGGCTGCCTTATTTTTATGTCTGAACAGGATGGAGGTGAAAGAAAATAGGAACTGAAATTATTGCGGCGATTGTCGCGTTGCTGCTCGGCGGCGGCGCGGGCTACCTGTTCCGGAAAAACGTGGCGGAAGGAAAACTGGCCACGGCGGAAGAGAAGGCCGACCGTATGCTGAAGGAAGCGGAAGCGGCAATTGAAGCCAAAAAGAAAGAATCTTTGCTGGAAGCCAAAGAAGAAATTCATCGTCTCCGTACTGATATGGAGCGGGAGAATAAAGAACGTCGCAACGATATCCAGCGTCAGGAACGCCGGCTCGTTTCCAAGGAGGAGAACCTGGACCGTAAGATTGAAGCCTTCGAAAAGAAGGAAGAGGTCCTTGTCGCCAAGGAAAATAAGCTGAACGCGACGCAGGAGAAAGTGGAAGCCTTGTATCAGAGGCAGCTGCAGGAACTGGAACGCATGTCCGGGTTAAGCAGCGAGGACGCGAAGAAAGAATTGCTGGCCGTCGTTCATGATGATGTGGAACACGACGCGGCGGTCATGATCAAGGAAGCGGAACAGAAGGCTAAGGACGAGGCGGATAAAAAGGCCCGGGAAATCATTTCCCTTGCCATTCAGCGCTGCGCTGCCGATCAGGTGGCGGAAACGACGGTATCCGTCGTCAACCTGCCCAATGATGAAATGAAAGGCCGTATCATCGGCCGGGAAGGCCGCAACATCCGCACGTTGGAAACCTTGACCGGTATAGATTTGATTATCGACGATACCCCGGAAGCGGTTATTATTTCCGGGTTTGATCCCGTGCGGCGCGAAGTCGCCCGGATTGCCCTTGAAAAGCTGATCAACGATGGCCGGATCCACCCTGCCCGTATTGAGGAAATGGTGGAAAAGGCGCAGAAGGAAGTGGAGCAGAATATCAAGGAAGCCGGCGAACAGGCCATGTTCACCGTCGGTGTGAACGGTCTGCGTCCGGAACTCGTCAAACTGTTGGGTCGTCTGAAGTATCGTACCAGTTACGGGCAGAACGTCCTCAACCATTCCATCGAGGTTGCCCAGCTCGCCGGCGTCATGGCGGCAGAGCTCGGTGTCGACGTCACGCTGGCGAAACGCGCCGGCCTGCTGCACGACATCGGCAAGGCGATCGACCATGAAATGGAAGGGTCCCATGTGGAATTGGGCGTGGAAGTCGCCAAGAAATTCCGCGAGTCCTCCAAGGTGCTCAATGCCATCGCTTCTCATCACGGCGATGTGGAGCCGTCCTGCGTGGAATCCGTCCTGGTTTCCGCGGCTGACGCCGTTTCGGCGGCCCGCCCCGGTGCAAGACGGGAAACCTTGGAAAGCTATTTGAAGCGGTTGACACGATTGGAAGAGATTTCCGAGTCCTTCGACGGGGTAGAGAAGTGCTATGCCGTGCAGGCAGGACGCGAAATCCGCATTATGGTCAAACCTGACGTGGTCGACGATACGAAGTCTGTCTTACTGGCTCGTGATATTGCCAAGAAGATTGAAGAAGAAATGGAATATCCGGGACAAATCAAGGTCGTCATCATCCGCGAAACGCGGGCTGTCGATTACGCGAAATAAAAACAGGCCGCGAACCGGAAGGCTCGCGGCTTATTTTTCCGTAAGGAGTGGGAACTATGCGTATCAAAGGAGCAGGCGGATGTCAGGATATCCGCCTTTATGAAACTGATTTCCAGACGGCGTGGCAGCTCATTTTCGACTGCATGGGCCAGTGTGGGATCGAGGTACAGCAGGTGGACAACGAGCATCATGTGGCCCACGGCCGTAAGAAGAGCATGTACTACGACATTACTCTCCGCGACATGGAGGACGGGACGGTACAGATCTATTTCGACCAGCATAAAAAGTACATCGAGGTCTATTCCTTCCGCAATGACACGAACACCATGGACCAGTTTTTCAAGTTCTACGAGACGCGGCTGGAAGAAATGCACGGCGGAATTAAATGTCCGTACTGTGGGTCTCCCGTGCAGGCCAACAACAAGTACTGCCCCGAATGCGGCAAACAGCTCAACTTCAACAAGGATGTCATCGACAATTCTGATGAAGCCCCGGGCTTTTTCGAAGCCATTTTCAAACGCCATGATTCTTGACAAAGACAACGGCCCTGTCCCGGAAATTCCGGGGCAGGGCCGTTTTGGGGAAAGGGCCGCGCGCCAAGGGCTTTTAATGTTCTTCTTCCATCGGATAATCCTGCAGGGCGGCGAACCCTTCTTCCCCCGTGCGGATCTTGACGATGTTGTCCACGGTCGAGACGAAAATCTTTCCATCGCCGTAACGACCGGTGTAGAGCGCTTTCTTGGCAGCGTCGATGACCGTGCGGACCGGGACGGCGGAGACCACGATGTCGACCTGTACTTTCGGCAGGAGACGGGCCGGTACGCTGGCGCCACGGTACATTTCCCGGTACCCGCGCTGGATTCCGAATCCATTGACTTCGGTGGCGGTCAACCCTGTGATGCCGATTTCTTCCATGGCCGTTTTCAAAGCCTGGAAGCGATCCCGCGACGTGATGATGGTCACGAGGGAATAGTGGTGCCCGTCCGGGGTAGCCGGCCGCGCGGCCTGTACCTCTGTCGCCTGGGTCGTGGCGTGGGGTACGGCACTGCTGCCTTTGGAAGATCCGGGAACGGGGGCAGGGGCGGAGGTGGAACCGGGGACTTCGGGTACGAACATGAAATCGGCGTAGGCGGAGGGCAGGCCGTGTTCGGCGAAGTCCAGACCGTTGATTTCTTCGGTCGGCGTGACACGGAGGCCGACGAGGTGGTCGATCAGGTGGAAAATGACAAACATGACGACGGTAACATAGAGGGCAACGGCGACAACCCCTTCAACCTGTACGAGAAAGAAGTGGGGATCCCCGGTGTAAAGGAGGCCGTCCTTTTCCGCCAGGAGGCCTGTCATCAAGGTACCAAAGGCTCCGCAGACACCGTGGACGGAAATGGCGCCGACGGGATCGTCGATGCGGGCTTTCTGGTCAAAAAATTCGACGGAGAGGACGACGAGAATGCCGGAGAAAAAGCCAATGGCGAGGGCCCCCGCCACGGTGACGACATCACAGCCGGCCGTAATGGCGACGAGGCCGGCCAGGCAGCCGTTCAGGGTCATGGAGACGTCGGGCTTGCCGTAGCGGAGCCAGGTGAAGCACATGACCGTGCAGGCGGCGACGGCAGGAGCCATGTTCGTCGTCATAAAGATGTGCGACGCCGCTTCCAGCGTATCGTCGCCGGTCATGCTGACCGTGGAGCAGCCGTTGAACCCGAACCAGGCAAACCAGAGGATAAAGACACCCAGGCAGGCCAGGGTCAGGCTGTGGCCGGGAATCGCGTTGACCGAACCGTCTTCGTTGTATTTGCCGATACGGGGACCGAGAATCTTGGCCCCGACAGCGGCGCAAATCCCGCCGACCATGTGGACGGCCGTGGAGCCGGCGAAGTCATGGAATCCGGCAGCGGCCAACCAGCCGCCGCCCCAGATCCAGTGTCCCGAAATGGGGTAGACGAGCAGGCTGATGGCCAGGCTGTATAGGCAGTAGGCGGAGAACTTGGTCCGTTCGGCCATGGAACCGGAAACGATGGTCGCCGCCGTCGCGCAGAAAGCGGTCTGGAAGATGATATAGGCCATGGTGGGATAGCCGGCATCCCCGCTGGTCCAGGACCGGACAAAGAAGTCCGGCATTCCGATGAGACCGTGGATATCCGTACCGAACATCAGACCGAAACCGACGATCCAGAAGACCGGCGTGCCGATGGCAAAGTCCATGACGTTCTTCATGACGATGTTGCCGGCGTTTTTGGCCCGTGTCAGACCTGTTTCACACATGGCGAAGCCTGGCTGCATGAAAATGACTAGGGCGGCACCCAGGAGAACCCAGAGGGTGTCGACGGAAGAGAACTTTTGAGCGGCACTGGCGGCGTCGGCTGCCACGGCCTGGGAGGCGTACCCTGTCAGCCACAGGGTCAGCAAGAGAAGCTTTTTGCAAATTCTGCACATCATCGACCATCATCCTTTCTTGTACCTGAACGCGTGCATCCCGCGTACGGAAACAAAAAAGAGACGCCTGACTGCCAGTGGATCCTGACAATCAGACGTCTCTGTCTCGTTAGTCGAATGGTAACACTCTTTTCCATCCTTGTCAATATTTTTTTTGAATTTGTACAGATTACGCGCGACCTTGCCGGTGGTTTCGCAGGATGTCCGCGGCCGGCGCGCCGGGCCCTTTCTTTCCGGGACATAAAAAAGCCGTACCGGCTGGTACGGCTTTCTATTTTGTCTGATTATGCGCGGGTAACTTTGCCAGAACGCAGGCACCGGGTGCAAACGTTGACACGCTTGACTTCTCCGTCGACGATCGCGCGGACAGCCTGGATATTGGGCTTCCAGGCAGCCTTGGTGTGGCGGTTGGAATGGCTGACGTTGTTCCCACTCATCACGCCTTTGCCGCAAACTTCACAGATATTTGCCATCGGGTTCTACCTCCTTCACAGAATCAGCATTTCGCTTATATTTGAAAAGTTTAACAAAGGTATACTATCACATATGTATGGGAAAAGCAAGCTTTTTTCAAAAAAGTTTCATCTATTTTGTGGTGGATGCGGTATAATGAAAACGTACGACACAAGGGGGGGGAATGGCCATGGATACCTGGTGGACAGAGCCGGTGACGAGCCTTAAAGGAATCGGCAAGAAGCGCGCCGCGGCGTTTGAGCGTCTGGAAATTCGGACTATCGCGGATTTGCTGAACTATTACCCCCGCCCGGACAGCTACATTGATTTTTCCCATCTCAAGTCTATCCGGGAACTGGCCGTCGATGGGTCGCGGCAAATCTTCCGGGCGGAATTGATGAATGTGACGGATCGCTATTCCCCCCGCGTGCGCCAATATTCCGTCGTTCTCGTCCGCGACGATACGGGTTACGCGGAACTGTTTTTCTTCGGCGCCCAGCGCTATTATCTGCGGCGTCTCCAGCCGGGCATGGACGTACTGGTCACGGGCCGCGTCAAACCGGGCCGTTCGGCCGCAAAGACCGTCAGTGAGGCCAATATTTCGCCTTTGGACGAAGAGTCTCTTGCCCATGCCATGGGCATCCTGCCGGTGTACAGCCTGACAGAATCCCTGACCCAGCAGCAGCTCCGGTCGGCGGAAAAACAAGCCTTGGACCTGGCGGCCGAGCGGGGACTGCCGGAAACGGTGCCCCGGGCTATCCTGGCGCGTTACCATTTCCCGGATCGGCTGACGGCCCTGCGGAATATCCATTTTCCCGCATCGCCCGAAGCCTTCCGGCAGGCGAAGCGTCGTCTGGTCTACGAAGAACTTTTCCTGCTCCAGTGCGGTCTCCTGCTCAACCGGGAGCGCAATTATGATGGCCGCAGGGGCGTCAACCATAAGCGGGATGGGGCCCTGATCAAGGCCGTACTGGCGAACCTGCCCTTCCAGTTGACGGCGGGCCAGCAGCAGGCCTGGCGGGATATTTCCGGCGACATGGAGGATGTCCATCCCATGCACCGGCTGCTCCAGGGGGATGTCGGCAGCGGCAAGACCGTCCTGGCCGCCCTGGCTCTGGCCAAAGCGGCGGAAAACGGGTATCAGGGCTGCATGATGGCGCCTACGGGCATTTTAGCCCGGCAACACTTCCAGACGCTGTCGTCCTTCTTCGCCGGCACGGGAGTTCGCCTGGCTCTGTTGACCAGCAATACGAAGGCTTCGGCCCGCAGGGAAATCCTGCAGGGCCTGGCCGACGGATCGCTGCAGCTCCTCATCGGGACCCACGCCGTGCTTCAGGAAGACGTCCAGTTCCGCCATCTGTCCCTCGTCGTGACGGATGAGCAGCACCGCTTTGGTGTCAGTCAACGGGGCCGTCTGGCGGCCAAATCGGATTTTGCGCCGGATGTGCTGATTATGACGGCCACGCCGATTCCGCGGACGTTGGCCCTGACCGTGTATGGGGACATCGAAACGACCGTCATGCGAGGGCGTCCGCCGGGCCGGAAACAGGTCGAGACCCTGTGCTATACGGGGGACATGCGCCGTAAAGTCTATGAAGGCATGGTGCGGCAGATCCGCGCGGGTCGTCAGGTTTATGTCGTCTGCGCATCCATCGAGGAATCGGAAACCCAAGAAGGGGTCCGCAGCGTCAACGAAGTGTACGAAGAGTTGAAGCGGACCTGGCTTCAGGGGATTCCCTGCGCACTTCTGCACGGCCGGATGAAAGCGGCCGAAAAGGAAACCGTCATGGAAGCCTTTGCTGCCGGAACCGTCAAGGCGCTGATCGCAACGACCGTCGTCGAAGTCGGCGTCAACGTTCCGAACGCGACGATCATGATTATCGAAAATGCCGACCGTTTCGGCCTGGCCCAGCTGCACCAGCTCCGGGGCCGCGTGGGCCGCGGCAGCTGTCAGTCCTACTGTGTCGTCCTGACGGACAACAAGGACCCGGATACCTTGGCGCGTCTGGCCGTGTTGCGTCATTCCGAAGACGGCTTCGCCTTGGCCCAAAAGGACTTGGAACTGCGCGGTGCCGGGCAGCTGTTCGGTCTTCGCCAGCACGGGTTGCCAGATTTACGGCTGGCTGATATACTGAGGGATACGGATGTCCTCCTAATGTGCCGCAAGGACGCGCAGGGGGCACTTACCAACCCGGAATTGCGCCAGGAATTGCTGGCAGGGACGGCGAATCTCTTTGATTCCCGTTTTGCCGGAATCTTTAACTCCTGAGGGGGATAGAACGTGAAGCAATGGTCGGGACAGGAACAGATTGTCCCAGAAGAGGAACAAGTGAAAACAGTCAAGTGGTATGAAAACCCTGACGGCGTCACCAAGGCGTGCGCCCTGGTCTTGCTCGTGGCCGGTCTGGCCAGTCTGTACCTATTTTGCGGGGATTTTTGGGATAAGACGTTCCGCCTCGCCGTCAGTGGCAATGTCAAGGCCCTGGCGGAATATCTCCGCTCTTTCGGGTCCTACGCCGTCCTCGTCAGTTTTGTCATTGATGTCCTTATCAACATGGGCAGCGTATTCCCGTCGGTCTTCGTCTCGACGGCTAACGGCCTGATTTTCGGCCTGCCCCTAGGAGTGACGATCTCCTGGCTGGCCGAGACGGTAGGCGTCGTTTTCAGTTTTCTCCTGATGCGGTTCTTTTTCCGCAATACGGCGGAACGCGTGATTCGCAAGGCGAACAAGCTGCAGGATATTGACCGCGCCAGTGAAAAGAACGGCATCGTATGGATGACCTTCGCCCGGGCCCTGCCGTATTTTCCTTCGGGCATCCTGACGGCCATCGGCGCCGTGAGCCGCATGAGCGTGCGGGACTACATCATCGCCAATCTGATCGGCAAGTTTCCCTCGACGGCCCTGGAAGTCATCATCGGACACGATATCGTCAATTTTCACCAGTACACGGTGCGCCTGACCCTGCTTGTCTTGTTGGCGGCGGTCATTTTCTATCTGGGAAAACGGCACTTGCTGGACAAGGGAAAAATGTCCTGAAAAACGGGAACCTACAACGGAATAACGCGTACGAAAACAGGCGTCTGCCGCGAGAGGGGCAGGCGCCTGTCTGTTATTCATCCAGTTTGGACACCAGGTCCGGGAACAAGCCCAGGGAACGCTTTAAAATGCCGTGGCAATGGGCGATGGCAATGCCGTAGTTCGTGATGGGGATCCCCTGGTCCCCGGCCCAGCGGTACCGATACTGCATTTCCCGTTCGTTCAGCATGCAGCCGCCGCAGTGGATAATCATGTGATACGGTGACAGATCCAAGGGAAACTCCGTGCCGCTCGTCCAGGACAGGTCCAGCTTTTTGCCGGTTAATTCCGCCAGCCAGCGCGGTAATTTGACCGTGCCGATGTCGCCGCATTGCCGGTGATGGGTGCATCCTTCGGAAATCAGGACCCGGTCCCCGTCCCGCAAATGTTTCAGCCGGGCCACGCCGGCCACAGCCTGGGCCAGGTTTCCTTTGTGGCGGGCCATGAGAATGGAGAAGGACGTGAGGGGAAGGTGGGCCGGCACGATACGGTCTACGGCGCCGAAGGCCTGACTGTCCGTGATGACAAGACGTGGCTCCTTGCCCAGGGAGGACAGGGTTCGCGCCAGTTTGTCATCCTGCGTCACAATGGCTGTGGCGCCGGCGTCGAGGAGGTCCCGAATGGCCTGCTGTTCCGGCAGGATCAGGCGTCCTTTGGGAGCCGCCTTGTCGATGGGGATGACCAGGACCGCGAAGTCTCCCGGGGAAACGAGGTCCGCGCAAAGCGGGAAGGGAGGCTCCTTTTCCGGCACGAGGCGCGCCAAGGTTTCCTTCAAGTCGGCGATGTTTGTCCCTGTGGCGCTGCTGACGATGCGGTAAGGGACAGACAGGGCCTTCACGCGGTCCAGGCCGGGGATGCGTCTTTCCCAGTCAGCAGGACTGCCGAGGCGGTCCGCTTTCGTAAAGACGAGGAGGGCCGGCAGCTTTTTTTCGCGGATCTTGTCCAACAGGGCCAGGTCTTCCGGCGCCGGCCCGCAGGCCGCTTCCACGACGAGCAGGGCGATGTCTGTCTTGTTCAGGACTTGATAGGACCGCTGGACCCGCAGGCTGCCCAATTCCCCTTCGTCGTCGATGCCCGGCGTGTCGATGAACAGGACGGGCCCCAGGGGCAGAAGTTCCATAGCCTTGGACACAGGGTCTGTCGTCGTCCCTGGCGTGTCGGACACGATGGCCAGGCTCTGGCCTGTCAGGACGTTGATTAGACTTGATTTGCCGGCGTTGCGACGTCCGAACAACCCGATGTGCACCCGCTCCGACGACGGGGTCGCGTTCAATCCGCTGTTGCCGCTCATAGGGGACCTCCTTGCAAAATCGCGTACTCTCCAGTATAGTAATCACAAAAGGCTAGTTTCAATTTTTTATTATACCATATCCCGCGGCAGCGTGATGGAAAGGCTGCGGGGAAGAAAGGGCAGGCAGGAAAAAAGTGCGGCAACGGTCGATTTCTGTAACCAAACATACAACCTCTCCGGAAGCGGCGCGTCCCGACGGCCGCAAAGGGCCCCGGAAGGTGCTTATTTTGTCTGCCCCCGTGGGAAGCGGGCACCGTATGGCTTCTTTTGCCTTGGCGGGAGTGCTGCGGTCCCTGCCGAACGCGGATCTCACCGTGGAGGAAGGGGACGTATTTCGTCTCTTGCCGGATTGGCTGGGGCGGGGCCTGCTCGGATTGTACGGCCTGATCCTGCGCCGCTGTCCCTCCTTATACGCCCTGTCGTACCGCTGGGGTAACGTGGATGGCCGTTCCCTGTGGCTGCGCAATGCCGTGAACGGCTTGCTCTGCCGTCTGGCCCGGCCCTGGCTCGACCGGATTGCGCCGGATATCGTCGTCAGTACGCACGGCACGCCGACGGGGATCGTGTCACTCTATAAACGCAAGTACAAGCCGTCCCTGCGGCTGGCTGTCGTGGTGACGGATTTTACGGTCCACCGGTGGCTCCTTTGTCCTGCCGTGGATACATACTTCGTGGCCCACGCGGACTTGGTGCCCCTTCTGCGGAAAGGCGTGCCGGCCGGGGAGAAGCCGCGGATCGGGATCACGGGGATTCCCGTGCGTCCGGATTTTGCCGTCCCGCCTGGGGAGGCGGAACGGCAGGCCCTGCGTCGTGGACAGGGGTGGCAGGACGAGGAGTTTGTCTGCGTCCTGATCGGGGGAGGCGACGGACTGCTGCCCATGGAAGGGTTCGTCCGTCTGCTCGGTACTCCTGGCCTGGAAGCCTTGCGCCTCGTGGCCGTTACCGGGCGGAACGGCGCCCTGCGTCGGCGGCTGGAAGCCCTGCGGCAGCGTCCGGGGGTAGGGGCGCGGCTCACGGTGTACGGCTCGCTTTCCTCGCCGGCGCCGCTGTACCAGGCGGCAGACCTGGTGCTCAGCAAGGGAGGCGGCGTGACCGTGGCCGAAACCCTGGCTACAGGGATTCCCCTGGTGCTGTTCCGGCCCCTGCCGGGGCAGGAAGAAAAAAACAGCGCCTTCCTGATGGAACACGGTATGGCGCGGCGCGCGGACACGGTGGCAGAAGCGGCGGCCTGTATCGCGGCGGAAATGGCCGTCCCTGCGGCGGAGCGGGCCCGTCAGCGCCGTTTGCGCCGGGACGGCCAGGGACATCCGGCAGCGGCCCGGGAAATCGCGTTTTCTTTAATATATATGTAGAAAACTTTGTGAAAAGAAGCGATAGTTGTTGACTTTCCCCGCAATACTATGCTATTAGTATATGTAATTGCTGTTCAGGCAAGACAACTGCATAGGGAGTGACAGCCTGTGGAAGGAGGATTCCATGGATCGATTTTATTGGGCTGCGTTGGGTGTTTCCAAAACGTTCCGGGGGGACGCGGCGTCGTTAGGGCGTCTGCGGGAAAGTTTTGGAAGCGTCCGCGAATTTTACGGGGCTTCGGAAGAAGCGCTGCGCGCGTCCCGCGTTCTCGCACCGACCATGCTGGAAAAATTTCTGGAACGGCGGGACCGGGAGCTGCCGGCCCGGCTGGAGGCGCAATGCCGGGAGCTGGATATTGAGGTGGTTTCCCTCGAGGATGCGCAGTATCCCCGCCTCCTGAAAGAAATCGCCGACCCGCCGGCAGCCTTGTATCTGAAAGGCCGCATGCCCGCGACGGACCAGTGCATCGCCATTGTGGGGCCGCGGGAAGCCGACGGGTATGGGCTGCGTGCCGCCAAAATGTTCGCCCGGGACTTGGCCGAGGTCGGGTTGACTATTGTCAGCGGCGGGGCCAGGGGAATCGATACGACCGCCCATGAGGCTGCCCTCGACGTCGGGGGAGCGACCATCGCGGTGTTGGGCTGTGGTGTCGATGTCGTTTACCCTTCCGCAAACCGGGAGCTGTTCGGGAAAATCAGCCGATCCGGGGCGCTGTTGTCGGAATATCCTCCGGGAACCCCGCCGTATCCTTTTCAGTTTCCCCAACGCAACCGCCTGATCAGCGGCCTCTGCCGGGGCGTCCTGCTGACGGAAGCGTCCCGGCGCAGTGGGTCCCTGATTACCGCATCCTGCGCGCTGGACCAGAACCGGGACGTGTTTTGTGTGCCCGGCAACATTTTTACACAGGCGTGTCGTGGGACCAACGACCTCATTGCCCATGCCAGGGCCCTGCTGGTCCAGGAACCGGCGGATATCCTTCGGGAACTGTATCCGGACTGGCAGGGAAAAAAAGAATCGTCCCTGTTTCCCAATTCCGGCAACGCGCCTGCGGCGTCCTATACGGCGACGGAACGGAAAATTCTCTGTTTCCTGACCCGGGGACCATCCCTGCCGGATGAAATCGCTGTGGCCCTCCGGCGTGGCCCCATGGACCTGCCATTGTATCTCCTGCAGCTGCAGCTCAAAGGAGCCGTCGCCCGTGATGCCAGCGGACGATGGTATCGAACAGAAGAAAACCCGGACTGAAGGAGGATTCATGAGTAATAATCTGATCATTGTCGAATCTCCCACAAAATCGAAGACGATTACGAAATTTCTTGGCAGTAAGTACACTGTCAGGGCCTCCATGGGCCATCTGCGGGACTTGAAGAAAAGCACCCTCAGTGTGGATGTGGAGCACGACTTCGCGCCGGAGTATATCAATATCCGCGGAAAGGGGGACTTAATCCGGGAATTGAAGACAGCGGCCCAGAAGGCCGACAAAGTCTATCTGGCAACGGACCCGGACCGGGAAGGGGAAGCCATCAGTTGGCATCTGGCCCATATTCTCGGCATCGACGAAAAGGAGCCGTGCCGTATCGCTTTTCATGAAATTACGGCCGGGGCGGTCAAGGAAGCCCTGAAACATCCCCGTACCATCGACATGGATATGGTCGATGCCCAGCAGACGCGGCGCATTATCGACCGGCTGGTGGGCTACAAGCTGAGCCCTCTCTTGTGGCGTAAGGTCCGCAAGGGGCTTTCGGCGGGGCGTGTCCAATCGGTAGCGGTCAAGATTGTCGCTGACCGGGACAAGGAAATCGAGACCTTTGTGCCTGAAGAATATTGGACGCTCAAGGTCAAGCTCCGCGAGAAGGAGAAAGCGCCGCTCTTCGAGGCGGAAGTTGCCAAGAAGGATGGCAAGAAACTGGTCCTGCGCAACGCCGAAGAGACCGTCGCCGTTGAGGAAGCCCTGAAGCAGGCATCCTACACGGTGCTGAACGCCGCGAAAAAGAACGTGACCCGCCGTCCGCCGGCGCCTTTCACGACGAGCACCCTCCAGCAGGAGGCGGCCCATCGCCTGAACTTCACGACGCGCCGCACCATGCTGGTGGCGCAGCAATTGTACGAAGGCGTCAGTATCGGCAAAAATTATGCCGGCCTCATTACGTACATGAGAACGGACTCGACCCGTCTGGCCGCCGAGGCCCTGTCTTCTATCCGCGGCCTGGTGGCACAGTTTTACGGCCCGGAATACTGCCCGGAAAAACCGAATTATTTCTCCAACAAGAACAATGCCCAGGACGCCCATGAAGCGATTCGTCCGACGTCGATTACGCGGACGCCGTCCGAGGTGGAACCGTACCTGACGAAGGAGCAGTTCCGTCTCTACGAACTCATCTGGAAACGGACCATGGCCTGCCAGATGGCGCCAGCCCGGTTTGACCAGACGACGCTCCAGATTGGCGCCGGTCCTTACGAATTGAAGGCCAGCGGATCCGTCCTGACTTTTGACGGCTTCCTGCGGCTGGCCGACAAGAAAGATACGAAGAAGGAAGGCCTGGTCCCCTACATCGAACCGGGGCATCCCCTGGTCCTCTATAAAGTGGAACATGGCGTCCAGCATTTCACGGAACCGCCCGCAGGCTATACGGAAGCCTCCCTCGTCAAGAAGATGGAAGAGGAAGGAATCGGCCGACCATCGACGTACGCCCCGATTATCCAGACCATCCAGGCCCGCGGCTATGTCGTCAAGGAAGGCAAGAAGCTGACGGCGACGGAACTTGGCAAGAAAGTCGTGGATTTGCTGACGACCTATTTCGGGTCCATCATCAATATCCCCTATTCGGCGAAGATGGAAACGGAGTTGGACGAAATTGCGGAACACAAGGTCGACAAACTGACCATTCTGAAGCATTTTTATATGCCTTTCGAAGAACTGCTGGAAGAAGCGGACAAAGTGATTCCGAAGGATCCGCCTCCCCTGGAGAAGAGCGGGGTCACTTGCGAAAAGTGTGGCCGCGAGATGGTGATTCGCGAAGGCCGCTACGGCAAGTTCCTTGCCTGTCCGGGATTCCCCGAGTGCCGCAATACGAAACCGCTTCTGGAAAAGATCGGCGTGCCCTGCCCGAAATGCGGCGGGGACATTACGATCCGCCGTACGAAGACAGGCCGTGTTTTCTACGGTTGTTCGAACTATCCGGCCTGTGACTTTACGTCGTGGGACAAGCCGACGACGGAAACGTGCTCCCTGTGCGGGCATATGCTGCTGGAACATACGGACCGGGGCAGCAAGTCCCGTCTGGTCTGTTCCAACGCGGACTGCGCCAATGCCCTTCCGAAGCGGACATCGCGAAAGAAAACCACGACGGCGGATCTCCTGAAGGTGAGCAAGGTCGTCAAGGGTCGGGGCGGTGCGGCCAGGAAGGCCACTGCCAAGAAGACCTCAGGCAAAAAGGCGGCGGCCGGAAAAACGGCGGCAAAGGAACCGAGAGGGCGAAAGAAAACCACCGGAAAAACGGCAGGACAGTAACAAAGGACCGAAAGAACAACCGGCCTGACGAAGCCCGGAATCCTGACGAAGAACGTGCGGTACCCCGGAACCGTGAAAAAAGAGGCGTGGCAGCGCCTCTTTTTTGCCCTCCGGAAGGGGCCCCAGGGAACGCCGGCGGAACGGCGAAGAGAAAGGCGAGGTAGGAAATGGAAGACAACACGACACGGGAACCGGTTCACGTCATCGGCGCGGGCCTGGCCGGCAGTGAAGCGGCCTGGCAGGTGGCCCGGCGCGGCATTCCGGTGATTTTACACGAAATGCGGCCGGTCCGATCGGACCCGGCCCATAAGACAGACGGGTTCGCAGAGTTGGTCTGCAGCAATTCCCTGCGGGCGGCCAATGTGGAAAATGCTGTCGGCCTCCTGAAGGAAGAAATGAGGCAGCTCGGATCCGTCATCATGCTGGCTGCAGACGCGCATCGTGTGCCTGCCGGCGGCGCCCTGGCCGTCGACCGGACGGCCTTTTCGCAGGCCGTCACGCAGGCCGTATCGAAACATCCCCTGATTACGGTGATCCATGAAGAGGTAACGGACCTGGAGGCCTTGCCGGGCTATGTCATTGTCGCCAGCGGCCCTTTGACGAGCGACGCCCTGAGCGCGTCCATTGCCCGCAAGATTCGCTCGGCCTACTTGCATTTCTTTGACGCGGCTGCTCCCATCGTGGCCGGGGATTCTTTAAATTACGATGTTATTTACCGGGCCTCCCGGTATGGCAAGGGAGAGGCGGCCTATCTGAATTGCCCTTTTTATACGAAAGAAGAATACGTGGCCTTCCGCGAAGCGCTGCGGAACGCGGAAACGGCCGAGGTCAAGGACTTTGAGCAAGGAAATGTCTTCGAAGGCTGTATGCCCATCGAAGAAATGGCGTATCGCGGCGAAGACACCATGCGCTACGGGCCGTTGAAACCCGTCGGCCTGAAAAATCCCCGCGACGGGCGCGAAGCCTACGCGGTCGTACAGCTCCGCCAGGACAACGCGGCGGGCACCTTGTTTAATCTGGTCGGCTTCCAGACGCATCTGAAATGGCCGGAACAGCGTCGGGTCTTCGGCATGATTCCCGGACTGGAGCAGGCCGAATTTGTCCGTTATGGCGTCATGCACAAAAATACTTACATGAATTCCCCGAAAGTGCTGTGGCCGAGCTTCCGCCTGCGTGGCGACACACGGTTCTACTTTGCCGGCCAGATGACCGGGGTCGAAGGGTACGTGGAATCGGCGGCATCCGGCCTCATGGCCGGCATCCACGCCGCCCGCGCGTATTGCCACGCCCGTACGCTCGACTTTCCCGTCGTCACGGCCATGGGGGCGTTGGCGCACTATATCAGCAACCCTGAGGTGGAAAAGTTCCAGCCCATGAACGTCAATTATGGCCTCATGCCGCCTTTGACCAAACGGGTCCACAAGAAGATGATCCGCAACGCCTTGTACGCAGAACGGGCCCAGGCGGCTTTTGCCCCGGTTCGACAATTGTGCAATGAAGATGTACGCTTTGAAGATTAGATGGGGCATATCGAATGGAAATTTTTGCGAAAATTCCCTAAATCGTTAATTGTAATTTTTAAATTTCTATGTTAATATAAATTGACTGCGGATTATTTTGAAATTTGGTACAACGGTGCCTCTTTCAAAAATTCTGACAACGCGGCGCTGGAGCAGAAAGCAGGAAGTATCGTGGCGACAGGAAAGGAGCGGCAGCAGCTGGTTCAGGCATTCCTGGACTATTTGTTTGTCGAAAAGAACGGGTCTGTCCTGACGGGGGAAAACTACCGGCGGGATATCCGTGACTTTGAGCAGTTCATGATTTCCAAAGCCGGGCCGGCTTTCGCGTGGACGCAAGTGGAGGTACTCCATATCCGTTCCTATCTCGCGTTCCTGAACAAGGAGAATTACGCGCGCCGGACTATTACGCGCCGCATCTCCTCTCTGCGTTCCTTTTACAAGTATCTCCTGCGGGAGGAAATCGTACCGGCGAATCCGTTTGCCGGCGTCCGCACGCCGAAGCTGGACAAACGGTTGCCGGTGTTTCTGGAAGAGGGGGAAATCGATTCCATCCTCGATCTGCCGGACCAATCGCTTCTGGGTCTGCGGGACCGTGCCGTCCTGGAACTCTTGTACGCGACGGGGTGTCGTGTCTCCGAGCTGGCGGGAATGCGGTTGGGAGATGTCGACCTGGGTAGTCTTTTCGTCCTGCTCCACGGCAAGGGTAGCAAGGACCGTATTGTCCCCATAGGGCATACGTGCCGCGACGCGTTCCTGGCCTATTATGGGAAAAGCCGGGCGGCCCTGTTGGAGAAATATGGCGTTGAGGATCATCAGTACGTTTTCGTCAACAACCGCGGCGGCCGCCTTACGGATCGTAGTGTACGGCGCATCCTGGACAAATATGTCCGGCAGCTGGCGCTGCACAAAAAGGTCAGCCCCCATACGATCCGGCATACTTTCGCGACGCATCTGCTGGACCATGGCGCGGATCTGCGGGCCGTGCAGGAATTGTTGGGGCATGCCAGCCTGTCGACGACACAAATCTACACCCATGTGACGAGCGAACGCATCCAAAAGGTATATCAGAAAAATTTCCCTAGGGCCTGACCGTTCCCGGCCGGTCCTGCCGGAAAACAAGTACAGATACAGCGCATTTCTATCAGGGGAACGGCAGACAGTGCCGCAGTGGAGGAAAATCATGACGCCATTACTGGAAAAAGCAAGGAAATTGAACAGTCTGATGCAACGCGGTGGCAACGTCTCTTTCGATGAAGTGGCGGATCTTCTGCGAGATTTAACGAGCTGCAACATCTATGTGGTCGGGAATGACGGAGCGGTTCTCGGCTTTGCGCTGCAGGACGGGTTCGAATGCGATGTCATGCGGAATCTGGTCTTGGAAAACATGAAATTTCCCGCGCAGTATATGGGGTTTGTCAACGGCATGCAGGAAACCCATTCCAACATCAGCCATGAGGAGCACATGTGCTCCTTTGACGAGACGAAGCCTTGCAAATACGGGGAAAAACGGACGACGATTATTCCTATCAGGGGAAATCGCGAGCGGTTGGGTACGCTGATCTTGGCCCGTTACGACCGTGATTTCAACGACGATGACCTGCTGCTGGGCGAGTACTCGGCCGCCGTCATCGGTATCCAGCTGTTGCACAACCGCGAAGCGGCCATGGAGGAACGGATTCGCAAGGAAGCGGTCATCAAGATCGCCTTCACGACGTTATCGTTCTCCGAGTGGGAAGCGATTGTGGGAATCCTGACGGAGCTCAAGTCGAACGAAGGAATCCTCATCGCCTCGAAGGTGGCGGACCGTTTGAATATTACCCGATCGGTCATTGTCAATGCCATGCGTAAATTCCAGAGCGCCGGTCTTATTGAAACCAAATCCCTGGGGATGAAGGGGACCTATATCAAGATCCGCAACGAATACTTGTTGGATGAAATCAAGAAGCATGCCAAGGAAGTCAGCCCTGACCTGCAGTTGGACGGCCGTGTCTATCCGGAGCAGTCCTATGACACGGAGTTCTGGAACCACAGACGTCGTCGCTGAGCGGCAAGGATTTTAAAAAACGCGGCGGATCCGGCTTTGCCGGATCCGTTTTTTCATGCTTATACGCGCGTGTCGTGTCCTCCGGGCCGTACATCTCACAAAAAGTTCGTTTTGTGGCTCCGCGCTTATGATACAATGAGGAAAAGTATTCCGGATTCGTCCCGGCGGAACGGCGTAGCGGGACGGTGTGACCGAGGTGATAGAGTGCATCGATTTTTTATTGGGGTGACGGGAGTGGGCCTGCTCCTGACGTTCTTTTTCTGGCTGATGTACCGGACCGGGGTTCCCCTGTTCCGGCATCCAGGTTCCCTGGCCATCTTGCTCCTGCCGCTGGCTTTCGGTTGGCTGCAGGTGTATGGCGCCGATTCCCCGCTGCCCCTGCCGCTGCTGCGGGGCCTTGCGTATGCGGGCGGGTATTGGCTCGCCTTTTTTCATTATTCCCTGTATGTCCTGATTCTTTACGGACTTCTGCGGTTGGGCATGGCCGCGGTGAACGCGGCCCATCCGGGACTGCTTGCCGTTTCGGCCATCGGAGCGCCATACGTCCGGGTGGCTTTCGCCGTCGTCGTCCTCCTGGTCGCCGCCGGTGGCTGGAATGCCCTGCACCCGCGGATTCGCATGGTGGATTTCGACACGGGGGGCCGCCTGAAAAAACCGCAGACTATCGTTCTCGTGACGGATATGCATTTGGGAAGTTTGTTCGGCCGTTCCTACGCGGCGGAGCTGACGGAAAAAATCAACGGACAGCATCCCGATGTGGTCCTCTTCGGCGGGGACCTGGTTGACAACCGGCTGCGCTGGGTGGAAAGGGAACAAAGCCACGAGCCCCTGCGGAATATCCGCAGTACCTATGGCGTCTACGCCGTGCGGGGGAACCATGATCATCTGGACCAGAAGGTGGAAGCAGAAGAGGCCTTGTTCCGGTCCATCGGCTTCCGTTTCCTGGTGGATCAGGCCGTGGACCTGCCCAACGGGCTGCGCATTACGGGGCTGGAAGATTATCGTTCCCGTCCTGTCAATCCGTATCTGGCCTCCCTGGCCGGAACGGACCCGCATTCCGTACGGATTTTGATGGAACACCAGCCCCGGCGCTTTTGGGAAGCCTGTAACGCAGGCTACGACATCTATGTGGCTGGTCATACGCACGCGGGACAACAGGCGCCATTGAACCTGATTACGAAACGCATGTACCTGCTCGATTCCGGCACTCGTCTTTTTGGGTCCCTGCTGGGCGTTGTTTCCAACGGCTACGGCCTGTGGGGCTCGCCGGTGCGGGTCGGGAACCGGCCGGAACTGGTTGTCCTGAAACTCCGTTGACAGGCGGGCAGGGGAGAAGGAGGAAGAACATGGGGAACAGCAAAGATGGACAGGCTGTCCTTTTCGATATGGACGGCGTCATCTTCGATTCGGAGCGCCTTGTCATCGACTGCTGGAAGGTCGTGGCGGACAAGTACGGCATTCCTGATATCGAAGCGGTTTGTTATCAATGCATGGGCCTGACGTATGAAGCGACGGAACAGGTGTACCGCCGCCGTTATGGAGACGCCTATCCGTACGAACGGTACAAGCAGGAAGTGTCGGATTTGTTTCACGCCCGCTATGACGGCGGCCGCCTGCCGACCAAGCCCGGCGTGCGGGAAATCCTGGCCTGGCTTCAGGAGCGGCGGATTCCCGTCGCCCTGGCGTCATCCACGCAGCTGGCGTCGGTCCGGCAGGAGCTGGGCGAAGCGGGCCTGCTGCCCTTTTTCCAGGTCGTAAAGGGCGGGGATGACGTTGTCCACGGAAAACCCGCGCCGGACATCTTTCTCCTGGCGGCGAAACAGCTGGGCTGCGACCCTGCTGCCTGCTATGTCCTCGAAGATTCCCCGAACGGCATCCGCGCCGCGGCAGCGGCGGGTATGCACTCGATTATGATTCCGGACCTGCAGGAGCCGGATGAGGAAATGCGCCGCTTGGCCGAAGTAATCCTGCGGGACTTGCGGGAGGCGCAGGCCTATCTGGAACACTGTTTCCGATAAAAAACGGGGCTGCAACGCAAGTCGTTACAGCCCCGTTCTCCTTTTCACGCTCCCTGGGATGACAGCAGTCGGAATGTCCTCCGCCGGCCGGAAGGTCAGGCCCGGCCGGAGCAGTTCAGGACGTCGCGCATCTTGTGGGCAACCATGGCCCGGATGGCTTCACGGGCAGGTCCCAGATATTGGCGCGGATCGAAGTCGCCCGGATGCTCCGTCAAATATTTGCGGATGGATGCGGTCATGGCAAGGCGCAGGTCTGTGTCGATGTTGATCTTGCAGACACCGAACTGGCCGGCCTTCCGCAGCATGTCTTCCGGTACCCCCTGGGCGCCGTCAATCTTGCCGCCATACTTGTTGCATTCTTCCACAAAGGAAGGAATAACCGTGGAGGCGCCGTGCAGGACCAGGGGGAATCCCGGCAGCAAGTTCGTGATTTTCTCGAGGCGGGCAAAGTCCAGTTCCGGTTTGCCTTTGAACTTGTAGGCGCCGTGGCTGGTGCCGATGGCGATGGCCAGGCTGTCTACACCGGTCCGTTCCACGAACTCGACGGCCTGGTCGGGATCCGTGTACGTCGCGTCCCGCGTATTGACCTTGACTGCGTCTTCCACGCCGGCCAGCTTGCCCAGTTCGGCCTCGACGACGACTCCCTTGTCATGGGCGTATTCGACGACACGTTTTGTCAGGGCGATATTTTCCTCGAAGGGATGCTTGGAACCGTCGATCATAACGGACGTGAATCCGCCGTCCACGCAAGCCTTGCAGATGTCAAAGTCCGCGCCGTGGTCCAAATGGAGGGCGATGGGCAGCCCCGTGTCCTGCACGGCAGCCTCGACGAGCTTCGTCAGGTAGATATGCTTGGCGTATTTACGGGCCCCGGCGGAAACCTGCAGGATCAGAGGCGCCTTTTCCTGGATGGCGGCCTCGACGATACCCTGGATGATTTCCATGTTGTTGACGTTGAACGCACCGACGGCATAATGGCCCTCATAGGCCTTGCGGAACATCTCTTTCGTATCGACAAGCGGCATGTGGATAACCTCCTCAAAGTGAATATTGGAAAATTCAGTACATCTCGCTGAGTCCATTATAGCACATCTTATTAAAAATAGTGTATGCTGATTCGAAAAAAATTACAGGCGGACAGGCGGGATAAAAAAGATTGGCACGGGCAGGGGAATCTGCCGGGAAAACTGGCATCCGGCGCGAAAATAGCGTATAATATAATAGTGTATCTTTTTGCTTTTTCCCTTTCCTGCCGGAACGGAAGCGAAAATAGACTTGTCTTAAAGGGGGACTGGTTATGACGAACGAACAACACACGGCACCGGTGGAAGAAAAACCGGCCAGAAAGAAGATTATCCTCAGCGGGATCCAGCCGACGGGCATTTTCACGCTGGGGAACTATATTGGGGCCGTCCGCAACTGGGGGCAGCTCCAGGAAGACTACGACTGCTATTATTTTGTGGCGGACCTGCATTCCCTGACTATCCGCCAGAACCCGGCGGACCTGCGCAAGCAGACCCTGGAGGCTTTCGCCCTCCTGCTGGCGGCAGGCATCGATCCGGAAAAGAGCCTTGTCTTTATCCAGAGCCATGTCCACAACCATGCGGAGCTGGGGTGGATCCTCATGTGCAATTCCATGTTCGGGGAACTGTCCCGCATGACCCAGTTCAAGGATAAGTCCGCCAAGCATGCGGATAACGTCAATGCGGGCCTTTTCACCTATCCGTCCCTCATGGCGGCGGATATCCTGCTCTACCAGGCGGACCTGGTGCCCGTTGGGCAGGACCAGACGCAGCACCTGGAATTTACGCGCAACGTGGCGACACGCTTCAATGGCCTTTACGGCGATGTATTCCGCCTGCCTGAGGCCTATCTGCCCAAGGAAGGGGCGAAGATCATGTCCCTGCAGGACCCGGCCAGGAAAATGTCCAAATCGGATCCGAACCCGAAAGCGCGGATTTCCATCCTCGACGACGAAGCGTCTATCCTGCGCAAATTCCGCAGTGCCGTGACGGACAGCGAGGCCCATGTGTGCTACCGGGAAGACAAACCGGGCATCAGCAATTTGATGACGATCTACTCCGTGGTGACGGGAAAGTCCTATGAAGCCATCGAAGACGAGTTCGATGGCAGGGGCTACGGCGATTTCAAGACTGCCGTCGGCGAAGCCGTTGCGGAGGAACTGCGGCCTATCCGGGAAAACTTTGCCCGGCTCATGGCAGACAAAAAGTATCTGGAAGATGTGTATAAGATGGGGGCGGAGCGTGCCCAATCCATTTCCAACCGCACGCTGACCAAGGTCAGGAAAAAAGTCGGCCTGCTGGCCAAGCCTTTCTGACTTTTCGCGTCCTCCCCCTGAAACGGAGGTATGATTGTGTTTCTCGATTTTCAAACGCTGCTGTTCCGCGCGCCGGCCCTGCTGATTGCGCTGACAATCCATGAGTTCGCTCACGCCTGCGTATCGGACAGCTTGGGAGACCCGACGCCGGCCATGACGGGACGGCTGACGCTGAATCCCCTGGCCCACCTGGACGTCATCGGCACGATTGCCCTGATCCTGGTCGGCTTCGGCTGGGCTAAACCGGTCCAAGTGGATCCCCGGTACTATAAAAATTACCGCGCGGACATGCGGAAGGTGGCTTTCGCTGGACCGGGAGCGAATTTCCTCCTGGCGTTCCTGTGCGTCCTGATCCTGCAGGCGCGGCTTCATTTTGGCATCGCCCAAAGCGGGCTGGCAAGCCAGTTCCTGTACTGGCTCATGCTTTATAACGTCTGGTTCGGGTTCTTTAATTTGATTCCCATCCCGCCCCTGGATGGCTCGAAAATTGTCGGGACACTCCTGAGTTACCGGGCGGCCTACCTGTACGACACGGCCGTTTCGCGGTACGGCTTCTGGCTCTTGATCCTGGTGTGCTATACGGGCCTCGCCGGCCGCCTCATCGGTCCTTTGGCGCAGGGCTTCCTCTCCCTCTCGTTTTGGGCGGCGGGGATGATCTTCTAGCGATATTTTTGTCCGGAATGGGGAAAGCGACGCAACGTTATGGCGGAACCTCTTGTCAGGGTCCTCGATTTTGAAGGACCGCTGGATCTGCTGATCCATTTGATTGAAAAAGATAAAATCGACATTTACGACATTCCCATCGTTTCCATTACGGACCAGTATATGGCTTTTCTGGATGCCATGACAGAACTGGACCTGGAAGTGGCCAGCGATTTTCTGGTTATGGCGGCACGGCTGCTGCAGATCAAATCCCGCATGCTCCTGCCGAAATTGCCGTCCGACGAGGAGGACGGCGAGGATCCGCGCCAGGTCCTGGCCGATATGGTGGCGGAACTGCAGCGGTTCAAAAGGCTGGCCGGCGAACTGGCGGAGCGGCAGCGAGAGGCAGCGCAGTTCCATACGCGCCGGCCCCTGTACGGGGACAGCAAGCTGCGCCGCCTGCACCACTATCCCGTAGAGGTCCTGCTGGAGGCTCTGGCCTCCCTGACGAGCCCCCTGGCGGAGGAGCTTGCCGTCGTGGAACGGCAGGAATTCGACATCCGAAAAAAGATGGAAGACGTGGTGTCGTACTTGCGCAGGCATCCCCACGGCGCCGAACTGAACGAGGCTTTCGTGCGGACGGGCCTGAAAAGCGAACATATCGCGTCGTTCCTGGCCGTGCTGGAGCTGTTGCGCCTGAAAATCATCCGCATCAGCCAGAGCCGTGCCTTTGACCCCATTTATATTTTCCTGCGCGAAGGAGGAGACCGTCATGGCGCAACTACCGAAGGAGTTTGAGCTGGCGAGGCTGGAGGCGCTCCTGTTTGCGGCCGGCGATCCCCTGAGCGTCGCCCAATTGGCGGAGCTGACGGGAGGAAACAAGCCGCGGACGTGGGAGCTCGTGACGGCCTTGCAGGAACAATACCAAGCGGCTGGACGGGGCATCATGCTCCGCGAAGTGGCCGGCGGGTTCCAGCTTTGTACCAAGCCGGCTTTTGCCCGCGTCGTGGAACAGCTGGCGACGACGCAGGAACTGAAACTGTCCAATGCGGCCCTGGAAACCCTGGCGATCATTGCTTTCCGGCAGCCCCTGACCAGGGCGGAGATGGAGGCAGTCCGCGGGGTCAAGGTGGATGGGGTTGTGAATACGCTGCTTGACTGGCAGCTGATTACGGAAGCGGGTCGGAAACAGACTGTCGGACATCCGATCCTGTACCGCACGACGGATCGGTTCCTTACGGTTTTCGGCCTTCGGTCCCTGGAGGACTTGCCGGCCATGCCGGAATTGCTGCAGGAAGAAATGGACCGTCATCCACGGCAGTTATCTCTCCTGGATCTGCCGGAACAGGCGGAGCCTGCCACCTCGGAGCCGACGCCGCAGGAGGACGGGCCCGGGGATTTGGCGGCGCTTTCCGCCACGGTGGCGGGCAAACCCTGAAGACTACAAAAACGAAAAGGACGGAAGCGAATGGAAGAACGCTTACAGAAAGTACTGGCCCAGGCGGGTGTCGCTTCGCGGCGCGAAGCGGAAAAATATATTACGGCAGGCCGCGTCAAGGTGAACGGGAAAGTGGTCCGCGAGTTAGGGACAAAGGTCGATGAACGGGCCTATATCCAGGTGGATGGCAAACCGGTCAAACGGGAACATAAGGTCTATCTGCTCTTTTACAAGCCGCGGGGAGTCGTCACGACCATGAAGGATCCCGAAGGCCGCCGTACCGTAGCGGATTATGTCCGTGACGTGCCGGAGCGGGTCTTTCCCGTCGGCCGTCTGGATTACAACACGGAGGGCCTGTTGTTGTTGACGAACGACGGGGACCTGGCCCAGGCCATGATGCACCCGAGCCATGGGGTGAACAAGACATACGAGGTCACCGTGCCGGGTATCGTGCCGGAAGCCAAACTGGACCAGCTACGTCTGGGCGTGCCCCTGGAAGACGGTATGACGGCGCCGGCCGTGGTACAGCTGGCCCAGTATGACCACGACAAGAACCTGACGCATTTTACGGTGACCATCCATGAGGGACGGAACCGGCAAGTGCGTCGCATGTGCGACTATATCGGCTTCCCCGTACGGACGCTGAAACGCGTCAAGATGGGTAGCCTGACCCTGAAAGGTCTCGGCCGGGGGCGGTGCCGCGACTTGGATCCGGACGAAGTAAAAGCCTTAAAGAAAGCGTGTGGACTCCATGACTGACGCAAGGGTAATTGTCATCGGCGCCGGGGCCGCGGGACTTATGGCAGCCATCACGGCGGCACGCCGCGGTGCTTCTGTCGTCGTGCTGGAACGTATGGCGGCGCCGGGACGCAAATTGATGATCACCGGCAAGGGCCGCTGCAATATTACGAACACGTGCCCTGTGCCGGAGTTCCTCCGCAACCTGCCCGGCAACGGCAAGTTTCTCCAGGGGGCGCTGCACCGCTTTACTAATGAGGATGTCATGAATCTTTTGGAGGAAAACGGACTGCCCCTCGTCCGGGAACGGGGCGGTCGCGTTTTCCCGGCCAGCGGGAAGGCGAAGGATGTCATCGATACCTTTCTGCGGATGCTGCGGGAAGCGGGCGGCCGCCTGGAAACGAACTGCCAGGCCACGGGCCTTGTCTTCCGCAGCGGCAGTGTGGCCGGTGTCCGCTACCGCCGCGTGGAGGACGACGGGCGCCGGGAGGGGCAGGACTACCGCTCCCCGTCGGAGCGGCGGGAAACGTTGGGGCCGGAGCATACCCTGGATGCCGAAGCGGTCATCGTGTGCACGGGCGGCGCTTCCTATCCCGGTACGGGTTCGGATGGCAACTTTGTGCCGGTCCTGGAAAAGCTGGGCCATACGGTGGAGCCCCTGCTGCCGGCCCTGGTGCCCTTGCAGCCGGAAGAAGGATTCCTGGAGGGCCTGGAGGGACTGGCCCTGCGCAATGTCCGTGCTACCTTGCGGGACAGCGGGAAAGCGGTGGAGAGCGAGTTCGGGGAACTGCAGTTCCTGCGGGGAACCGTGGCCGGCCCTATCGCCCTGACCCTGAGCCGGAAAGCGGCCCGCCTCGTCCATTTCGGCAATCGGGGCTTGGAGTTGGAAATCGACCTGAAACCGGCCCTGGACGAAGAAAAACTGGACGCCCGCATCCTGCGGGATTTTCAGGAGGACGGCAAACGTCCCCTGGCGGAAGCCTTGCGCAAGCTCGTTCCCCAGCCCTTGGTGGAAACGCTTCTCGATCTCTCCTATTTAGACGGGGCCAAGGCGGTCAGCCAGGTCTCCAAAGAAGAACGGCATACCCTGCGGGAGGTCCTGAAGCATTTTACCATTCCCCTGACGGGAACGCTGCCCCTGGCCGCGGCGATTGTGACGGCTGGCGGCGTCAGCCTGAAAGAAATCAACCCGAAGGATATGTCGTCCCTCCTGGCCCCGGGCCTTTATTTCGCCGGAGAAGTGATGGACGTGGACGGGTATACGGGCGGATTCAACCTGCAGGCTGCTTTCAGCAGCGGCCACGCGGCCGGGGAAGCGGCGGCGGATCGGGCGTTGGACGCCGTCCGCTGACGCAAAAAAACAAAGGGAAAAGGTGATTGTTTTGACTAGAGGATTCGTAATTGCCATCGACGGTCCAGCCGGCGCCGGCAAAAGTACCATTGCCAAGAAGGCCGCTGCTGCCCTGGGATTTGCCTACATCGACACGGGCGCCATGTACCGCTCGGTCACGTGGAAACTGCTCCAGACGGGAGAACCCTTTTCGGAAGGGCTGGCCGGCCGGCTGGCCCGGGAAATCCGCATTTCCTTCCGCCCCGAAGGGGCCCGCAATCGGGTCTTTGTCGACGAGACGGAAGTGACGGACGCGATCCGCTCCATGCCGGTCACGAAACTCGTTTCCCGCGTGGCTGCTGTTCCCGCCGTGCGGGAAGCCATGGTGGACCAGCAGCGTCGCATGGGCCGCGAAGGAAACGTGGTGCTCGACGGCCGCGATATCGGGACCGTCGTTTTCCCGGATTCTCCTTGCAAGATTTATCTGACGGCCAGTGTGGAAGAACGGGCCCGCCGTCGCGGGAAAGAACTGGAAGCCAAGGGCGAGGCCGTCGATTACAAGCTGCTCCAGGCGGATATTGCCGCCCGGGACAAGCAGGACATGGAACGGGACGTCAGCCCCCTGAAGCAGGCGGATGACGCCGTGTATCTCGATACGTCGGACCTGTCCATTGACGAAGTGACCGGCACGATTTTACGACTGGCCGGGGAAAGAAGACCGCAAGCATGAGTTTTTATGGATTTTGCCACACGACCTTCCCGTGGCTGTTTAAACTTTGGCTCCGGTGGGAAGTGCGCGGCACAGAGAATATCCCGCGAGAAGGGAAGGTCGTCCTGGCGGCTAACCACATCAGCCTTCTGGATCCGCCTACCATCGGTGCGGCCTGCCCGCGGCCGGTCCACTTCATGGCCAAGGAGGAACTCTTCCGGAATCCTGTCTTCGCGTTTCTCATTCGCCACTTGGGCGTGTTCCCCGTAAGGCGCGGCGGCGCTGACCGGGAAGCAATCAAGACCGGTCTCGGGGTGTTGAAGCGCGGCGGCGTCCTGGCCATCTTCCCAGAAGGGACGCGCAGCAAGACCGGAGCGTTGGGACGGGCCGGCGGCGGTGCCTTCATGATGGCCGTCAAGACCAAGGCCGTCCTCATTCCCACGGCGATTTGGGGCAGTGACCTGAAACGGCACAAAGGCTGGCCGAAGGTCCGGATCCTTTTTGGGGAACCCCTGGCGTACGACGCGGACGGCGGAATCGGCCGGGAGAATCTGGAGGACATCGGCGAAGAGTGGCGGCGCCGGATTCTCGAACTGCAGCGCCAGCTTGTCCCGCCGGAAGAACGGGAACGGTTCGAAGCCCTGACGGCGGCTGCCGAGGAAGCGCTGCGCAAGAGGCTGGCGCGTCCGGCGGCGACGGAAACGAAACAAGGCGGGCCGGACCCGCGGTGACTGCCACCGGGTCCCGTAACGGCCGCGAGACAGGAGTGTGTATTTTTATGGAAGTAATCCTGGCCAACCCCTGCGGGTTCTGTTATGGCGTTCAGCGGGCTGTCCGGATTGCCGAAGAGGCGGCGGACCATCTGCCGGCGGCAACCCTGGGCCCCCTGATCCATAATCCGCAGGTCACGGAAGAGTTGGGGAAAAAAGGCGTCCTTTGCAAGGAAAGGCTGGAGGAATTTTCGCCGGGAGAGACCATCATATTCCGCTCCCACGGTGTCTCTCCTTCTATCTACGAAGAGGCTGTCAAAAAAAATTTACAAATTTTGGACGCAACTTGCCCGAATGTCAAAATGAATCAAAAAAAGGCTTCACAGGCCGTTTCCGAGGGATATTTCGTTGTGATTATCGGCGAAAATGCGCATCCGGAAACAAAAAGTGTATTGGCATTTTGCGGAAATAATGGTATGATTCTAGAATGTAAGGATGATATTGGCAAAGTGCCCCCTAACGGCAAGTATTGTGTTATTAGCCAAACTACCCTCGAATTGGCGAAATTTGAGGAAATGCTGGGGGTTCTGCGACAATCGAGACCCGGTACCTATCGGGTGGAAAAGTCTATCTGCCTGGCAACGTCGGAGCGGCAAAAGGCCGCTGCGGAGCTTGCGGAGAGGGTGGATGCCTTTGTCGTTCTGGGCGGGAGGAACAGTGCCAACACCAGGCACTTGACCGAATTGGTACGCGCCATCTGCCCCCGGTGCTATCAAGTGGAGACCGCGAAGGAACTTTCCCCGGAAATGTTCCAGGGGTGCAGTAAAGTAGGCATTACGGCCGGAGCATCAACTCCGGATCGCATAATTAAGGAGGCTGTCATGGCAATGGAAAACATGGAAAACAAGAAAATGGAAGGCGATTTTGCAGCGATTTTGGCGTTCATCCCGGCAAGCTCGTCAACGGTAAGGTCAGTCAGGTAGATAAAGACGGCGTTTATGTCGATTTCGGTTATACACGCGATGGTTTGATCGCCTGGAAGGATTGGGCTGTTGATGCCGACTACGAAGATTTGATGGATACGGTCAAGGAAGGCGACGAAGTGGAAGCTGTCGTCATCCCTTCGAGCTCCGAAGATTTCGTCGGTCTCTCCAAGATTCGTGCGGAAAAGGAAGCTGCCTGGAAGAATATCGCTCCGTTGGCGGAAGGCGAAAAACGCCCGGCCAAGGTCAAAGTCCTGCGTGTCATCAAGAAACGCAACCGCGACCGCGATGCGGAAAATACCAACGTACGTCCTGTTGTCGGCCTGGCTGTCGCCGTGGAAGGCGTCGAAGGGTTTATGCCGGCATCCCATGTGGAACTGCGCCACATTGATGACTTCACTCCCTACGTGGGCCAGGAACTGGACGCGGAAATCATCGAAATCGATCCGGAAAAGAAACGCATCGTTGTTTCCCGCCGCGACCTGCTGAAAGCGGAAAAAGCCAAGAAACACGAAGAATGGCTCGCCAATCGCGAAGCTGCCCGTGAAGCCGCCCGCGCCGCCCGTGCCGCCAAGGAAGAAGCCGCCTACGAAAAGATTGCCGAAGGCGAAACCTACGAAGGCAAGGTCGTCAAAGCAGCGGAATTCGGTCTCTTCGTCGAAGTGGTCGACGGTCTTGTCGGCCTGGTCCATAACAGCGAACTGTCCTATGACCGCGGTGTCAAAGCCGCCGATGTCGCCAAGGAAGGCGATCTGGTCAATGTCTTCGTCAAGAAGATCGACAAGGAAAACCATCGTGTTTCCCTGTCCATCAAAGCAACCATGGAAGATCCCTGGGTAGCCGCCGCTGCCGCCTTCAAGGAAGGCCAGACGGTAGAAGGCACGATCGACCGCTTCCTGCCGTTCGGCGCGTTGGTTCGCCTGAACGACAAAGTGGAAGGCATGATCCACGTTTCTGAAATCGCGGACGAACGGGTGGAAAAACCGGAAGATGTCCTGAAAATCGGCCAGGTTGTCACCCCGATGATTATCAAGATCGACCGTTCCCACAGAAAGATCGGCCTGTCCCTGACCCGCGCCAAGAAGAACGCTGAAAAAGCCCAGATGGACGCTTACATGAGCCACAACAGCGAAGAAGCCTTCACGAACAACGCGATGGCAGAACAGCTGGAAGGCCTGAAAGGCTAACAATACCTGCAAAGAGGACGGTACACGGGGAGAAACTATGACGTCGAGAGAACAACGCAAACTGGACCATATCCACTATGCCTTGGAACTGGGAGACGGGGAACGCCGGACCGGACTGGAGGAGGTGCATTTCCTGCATCACTGCCTGACGCCGGTCAATCCGGGGACCGTCGGCATGACGGCCCGTATCGGATCGCTGCGTCTCGCCGTACCGCTGTTCCTGGATGCCGTCACAGGCGGGGCGGAACCGGTGACGGACGTGAATCGCCGTCTGGCCCGGACGGCCCGCCTGGCCGGCTGCGCGATGGCGGTCGGTTCCCAATACGGGACAGTCCACCAGGGCACGGATCCTTCGTCCTACACGGTCGTGCGGGAAGAATATCCGGACGGGATTTTCTTCGCGAATATGAGCGCCCTGGCCACGCCGGAGGAAGCCCGGCAGGCTGTGGACATGCTCGGTGCGTCAGCCCTCGAAATCCACCTGAATACGGCCCAGGAGCTTTGCATGCCCGAAGGGGACCGGGATTTCGCATTCCTCCGGGACAACCTGCGGCGCCTGCAGGACGCGGTACCTGTCCCGGTCCTGGTAAAAGAGACA
>OMWZ01000016.1 GCA_900314855.1 uncultured Selenomonadales bacterium
TTTCGAAATTATATGACTTGGTCCATCTTCGTTGCCGAAAATGGGACCCGCACATTTATCTGGTTTCTTGTTATTCAGTTTTCAAGGTTCCTCGCTGTCTTGCGACAGCTTTTATAGTTTACATCATTTTTTCGATGATGTCAACTACTTTTTCAGGATTTTTTATTTCCGTCGCTCCCGAAGAGCTTGTAGGAAACATCCTGCAAAAAGGTTTCTGTCTCACGCAGCAAACGTATACTATCATTTCCAGACTGGCTTGTCAAGCCCTTTCCCGACGTTTTTTTAATGATACACACGGCCTGGTGGACTACTTATTCCGCGTCTCTTTCGCGCCTGGCGGGCACTGTACATTCCGCAAAAATCAGGGCTTTTCTTCTTCCCTGGACGGCTTCCCGGAGAGTCCCGGACAAGACGAAACCCGGACGGGACAGCTCCTGCGCTGCCCTGTCCGGGTCTTTTCCCCTTGCCGGCTTGTTTATTTTACCTTTTCTTCCGTTTTGCCGACCTGATACTTGAAGTTGTCGATCAACGGTCGCATATCCTCGCTGCCTTCGTTCTTGTCTTCCAGCAGGAGGGCCTGGAGGACGATGGCGCATTCCAGCCGTTTCCGCTGGATTTTGCAGCCATATTCGTAGGGCTGCGAAATATCCCCGTTCACAAGGTCCGCATTCGCATGACAGCCGCCGCTGCAGAAGAAACGGGCCCAGCAGTCGCGGCACTTCGGCTTCGTCATGACGTGGGTATTGCGGAATTTCTGCACCAGATCCGGGCGAACGACCCCTGTGTCGAGGGTCCCCATCTTGTACTCCTCCCGGCCGACAAACTGATGGCAGGGATAGATGTCGCCCGTCGGCGTGATGGCATAGTATTCGTGTCCCGCCCCGCAACCGGCCAGGCGTTTCGCCACGCAGGGCCCGTTGTCGAGGGCCACGTTGAAGTGGAAGAAATCGAAAGGTTCCCCTTGGCCGCGGCGCCGTTTCAAGTATTCCGCCGCCAGTTTGTCGTATTCCTTGTACAGGACGGGCAGGTCTTCTTCCGTCAGGACATAGGGCTCCGTGATACCGACGACCGGTTCCATGGAAATTTCCTTCCCCACGTCCAGCATCTTCAGGACTTCATCGGCGAAGTGGGTGCTGAAGTGCGTATAAGTGCCGCGCAGGTAATAGTTCCAGCCCTTGCGGCTCTGGATGACCTTTTTGAAGCCCCGTACGGCCGCGTCGTAAGATCCGCTCTGGTTGGGGAACGGACGCATGCGGTCATGCATTTCCTTTCCGCCGTCCAGGCTGAGGACGAGCATGATATGGTTGTCGTTCAGGAACTGGATGTTTTCGTCGTTCAGGAGCGTGCCGTTCGTCGTCAGGGTCAGCTTGATGTTCTTGCCCGTTTCCTTTTCCCGCTGGCGGGCGTAGCGGACGATTTCCCGGACCACGTCGAAGTTGACCAGGGGTTCGCCGCCGAAGAGATCGATTTCCAGGTTGCGGCGCTTGCGGCTGCCTTTGATGGCGAAGTCGATAGCCTTGCGCCCCGTTTCGGCGCTCATAAGCTCGCGCCCGCCGCCAAAATCGCCCGTGTCGGCGAAGCAGTACTTGCAGCGGAGATTGCAGTCGTGGGCCACGTGGAGGCACAGGGACTTAAGGACCGGTTCCGTGGCGAACGTTTCGGGCACATCGAATTCCGGCGAAAAGAGCAGGCCCTGTTCCTTCAGTTCGTGCAGTTCCCCCAGGATTTCGCGCAGCTCCGCCTCGTCGTACGTATCTTTCAGGGCGACTACGGTTTCCTCGTCGTTCGTCCCGTCGAACACGCCGAGGACATCGTAGACGGGTTTGTCAATCAAGTGGACGGCGCCGCTGTTCACGTCCAGGACAGCCATATCGCCGTTTACTTCCATACGGTGGATCAGTCTGTTTTCCATTGCTGTATATCAACCTTTCCGGGTAAAATCCTTTGCGCCGGCCGACGAGACAGGCCCGTCACATGAAAACAGCTCCCCGCACGAACAGGGAGCTGTCACACGCCGGTTTGATGTCCTGCTTACTGATGTTCGCAAACCTGGTTGCCAACGGTGCAGGAAGTTTTGCAGGCAGACTGGCAGGAAGCCGGGCATTCGCCGCAGCCGCCGGTCTTCAGCGTCTTATTCAGCATCGCTTTGTTGACGGTCTTGATGTGTTTCATGAGTTACCCCTCCTTTGGTTAACGACTTACTTTATTCTACCTTGTTTCCGACCATTATGCAAGTAGATTTACAGGTTCCCCGCCGGCCCGCGCAGGACGTCCGCGGCATCAGCCGAGGCGGAAAGACAGGCGCGACCGCCACTCTTTCAAGTGATCCAGGATGGCCTGGAGCGTCCGGACAGGGAAGCCCTGGCTGTCCAGATAGCCCACCACGTAGGCCTTCCGCAGGACGAAGGCCACTTCGTCCGTGGGGTTTCCCTGCTCATAGATCCCATTCCGCCGCAGCTCGAAGGGAGTCCGCTCGAAGGTTTCTTTCGTGTTGGCGCCCATGATGCCCGAAAAGCCGTATTCCAGCTTCGGATACTTGCGCACCTCCGCCAGGACGGCATCATTGTAGGATCCATTCGGGAACGCGATCCCGTGGATGAACCAGTGGAGTCCGCCGTCGCGGCGGGAAAAGATATTCAGCGGTTCGTAGATTTCCCAAGGCAGGTAGTGCGGCGCGATTTTCGCCAGCGGATCATGGCTCATGCTGTGGGATCCCAGCTCCATGCCGGCCTGGTGCATCTCCAGGAGCATGGGTTTGTCCATGTATTCCTTAAGGCCCGCTTCCACATAGGATTTCCCGATATGCTTGCCGATGACGTAGAAATTGCCCCGGAACCCGTATTTCTTCAGGATCGGGAAAGCCACGGTGTAATTGTCCTTGTACCCGTCGTCGAAGGTGAGCAGGACCAGATGGCTGACGTCTCCGCCCGCCAACAGGGCCGCCCGGGCTTCCGGCACCGTCACGGCGCGGTATCCCTGTTCCTTCAGCCACCGCATCTGGGCTTCGAAGGATTCGGGG
Organism: uncultured Selenomonadales bacterium; assembly: GCA_900314855.1. Lineage (GTDB taxonomy): Bacteria > Bacillota > Negativicutes > Acidaminococcales > Acidaminococcaceae > Succiniclasticum. Next base: position 3,020 of record OMWZ01000016.1, read on the forward strand.
CTGACGCACATTTCCCGGGGCCAGCCGGGAGCCGGACGGCTGATGCTGTGGTACATCAGGGCCGGCACGGCACGACGGCGATACGCCGCCACGTCATTCTTCAGAATGGCCTGGTAATACCCGATTCCCGCGGCGGCGAGGACGACGAGGACTGCCAGGATCCGTACAATCCATTTACGCATATTTTGTAATATCCATCCCTTTGCTTTCTGCAATCTGCTGAATCTTCTTCAGCCGGTGGTTCAGGCCCGATTTGCCGACGCGGCCTTCCGTGCGGTCCGCCAGTTCGTTGAGGGACGCGTTGGGATTGGCCAGGCGCAGTTCCGCCGCTTCTTTCAACAAATCCGGCAAGACGTCGTAGTCTCCGTGTTCCTGCAGGTAGTGGATGCAGGCTGTCTGGAGCACGGCCGCGCGGATCACTTTGTTCAGGTTCGCCGTTTCGCAGTTCACCTGCCGGTTAACGTTGTTCCGCATATCCTTTATGATACGCACATTTTCAAATTCCATCAAGGCCTGATGGGCCCCAATAACGGACAGGAAATCGATGATGTGGTCCCCGTCCTTCAGATAGACGATAAAGTCGTTCTTGCGGTCCGTCATGCGGGCGTTCAGCTGGAAGCCGTGCATGATTTTCAGGATAAGGCGGGCGAACTCCTGGTTTTCCGTGACGATTTCCAAATGGTAGTCGCTGGAAGGACGGCTCACAGAGCCGCCGGCCATAAAGACGCCGCGCAGGAAGGAACGGCGGCAGCAGCTCTTGCGCAGGAGAACGTTGCGGGGTGCTTCTTCCGCCTCGCCCGACGGCAGGATGCGCAGCTCCTTCAGCGCTGCCGCCACGGCCGGATCCGGCAGGACTTCAACCTGGTAACGGTTGTTCTTTTTGAGCCGCCGGGACCGCGTGACGACGATCTCTGTGCGCACTTTGTAGTTGTTTTTCAGCATTTGCAGCACCCGCCTGGCGAGCGCCGCGTTTTCCGTCGAAAAATGGATGCCCATGTTCATGCCGCGCAGGACGATGGCCCCGCTCATGCGGAGGACGCCCAGCAGTTCCGCTTTTTCACAGCAGGGCTTCAGCCCTTCGACGCGGGCCAGCTCATTTTTGACATCTGACGAGAAGGACATGTCCCCTCCCTCCTTCTAGAATGGGTTCCGTTCACCCGGCGTGATTCCTGTGGATGCGGCGCATACTCAGGCGGACAAACAGATAATCGAAAAAGACGTAGCCCCGGCCGAAGAGACGCAGCCGGTAAATCAGGGAAATCAGGACCATGGCCAGTTTCTGCGGGTCGTGGCGCACCATGTCTTCCTTGCTGATGAGGCGCGTGGGAATCGGCTTGATGCCAAGCTGTTCGATCTGCTCGATATCCGGCGTGACATATTCCTGCCCCTTGGCGCGGTACATCTTCTTTTGTTCCTCTGAAATTTCCTGGTCGTTGACAATGACATAGTCCAGGAACTGTTTTCCCACGTGGTCGATGAGCGCCTTGACATGGTCATAGGCGCCGTACCCGTCGGTTTCCCCGGGCTGGGTCATGACGTTGCACACGTAGATCTTGAAGGCCTTGCTGGCGAGCACGGCATCGCGGATGCCCGGCACCAGCAGGTTCGGCAGCACGCTCGTGTAAAGGCTGCCCGGCCCGAAAATCAGGACATCGGCGTCGCGGATGGCCTGGACGGCGCTCTTGGTCGCCGGCGCGTCGGCCGGAACCATATGGAGACGGACAATCTGCTTGCCCGCGTTGGAAATTTCCGATTCACCCAGGACGGACGTACCATCGGCCATATCGGCACGGATCTGGATGTTGCTCAAGGTAGACGGAATGACGTGGCCGCGGATTTTCAAAATCTGGGAGGCCGCGTTCAGGCCTTCCTCCATGCCGCCTTCCGTCGCCGCGATAGCCGCTAGAAAAAGGTTGCCCAGGTTGTGCCCCGCCAGGACGGAATCGCCCTTGAAGCGGTACTGCATGACCCGTTCCATCAAAGGTTCCCGGTCTGCCATGGCGACGAGGCAGTTGCGCAGATCGCCTGGCGGGATAATGCCCAGCTCCTGCCGCAACCGTCCCGAAGACCCGCCGTCGTCGGCAACGGTCACGACGGCCGTGCAGTTGCCCGTAATGTATTTCATGCCGCGCAGCAGCGTGGACAGGCCGGTTCCCCCACCCACGACGGTCACCGCCGGCCCGTTGCTCAGTTTCCGCTGCGTGAAAATGGTTTCCATCAGGGAGCCGTTGTTTTCGGGCATGACGGAATCGATGACGGAGCGGACGATGCGGCGCGTGGCGTAGAACATGATGAGAAGGCCCGCCGCCAGGCTGCCGATACCGGCCGCGATCATGAGGCCATTGTTGTAATGGCCCGTCGTCATATAACTCATGCGGAAGAGCATCTCTTCCACAAAACCCATGGTCTGGTCGTTGAAAAGCAAAGCCAGGGAGAAGGCGCAGCAGAGGACGCCGCCGGAAAAGAGCAGCAGCCACCGTTTCAGGTTCAACCCCGGACTCAGCCAGCTAATCCAATTCATGAAACTCTCCTATCAAGCCTTTTTGCCCAGGTCGCGGTGGGTCAGTTCCACGTGGTACGACTTGAGACGCAAGTAATCGTACAGCTTGTTGGCGATAAACACGGAGCGGTGCTGGCCGCCCGTACAGCCGACGCTGAGGACGAGCTGGCTCTTTCCTTCCGATTCGTAGCGGGGAATCAGGAAGTCCAGCATCTGACACTCCAGCTTCAGGAATTCAAAAGTCTGGGGGAATTTGCTGAGGAAATCCCCGACAGGGGCATCGTTCCCTGTCAGGTGCTTCATGGAATCTTCGTAAAAGGGATTGGGCAGGAACCGCACGTCGAGGACGATATCGCTGTCCAGGGGCAAGCCGTGCTTAAAGCCGAAAGACTGGACGACAATGAGCATCCTGCCGGCCTCCGCCTCCCCGCCGTAAAGACTGCGCACTTTCAATTTCAGCTCCGCCACGGAGGTACGCGACGTGTCGAAAACCTGGTTGGCCATTTCCCGCACCTGTACCAAAGCTTTCCGTTCCAGGGCCACGCTCGCCGCCAGGCTGTTGTGGCCGTGTTCCATGGGATGGCGCCGCCGTGTTTCCTTGTACCGGCGGATCAGCGTCGCATCGCTGGCGTCCAGGTAGAGGACCTCGAAGTGAAACCCGTTGACCTTCATTTCTTCCAGCATTTCGACAAACTTGTCGAAAGAATCGCCGCGGGAATCGACGACCATGGCCGCGTTCCGGTTCGGCGTCTGCCGGCACAGTTCGGCAAATTTCGGCAGGAGTACCGCCGGCAGGTTGTCCACACAAAAATAATTCAGGTCCTCCAGCGTGCGCAGGACCTGGGTCTTGCCGGCCCCGCTCATGCCCGTCACAATCAAAAAGCGCCCTTGTTCCATACGCTCTTCCTCCCCGGGGCCCGGCCCCGTTTCCCTCTATGTGCCTCCGGCCGGCAGAGTGTCCCGCGCCGTCCGGTTTCCCATACAAGCAACAAGCTGTTGGATGCATTATACCATAGTCTGTCCCAGAATGAAATACACGGCTCCGTTGCAGCGAAAAAACCGGCGGGACGCCTGGCCTCCCCGGCAGGCCAAGCCCGCGGGCGCACGGCACGGAACCCCATGGGGGCACGGTTCGTATTTTCGTTAACCTTTTTATTTTTTAGGTTGACGTATATTCTTTTTCCCCCTATAATAAAGCTATCACAAGCCGTTGGCTGCCAAAAAGGAGAGATCAGGAACCATGAACCAGACCCGAACAGCGCGGGAATTTTGCCGCATCGCCCTCTTGGCCGTACTCATTACGGTCAGCGCCCTTTTTAAGCTGCCGAGTATCCTGCCCGGCATGGAATTCGTCTTTTCCGCCCCCATCGCCGTTGCCATCTGTGGTGTCTTCGGCATTAAGGCCTACTTGATCGCCGGCCTTGTCTCAAGCACCGTAGGTCTGTTGCTGGGGACGCAGAGTATTTTCAACGTTTCCATCGCCATGCTGTTCCGTGTGTCGGTGGCCATCGTCTTCTTCTTTACGGGACCCACTCGTGTCTTCTACCTTTTCTCCGGCCCTGTCGGCACCTTCGTGGCACGCATCGTCATGAGCGTCTTTGTCGGCAGAGCCGCCTGGGGGCTCGTCGCCGCGGCGGTCCCCGGCATGATTTTCACCCTTCTTACGTCGGGCTTCTGCGCTAAGGTCCTGCAACTTGCCCGTAACGCCATCGAAGGGCAATCCTCCGTGCCGGCGGCAGAAACGGGCCCGATGGCGCGTCACCGCTGATACGACGTCAGCACAAGGCCGTCACAGGGAGCGGTGCCCCTTTCCCCAGAAACCACAAAGCTGCAGGAAGGAATGAGATCCTTCCTGCAGCTCTTTTTTCTTTGGGGGTCCAGGCGGTCAACCCTGCCGCCACGCGGCAGCCAGCCGGTCCAGGACAAAGTCCAGCTGGGCCTCCGTGTGGGCCGCCGTCACCGTCAGGCGCAACCGGCTGGCTCCCGGTGCCACGGTCGGCGGACGGATAGCCGAAAGCAGGATCCCTTCCTCGCGGAGGCGGAAATCCAGGGCCGTGGCCCTGTCCGCCGCTCCCACCATGACCGGCACGATCGGCGTGTCACCCGGCAGGACGGGGATTCCCGCGTCGGACAGCCCCTGCCGAATTCGGGCCGTGTTCCGCCGCAGCCGTCCCAGCAGGGTTTCCCCCTCGGTCCGCAGGATTCGCAGGGCCTCCCGGGCCGCCGCCGTATCGGCAGGGCTGGGGAAGGTACTGAAAATGAAAGGCCGCGATTTGTTTTTCAGGTAGTCGATGATTTTCCGGCGAGCCACGACATACCCGCCGACAGACGCCAGGCTCTTGCTCAGGGTCCCCACCTGCAGGTCAATGGCCCCCGGCAGGTCCCAATACGAGGCCGTCCCGGCGCCGTCCCGACCGAGCACGCCGACGGCATGGGCGTCGTCGACCAAAAGGAGACAGCCGTACGCTTCTTTGAGACGGACCAGGGCCGGCAGGTCACACACGTCGCCGTCCATGCTGAAGACCCCGTCGGTCACCAGGAAGCGGACCGCGCCGGGAGGCGCCGGATGGGCCTGGAGCTTGGCCTCCAGGTCCGCGGCATCGCCATGCCGGTAGACCACGACCGTCGCCCGGGAAATCCGGCACCCGTCGATGATACTGGCGTGATTCAGTTCGTCGCTGAAAATAAGGTCCCCGGGCCGCGCCAGGCCGTAAAGGACGCCAAGGTTCGTCATGTAGCCCGTATTGAACAGGAGGGCCGCTTCCCCGTGCTTGAAGGCCGCCAGCTCCTGTTCCAGGTCAGACGCCTCCATGACCCCGCCTGTCGTCAGGCGGGCGCCCGTGGAACCGGAGCCGAAGGCCTCCGCGGCTGCCGCCGCGGCGCGGCGCACACGGGGATCGAAGGTCAGGCCCAGGTAGTTATTGCTGGAAAAGACCAGGTATTCCCGTCCTTGCCGGTCCCGCGCCGTCACGGCGCCCGTAAAGCGCAGGTCCGTCACACGGCGCGTCAGGCCCTCCGCCGCGGCAGCCGCCAGTTCCGTCTCAATTCTTTGGTGTAACATAGCCCTCCGCTCCTGCCGTGATAAAGACCAGTTTTTCCTCGTAGTACTCCCGCAGAGCGTCCAGATCCGTGCCCGGCCGGACGTAAAAGACCCGGCCGCCGATACCGCAGCCTTTCTCCTTCAGGACGGGGATACGGCGGTACCCATTCCGCGGCGACCCAACATAGCCCACCACATACTGCGGGTCGTCGGACCAGCACAATTCGGCCACGACACCGTCACCGCCGGCCACTTTCGACGCCAGGACGAGGGCTTCCCGCACGTGGTCCCCGCAGAGATGCCGCGCCGCCAGGGCCTGACGGAAAGCGTCCGGATCCGCCACATCCATGTTGCTCACGCGGATACCGCGACAGCCCAGCCGATCCAGCCGTTCGCCGCTCTCGCAATCCAGAATCATCGCGCCGCGCATACTGTCCGGCAGGGCGGCGATGGCTTCGATGCCTGCCTGGGCCGCCCGTTCCGACACGCCCGCAGCAAGCAATTCCCGCCGCGCCGTTTCCCGTCCTTCGCGGACCGTGTGGGCCTCGCATTCGGAAAAATCAAGCATGGGACGATATAAGGCTTCCGCCGGGTAGAGAAGTTGCAATTTCAAGTTCATGAAATCGGCGCGGCCCCGCTGGTGGGTCCGCGCCCGCTCCAGCATGTCCCGGAGACACGCTTCCACCCCGTCCTCCGCGACAATCCGTTCCTCGCCGGAAATGTGGCGGCCGCCTCGTTCGTGCGGACCTCCTTGGGCGGCTCGCATCTTGATACTGATCAGGGGCGCTTCCCCGTTCCGCATCTGGTTTTGCTGTTCCATGGCATCCTCCCGTCAGAACGTACAGGGATCCGAGAATTTCTGCACATCCCTATGCCGGACCTGCGCAAAGATTTCCGTCATCGACTGTTCCAGCCGGCACAGCATAGCGTCGATTTCTTCCACCGTGGAGCACAAAGGAGGCATGAATACAATCACGTCGCCGATGTTGCGGATAATCAGGCCGTGTTGACGGGCATTCTGGCAGATGCCGCCTGCCATGAGCAAACCGGGGTCGAATGGCTTTTTCTTCGCCTTGTCCGCCATAAGCTCAATCCCTCCGAGCATGCCGCACTGCCGCGCCTCGCCGACGAAGTCCATCTCGTTGAGTTTTGCGAAATGCTGCCGGATCACTTCCATCTTCGGCGGCAGGTTTTCAATGACCCGGTCCTTCCGGAAGATGTCCAGGCTCGCCAGGCCGGCAGCGCAGCAGAGGTTGTTCCCCGTGTAAGAATGCCCGTGGTAGAAGGTCTTGTACTCCGTCGGTTCGCCCAGGAAGGCCTGGTAGATTTCATCCGTCACAACGGCGGCGCCCAGGGGCAGGTACCCGGCGCTGATGCCTTTGGACAGGCACATCATATCCGGTTTGACGTCCTCGTGGTCGCAGGCCCACATCCGACCCGTCCGTCCGAACCCTACGGCCACTTCGTCCACAATCAGGAGAACTTGGTACTTCCGGGTCAATTCCCGAACACCCCGGATATAGCCCTTCGGCTGCATCAGCATACCGGCGGCGCACTGGCACAACGGTTCGATAATCATGGCCGCCGTGTGGTCCGCGTTTTCTTTCAGGTAGTCTTCCAATTCCTTCAACAGGACCTGGAGAAACTCTTCTTCGTTTTGGACGGGCAGCGTCGTATGATAGTACGAAGGACAGCTTACGCGGTGCGTCGGAAACAAAAGCGGTTTGTAGGCGCGGTGAAACACTTCGACGTTGCCGACGGAAACGGCGCCAATCGTGTCGCCATGGTAGGAATCGCCCAGATTGATGAACGTCTGTTTTTCCGGTTTGCCCTTATACTGCCAATACTGGAAGGCGATTTTCAGGGCCGCCTCGACCGCCGTGGCGCCGTCGTCCACATAAAAGACCTTATTCAGGCCCTCCGGCAGGACTTCCACGAGTTTTTCCGCCAGTTCCGCCGACGGTTCGTTGATCAGTCCCAGGAGAGTGCTGTGTTCGATCTTGCCAAGCTGGGCGATAATGGCATCGTTGATTTCCTTGCGGTTGTGGCCGTGGATGTTTACCCAAAGGCTCGAAATCGCGTCCAGGTATTCCTTGCCCTCCGTGTCATAGAGCTTGACGCCTTCGCCATGGTCGATGACGAGCTGCGGGTTTTCCACCCAGCCCTTCATCTGCGTAAACGGATGCCAAATATATTTTTTGTCCAGTTCTTCCCACTTGTTCATGTCAATGTCTCCCTTCCGCCGCCCCGGCCAGCACCAGGATGCGGTCCAGCTCCACGTGTTTCTCTACCAGCTTCGCCATCGCCTCCGGATCCTCCAGTTCGGCCTCCGTAAAACGCGGCAGTTTTCCCAGGACAGGCAGCCCGGTCAGTTTTTCGTAATAGTAGAGGTTGCCCCGTTCCAGGGCTCCTGCTGTCGCTTCCTCCCATCCGTTGACCAGAAAGCCCAGGACCGGAATGCCCATCCGCTGGCAGTAAAAAGACGTCAGGACCGCATGGTTGACGTTGCCCAGAATTGGCCGGACGACAATCAGGACCGGCACGCCGAGGGCACGGAAATAGTCCTTGACGAGGAACTCGTCCGTAATGGGAGCCGTAATACCTCCGATGCCCTCGAAAACCGTCACCTCATGGGACGCCATCACCGCCCTGGCCCGCCGCACCATCTCTTCCGGATCGAGAGGCACCCCTTCCAGCTTGCTCGCCTCCGCCGGGGCGAGGGCCGCTTCCAGGACGACAGGAATCACTTCCCGGCGCTTCTCCTCCGGATAGCCGGCGCACTTCATCTGGAATTCGGCGTCCGTCGAAATCAGGGTTCCCCCTTCCTTGCGGATGCAGCCCGACGCAACGGGTTTGTAGATTCCCGGCACGATGCCCCGATACCGGAGCGCCGCGGCCAGGGCGCCCGTCACGACCGTCTTCCCCATTTCCGTGTCCGTTGCCGTAATGCCGATTGCAGTCACTTCCATGCCTTCTTTCCTTTGCCGCCTCCCCACGCCGGTTCCCTCCGGCATAAAGTTAACGGCAAAAACAATTTGGTTAACAAGCTTATTATACGGCCCGCCGCGGCGATAGTCAACCTTCAATTTACTACAGGTTTACGGAAATTAAAAAAGACATACAAAAACCCCGGCCCGGCCTGTCCCAAAGACAGGCCGAACCGGGGAAGAACAGGCGGAACGGGAAATCACTCCGGCACGACGGCCTGTTCCGTCAGCGCCAGTTCGATGGCTTTGGCCACCCCATCGTCATCGTTGGCGGGCACGACGACTTTCGCTGCCTCCCGGGCCGCGTCGCTCGCGTTGTCCACGGCGACGCCCAGCCCGGCGTTACGGAGCATGACAACGTCGTTGCCGCTGTCCCCGATGCACATGATTTCTTCCGGGCCGATTCCGTACAGGGCGGCCACGGCCTTGACGCCGTTCCATTTATTGACGCCCGGCGCAATCAGGTCAATGAAGTTTGTCTTGGAGCTGACCACGGTTAAACGGCCCCGGAAACGCTCGGTTAAGTCGTCGAAGACCGGCGCGAAGTGTTCCGGGTCGGTCATGACAAGCATCTTTGTCGGCGCATCCGTCAGGTGATACAAAGCGTCGCCCACCGGGCGGGGCGGCACGTTGGACAGACGGCGGTATTCCTCGGACAGGGAGTCCGCCTCCCGTACCAGGAGTTCTTCCTGGACGTACGCCTGGATATGATAGCCTTTTTCCCGGCAATACGCCAAAGCTTCCAGGGCAGTCCCGAGGGGAATGGGCGTATGGGAATAGACTTTCCCAGACAGGCTGCCCTTCACAAGGGCGCCATTGTACGTGACCAAGGGTACGTCGAGGCCCAGATCGGCCGCGTAGGGCTGGGCCGACACATACATGCGCCCCGTCGCAATCAAAAAAACGATTCCTTTTTCGGAGGCGCGGCGGATGGCCGCCTTGTTTCCTTCCGAAATGGTGATGGCACTGCTCAGCAGCGTACCATCCATATCACTGGCAATTAGTTTGATGGACATCTTCACTCTTCATCCTTTGTACTGACTGATACCGATTGCTATCGATTGCTTTCCTTGTTCGCAGGGCTGCGGATTTCCTGCCCGCAGCGCATGGTATTATCTTACCCCATTTTGTCCGATTTGTCAGGGCCTCTCCGAGGCTGGCCGGCAGGCGGCGCCGGGGCGAGCCCCTCCGTAAGGGCCGTCAGGACGAGGCACAGGGCCGTAAGAAACACCAGGGTTCCCACGCCCGGTGTCAGGCTCCAGCCAGGCAGGAAACGGGCCACCTCCGTCAGAACCAGGGCCAGGCCCGGCAGGATCAGGGCCGCCCGAATCCACGGCTGGGGACGGACGCGCCGGACCAGCACGCCCAGCAGCGCGGCTGCCAGCCCGGTGACGGCTGCCCCCAAGACAGTCCCGCCCAAGGTGACCACCGGCACGAAAGGCGTAGTGTAGATGGCAAGGAACGTGACGACAGCCGTCACGAAAAACACGGTCAACGCGTAAAACGCCACGGATTGCCTTCCTCCTTTCCCCGGATCCGCGGCCGGTCAGCCCCGGCCTCCCAGCAGGTCCGTCTTTTGCACCACATCGCCGCGGAAAAACTCGTATAATTTCCGCGCCAGGGGCGCCGTCATGCCGTCTACCGCGGCCAGTTCCTCCTCCGACGCGGCGCGCATGCCCTCCAGGGTCGGAAAGGCTTTCCACAAGGCCTGGCGCCGTTTCGGACCGATCCCTTCGATCTGGTCCAGGATGGAAACCAGGTTATGCCTGCGCAGCCGTTTGCGGTGGTACGTAATGGCGAAGCGGTGCGCTTCATCACGGATATGCTGGATCACGTGGAGGGCCGGCGACGCCTTGTCCAAAAGGATACTCTCCTTCTGTCCTTCCAAAAAGATTTCTTCTTCCCGCTTGGCCAGACCGATGACCTGCGTGTCCAGGCCCAGGCCGCGGATCACTTTCAGGGACGAGCTGAGCTGTCCCTTGCCGCCGTCGATGATAATCAGGTCCGGCAGGTCTTCGTAGTCTTTGTAGCGGCGGTAGACGACTTCCTGCATGGACTTGAAATCATCGGGCTTGCCTTCCGTCGACTGCAGTTTGTAGCGCCGGTAGTCCTTTTTGCTCGGCGCGCCATAGCGGAACACGACCATGGATGCCACCGTCTCGCTGCCCTGGTTGTGGGAAATGTCGAAGCAGTCCATCCGGGCCAGGGGCTTCGCCGCCCCAATGGCGCGCTGCAGGTCCTCGGCGGCGTCTTCGTCGCTCTCCAGCTGGAGGCTTCCTTTCCGTTCCTTTTCCTCGATGAGCTTGTGCGCATTGTCGCAGGCAAGCTGGAGCAGCTTCGCCTTGTCGCCGCGCTGCGGTGTCAGGAGGGCGACTTTGCGGCCCGCCCGCTCCGTCAGCCACTGGGTCAACAGGGCCGTCTCCTCCGCGTCGGGCCGTTCCGGCAGGAGGACTTCCTTCGGCAGGAACACGTCTTCGTTGCTGTAATACTGCTTCAAGAAAGCCGACACGACCTCCCCTTCGCCGTCGCCTCCGTTGGGCATCATGAAATCCTTACGTCCCACGAGCTTGCCGCCGCGGACAAAGAAAATCTGGAGGCACACATTGTAATCGTCCGACGCGTACCCCACGACATCCATGTCGCCGCCTTCCAGAACAGCTTTCTGGCTTTCGTCCAGACGGGCCAGGTCTTTCAGCTGGTCCCGGTAACGGGCGGCCTCTTCGAACGCGTATGCCTCCGACGCGGCCTGCATCTTTTCCTTCAGGATCCGCCGCAGTTCCTGCGTCTTTCCATCCATGACCAGGCAAATGGACCGGACCAATTCGGCATAGTCGGCCTTGCTGATTTTGCCTGCACAGGGTGCGGGACACCGTTTGATATGATATTGCAGGCACGGCCGGTCCACATTCATGCTGCGGCACTGACGGATGGGGAACAGCGCGCGCAGCAGCCGCATGGTCGACCGCAAGGCCCCCACATCAGGATAGGGCCCGTAGTAGCGGGCGCCGTCCCGCAGGACGCGGCGCGTGATGAACATACGAGGGAACTCATCCTGCAGGGTGACCTTCAAGTAGGGATAGGTCTTGTCGTCCTTCAGCATGATGTTGTACCGCGGACGGTACTTTTTGATCAGGTTGCACTCCAGGATCAGGGCCTCGATCTCACTGTCCGTCAGGATGGTCTCGAGGTCATCCACGTGGCTCGTCAGGGCGACGACCTTGGCCGAATGGCGGCCTGAGGCGCGGAAATAGCTGTGCACCCGGTTGTTCAGGTTCTTGGCCTTGCCCACGTAAAGGACCCGCCCCGTCCCGTCGCGCATCAGGTAGACGCCGGGTTTGTCGGGCAGGACGGCCAGGGCCTTTTCAATCTTATCATTGATAACCATGTTCTGTCCTTACTGATACTGTTTGTTCTTCCGGGCCGCCGACAGAATCTGCTTCAGGTACTGGCCCGTGTAAGATTGCGCGACCTTGGCCAGTTCCTCCGGCGTTCCCGTGCCCACGACGGTTCCGCCCCGGTCCCCGCCTTCCGGTCCTAGGTCGATGAGGTAGTCCGCCGTCTTGATGACATCCAGGTTGTGTTCGATGATGATGACGGTGTTGCCCGCGTCCACAAGGCGCTGCAGCACATTCAGGAGCTTGTGTACGTCCGCCGTGTGGAGTCCCGTTGTCGGTTCGTCGAGGATATACATGGTGCGGCCCGTACCGCGTTTCGACAGTTCCGCCGCCAGACGGATGCGCTGGGCTTCGCCGCCGCTCAGGGTCGTGGCCGCCTGCCCCAGACGGATGTACCCCAGTCCTACGTCTTCCAGGACCTGCAGCTTGGTAGCGATACGCTGCTGGTTGCGGAAAAAGTCCAGGGCTTCCGTGACCGTCATGTCCAGGACCTGGGCAATGTCTTTGCCTTTGTAATGCACTTCCAGCGTGTCCCGGTTGTACCGGGAGCCGTGGCAGACTTCGCAGGGCACGTAGACATCGGGCAGGAAATTCATTTCGATTTTATTCAGGCCTTCGCCCTGGCAGGCTTCGCAGCGGCCGCCCTTGATATTGAAACTGAAACGGCCTTTCTTGTACCCCCGCAGTTTCGCCTCGTTCGTAGCGGCAAAGACATCACGGATGGGATCGAAGACGCCCGTATACGTCACGGGATTGGACCGCGGCGTACGGCCGATGGGCGACTGGTCGATATTGATGATTTTATCAATCGCTTCCAGGCCCTTGATGGCCCGATGCTCCAGCGGGCGCAGGCGCGCGCCGTTCAGCTTCGCCGCCAAGGCCGCGTAGAGGATGTCGTTGACCAGGGTGGACTTGCCGCTGCCCGAAACACCGGTCACGACGGTGAGCAGTCCCACGGGGAAGGCCACATCGATGCCCTGCAGGTTGTTGCCCCGGGCCCCGAGGATTTCAATCCAGCGGCCGTCGGGAAGACGGCGGTGTTTCGGCACAGGGATGAAGCGGGCGCCGCTCAGGTACTGACCCGTAACGGATTCAGGCACCTGCATGATGGCTTCCGCCGTGCCCTGGGCGACGACGTGGCCGCCGTGTTCGCCCGCGCCGGGCCCGATATCGATAATCTGGTCCGCCGCCCGCATAGTCTCCTCGTCGTGTTCCACGACGAGGACGCTGTTGCCCAGGTCGCGCAAATGATAGAAGGTCTTGAGGAGGCGGCCGTTGTCCCGCTGGTGCAGGCCGATGGAAGGTTCGTCGAGGATGTACAGGACGCCGACGAGGCCGCTGCCGATCTGCGTGGCCAGACGAATGCGCTGGGCCTCGCCGCCGCTCAGGGTCGCCGCGGCCCGCGCCAGGGTCAGGTAATCGAGGCCCACGTCATTCAAAAAATTGAGGCGGGCATTGATTTCCTTCAGCACCTGCTTCGCAATGAGCCGCTGCCGCTCCGTAAGCCGGACGCGCGCGAAAAAGTCCCGGCATTCCCGCACCGGCATACGCGTCACTTCGTCGATATTCTTCCCGCCCACAAGGATGGACAGGACTTCCGGTTTCAGCCGGCTGCCGTGACACGACGGGCAGATATTGCCGCTCATGAAGCTTTCCAGATCTTCCCGCATGGCGTCGCCCCAGGCTTCGCGGTACTTTTGCTTGAGCAGGGGGATGACGCCGTCCCACGTGCGGGTGTACGTGTGGGTCTCGCCGTTCAGATTCGTATATTCAAACGTAAAGGTCCGCGTGCCCGCGCCGTAGCGGAGCATGTCCTGGTCTTCCGGCGCCAGGTCCCCGTAACTGTTGTCCATGGTGTAGCCGTAAGCCCGCAGGACCGCCGTCAGGTGCCGCATGGCGAAAGAATCGGGATTGCTGGACAGGGCTTCGATGGCGCCGTCCTTGAAGCTCTTTTCCTTGTCCGGCAGGATGCGGTCCCAGTCGTATTCCATGTTCACGCCCAGGCCGCCGCAGGTCGGACAGGCCCCGTAGGGCGCATTGAAGGAAAAGAGGCGCGGCTCGATTTCAGGCAGGCTGATGCCGCAATCCGGGCAGGCGAACTTCTCGCTGAAGACCTTGATCTCGTCCGGCGCGCCGCCAGTCCCCGTGCCGGGCAGGAGTACTTCGACGAGACCGTCGGCCAGCTTCAGGGCCGTCTCGACGGAATCGGATAAGCGCTGCCGAATCCCCTCGCGGACCTTCATGCGGTCGATGACGACGGAAATTTTATGCTTTTTCTTCTTGTCCAGGCGGATGTCCTCGTCCAGGGTATGGATTTCCCCGTCCACGAGGACCCGGACGTAGCCGGCTTTGCGCATGGAAGCGAAACTGTCCTTGTGTTCTCCCTTCCGCCCGTTGACGAGGGGCGCCATGACAATAAATTTGGTTTCTTCGTCAAAGGCCAGGACCTGGTCGACAATCTGCTGGACCGTCTGCCGCTCGATCAGGCGCCCACACTGGGGACAGTGCGGTTCCCCGGCTCGGGCGAAGAGCAGGCGCAGGTAATCGTAGATTTCCGTCACCGTGCCCACCGTGGACCGGGGATTGCGGCCCGCTGTTTTCTGGTCGATGGAAATGGCCGGGCTCAGGCCCTCGATATAGTCCACGTCCGGCTTGTCCATTTTTCCCAAAAACTGCCGGGCGTAGGCGGACAAACTCTCCACATAGCGGCGCTGGCCTTCGGCGTAGATCGTGTCGAAGGCCAGGGAGGACTTGCCGCTGCCGGAAACCCCCGTAATAACGACGAGTTTGTTCCGCGGGATTTCCAGGTTGATATTCTTCAAGTTGTGCTGCCGCGCACCCTTGATGATCATGGTATCTTGCATGGATTTGCGCTCCTAAAAAATCTTCTTTTTCTTCTTGGGCTGCAGTTTTTCCCCAAGCTCCCCTTTCACGAGGATGAGCCGGTCCCGCAGTTCCGCCGCCGTTTCAAAGTCCAGGTCCTTCGCGGCCTGGGCCATCTTAGCCTCGAGGCTCTTGGCCAGTTTGCGCAAGGCCTGGGGCGAGCTTTTCCGCAAGGCCTTGCCGTCGTAGGCCGTCTTGATTTCCGGATCTTCCTCCACCTTGGTCAATTTGATGAGGTGGCGCTGTTCCTTATAAATTGTCCGCGGCGTAATGCCGTGTTCCTTGTTGTACGCTTCCTGGATCTCGCGGCGCCGGTTCGTCTCGCCGATGGCCCGCCGCATGGAATCGGTCTGGCGGTCGGCATACATGACCACATGGCCGTGGGCGTTGCGGGCAGCGCGGCCGATCGTCTGCACCATGGCCGTATCGCTGCGCAGGAAACCTTCCTTGTCGGCGTCGAGAATGGCCACCAGGGATACTTCGGGCAGGTCCAGGCCCTCGCGGAGCAGATTGATGCCCACCAGCACGTCAAACTCCCCGGCCCGCAGTTCCTCGATTATCTGCGCCCGGTCGATGGTGGCGATATCCGAATGCAGGTAGCGGACCCGCACGTCGTTCTGTTTCAGGTAATCCGTCAAATCCTCGGCCATGCGCTTCGTGAGGGTCGTCACGAGAACCCGTTCCTTTTGGGCTACGGTCTTGCGGATTTCCCCCATGAGGTCGTCGATCTGCCCCTGGATGGGCCGCACTTCGACGCGCGGATCCAAAAGGCCCGTCGGGCGGATGATCTGCTCCACCACCTGCGACGCTTCGCGCAATTCGTAGTCCGCCGGCGTGGCGGAAATATAGACGACCTGATGGATTTGGCGGTGGAATTCCTCAAAGGTCAGGGGACGGTTGTCGATGGCCGACGGCAGGCGGAAGCCGTACTGGACGAGCATTTCCTTTCTCGCCCGGTCCCCGTGGGCCATGGCCCGGATTTGGGGAATGGTCACGTGGGATTCGTCGATGACCAGCAGGAAATCGTCCGGGAAATAGTTCATCAGCGTAAACGGAGGCTCACCGGCCTTGCGGTTGTCCATGTGGCGCGAATAATTCTCGATGCCGTTGCAGTAGCCGATTTCTTCCATCATTTCCAGGTCATACCGGGTGCGCTGTTCCAGGCGCTGCGCTTCGAGCAGCTTGCCCTGGCCCCGCAATTCCGCCAGCCGTTCCTTCAGTTCCTGCCGGATATCCGCCATGGCCCGTTCCATATTTTCCTTGCTCGTTACATAATGGGACGCCGGGAAAATGGCCACGTGGGTCCGCTTGCCTACCACTTCGCCCGTCGTAACGTCCACTTCTTTGATGGCGTCGATCTCGTCGTCGAACAGCTCGATGCGAACGGCCTTTTCCCCATAGCTCGCCGGAATCACTTCAATCACGTCGCCGCGGACGCGGAAGGTGCCGCGCTTGAAGTCGATATCATTGCGCGTGTACTGGTTTTCCACGAGGCGTCGCAGGATTTCGTTGCGATCCACAGTCTGGCCCACGCGCAGGGACACGACCGAGTCATAGTAGTCCTGCGGCCCCCCCAGTCCGTAAATACAGCTGACGGACGCGACGACGATAACATCTTTCCGTTCCATGAGGGCGCTGGTGGCGCTGTGACGCAGCTTGTCGATCTCGTCGTTGATGGACGAATCCTTTTCGATATACGTATCGGTCTGCGGAATGTAGGCTTCGGGCTGGTAGAAATCGTAATACGAGACGAAATACTCCACGGCGTTGTCGGGAAAAAACGCCTTCAGTTCGCTGGCCAGCTGGGCCGCCAGGGTCTTGTTGTGGGCAATGACCAGGGTCGGTTTCTGGACCTTCTGGATTACTTCGGCAATAGTGAAGGTTTTGCCCGTCCCCGTCGCCCCCAGAAGCACCTGGGCTTTTTGTCCCGCCGTGATGCCGGCCGCCAGCTTGGCAATCGCCTGGGGCTGGTCCCCGGAAGGACGAAACGGTTCTTTGAGTTGAAATTCCATGGTTCCCCCGTGCGGGCATGAGGCCCGCGGCTTACTTCAAAAGGAGACCGACGGGGCAATGGTCGCTGCCCAGGACGTCGGCATAGATGACACTGTCGGCGATGCGGTCCCGCCACCGGTCCGACACGAGCCAGTAGTCGATGCGCCAGCCGGCATTCGTGCTGCGGGCGCGGAAACGGTAGGACCACCAGGAATAGGCCCCCTCCCGGTCTGGATACAGGTACCGGAACGAATCCGTAAAGCCCGCTGCCAGCAATTCCCGGATTTTATCCCGTTCCTCGTCGGAGAAGCCCGCGTTGCCGCGGTTTGTTTTCCAGTTCTTCAGGTCGATGTTTTCCTTGGCGACATTCAAGTCGCCGCAAATGAGGACAGGCTTGCGCTTGTCCAATCCCGTCACATAGGCGCGGAACGCGTCGTCCCAGGCCATGCGGTAATCCAGGCGGGCCAGTTTTTCCTGCGCGTTGGGAGTGTACACGCAGACCAGGTAAAAATCGGCGTATTCGCACGTGATGACGCGCCCTTCGTGGTCATGTTCGTCCTTCCCCAGACCGTACGTGACGTGGAGCGGTTCCTGTTTCGAGAACACGGCCGTGCCGGAATACCCTTTCTTTTCGGCGCTGTTCCAGTATTCGTGGTACCCCGGGAAGTCGAAGTCGGCCTGTTCCCGCTGCATTTTCGTTTCCTGGACGCAGAAAATGTCCGCGTCCGCTTCCTTCATAAAGTCTGCGAAGCCTTTGTTCATACAGGCCCGCAGGCCGTTTACATTCCAAGAAATCAGTTTCATCCTTTCATCCTTTCTGCCCTTACGGGAAACGCCGCCACGGCGTCCTTGTGCCGGGTTCCCCCTCAGTGGATACCGTATTTGGCGGCCACGAGGGGCCGCACGGCGGCAAAGGGCCGGGGATCAGGCTGGTCCGGGGCGTGGGGCCCCAAGTGTTTTTCCATCCAAATCATGTCGTACCAGCGACCGAACTTGAAGCCGCACTGGTGAAACCGGGCCACCTGCCGGTACCCGAGGCGGCTGTGGAAAGCCGGGCTGTCCTGGGTCAGGTATTCGTCTTCCTCCTCGGCATAGGTGATGCAGGCATTCACGTTCAGGATTCCCTGCTCCCGCAGGATGTCCTCCACCGCCTGGTACAACCGCCGTCCCAGGCCGCCGCGGCGGCACGACCGCTCCACGTAGATAGAAACCTCGACGGCCCAGTCGTAAGCCCTGCGTGATTTAAAGGGCGCCGCGTAGGCATAGCCCAAGGGGCGCCCGCCCTGCTCGGCGACCAGATAGGGATAACGCGGCAGGATAGCGGCCATGCGTCGCCGGAATTCCTCTTCCGACGGTACGTCGTATTCAAAAGTCACGGCGGTCCGCTCCACGTAGGGGCGGTAAATTTCCCGCAGCGCCGCCGCGTCCTCCAGGGCCGCGACGCGGAGCAATACCTTTTCCATAAAAAACTCCTCCAGCCATTCCTTTTTATTTTACCAAGAATGTCAAATAAGCCGCAACCCCTCCCCTTACGGGACGGAATTGCGGCTGCGCGGATCCGGGTCAGTTGTTGTAGATGCTTTCGTCTAGCTTTCCTTCGCTCCGGGCCACGCCGAGAGCGGCCACGGAGTCGCCGACACAGTTCAGGGAGGTAACGAGCATTTCAATCGGACGGTTAATAGCCAGAATCAGGGAATAGGCCACCAGGGCCGCGTCGTTCGTAATGCCGACGCCCGACAGGATCGTAAAGAGGATGATTGCCCCGGCACCGGGCGCGGCAGGCGTACCGGCGCTGGCAATCAGGGCCAGGACCATGATGACCACGATCTGGACGAAGTTGATCTCGAATCCGGCGCTGCCGGCAATGAAGAACGTAGCAATGACCTGCATGATGGCCGTCCCGTCCATGTTGATGGTCATGCCCAGAGGCAGGACGAAGGAGGCAATCTGACGGTTGACGCCAAGGCCGTTGACGTTCGTATCGATATTCAAGGGCAGCGTGGCGGCGCTGGACGACGTGGAGAATCCAAAGACCATGACGCGGAAAATCTTGCGGACGAACGTGAAGGGGTTCAGACGCATGAGCGCGGCCACCATGGTCGGATAGCCGATAAACAGGTACAGCAGGAGCAGGGCCACACAAATGACCACATAGGCCACGGCAGGACGCAGGTAACTGATGCCGTAGGTCGCGAACGTGCGGCTCAGGAGCATAAAGATGGCGACGGGACCAAACTTCTTGACGACATAATTCAGGAAGACGACGATGATGTTGCTCACTTCCTGGCAGAGGCGATAGACAGAGCTGTCCTTGTCCAGCTTCAGGAAATTCATGGACAAGCCAACGCCGATGGCCAGGAACACAATGGACAAGACGGCGTTGTTGACACTCATGGCGGCGCCGATGTTCGCCGGAATAATGTTCAGGATCACAATGAGGGGATTGCCGCCGGCCTTGCCCGTATGGACCTGAAGGCCGCTGATTTCCGAGGTGAACGCGCCCGTGCTGTAGAAAAAGTAGCCGACGGCCCCGGCCAGGAGGAGACCGACGCAGCTGGTCATGAGGAACCAGGCAATGGTTTTCCCTGCCACGCGGCCCAGGGTGGACGCTTCGCGGATTTCACAGAGAGCCATGACGATGGACGTGAAGACCATCGGCACGATAATCAGCTGGAGCGAACGGATGAAGAGCTGCCCGCCGATGTAGAACAGGCCAATCGCCTGGTTGGCGCCCTTCGCCGTGATGTCCTGGAACAGGATGCTGTTGATCAATTTCCACGTTTCACTGGACGCCCCGACGGACTCGCGGTAAGCCATGCAGACCAGGCCGAAGACAATGCCCAGGATCATGGCCACGAGCATGCGGACGGCCAACTTGTTGTTCTCGTTCATTTTTGCCATTCTTTTTCCTCTCTGCGCTGAACGCCACCCCGTACCCCGGACAGCAGCCGGGATACACAGCGGCGGCTCCCGCTTCCTCGGGAGCCGCCTGATTTTTTACCGTTATTATAACACTTGTCCTTCCTGCGTAAAGAGAATCCTGTCGTGTATACAATATTATTTTTTGCGGGGACCATCAGCCCGGCGGGTTCCCCGCGGCGGCTGTCAGCCCAGTTCGGCCCGGGCGGCAGCCAGAAACTCTCCGTAGCCGTCAAAGGTATAGGTGGCCAGGTCGACGATGGCGGCCCGGTCCCCGTCAGAATAGGAATCGTACATGGCAACGGCTTCCATGCCGGCACGACGGGCCGCCTCGATGCCGATCAGGGAGTCCTCGAAGACAAGGCACTCCGCCGGCGCGGCCCCAAAATAGTGCAGGGCCTTTAGGTACACCTCGGGGTTCGGCTTGATTTCCCGCACGTCCTCGCGGCTGTAGATAGGGTAGAAATACTCCGCGAACGGCGCCTTGGCAAGGATATTTTCGTTCAGGCTGCCGTAGATGTCGAGATTCCTGCGCCTCGTCGTTGTGGCAATAGCCATACGGAAGCCCTTGTCCTTCAGGTAGCGCAAGGCTTCTTCCGCCCGGGGTTTGTAGTCCACTTGGTGGACCAGGAAGTCCTGGGCGATGTCGTACCGCAGGGCATGGATAGTTTGCGGGTCCAGCGCGCTGCCGCAGAAGCCGCCCAAATAGCGGCAGTACTCCAGGTACGCATCAGGGGCACTGGCGAATTCGCGGAGCTTCGTGTCCCGGCGGGCCTGCACCTCCGCTTCCCCGCCGGGCGTTCCGCCGAGGCGGCGGATCAGTTCGCCATCCACCTGGTTCCAGATGCCGACGGACTCGATCAGAGTACCGTCCACATCGAACAACAAGATTCTTTTGTCTTTCAGCATAGCGTTCCTCTTTCCCGTGGCCCGTTCCGTTCAGGATCCGCCGCGGGCCCTCAAATCTGCGGCTTGCCTTCCATGCGGTTCAGGGCGTTGCCCAAACCGTAACGGATCGTGTCAAAGGGGGCTTCTTCCAGGCCCTCTTCGCGGACCTCGTTTTTGCGGATGCGGCGAGCAATGAACTTGCCGCCGTCTTCGTTATAGGCGTACACATCGGCCGAGGCAATGGTCCGAATCAGGTCCGTGTCTTCCCAATAGGCGGGCGGCAGGGCCGCCAGGCGCCACATGTCCATGCGCTGGACCACGAGGACGACCAGAACCGGCGCGCCGGCTTCTTTCGCCGCGGCCGCCATCTGTTCCTTGTCCGGCCGGGGGCTCTGGCGCAGCATGGCCTCCACGGGGGAGACAGCCTCGGCGGCATTGACCTGCAGGGCAAAGCGGGGGCGGTTATAGTCCATCTTGACCATCGTCAGGAGGCCATCCATTTCCGAACGGCCGATACGGCCCGTCCGGTCCAGGACAACAAAGTGGGCCGGCTTTTGCTCAAAGGCCCAGGCCCGGGACAGTCCGAAAGGACCTGCTGCCGTGTCCGGCGCCGCCGTCAGGAGCCCGCCAAAACAGGCGAAGCACACGGCCAGGACACACAAAACGCTTGTCAGGGAAAACCTACGCATCATCTCTCACCTCTTCCAAATATCCAGGGCCGTTCCGTTGCCCAGGGGTTTCACGTGCAAATAGGCGGCCAGGGTCTGTCCCAAATCGGAGAACGTGGAAAGCGGGGGCACCTGCTGCGCCCGCACAGGCTGGCCATAGAACAGGACGGGAATCTTTTCCCGTGTGTGGTCCGTGCCCTGCCACGTCGGGTCGCAGCCGTGGTCCGCCGTCACGAGCAGGACATCTTCCGGCCCCAGGAGCGAGAGCAGTTCCGGCAGGCGGCGGTCATACATCTCCAACCCTTCGCCGTAGCCCAGGGCATCGCGACGATGTCCGAAACTGGAATCGAAATCGACAAAATTACTGAAAACGAGGGAATGGTCCGGCGCGTCCTTCACAGCCTGGACCGTGGCGTCGAAAATCCGGTCGAGCCCGGCGGCGGGATAATGTTTGGAAATGCCGCGGTGGGCGAAAATATCGGCAATCTTTCCGACGGCGTAAACCTGTCCCCCCGCCGCGACGAGATTGTCCAGCAGGGTCGGTTCATGGGCCGGGACGGCGAAGTCGTGCCGGTGGGCGGCGACACGCTCAAAATGGCCGGCCTTGGTCCCCACAAAGGGACGGGCAATGACGCGGGCAATCTTGTAGGGCTGCACGAGGCGGTAAGCCAAGCGGCACAGGTCGTAGAGCCGTTCCAGGCCGAAGGTCTCCTCGTGGCAGGCGATCTGGAGGACACTGTCGGCGGACGTGTACACGATGGGCTTGCCCGTCCTCATATGTTCCTCCCCCAGTTCCTGGATGATGACCGTACCGCTGGCGTGTTTTTCGCCCAGCACCCCGGGCAGGCCGCCTTCGCGAATCAGGTGTTCCAGCAGTTCCGGCGGGAAACAGTGCGGCTTGTCCGGAAAATAGCCCCAATTGAACCGCACCGGTACGCCGGCAATTTCCCAGTGGCCACTCAGCGTATCCTTGCCGTTGCTGACCTCCTCGGCGCACGTATAGGCGCCCCGCACCCGCCCCCCATCCAGGGGATCCGCCTGCACCGGCACGCCGGACAGGGAGTGGGCCAGGGCCGTTCCCGTCGACAGGGCATGGGCTTTTTCCAAGCCCAGGGCCGCCAGGTGCGGCAGGTACAGATACCGCGGCTTGCCGTCGGCGCCTTTGCGGTTGTCCGCCATCCACGCGGCGATATGTCCCAGCGTATCGGCGCCGCGGTCGCCGAACGCCTCGGCATCGTGAGCATAACCGATGCCAAAAGAATCCAATAAGGTGAGAATCACTCGAGCCATCAGAATCTCCTTTCTGCAGCTGTTGCCTTTCCGTTTGTTTTTCTGCTTGCCCTTTCTGTTTCTCTTTTTTGTCCGCGGCGGCGTCCTTCCGCCGCCCGCTTCCTCCTACCGGCTGTCCTGTGCCAGGAGGAGCTCCACGGCCCGGCGCGACACCTGCTGGAACCGGCGCTCCGCCAGTTCGTAGATGCCGCGCGGGGCTACGGACTCGCTGTCCGTACGCTTCGCCACGACCCCGCAGATGGCCCCGGCCCGCAGGCCGAGCACACTCGTCAGGGTAAAGAGCGTGGCTGCTTCCATTTCGTAGTTGCTGCAGCCAAGGGCCTGCCATTCCCGGAGACTGCCCTGCAGCCGCCGCACGACATAGCCGCCGAAGCTGTCATAGCGCTCCTGGCCGGGCCAGAAGCTGTCTGTCGTGACCGTCACGCCCAGTTTGTACGGGACGGCCAGTTCCTCCGCCGCCTGCCGCAGGGCCAAGGTGACGTCCAAATCCGGCACGGCCGGATATTCGATGGGCGCGTACGCCTTGGAGGCCCCGTCCAGGCGGACGGCAGCCTTGCTGATGACCACATCGCCCAGATCCAGGTCTTCCCGAAGGGAGCCCGTCGTTCCCACGCGGAGAAACGTCGTTACGCCGAGGCGGGCCAGCTCTTCCACCGTAAAGGTGATACAAGGGCCGCCCATGCCCGTCGACATGACCAGGACCGGCGCCCCCTGCACGCGGGCCAACCAGGAATGGAACTCCCGGTGATACGCCAGGAATCGCGCCTGCGGGTCCAGGGCCTTCGCCAGTCCCTCCACGCGGCCCGGGTCCCCCGGCACGAGGGCATAGCGGGCCCCTTCGAGCAATTCTTTCGTCAGCCCCGTGTGGTACATGACCTCGCCAGGCTTCGCGTAATTTCTTTCCACCATGGTCTGCCTCCGTTCCCCATTTTTCTTTCATTGTACCACGTTCCCGCGTCGAAAGGACGGACCGGGCGGCGCCAATTGAAAAGATTCTGCAAACTCCCGCTCCCGGCGCACGAAAAAAGCCGGCCCACAGGCCGGCTTGGCGCCCTCTCCCCAGTTCTGTTCAGAACCAGCGGGTCATGGGCAGGTCGTTGTTCGTCCCTTTGGTAAACAGCAGCTGGTGGACATCGATGTATCCGATATAGAACGCCGCGGCGCAGCCGCACAGGTACAGGTCCCACATACGCATGAAAGCCTCGCCCCGCTCCGCCGAAACCTGGTCGTGGACTTTTTGGAAGTTCTGGTACCAACACCGGAGCGTCTTGCTGTAATGGCGGCGCAGACTCTCCACGTCGAGAAGCTGGAAGCTACCGTTGTAGCCCCGTTTGATGATTTCCGCCAGGGACGGCAGGGTGCCGCCGGGAAAGATGTATTTGCGCATCCAGGGATTGCTGTTCCGCTCGTCCCGGCCGTCGATATAGTGCAGCAGGAACAGGCCCTGATTTTTCAGGACATGTTCCACCACGTCCATGTAGCGGTCGTACTGGGAACGGCCCACGTGTTCCAGCATACCCACACTGACGACGCGGTCGAAGACGCGGCCCGTCTTCGGCAGGTCGCGGTAATCCAGGAGGGCGATTTCCACTTGGTCCTCCAGGCCCAGGGCACGGATGCGGGCCTGGCCCATGTCATACTGTTCCCGGCTCAGGGTACAGCCGAATCCCTTGACCCCGTACTGTTTTGCCGCTTCCAGGAGCAGGTACCCCCAACCGCAGCCGATGTCGAGCAGGGTCATGCCCGGCTCCAGACGCAGCTTGCGCAGCGTGTGGGCCACCTTGTTCCGCTGGGCCTGTTCCAGCGTGTCCGTATCGTGTTCAAAGTAGGCACAGGAATAGCTCAGGGTCGGGTCGAGCCAGAGTTTGTAAAAGTCGTTGCCCAAGTCATAGTGGGCGCTGATCTCCTCCTTCTGGGTCGACTTGTCTTCCGACGGATAGAGCAGGTAATTGAACTTGTTCCGGTCCAGTGTGAACATGCTCATCTGTTCCAACAGGTACCGCAGCACTTGAAAAAGATCCCCGTCGATCTCGAGGTCGCCTCGCATGTAGGCCTCCCCCAGGGACAGGGACGTGGACGAAAGCAGCTCCGCTTTCGGGATGTCTTTGTGGACGATGACGCGGAAGAGTGGCTTTCCTTCGCCGATTTCATACTGCTTTCCGTGCAGGTCCAGTTCAAAGGGATACTTGTCGAACCGGTCCAGATAATGCACTAAAAAACTGTCTGCCAAACGCAATGTAAAGACCTCCTCTCCCCTACTATTATAGTCTCTTATATGGGAAAAGCAAATCAGCGCGCTCCGCTCCCGATCCCCTGGGGCGGGACGCGGCGCGCCAAAGACCGTAAAAAAGCCGGCCCCTGGGGGAAGGGGCCGGTGCCATCAGGAAAAAAACGCAATGGAATGGAATGTTTGGTTATCAGGAGAAATTGCACCCACACCGGGCAGCGGGAGCAAAACGCGGAATGTCCGGGCCGCCGCGGCGCGGTTTTGGGGAAAGGACTCTTTCCCCGGCGTAATATGAAAATAGCAAAAGAAAAACAAAGGATTTACGTTCCACAAAGAGCGGCCCTTTCCGTAGGGAAAGACCCCTAACAGCGCCGGCAAATGACGGTCTCGAAAGGCCGCAGCGCTTCAGGAGAGCCGACGATGCGGACGGAACCGCCGTGCAAGGCAATCCGTTCGGCAAAGACGGCGCCGTGGATTTCACATCCCTCGCCGAGATGCAGCGTTCCGTTGCAGAGGATCAGGGCGTCGGCAAAACGCACATTCCGCCCGATCCAGAGCCCCCGGTCCGCCAGGATGATGACACGGTCCGGAATCTCGATCTGATCTTCAAAGGTCCCGAACTTCGGGAACAGGAGCATGCCGGTTCCGACCAGGGTGCCATACCCTTTCGCCGTATACTCCCCCCGCATTTGGTATATCCTGCGCATAGGAATCCCGTCCCTGGTGATGTTGTCGCTGGACGCAAAGCCACCCTCGATCCAATTCCGGATCGGGTACGTCCCGAATTCCGGAAAGGCAGCGCCACATGTGCTTGCATACAGCACGCCATTTTTCGCGAGCGCCTCCCCGTCCGGCACAGCATCCCGTACGGTCAGCGGAGCCGCGGCGGCCAGGCGGCGCAGCCGGTCGGTCCAGCGGACCTGTATCTGCTGCCGCGTAAACGAACGGCCGTCACTGTCTTCCGTGCAAACCTTCAGGAAACGGAGCCCCAATGGGGCATATCGTTGAATGGAGGTAAAAACCCGGACGCTCCTGTTGCCCGGATAAAGCAGTCCGGGGGTCAGATCCAGGGGCGTCAATGTTTCTGTTTTTTCCCGCTCGAGCTCCCGCAGCATCAAGGAGTCCGTTATGTTTTCCAGCTGTTCCTGACGGAGGGCGGCCTGTCCCGCGACCCATTCGTCCCGCACCAGGCAGGCCAGGGAGAGAGGCACTGCGCTGAGCAGCAGGCAAACGGCCAACAGGGTCAGGGCCACAAATCCGCGGCGGCTGTTTCCGGCGCCGGAAAAAGACACGCCGGACTTAACCGGGAGAGACCGCCTCGACGCAGCCATTCAGAGTCCGTAGGACTCTCCGGAAAGTTCTCCGGTGCCGTGTTTGGCGATCTTCCAGGGTGAGGAGGATTTCGGCCTTGTCTTCCGAAAGCCTCCGGAGCTTCCAGGCCTGGACCCGGACGTGGGTGTCGGAATTCGGCACCACGCCGGGCTGGGACTTGTACTTGCGGATGCTGCGGTACAATGTCCCGTTCTGCACATAGAAGCTGATGCGAGTCTGCCCGTCCGAACGGCGGCAGCCGACAGTCATGCCTGCGTCCTCGCCAGGAGATCCTTTGAGGAGCACGCGTGTTCCCTGCTCGGATAGTTCGCTTTTCACTAGGCTCGCAGAGAAGCGCGCGGACTGCAGGAGCCGCAGATCGGACCGGACACAGATCCCGTTGCGGAGCAAGGTCTGAAAATGCATATACACCGTGCCTGCGAGGAGGACGAGAAAGAAGAGTACGAATTGTACTTCCAAGAGGATATGTCCGGTCCTTCTTTCCTTCATTCCCGTTCCCTTTCCGCCGCCGCTGCGGGCCGGGCGCCAACGAACTCCATGTTGTTCGCCAGCAGCCGGCCCGATGCATCCCGTACCAGGCCAATCCGCACGCGGTGAGGACCTGCCGCCCGCTCTGTCCAGGTGACGGTGCAGCCCTGGGGGAGGAGCCGCGTGTCACCCGTATGGGGTTCAGCCAGGGGCTGTTCGCTTCCTGGACCGGTCCCGAAGGCGGGCGGATACGACAAGGCGGCCATTGCTTGCAGCATCGCCAGATGCCGCGCCATGACCCGGACCGTATAATACAGGCTGGAGAGGGACGCCGCCACCAGCAGCAGGACTGCTGCCGAGGCCGGCAAAATCGTGAGAAGCACGAAGCCGGCCTTTCCGTTGCCCGGGATCCGACCCCGTTTGCCCGTATCGACGGTTTTTCGATACCCAAAAAAATTCATGAGGAGACGTTCTTTGTTCCGGCGGCTTCTCCAAAGCCGCCGGAACCCGTTACTTTGATCCGCCCACTGACAGGTTGGATTTCCACGAAGCGGTACAGGTCGGGATAGACCCGGTGCCGCAAGGTGTACACGCCGGTATATTTCGGCGCACCCTGGGTGGTGAAGCGGATGGTGCGGCGCGGCAGGGAGGAGAATTGCACCGCCGCGCCATAATCCCGGAGAAAGTCGTAGCGCCGTATCTCATGCGTACCAATCATCACGGAATAGCCTTCGCTGCCGTACAGGTCGATACTGGCGTACTGCCCCGCCGGGCGTGTGCGAAACATGCTGTCCTCCCGAATCCGGTGCAGGTTCACCACGAACCCGTCCGTCACGGTGTCCAGCTGCAGGGACGCTACACATCGCAGCAGTCCCCGGCAGCCTGGGATCAGCATGGTGGGGAAAAGGGCACAGGCAAAGAGGGCGAGCCATACTTCCAGGAGCAGGAACCCTCCCCTGCGGCCTTTCCATACAAGGGGATGTAACATCTGTTGTTGGTGTCAAAAGGATGCCACCTGTGTTCTCAGGCGCCGCCCGTACCGGAATTGCCGGAATCCGACGGCGTTTCCTGGGAAGCCTTGGCCCCCAGGACCTTTTCCGGGGTCATGTCCGCGCCTTCCGCATCGGAGCCGGTCAGCGTATAGGTATCCCCGTCGCGTTGATATTTGATTTCCTGATTTTTGGCATCCAGCATGGCGGCGTTCTTCAGATAATGCGGCGTCAACGCCTGCAGGGTTTCCGGCAGATGGCCGTTTTCCAGCTTGTAGACGGCAATGGCCTGGTCGATGGTGATGAGGTCGTTCTTCAGCTTCGCGTTCCGGGCTTTACTGCCCGCGCCATGAATAGATGGGATTACCATGGACGCCAACACGCCCAGGATAATCGTCACGGCGATGACTTCGATCAAAGTGAAGCCACCGCGCTTCCGCCGGGCTTCCGCCCTGCGGACTGCTTGCTTCGGTCTTTCTTTCAGGTGTTGGAACAAGATAAACCTCCGGTTTCCTCAGTAAGCCGGCATCTGTGTCATCAGGGAAAAGAGCGGCGAAACCATGACCGCGATAGCGGCGAAGATGACCGCCGCGATTCCCAGGATGAGAAGCGGCTCCGCAATGGTTTTCAGTTCCCGGATCCTGTTCGTCAGCTCCTGCTCGCGGATTCGTGCCGCTTCTGCCAACATCGGGGCAAGATTCCCCGAATTTTCACCGATACGAAGGAACTCCCTCGTGGTTTGGCTGAACAAGTCGCCGGCCTGTCCCGCTGCCGCGGCAATGCCGAGGCCATGCAGGATTCCCTGGGCAAAACGCCCGGCGCGGAGGCGGGACGGCCCGTCCGCGAGAGTCCGTACCGCCAGGTGGATGGCTTCAGGGAGTGAGATGCCGCTGTGCAGCAGCAAAGCCAACATCTTGACAAAACGGACTTCCAGATAGGCCTGCCGGAGACCGCGCAGGCCCGGAATTTTCCAAAACCAGGAACGAAGCCGGACCCGCTGTTGGTAAAGGACCCTTCCGAAAACGATTCCCACGCCCACAAGAGCCGGTAAATGGGCGGCAATCCATCGCTTCAGGAACAAAAGGGTGCGCAGAAGCTGCGTTTCCTGCACGCCTAGCGAAGCGTACAGATCGGCAAACATCGGCAGGAGTTCCAGGCTGAAAAAAACCGTGGTGCCCAGGGCAACGACAAGAAGAAACGTTGGATAGATAGAGACACTGCGTACAAACTTAACCAACTTTTCCTGCCGTTCATAGTAGACCGACAGAGATTTCAGCACCGTATCCAGATTCCCTCCCTGTTCCCCTGCTTCCACCATGGCGATGGCACTTGGGGGAAATGCCCGCGCCTGCTTCCGCATGGCAGCCGAGAGAGAAAGGCCCTGCCTCAGGCCGTCACTTAATTGGCGGGATACCGTGGGGAGGCTGACGCCCATCCCGGAAGAACTCATCATATCCAGTGCTTCCGCAAGGGATATTCCCGCTTCCAGCAGCGTTGCCAGCTGCCGGAAAAAAGTGGCTCTTTCTTTGTTATGAATGGTCTTGCCGTGCAAAAAGGACCACCGCCCCCCAAAGGGACGGTCCGCCTTTTCGATGCCGGTGACACACCCGTAATGGGCGCAGACGAAACGGGCCACTTCCTGTTCCGAATCCGCCAGGATCTCACCGGAACATTCTTTCCCGTCGCTGCTGCGGGCACGCCATCGGTACTGCCGCAATCCGTACCACCTCCTTTGCTGTTCGCACTTCTACCATATCAGAAGTGCAAGGGGAAAAGAAGATAAATTTTAAGAAAATTGAAAAAGTTATCCACAGAATGACCCTGTTTTTCCAATTTTTTCGCACGTTTTTTTTGCGAACCCCCTTTTTTATCCACATATCCACATATTTTATGTATCAATACATAAAAAGGACATCTCCCCCTTTGGGGAAAGATGTCCTTGCTTTGCGCTTTGGAAACGTGTCGTTCCGGTTATTTTGTCCGGGCCGCCCCACTGCTTCCGGCCGCATTGCCTTGGGGTGCCGTCGCGGCGGATGCTTCCAGCACGCCCGGATCCATGAGCCAGCGCCGGACGGATATATAATAGGCGCGGTAAGGCTTTCCGTCGGGTCCCTGGACGAGGTCCGGGTTCCGGTACGATTCCTGGAGCTGGATATGCACGTTGCCCTGTTCCCAGTCGTACATGGTGAACCGGTACTGTACCTGCTGCTCCTTGGTCTTGTACGTTTGGACGGACGGCTCGTTATTCCGCGGCGTCCCGAGCAGTTTCATCAGGCTGGCCGCGCCGGTCTGGATCAGGTCCTGCGCCACGGCGGCGTCATCTGTCAGGAACAGGTATTCAAGCCGCTGGATCCTGCCGGCGTGGAGAATCGCAAAGACTCGTCCGTCCACCGGCTTTTCCACCGGTTTCGTCGTCACGGGAACCACGCGGTCCAGCTGCAGCTGCTGCGGCGTGTCCTTCACGAGGCGCCACTCTTTCTTTTTGTTGGCCATCCGCTTGCGAAAGACTTCTTCGGAATCGCCCAGCTGCACCTTGAAAAACCCGTCTGGCTGGGCGGTTACCTCCGTCAGGATTTCTCCGTACGTCAGGGGACCGGCTTCCGCCGCTCCGGACATCGTCAAGGCCAGACTCAGGACGGCCAGGCAGGCCAGAAGCAGCGGCAGGGCCGAAAAATGAGCCATGGATTGCTTCATCAAAGAGCCCTCTCCTTTCAGACAACCTGAAAAATATAGAACTTCAAATAGGCTGTTTCCGGCACGTTCCACAGGATGGGATGGTCAGGCGCCTGCTGCCGCGCCTCCACCTGCCGCAGGGTGACGTCGGCGTCGCGGGCCGCGTCGCGGAGCATGGCGAGGAACAAGTCCTCCGTCATGAAATGGGAACAAGAGCAGGTAGCCAGATAGCCTCCCCGGGGCAGGAGCTTCATGGCCTTCTGGTTGATGTCTTTATAGCCCGCCGTGGCGTTGTGCACGGTCTTCCGCGATTTCGTGAACGCCGGCGGGTCCAGGATGATAAAGTCGTATGCCGTCACATGGTCTGCCTCCAGGCGGTCCAGCAGTTCGAAGACATCGGCCTGTTCCACGTCGACGATGTCCGCTACGCCGTTCTTGGCGGCGTTCCCCTTCGTCATACGGCACGCTTCGGCGCTCACGTCGACGGCGGTCACGTGGGCCGCGCCACCCTTGGCCGCGTTCAGGGCGAAGGATCCCGTATGGGTGAAGCAGTCCAGGACCTGTTTGCCGGCGGCAATGCGCGCCACGGACTGCCGGTTGTATTTCTGGTCCAGGAAAAAGCCGGTCTTCTGGCCGTTTTCCACATCCACGTCGTACAAAATGCCGTTTTCGTCAATGGTAGTGACGGGCGATGCCGGAACCGGTTCCCCCGGCAGGGCATACCAACCCTTGCCCTGTTCCAGTCCTTCCAAGGCCCGGATTTTGACATCATTCCGCTCGTAGATGCCCGTCACGGTTTCGCCCATATCCCGGAGAACCTTCGCAAGGAGCGGGAACAAGACATCTTTCCGGACTTCGATGCCCAGCGACAAGGTCTGCGTCACCAGCAGGTCGTTGTACCGGTCCACCGTCAGACCCGGAAACTGGTCCGCTTCGCCGAAAATAAGGCGGCAGCAGCGAAAATCCCGGCCTGGCATGACGGTGCGGCGATAGTCGATAGCATAGCGCAGGCGCCGCTCCCAAAACGCTTCGTCGAAGCGGTCATTCGCGTTACGGGAGAGCAGCCGGACGCGGATTTTGGAATGGTCATTGACAAACCCGGTCCCCAGATACTTGCCTTTCAAGGTCACCACATCGACGAGGTCCCCGTTGGCATAGGCCCCGTCCACG
Source organism: uncultured Selenomonadales bacterium (assembly GCA_900314855.1). Classification (GTDB taxonomy): domain Bacteria; phylum Bacillota; class Negativicutes; order Acidaminococcales; family Acidaminococcaceae; genus Succiniclasticum. The sequence goes on from OMWZ01000016.1 coordinate 34,441, forward strand.
GCGACGATTTCCTCGCCGTAGACCCAGGGATGGCCTGCCCGGACGGATCGCTCCGCCTTTTTCGTGATTTGGAATCTCGGATAGGAACGCATAGGCCCTCCTTATGCCTTCGGCGGCTCCGTGCCGTCGTTCATCAGGTACAGGATGCCGTCATGGTACTGCTTCCAGAAAGGCGCGAAAATGTCTTTCAGGATTTTGTCCGACACCTCGCCGTCCACCGGTTCCGCAATGCCCTGGAAAATCAGGTTGAAGCGGTCCAGAAAGGCCTGCATGGCCAGGGTGTTGAAAATCTTGCCCGTCGTGATTTCGTCCAGATGCAGGGGCAGGAAGCCCTCGTCCCGCAGGGAAGCGTAGGCCTTGGCGGGATCGACGCGTTGTTCCAGCTGATCGGCCACGTTCCGGCGCACCAGGCTGTCCAGCAGTTCCTCCTGCCGTTCCCGGACGATGGCGAAGCGCTGTTCCATCATGGCGTACTGCGTCTCGTTCAAATCCCCCCATTCGGGGCTTTTTTCCTCAAAGGCCCGCTCCATGAGCTCCAGCTCTTCCCGCACGTAGTGATACAGCGCCAGGGCGCCCAGGGGAACGGAATAGCCTTTGAGATGTATCTTCTGCGGGGCCAGCAAAGTCTCGTCGAGCTTCTTCAAGGCCGCCGCCACGTCACGGACGGCCTGCTGGTCCTTTTTCGTTTGCATGAACTCGTTCAAATAGCCGTTGTGGCTCAGTTCGTCCACAACTTTTTTCGCATACTTTTCTGCTTGGTGCATGTCCCTAAAACCTTGCTTTCGTTGGTGTTATTTCAATTTATCATACTTGGCCTGCTCGATGCCGTAGACGTCGTTGCCTTCGATGTCGATGCCCACGATGGCCGGGAAATCGACGACTTCGTAGCGGCGGATGGCCTCCGGTCCCAAGTCCTCATAGGCAATCATGGTCTCACTGCGGATGGACTGGGAGATGACCGCCGCCGTGCCTCCGATGGCGACAAAGTAGACGGCGTGATGCGCCTTGCAGGCAGCGACAACGTCCTGGTTGCGCAGGCCCTTGCCGATCATGCCCTTCATGCCCTGTTCAATCATGGCCGGCGTGTACTTGTCCATGCGGCCGCTCGTCGTCGGGCCGGCGCTGCCCACGATTTCTCCCGGTTTGGCCGGCGTGGGACCCACGTAATAAATGACCTGGTCCCGCACGTCGAAGGGCAGCGGCTCCCCGCGCTGCAGCGCCTCATACATCCGTTTGTGCGCCGCGTCGCGCGCTGTATAGATGGGACCCGTAATGCGCACGAAATCCCCGGCGCGGAGGTTTCGCACGACGTCTTCCGTCAAGGGCGTCGTAATGTTCTTGATCTCACTCATGATTTCCGTCCCTCCTTCTCACAGCGTCGCTTCGGCGCGGCGAGCCGCATGGCAGTTGAAAATGACCGCGCAGGGCAGCCCGCCGATATGGGTCGGCGCATACTCGATGTTGACCGCTAGGGCCGTCGTCGTCCCGCCCAGGCCGGCAGGGCCGACACCGGTCTGATTCACCAGGGCCAGCAGCTTGTCTTCCAGTTCCGCGTACTGCGGGTTCGCGTTGTGCTCGCCGATCTTGCGGGCCAGGGCGTACTTGGCCAGTTCCGCCGCCTGTTCCGCGTTGCCGCCGACGCCGACGCCGACCGTAACCGGCGGGCACGGATTCGGACCTGCCGTCCGGACCGCTTCCAGGACAAACTGGATGACGCCATCCAGGCCGTCCGCCGGTTTCAGCATGCGCAGCTGCGACATGTTCTCGCTGCCACAGCCCTTGGGCAGGACAACCAGATGGACCTGGCTGCCCGGCACAATCCGGCAGTGGATAATGGCGGGGGTGTTGTCCTGTGTATTTTTACGCACAAAAATAGGATCGTCGACAGCCGATTTCCGCAGGTACCCTTCCGTATAGCCCCGGGCCACGCCCCGGTTGATGGCATCCCACAGATCGCCGCCCGTAAAATGCACATCCTGGCCGATGTCGATGTAGACCACGGTCAGCCCCGTATCCTGACACAGGGGAACAGACTTCGCCGTCGCCAGCTTCGCGTTTTCGATGATCGTATCCAGCACCTGCCGGCCCAGAGGGGATTCTTCCTTGTCCACGGCCTGCTCCAGACGGGTCAGGACCCCGTCCGGCAGATAGTAACAGGAGTCGACGCAGCACTTGGCCACGGCGTCCGTCACTTGTTTCACGTCGATTTCACGCATAGGTCACGCCTCCTTGTCTTTGTTGTCCGCTGTCCCTCCGGCCATTCCTGGCGGCCGACAGCGACAAGATGATCCTTCTCTATTTTAATCCATTTGCCCCGAATATGCAAAAAGAGGGCTGTAACGAGCGTTACAGTCCTCCTTTTCCTTCGTTGTACGGACCTCAAGCCATACAGGCCTCAATCCATGGGCACACCGTTGACACGCAGGTAGGTTTCCCGCAGGACCACTTCGGGATCCTTCGGGGCACGGGCCACGCCCGTCTCGACGGCAGCCCGCGCGACGGCGGCGGCCACAGCCGGCGCGACGCGTTTGTCGAAGGCGTTCGGCACGACATAGTCTTCCCGCAGTTCCTCTTCCGGGATCAGCTCCGCGATCGCGCGAACCGCGGCGACCTTCATCGCCTCGTTGATTTCCCGGGCCCGGACGTCGATGGCGCCGCGGAACACGCCGGGGAACACGTTCACGTTATTGACCTGGTTCGGCGTATCGCTGCGGCCCGTACCGGCAACTCTCGCCCCGGCCGCCTTGGCGTCGGCATAGCTGATTTCCGGCACCGGATTGGCCATGGCAAAGACAACGGCATCCGGCGCCATGGAGCGGATCATCTCCTGCGTAAAGGCACCGGCGGCGGAAACGCCCAGCAGGACGTCGGCGCCCTTCACGATATCTGCTAGGCTGCCCAGGCGTTTTTCCCGGTTCGTCACCTTGGACAAGGCCTCCTGGACGCGGTCCAGGGGCCGGCCGTTGTTGTCGTGTCCTTCACAGAGCGTGCCATGATGCAGCATGACCGTGAGGTTTTCCGCCCCGCAATCCACGAGCAGGCGGCCGATGGCCGTCCCGGCGGCGCCACCGCCGTTCAGGACGATCTTCGCCGTGCGGATGTCCTTCTTGACGAGGCGCAGGGCCCCCATGACGGCAGAGACGCAAGCGATGGCCGTGCCATGCTGATCGTCGTGGAAAACGGGGATTTCCAGTTCCTTTTTCAGTTCGTCTTCGATATCGTAGCACTTGGGCGACTGGATGTCTTCCAGGTTGATGCCGGCGTAATTCGCCTGCAGGGATTTGACAATGGCGATAAATTTGTCCTTATCCGGCTCGTCGATGCAGACCGGTACGGCGTCCACGGCGCCGAAACGCCGGAACAGGGCCGCCTTGCCTTCCATGACCGGCATCGCCGCCCGGGCGCCGATGTTGCCCAGGCCCAGGACCCGCGTCCCATCCGTGCAGATGGCGACCATATTGCCGCGGCAGGTCAGGTCGAACGACCGGTCCGGGTCCGCTTTAATAGCCAGACAGGGCTGTGCCACGCCAGGCGTGTAGGCAATGGCCAGGTCATGGTCATTCTCCAGGGTCACTTTGGCCCGGGTCTCGATCTTGCCGTTATACTTTTCGTGGAGCACCATCGATTCTTCCCGCAAATCCATGTCCTTTTCCTCCTTGGGGTTCCCCCGCTCCCGCGCACGGCAGCCTGGCTGCCATCCTGAATTTTCACAGTTTTCGCGGGATTGCGATTTTCATATCAAGAAAAATAGTAGCATATACTTTATTCAGTATATGCTACTATTGTATCGAAGCGGCACGCTTTGCGCAATACCCAGTTTTCGAATATTTTATAGGACCAGCGGGACCGCAAGACTGCACGAGATTGAAAGGCCGTGCAGCCCGTACCGCCTTGCCGACCTCCCGCCTCCTACAGGCAGCAGAACTCGACCTGGGGCGACTCCCCCCGCTTCAGCGTCAGGACAGCGAAGCCGGCCTTGCTGCCATCCCTCGGACGGGACGGGCTGCCCGGGTTGAGGATCCAGACGCCGTCCTGCTCTTCCCAAACAGGCCGGTGGATGTGTCCGAAGATAACCATGTCCTGTTCTAGGCGTCGTCCCCACCAGAACAGCTGATCCACCTCTCGGCCTTCGCCGAGGTACAAGTGACCATGGGTAACCCAAATCCGGTACCCTTCCCATTCGACATAGGCGTCGGGCGGTTCCGTCACGGGGCCCCGCAGGACATCACAGTTCCCGCAGACCCGCACGACGGGCAGCCCGGTCACTTGTTCTATCAGGTTCGCATCGCGGCCGTAGTCGCCGCAATGGATCCATCGTTCCACAGGCGGCGCCGCCGCCAACACTTTGCGGAGGGCCTGCAGGTCTCCGTGGGTATCGCTGATAATTCCGATTTTCATCATGGCTTCCTGATTTATTCTTTGATCTTTTTCCAGTTCGCAAGGAGCTTTTTGATTGCCTTGCCGCGATGGCTGATGCGATTCTTTTCTTCTGCCGTCGCTTCGCCCAACCCTTTATGCAGCTCCGTCGACCAGAACAGGGGATCGTAGCCGAAGCCATTCTCCCCGAGGGGTTCATGGAGCAGCAGGCCGTCACAGCAGCCGTCCGTCTCGGCAATAATCCTGCCCGACGGATCGGAAAGGGCCAGGGCACAGCGGAACCGGCAGGTCCGCTTGACCTGGAACTTCATGACCTGCAGCAGCTTGTTGTTATTTTCCTCGTCGGTCGCCTTTTCTCCGGCATACCGGGCCGAACGCACGCCCGGCGCACCTTCCAGGGCCTTGACCTCGAGGCCCGAATCGTCGGCGAGGCAGTATTCGTGCAGATTCTTCGCATAATAGGACGCCTTCAGCTTGGCGTTGGCCGCGAAGGTATGGCCCGTTTCCTCGGGCTCAACCAGCTGGGGGTAATCGGCCAGGCCCTTGATTGTGACCGGCAACCCCTTGAGCATTTCCTTGAATTCTTCTGTCTTTCCCAGGTTATGGGTCGCAATGACCAGGATTTCCATGGGAATCGCCTCCTTTCGGTCTCCCCGGCTCAATCCACCAGGGCCTGCAATTCCTCGCGAGAAAGCAGGATATTTTCTTTGTTATGGAACAGGGCCATGCGGCCGCGCCGTTCCACGTACAGCGCCACTTCGAAATCGGGCAGGCCCAGAAGGGCTTCCTTCGCGTCGGCGCTGCCGTTGCGGGGCGTCACTTCGAGGGTAACCGTCAAACGGCCCGCCTCGCCGCCCGGCACGAGCCGCGCTTCAAAGTAATCGTCCGTCCGCGGGGCCGCCGGGTGGTTGACACGGCCACGCACCAAGGCGCCGTTGTACTGCTCATCCGGCAGATAGACCCGCACGAAGGCATCCAGGAAAATCGCTTCGTGTGTCCCCGTGTTCCGATACGGCACGTCAAAGGCAAAGACGAGCTTGTCGTCCGTCCGGGAAAGGAGGGACGCCTTCGTCCGCTTGTCTTTGTAAAACTTCAACTTTTCGTCATCCCGGGCATGCACGCGGATCAAATGCAGTGTGAAGAGCGCGGCCAGGACCAACAGTACGATAAAGATCGCTAAAATCGCCATTCCTGTCCCCCCTCAATCCTTATGATAATCCTTGATAATGCAGATCGGCGTTTTCTGGCTGGCATTGCCGAAGGGATTGTCGATCAGGATTTTCGAGACCAGGGCCGGGTCCACGCCGTCGGTCCAGCCGATAATGGCGGCCCGCTTCAGGTCGTTGACGTCCGCAATGACCGCGCCGTACACGCCGCAGGCCTCCTTGATCTGCCGTACCACTTCGAAGGGATCCTTCGGCCCGTAGACAATGTGTTTGTCAAAGGGGGGCATGGTTCCCGTCACGTCGTCAATCAGGCGCGCCTGATAGCCGGCCAGTTGATAAAAGACGCCGCGCCTGCCGACCAGCTTCGTCAGGGCGCCGGCGAGGAAAGCGCCAAGGACACGGGTATTGCTCTCTGTGTCGATCAGGGCCTGCATGCAATACCAGCCGCTGATGCTGCCGTAGGACGGAAAAAAATGGCAGAGCAGCTTGGCCAGCCAGCCCGGCTTGAATTCCTCACACCGTTTGGCCATGCCCTGTGTAATGGCGACGACGCTTTCGGCGGAGCAAATGACATCGTTGGGGCCGAACTTGCCCTTGCCATACTCCCGGATCGCGTCGATGATGTTGTCCCGCTGCGTCAGAATCCGCGTGGGAACCGGAACGATTTCATACCTCATAAAGTCTTCCACCTCTGTAACAATCCTATCTTCCGGCCGGTTCTTATTCCCGGCCGTCCTGCTCTTGCTCGTACCGCGCCTGGATGAGATGGAACCAGGGCTCCCCGAGCCGTTTGATCTTGCCGTCCCGGTCCGTAAAGACATTGGTTGTCTCCCCTTCCACCAGGACCTTTCCTGTCGCCGTATGGACCACGGTATAGGCAAACCGCAGCTTGGCCCGGTTGAACTCTTTCAACGTCGTCCGCACTTCATATTCATCCCCGAAACGGGCCGAACGGATGTAGCGGACATGGACGTCGCGAATGGGAAACAGGACGCCGTCGTCCATAAGTTTCACCAGGTCGACCCCGCAGGCCTCCAAATATGCCACGCGGCCCATCTCCAACCACGGCAGGTAGCGCGAATGATACACGATGGCCATGAGATCCGTCTCTTCGAAGCGGACCCGGTCCCGAATTGCAATCATAACGTAACCTCCCAGCCCCGCAGGGCATAACATAACCTGTTTATTATACCAAAAAACGGTTTAAAAGTACATGGCATCTCCATTTCGTTCGAGGGAAAGGTCTTGGTTGTCAAGACATGTGTTACACACCAGAATGTGAGAAATACTCTGTTACAACTTGGTTCGGGCTTTTGAATGCGAGGGATGTCTTGGCCGTGC
>OMWZ01000012.1 GCA_900314855.1 uncultured Selenomonadales bacterium
AGGAGCAGAAGGCCTTCGTCTTCGTCTTCAATTCGGCATGGACTTCCAGGCCGACAACAGTGATATAGTTCTTCATTATTTGTCCCCTCCCAGCGGTGCGTATGCCTTGTGGAATTCCGTCGCCTGTTCAAAGGTATAGGCGGCGCGCAGAATGGTCTCTTCGTCCAGGGCTTTGCCGATGAGCTGCATGCCGACGGGCATGCCGTCCGCGAAGCCGCAGGGGATGGAAATGCCCGGCAGGCCCGCCATGTTGACAGGGATGGTCGTGACATCGAGCATGTAGAGCGTCAGGGGATCCATCTTCTCGTCCAGGGAGTACGCCACGACGGGGGACGTCGGGGTCAGCAGGACGTCGCATTCTTTGAACACTTCGTCAAAGTCCCGCTTGATCAGCGTGCGGACCTGCATGGCCTTCTTGTAGTAGGCATCGTAATAGCCGGAGCTCAGCACGTAGGTGCCCAGCATGATGCGCCGTTTGACCTCGGCGCCGAAGCCTTCGCTGCGGCTCTTCTTCGTCATTTCGGGAGCGCTCGTGGCGAGCTTGTTGCGGTAGCCGTAACGCACGCCATCGAAGCGGGCCAGGTTGGCCGACGCTTCCGCCGGGGCAATGATGTAGTACGTAATGACGGCGTATTCCGTATGGGGCAGGGAGACTTCCTTGACTTCCGCCCCCAGTTCCTTGTATTTTTCCGCGGCCAGCAGGATCTGTTCCTTGACCTTCGGATCCGTGCCTTTCCCGAAGAATTCCTTCGGCAGGCCGATGCGCAGGCCTTTGACATCCTGGCGCAGGGCTTTCGTGAAATCAGGCACGTCCACCGGCAGGGACGTGGAATCGTGGGCGTCGACACCACAGATGGTGTTCAGGACGAGGGTGGCGTCGGTCACGTCGCGCGTCAGCGGCCCGATCTGGTCCAGGGACGACGCGAAGGCGACGCAGCCATACCGGGATACGCGGCCGTACGTCGGTTTGATGCCGACGATGCCGTTGAAGGACGCCGGCTGGCGGATGGATCCGCCCGTATCGGAGCCCAGGGCCCAAATGGCTTCCCCGGCCGACACGGCCGCGGCGCTGCCGCCGGATGAACCGCCAGGCACGCGGTCCAGGTTCCAGGCATTGCAGGTCTTCTTGAAATAGGAAGTCTTCGTCGTGGAACCCATGGCGAATTCGTCCATGTTCGTCTTGCCCAGGAAGATCGTCTCGTCCTTGCGCAGGTTTTCAATGACATGGGCATCGTACACGGGAATGAAGTTGTCCAAAATGTGGGACGAGCAGGTCGTGCGCAGCCCCTTCGTGCTGATGTTGTCCTTGATGGCGCCCGGAATACCGGCCAACGGCTTGATCTCCTGGCCGGCGGCAATCATGGCGTCGACCCTGGCGGCCTGCTTTAGGGCGTTTTCCTTGTCCAGCGTCACATAAGCGGCGACCTTGTCTTCCACGGCGCCGATGCGGTCATATACCGCGTTGGTCAGCTCCACGGAGCTGATTTCCTTCTTTTTTAACTGTTCATGGAGTCCATGAACGGTCTGATCGTATAAATTCACCGTCGTATCCCCCTTCTTATCCGATAACGCGCGGAACCTTGAATCCGTCGTTGTGTACGGCAGGCGCGTTTTTCATGGCCTCGTCGTGGCTGACCCCCGGGACCACTTCGTCTTCGCGCATCACATTATAAAGCGGAAGGATACTGAAGGTCGGTTCGATCCCAGCCGTATCGACCTTCTCCAGGATATCGGCGTATTCCAGGATCTGGTTGAACTGTTCCGTAAACATGGGCATTTCCTCTTCGGAAATTTCCAGGCGGGAGAGTTCAGCAATGTAGCGTACATCTTTTTCCGTTACTTTCATAGTTTCACCCCTGTTAAATCATTCGCGGGCACCCTGCCCAAAAATAACACTTCATATTATAGCACAAATGGCAAGGACTACCAAACCTTGTCCCACTTCGTCATGGCGCGGACGGCGCATCCCGGAAAACCGTGCCGGGATGTTCCTTCCGGATGGTTTCCGCCAGTTCCCGCTTCAGGCCCTCCTTTTCCCGGCCCGTATCCTGACGCAGCACCGTCCCGTCCTTCAGGCGGATGGTCCCGGTCACCTTGCCGGCCAGGAACGTGATTTCCACGAGGGAGTCCAGGTTCAGGCTGTCGTCCTCCAGGCTGCCCGTGAAGCGAAGCGAGGCGCCGCGCTGCCACTGGTATATGTGCGGGTCCGCTTCCGTGGGAACATACTGTTCCGCCGTCATGGCCACGTCATAACGTCCCTTTTTCCCTTCGACGGGCCGGATATCCGCCTGCACGACGGACCGCCCCATCAGGGGGACCTTCACGATGCCGATCCATTGGCCCGCGAACGGATCCCGCACGGCATGCCAGAGGAAACAGCCCGTCAGGACTGCCAATAGGAAGAGGACGGCCAGCAGGACCGGCCAACGGCGTATTTTCATTATCTGCTCCTTCCTGTTTCCGCCTGTTCCCTTTTTAGAACAGGGGATCCATGCCCCCGTCCGTCCGGGGTCCCGGCGCGGGGGACGTTTCCGCGGCGGCATCGCCTGCCGGGGCCGGGGTCGGTGCAGCCGTCCCGGCCGCACCGCTGCGCAGCAGCTCCAGGAAACGCTCTTCGTCGAGGACGGCCACGCCCAGGGCGCGGGCCTTGTCCAGTTTGCTGCCGGCCGCTTCGCCGGCGACCACGTAATCCGTCTTTTTGCTGACGCTGCCCGTCACGTTGGCCCCGGCGGCGCGCGCCATGGCCTGGGCCGTGGCGCGGTCCAGGGTCGGCAAGGTACCCGTAAAGACCAGGGTCTTGTGGAAGAACACGTGCTGTTCGTTTTCCTGGCGCCGTTCCATGACCATCTTCACGCCGGCCTCTGCCAGCCGGCGGAGGAGTTCCTGGTTGGCGGGGTTCGCGAACCAGGTCACGATGCTCCCGGCAATGACATCGCCGATATCTTTGCAGGCGGCCAGTGTCTCCTTATCCGCCGCCATCAGGGCCTCCATGGACCCGAACCGTTCCGCCAGGATCCGGCCGCCCTTGGCGCCCACATGGCGGATACCCAGGGCGAAGAGCAGCTTATCCAGGCCGGCGTCCCTGCTTTTGGCGATGGCCTGGAGCAGGTTGTCCGCCGATTTCTCGCCCATGCGGTCCAGCTGAATCAGCTGTTCCTTCGTCAGGCTGTACAGGTCTGCCGGCGTCTTTACCAGGCCCGCCGCCAGCAGCTGGTTGAGGAGGGCCGGACCGCAGCCTTCGATGTCCATGGCGTCGCGCGACGTGAAATGGATCAGGCCTTCGCGGCCCAGGGCCGGGCAGTGGGGATTGGTGCAGCGGTACGCCGCCTCTCCTTCCTTGCGCACGGCAGGCCAGCCGCATTCAGGGCACTCCGCCGGCATGGAGAACGGCTGGGCGTCCGCCGGGCGCAGTTCCTTCACGACGGACAGGACTTCGGGGATGATTTCCGCCGCCTTGTTGATGACCACCGTATCGCCGATGCGGATATCCTTTTCGCGGATAAAATCCTCGTTGTGCAGCGTGGCGCGGCTCACGGTACTGCCCGACAGTTTGACCGGCGTCAGCACGGCCGCCGGGGTCAGCACCCCCGTGCGGCCGACCTGGATGACGATGTCTTCCAGTTTGGTCCGCGCCTGTTCGGGCGGATATTTATAGGCAATGGCCCAGCGGGGATCCTTCCCCGTGGCGCCCAGCAGTTTCTGTTCCCAGACAGCGTTCAGCTTCGCCACTGCGCCATCCGTATCGTAGGCCAGGGTGCGGCGCCGCTGTTCGTGGGCCGCGATAAAGGCCAGGATAGCGTCGGCGTCCTTGGCCACGCACCAGTGTTCGGGCGTCGTGAAGCCGTACTTTTCCAGGGTCCGCAGGCACTCCGCCTGGGTCGGCGGCTCCGCCGGCCCCACCAGATAGTAGGCAAAGAAGCCCAGGTCGCGTTTTTCCGTCACGGCCGGATCCAGCTGCCGCAGGCTGCCCGCCGCGGCATTGCGGGGATTGGCGAACTCCGTCCCGCCGGCCTCGGTCCGTTCCTCGTTCAACTTCCAAAAGGCCTCGCGGGACATGTAGACCTCGCCGCGCACGTCCAGGCGGTCCGGCACGGGTTCCCCTGCCGGTACGGTGAGGCGCTTCGGGATGGAGCGGATGGTCCGTACGTTGGCCGTCACGTTTTCGCCCACCTGCCCATCCCCGCGGGTCGACGCCAGGACGAGGCGTCCTTTTTCGTAGATCAGGGAACAGGCCAGCCCGTCGATCTTCGGTTCCATGACATATTCCACGGCCGCGTCCTGGGGCAGGGACGCCCGAATCCGCCTGTCGAAATCCCGCATCTCCTGCGCGCTGTACACATTGCCCAGGCTCAGCATGGGAATCTGATGCCGCACCTGCGTGAAGCCCGGCGCCACATACCCGCCGGGCCGCCGCGTGGGCGAATCGTCGGGCACCTCCTCGGGGAACAGGGCCTCGATGGCGCGCAGCCGGTTCGTCAGGGCATCGTATTCGGCGTCGCTCACTTCCGGATCGTCAAGCACATAGTACTGATACTCGTGGTGCCGGATCTGGCGGCGCAGTTCCGCCGCCTCCGCCAGCAGGCCTTCCTTCGTCTCGCCCGGCCGCGGTTCCGCCGCCCCGTATTGCACTGTCTCCTTCGTCGCCATATCGTCTCTCCTGTCTCAAAGCTTCTTCAAAACGGCGTATTTCGTCAAAAGGCTCCGGATCCCGCCGCCGGCGAAAGCCACTTTGACTTCCTGCCCATCGGCGGTCTGCTTGACACTGACCACGGTACCTTCGCCGAATTTCTTGTGCAGGACCCGGTCGCCGGCCTGGAAGGCGCCGCCGGCCCCTTCGGCGCGGGGCGGCACATAGTCCAGATGGACCTTGCTGAACAGGCCCTGCGTCTTTTTGCGTTCTTCCTGGAACCACCCGCTGAACGGGCGGGATTCCCGGTCCGCGCCGGCAGCGCCGCCGCGGCCACGCGCGCCGTACGGGTTCCCGTACGAGTTCCCCTCGGGCCGTTCATATGTATGGACCAGCCGGGCCGGGATTTCCGACAAGAAGCGGGACTCCAGGTTTTCCTGCGTATTCCCGTAGAGGGTGCGCGTAGCGGCGCCGCTCAGGAACAGATACTTCTCCGCCCGCGTGATGCCTACGTAGCACAGGCGCCGCTCCTCTTCCAGTTCGTGGTCGTCCGACAGGCTGCGGGAATGAGGGAACAGACCCTCTTCCATGCCCACGAGGAACACAACGGGAAACTCGAGGCCCTTGGCCGAATGGAGCGTCATGAGGGTGATGCGGTCCTCGTCGAGGTCCGCGTCGTCGATATCCGACACCAGGGCGACGTGTTCCAGGAAGGAAGCCAGGGTCTTTTCCTCACTCTCTTCGTACACGAAATCCTTCGCCACGGACTGGAGCTCTTCCAGGTTCGCCGCCCGGCTTTCCGCCTCGGGCGTGCGCTCGGCCAGCAGCTCGTCGAGATAGCCCGTCTTGTGGATGACGTCGGCAATCAGGACTTCCATGGGCACCTGGTCCACTTCGCCCATGAGCTCGAAGAGCAGCGTGCTGAACTGTTCCAGCTTCGCCGCCGTCCGGGCCGTGATACCCGGCACCTGGGAGGCGTTCGTCACGATTTCAAACAGGCTGGCGTTCTGCGCCGCCGCGTAGTCATTCAGCCTGGCCAGGGTGGTGGCGCCGATTCCCCGTTTCGGCACGTTGAGGATGCGCTGCAGGCTCATCGTGTCGTACGGGTTGCAAAGCACCTTCAGGTAGGCCATGGCATCGCGGATTTCGCGGCGGTCGTAGAACTTGACGCCGCCGACCATGGTATAGGCGATGCCGCTCTTGTTCAGGATTTCCTCAAAGACGCGGGACTGGGTGTTGAGGCGGTACAGCACGGCCATGTCGCCGTAGTGCAGCCCCTGCCGCAGCAGGCCCTGGGCCTGTTCCACGACAAACCGCGCCTCGTCGCGCTCGTCCTGCGCCTGGTAATAGACGATCTGCTTCCCTTCGGGATTCTGCGTCCACAGCTGCTTGGGCTTGCGTTCCGTGTTGTGGACGATGACCGCGTTGGCCGCCGCCAGGATCGTGCCTGTGGAACGGTAGTTCTGTTCCAGTTTCAGCACCAGCGCGTCGGGATAATCCTTCTCAAAGTCCAGGATGTTGCGGATATCCGCGCCGCGCCAGCCGTAAATGCTCTGGTCGGCGTCGCCGACGACGCACAGGTTGCCCCGCTCCCCCGCGAGCAGCCGCGTGAGCAGGTACTGCGTGCGGTTTGTGTCCTGGTATTCGTCGATCATGATGTACGAGAACTGGTCCTGGTACTTTTTGCGCACCTCCGGAAACTGCCGCAGCATTTCCACGGCGACCAGGAGCAGGTCATCGAAGTCCATGGCGTTGTTCGCCCGCAGCCGTTTCTCGTATTCCCGGTAGACCTCGTAAATTTTCTGGGCATGGAAATCCATGGCCGTCTTCCCGAACGCGGCGGCATCCCGGAGCTCGTTCTTGGCGCTGGAGATGGCATTCTGCACGTACGGCACGGGGTAACGCTTCTCATCCAGGTTCAAATCCTTCAGGATGCGCTTCAGCAGCGTCTTCTGGTCCGACGCGTCGTAAATGGCGAAGTTGCGTCGGTACAGGCCCGTCACTTCCACCTCGCGGCGCAGGATGCGCGCGCAAAAGGAATGGAATGTCGAGAGCCACACGTCCCTGGCGGCCGCCCCAGCCATGTCATCCACGCGGGTACGCATTTCTTTGGCCGCCTTGTTCGTAAAGGTGATGGCCAGGATCTTCCAGGGCGCGACCCCCTGGTCCAGCAGATGGGCAATGCGGCACGTGAGCACCTTGGTCTTGCCGCTGCCGGCGCCGGCCAGGATGAGCATGGCGCCTTCCGTATGATGTACCGCTTCTTGCTGCTGCGGATTCAGACTTGCAAAACTATCCATGAAAACCTCCTGTTTATATACGTACCATTCTATCATATCAGGGACCCGGGAGGTAGGAAATTTGCGTTAACTTTGTCTGCCCGCAGGATAGCAAAACGCCCGCCGGATACCGACGGGCGCAAGGGTACGGCAGCTCAGTCCCCGTGGGACGGGGAAACGGCGGTATAGACATCGGAAAGGATGGTATGGCCGGCCTCTTTTTCCTTTTTGCGGTGTTCCTCGAAGCGCAGGACTTCGCTCTTGATGACGTCGGACAGGACGATCAGGCTGATCAGGTTCGGGATAGCCATCAGGGCGTTGAAGATATCGGCGATGTTCCAGACCAGTTCCAAGGTCTGCGTGGCGCCGACATAGGCGATCAGAGAGAACACGACACGGTAGATGATGTTGTATTTCGGGGAATCGAACAGGTACTCAAAGGCTTTTTCCCCGTGATATTCCCAGCCGAGGATGGTGGAATAGGCGAACAGCATGATGCCGATGGTAACCACGTAGCCGCCCATGGGGCCGATAAAGCGTTCAAAGGCCGCGATGGTCAGGGCGATGCCTTTCAGCGGCACGCCGTTGGCATCGGTGACGCCCAGGACGCCGGACGAGGCAATGACCAGGCCCGTAATGGTGCAGACGACGATGGTATCGAAGAACGTGCCCGTCATGTTGATGTAGCCCTGGCGGACCGGATCATCCGTGTGGGCAGCAGCCGCCGTGATGGCCGCGGAGCCCATGCCGGCTTCGTTGGAGAAACAGCCGCGGGCGACGCCGTAGCGGATGGAGTTCATAACACTCACGGTAATGGTGCCCAGGACACCGCCGCCGACGGCTTCGGGATCAAAGGCCATGACGAAGATCTGGTACAGGCCGTGGGGAATGGCGGAAATATTGCCGAGGATGCCGGCCAGGCCACATACCACGTAGAGGACGGCCATGGCGGGAACCAGGACGGAAGAAACGCGGGAAATGGATTTGATGCCGCCCAGGATGATGATCAGGGACAGGATGGCCAGGCCCACGCCGGTGACCATGATGGGAACCTCAAAGGTCTGATCCAGCGCGGAAGAAATGGAGTTGGCCTGGGTCAGGTTGCCGATGCCGAAGGACGCCAGCACAGTGAAGAGGGCGAACAGGAAGCCCAGGATCTTGCCGGCGTTCTTGTTCTTGAAGCCATTCTTCATGGTGTACATGGGACCGCCGGCCATTTCGCCCTGGACGTTGACTTCCCGATACTTGATGGCGAGCATGCATTCGCTGAACTTGCTCGTCAGGCCGAAGCAGGCGGAAACCCACATCCAGACCAGGGCGCCGGGGCCGCCGGAGAACATGGCCGTCGCCACGCCGACGATGTTGCCCGTGCCGATGGTGGCCGCCAGGGCCGTCATCAAGGCGGAAAACGGGGAAACGTCCCCTTCGCCGAGCGCTTTCGAACGGGCTTCACGGCCGAGCACCTTCTTCAAGGCGTACGGCAGGTTGCGCCACGGCAGGAAGCGCAGCTTGAGAGTCAGGAACACGCCGGTGCCGACCAGCAGCGCCAGCATGACAGGCCCCCATACGAAACTGTCGATGTCGTTTACGAGTTGATTGATATCCATCATGTTTCCCCCCCCCTCTTGGAACAATGGAATTAAATCGACGACTGTAAGTTACAACTTACAGTAACGTTATGTTTGTATTATATTATTTCGTAAATCGTAAATCAATTCATGAATTCAATGTATACATGTATACTTTTAATATAAACGTTGTTGTTTCACAGGTAGACAAAAAGGGAATGCCGCGGCATTCCCTTTTTTAGCATCTTTCTGTAATTTTTCCACATTTCCCGCAGGCCCTTGCCAGGCCGCGTCCGGCATCCCTTTCCCGGCCGGGCTCAGTCCCCGGAACCGGCATTTTCGGCGGCGCGGGCGGAGGCGATGCCCCGGAGCCGTTCTTCCACGGCGTCGAGGTGGGCAAAGTACAGCTTCGTCTCCTGGACGACCACCGGGGACAGCAGCACTAAGGCAATCAGGTTCGGAAACGCCATAAGGCCGTTGGAAATATCCGCCAGGGCCCAGATCGATTCCAGCTTCAGGAAGCTGGCCGACGCGATGATGAGCGTGAAGACGACGCGGTACGGACGGATGGCCCTGGTGCCCAGCAGGTATTCGACGCAGCGTTCGCCGTAATAATTCCAGCCCAGGATGGTGGAAAAGGCGAAAAGGACCAGCCCGACGAACAACAGGTATTTGGCCGTGTTCGGGAAGACCATGCCCAGGGCGCCCGCCGTCATGACGGCGCCGTTGGCAGCGCCCGTGTAGACGCCGGTCACGACGAGGCACAGGCCCGTCATGGTGCAGATGATGATGGTATCGATGAACGTGCCCGTCATAGAGACCAGGCCCTGTTCCGCCGCCCATTTCGTCTTGGCCGCTGCCGCCACAATCGGGGCGGAGCCCAGGCCCGCCTCGTTGGAGAAAATGCCGCGGGCAATACCGGAACGCATAGCCACGGCGACGGTGGCGCCAAGGAACCCGCCGGCCGCCGCCGACGGATGGAACGCGTCGTGCAGCACCAGGGCGATGGCCGCGGGCAGCTGCTCACGGAAGGCGACCAGCACGCCGGCCGTAATGCAGATATAGACCACGGCCATGAAAGGCACGACCTTGCTGGACACGCTGGCGATGCTCTTGAGGCCGCCCCAGACGATGATGCCTGTCAGGGCCGCCAGGAAGAGGGACGTGTACAGCGGGTCGATCCCGAAGGTCAGGTTCGTGATTTCGGAAATGGCGTTTACTTGCGTGAAGGTGCCGCTGCCCAGGCAGGCCGTAGCCACGCCGAAGGCGGCGAACATCACGGCCAGAGGCCTGAATTTCGCTCCCAGGCCCGCTTCGATGTAATGCATAGGCCCGCCGGAAATTTCGCCGTTGGCGTCCGTCGTGCGATAGCGGACGGCCAGCAGGCATTCGGCGTACTTGGTCGCCATGCCGAAAAACGCCGCAATCCACATCCAGAACAGGGCGCCGGGGCCGCCGGCCTTGACGGCCGTCGCCACACCGACGATATTGCCCGTGCCGACCGTGGCGGCCAGGGCCGTGCAAAGGGCCTTGAAGCTGTTCACATCGCCGCCCCCGCCACTGCGGGCCGTAAAAATCAGGGCCAAGGCCTTGGGCAACTTCCAGACCTGCAGCAGGCGCAGGCGGAACGTGAGCAAAACGCCCGTCCCCAGCAACAGGACGATTAGGGGCAGGCCCCACACATAACTGTCGATTTGATTCAGGATTTCCGTAAACATCGCGCGTACCCTCCAACGGATTGTCACTTCCGGGCCGGACCCCGGCCGGAACGTTGACAGATTAATGGCAAATCACAAACCTAATTCTAATGTCCTGTAACGTAAAAGACAATTGGTTGGACGCATGTATACACGGATACAGCAAAGAATATTGTATACAAATCCCCATGCAGCGTTTACGGATTGTCCCAAAGCCGCATGGAAAGCGAAAACCCGGACTGGCGACAGTCCGGGTCCCGAGCCCGTTTCCTACACGGAAACAGTTGTGTTTTTCGGATATTTTGTTACATCTATTACAAGAACGACGGTCAGTAGGTCAGGATTTCCGCGCCGGTTTCCGTAATCAGGATGGTGTGCTCCCACTGGGCCGACAGGCTACCGTCTTCCGTATAGACGGTCCAGTCGTTGGCCGAATCGATAAAGACACCCTTCCGCCCTTCGTTGAGCATGGGTTCGATGGTAAAGATCATGCCCGGTACCAGGAGCACGCCCGTCCCCTTCTTGCCCGTATGGGCGACGAAGGGATCTTCGTGGAATTCCACGCCCACGCCGTGGCCGCCGAACTCCTCGACCACGGAATAATGGTGCTTGTGGGCAAAGGCGCCACAGGCCGCGCCCACGTCCCCCAAATGCCCCCAGGGCCTGGCTGCCGCCACGCCCCGCTTGAGGCATTCCTTCGTAATGGCGACCAGGTCCCGGGCCCGCTGGTCCACGCGGCCGATTTCAAACATGCGGGACGCGTCGCCGTAATACCCGTCCACGATCGTAGACACGTCGACATTCACGATATCGCCGTTCCGCAGGACCACCTTGGGATCCGGAATACCGTGGCAGACCTGGTCGTTGACGGAGGTGCAGACGCTCTTCGGAAATCCGCAGAAGCCCAGGGGCGCCGGCGTACCGCCGTTTTTCACGGTGAACTGATACACAATCTGGTCGATTTCCTCCGTCGTCATGCCCTTGCGGATGTATTTGGCGACCTCGTCCAGCACGGCCGTGTTCAAGGCGCAGGCCTTCCGGATTCCCGCAATCTGGGCGGGAGTCTTGATCATGTCCCGCGTCGGGACCTCTTCCCCGGCGAGCTGGTGCAATTTGATTTCGTCGTCCAGGGCCTGGTGGCACGCTGCATACGGTTTGCCGCTGCCACACCAGCACAGCCCGTCTTCCGTCACTTCCAACGGTTTCTTTGTTCCTGTCATCGGTTTCGTCTCCTTCTGTTCCCTTCCCGGCCCGGCGGCAGCTCCCCCCGGGTCCTTCTGCCTGTACTTTTCTCTATTATATACGGAAATGCCCCGGAAGAACCGCGGCAAATTTTAACCTTCTGTGAACAATGGCTTCCCGTAATAATTTATTATACCATTCTTTTGTCTTTTATGTTACAATACTGTCGATTTTAGGGAAAAACCAGATTCCCCGGACAAGCATAAAGGAGGTCCCCCGCGTCATGGATGCATTGTACCAGCTCGCCTATTTCTTCAGTGAATATATTCTCCATTTTGACCGCTATATCCCGGCCATCATGGCGGCCTACGGTTCCCTGATCTATTTCCTGCTGTTCCTGATCCTGTTCTGTGAAACGGGCCTCGTCGTGACGCCCTTCCTGCCGGGCGATTCCCTGCTCTTCGCGTGCGGCGCCCTGGCCGCGACGGCCGACAGCCTCCATTTCGGCTACTTCTACGCCATCTGTCTCGTCGCTGCCATCCTGGGCGATACGTGCAATTACTGGATCGGCGAGAAGTTCGGCCTCAAACTGCTCGAAAGCCACAACAGCCTGATTCGGCCGGAACACGTGGAAAAGGCCCAGCGCTTTTACGAAAAACACGGCCACAAAGCTATTTTCCTGTGCCGTTTCGTCCCCATCGTGCGCACCTTCGCGCCCTTCGTCGCCGGGATCGGCACCATGCATTACCGCACGTTCCTCCATTACAACGTCATCGGGGCCGTTGCCTGGGTCACCCTGTTCTCCGGCGCGGGCTACTTTTTCGGCAACATTCCTTTCGTCAAGAACAACTTCGGCCATGTGGCCATGGGCATCATCCTCGTGTCCGTCCTGCCCCTCGTCGTCGAGGTCTGGCGGTCCCGGAAAGAAAAATAACCACACGCAAAAACGGGCGGGAAGCGTATCCAGGCTTCCCGCCCGTTTTGTCTGTCTGTGTCCACCCCATCCTTCCTGCCACATTTACTGCCGCAGGAATCGCTTCAAGGCTTCGGCCTTCTCCTGCCAGTCGGGGCTGTAGGTCCCGCCGCCCTGGGCCGACGACGGCTTGCCGCCGCCTTTGCCCCGGAAGAGTTCATTGGCCTTTTGCACGGCGGCTTTGCAGTCGCCCTGGCCCCCTTCGCCGAGGCCGAAAAGGTAATTCACGCGGTCGCCGCTGTGGTACACCACACCGGCCACGCTGCCCGGAATAGCCGTCAACTTGCCCAGCATGGCCTTGGCCGATTTCGGGTCGTACCCGTCCTCCACGGCCACAAGGACCTTGCTGCCGGCCTGGTTCACCGGCGCGTTGGCGACGAGGACCCGCACTTCCCCTTCCTGCAGCTCTCCGATCTTCGTGCGGAGCTGCTCCTTCAGGGACGCGATTTCCCCTTCCATTTTCCCGATGGCGTCCAGGACCTTGTCCTCGCTCGTGCTCAGGTGGTGTCCTGCCGCCTGGATCCATTCCATCTTGCGGCGGGCGTCTTCCAGGGCCCAACGGCCACAGAGGAACTCGACCCGCGTCCCGCCTTTGTGCTTTTCCAGGCGGGCAACCTTGATCAGGCCCACCGTGCCCGTGGCGGCCGGATGGGTGCCGCAGCACGTGCAGATGTCGCCGCCCTCGATGGAAACGAGGCGCAGGAGGCCCGTAATCTTTTCATTCTTTTTGCGCATGGGAATCGTGGCGACTTCCGTATGCGGTTTGTAGCAGACCGTAATGGGCCGGTCGTCCCAGACCTGGCCGTTGGCGAAATCCTCCGCCTGCATGGCCTGCTCCCACGTGACCTCCCGATCCAGGTCGATCGTGACCAGGCGGTCGCTCATATGGAAGCCAACGTTGTTGGCGCCAAAGAGTTTCCAAAAGGCGTAGGAAAGCAGGTGTTCGCCGCAATGCTGCTGCATGTGGTCCAGACGGGCCTGCCAGTTGACGACGGCCTTGATCTTGGCACCCACCGGGAAGGCTGCCTGGCAGTGGTGAATAATTTCCCCGTTCCTTTCCTGGACATCCGTCACGGCCGCCCCATCGAGGGTGCCCGTGTCGCTCAGCTGGCCGCCCCCTTCGGGAAAGAAAACCGTCCGGTCCAGGACGATGGCGTAGCCGTCAGGCGCGCTTTCACAGGCCGTGACCGTCGCGTCGCATTCCTTCAAAAACGAGTTGCCCTCATATAACTTTTCCGTCATTGCGCCGTCCCTCCTGTCGTGGCCCCGCCGTCGTCCCACAAAAGGAGCTGTCCTGCCGCCAGGGAGTCTTTTGCCCGGATGAGGCGCTGGTTGGCGCTGCCGCGGAACCGGAGCTTCAAGTCCTTTTCCGCTTCATGGAACTCCCCGTCGACCAGGACGTCGACGAAGGACAGGATCTGCCGGACCGTGGCAAGGTCCCCCACGCTGCCGGCCAGCAGTTCGTCATCGTACCGATAGCCCGTGTAGCACCAGATCGTCTTGTGGGGATAGACCCGGTGGAACGTCTCCAGGAGCCGCAGGACCGTGGCCTGGTTGGCCGGGTCCAGGGGTTCCCCGCCCAGGACACTGAGCCCGGCGATAAAGTCGTGGTTGCAGGCCCGGATGATTTTGTCCAGCACCTCCCCCGTAAAGGGATTCCCGTAGGTAAAACTCCATGTCTCAGGATTGAAGCAGCCTAGACAATGGTGCCGGCACCCGCTGACAAACAGGGAGACACGGACTCCCGGCCCGTTGGCGATGTCATGGCGTTTCAAAGCCGCGTAATTCATACTTCCACTTCCCTTTGTTTTTGCCGTGCGCGGCCCCCGCCAAAGTCCTGCGGTCCTTTACAGGTGCAGTACGCGCGACTTGATTTCTTTGGTTTTCCCCACATTCCAAAAGTTCTCGCCCAGGTAGCCGCAGGTCCGGCGGGTAACGGTCATCCTGGCATGGTCTTTGTTGTGGCACTGCGGGCATTCCCATTCGTTATCGTCGTTGATGAGGATTTCCCCGTCGTACCCGCAGACCATGCAGTAGTCGGATTTCGTGTTGAATTCCGCGTACTGGATGTGGTCATAGATAAATTTTATCACAGATTCGAGGGCTTCGAGATTTTTTTCCATGTTCGGCACTTCGACGTAGCTGATGGCGCCGCCGGAAGACACGCGCTGGAAAGCGCTTTCAAACTCGAATTTCGAGAAGGCGTCAATGGGTTCCCGCACATCGACGTGGTACGAGTTGGTATAGTACCCTTTGTCCGTAATGTCCTTGATGGTACCGAAACGTTCCTTATCCACGCGGGCGAAGCGGTAGCACAGGGACTCGGCCGGCGTGCCGTAAAGGGCGAAGCCCAGTCCCGTCTCGACCTTCCAGCGGTCGCAGGCCGCGCGGAGATATTTCATGACGCGCATGGCAAAATCCTTGCCTTCCGGCGCCGTGTGGCTGACGCCCTTCATGGCCAGGGTCATCTCGTAGAGGCCGATGTAGCCCAGGGACAGGGTGGAATAGCCGTTCAGCAGATACTTGTCAATCCTGGCCCCCTTCGGCAGGCGGGCAATGGCGCCGTACTGCCAGTGGATGGGGCTCACGTCGCTGCGCACGCCCATGAGGGCTTCGTGGCGCGTCATGAGGGCTTCATAGCAGAGCTGGAGCCGTTCGTCCAGGAGTTTCCAGAACTTGTCCTCGTCCCCGGCGGCCAGGATGCCGATCTGGGGCAGGTTCAGGGATACGACGCCCTGATTGAAGCGGCCTTCGAACTGGTAGTTGCCCTTTTCGTCCTTCCAGGGGGCCAGGAAGCTGCGGCAACCCATGGGGCTGAAGACGTTGCCCTCGTAGTTCTCCCGCATCTTCTTGGCGCTGATATAATCCGGATACATCCGCTTGGCGCTGCACTTGGCCGCCAATTCCGTCAGGTAATCGTACTTGCCGCCCGTCAGGTTGTTGTTTTCGTCGAGCACATAGACCAGCTTCGGGAACGCCGGCGTCACGTATACGCCGACCTCGTTCTTGATGCCCTGGTAGCGCTGGCGGATAATCTCCTCGATGATCATGGCGTTCTCTTCGATGTAGGGGTCCCCGTCCCGCAAGTACAGGAAGAGGGTCACGAAGGGCGACTGGCCGTTCGTCGTCATGAGGGTGTTGATCTGGTACTGGATGGTCTGCACGCCGGCCTTGAGCTCCTCGCGCAGGCGCTCGTCCACGATTTTCGTGACGATGGCCGGATCCGCGTTGGCGCCCAGGGCCTCATAGGCGCGCTTCGTGAACTTGTCCCGGCTGCGGCGCAGGTATTTGCCCAAATGGGACACGTCGACCGACTGACCGCCGTACTGGCTCGACGCGACGGAGGCGATGATCTGGGTCATGACATTGCACGCCACCTGGAACCCCTTGGGCGATTCGATGAGCTTGCCGTTCATGACCGTGCCGTTGTCCAGCATATCGCCGATATTGATGAGGCAGCAGTTGAAGATGGGCTGGATGAAATAATCCATGTCGTGGAAATGGAGGACGCCTTCGTCATGGGCGCGGGAAATCTTTTCCGGCAGGACGATACGGCGCGTCAGGTCCTTCGACACTTCGCCGGCGATGAGGTCGCGCTGCGTCGAGGCCATGACGGCGTTCTTGTTGCTGTTTTCCTCCATGACGTCCTTGTTGCTGTTGCGGATCAGGGACAGGATGGATTCGTCCGTCGTATTCGCTTTGCGCACCAGGGCGCGGCGGTAGCGGTAAATGATGTAGGCCTTGGCCAAATCGAATTTTCCCGCTTCCTGGATCTGGTGTTCCACCATATCCTGGATGTCTTCCACCAGGAGGCGCTGCTTGTCTTTCTGCTGGACATACCGCGCGATAGCGAGAATCTGGCTGTCCTCCAGCCGCTGCTCCGCCGCGACGGCCGCATTGGCCTTGCCGATGGCCACCACAATCTTCTGGAGGTCGAAATCCACGCTGGAGCCGTCCCGTTTAATCACTTTCTTCACACTCATCGGTCCCCCGCCTTTCCATTTATTGAGAGTAAGTTCTAATAAGTTCTATTTTTAATAGCTAAAACGACCAAACTAATCATAACATTAGTTGGCGGAAACCGCAACTATATCTTGCGATTTCCGCCAATATTTTTTCGTTCTACATCCATATATAGTGTTTTATTGTGGATAACCCTGTGGATGGGCTGTGGAGAAACCGGCCAGGGGTTGCCCGCCCCTCCCGGTCAAAAGAACCCTGCCAGGGCCGGCACATGCCGACTCCACAAAGGGTAGGCGCTCAGGAAGAGGACGATGGCCAGGGCGACCAGGTCCGCCGCCGTAAAGGGATCCTTGGGCATGTTGCCGTACGTGTTGGCGCCGAAACCGCGCAGTTCCATGGACAGGGCCAGGGTTTCGGACTTCGCCACGGCACGCATGACCAAGGGCCGGATGACGATGAGGTAGGACCAGAGGCGCTTCAGGGCGTTGCCCCGGTTGGAATAGCCGCGGCACGACTGGGCGTCCAGGGTCACCGTGCTGTCTTCCAGGAAGTTCGGCACAAACCGCAGGGCCGTCGTCAGCATGAACGCGTACTCCACCGGCATGTGGAAGCGTTCCACCAACGCCTTGGCGATACTCTGGATTTTCGTCGTGGCGAGCATACACAAAAAGGCCAGGGTCATGACGAGCATGCGCAGGCCGCCAAAAAGGGCCACGTCCAGCGGCGAGCCGAAGAGGAGCTGCAGGGCGATCATCATGCCCGTAAACACGCCGAGACCGCCGATGGCCGCCAGCATGGTCTTGCTCCGCTTGATGTAGAGCAGCAGGATGAGCTGCAGCACGAGCAGGCACGCTACAGTCTTGACGGGCAGGATGAACACCCACGCCGTCACGGCCAGGGTAATGATAATCCACGTAAAGGCGTTCAGTTTCATTGGGCCGCGCCTCCTTTCGAAGCGGGGAACCCCGTCCCGTCCAACGCCGCGCCGTCGGGCAGGGCCCCGGCCAGGGCGTCGCAAAAGGCTTCGCAGCCGGTCACGCCCGTCAAGCCGAATTCCAGGGACAGGGTCGAGACGACGGGACGGCGCAGGCCCCAGGCTTTCAGGGCCTCGCCCGTGGCGAAGAGTTCCGCCGGCGTCCCCGTAAAGACGACGCGGCCGTCACACAGCACCAGGGTCCGCTTCGCGTAGCGGCGCACGATGTCCATGTCGTGGGTAATCAAGAGGATGGTCGTCCCCTTCTTTTCGTTCAGGGCCTTCAGATATTCCATCATGGCCCCCTGCTCCGCGGCATCCTGGCCGTTCGTGATTTCGTCGAGGATGAGCGTGCGCGGGTTCAGGGCCAGGGCCGCCGCCACCCCGAGGCGCCGTTTCTGTCCGAAGGACAGGAGGCGCGGGTAATAGTCTTTCAGGTCCGTCAGTCCCATGACGCGCAGGGCTTCGTCCACATTGGCGCGGATATTCGCCTCGGGAAGCTTCTTGACGCGAGGGCCGTAGGCCACTTCCTCGTAGACCGTGTCGGCCAGGATCTGCAGGTCCGGATTCTGGAACACATAGCCGATTTTGTCCGCCAGGTCCGCCGGTTCGTAATGGGCGATGTCGTCGCCGTCGACGAGGATCTGTCCGCTCCGGGGATGATCCAGGGCCATCATCAGGCGCGTCAGGGTCGTCTTGCCGCTGCCATTGTGGCCCAGCAGGGCCACGAACTCCCCGTCGCCGATGGCGCAGTTGATGTCCGTCAGGACCGGGATGCCGCGCCGGTAGGCGAAGTTGATATTTTTCGCTTCAATCACGGGTTTCCCTCCTTCCGGACCGCCAGCGGTCCCATGCCGCGTTCCCGCAGTTCATCCACCGCCCCGGCCACGCTCCGCCACAGGCGGAAAGACTGGCCCGTGCGCGCCTCCAGGCCGCAGCGGATCTGCCACAAATCGGGCAGCAGGGGCCGCAGGGCCGGGTCGGCGTACAAGGCAGGCACCACGTCGCCGCAGGGACCCGCCACCGCGATGCGCCCGTCCTTGACGGCCACCAGATCCGTCACATACGGCAGGACGAATTCCACCCGGTGTTCCACGACGACAAAGGTCGTGCCGTGCTCCTCGTGGATTTCATGGATCAGCTTGTACAGGCTTTCGGCGCCGTCGGGATCCATGGCGCTGACCGGTTCGTCCAGGACGATAACCTCCGGCCGCACGGCCAGCAGCGACGCCAGGGCCAGGCGCTGCCGCTGCCCGCCGGACAGTTCGTCGAGCTGATAGTTTTCCCGGCCCGGCAGGCCCACCTCGGCCAGGGCGCGGCGAACCCGGTCTTCCGTCTCTCCCGGCGGGAACCCATGGTTCACGAGGGCGAACGCCACTTCTTCCCCTGCCGTGAGGGACACGAGCTGGCTTTCGTAGTCTTCCATCATGAAGCCGATGCGCATCGCCAGGTCCGATACCTTGCGTCCCTTCGTGGACTCGCCGAGGACGCGGACATCGCCGGCATAGCTGCCGCCCTGGTAATAAGGCAGGATGCCCGTCATGGACTTGCACAGCGTCGTCTTGCCGGCGCCGCTGGGGCCGAGGAGGACCGTAAAGCTGCCCGGCACGATATCCAGGCAGATATCCTTCAGCGCAGGGACGCGGCCGCTGCTGTACTGAAAATAATAGTGAGCAAAGGAAACAGCGGGATTCGTCATGCCGTCCTCCCTCCTTCCCGGGCGAAGAACAGTTTCTTCACCGGCCCGTAGAGGCCGAAGGTGACCACGGCGTTCAAGACGCCCACGACGGCGACGACGGGCAGCATTACCTTGAGCCAGACTCCCAGCGGCAGGTTCAGGATGAGCCGCAGGATAAAGGTAAAGACCCCGCCGGACACGAAGGTCGAGCAGAACCCTGTCACCAGGGGCGCCAGCTTCCAGTCGCCCAGGCGCGCCATGGCCAGGGCCTTCAAGAGCAGGCAGCACGTCGTGGCGCCGCAGATTTCACTGGCCAGGTTCCCCAGGGGAAACGCCGACTTGGACGACGGGATCAGCGTGATCCCCGCGATGAAACCCATGCCGATGGCCCGCGTCAGGGGCGGTTTCGTCAAATTGATGACGATGCAGTACATGGCAATGGTCCAGTTGATAGTCACGCCGCCCACGTTGGGGCTGACCGTGTGCAGGATAATGCCGATGGCATAGAGCATCGCCGTAATGGCCACCCAGCGGTAGCCCTGTTGATTCGCCTCGACCTTCGTCAAGGGCGGGATCCGATCCGGGGACAAAGAGGTCCCGGACGCCTCATTCCATTCTCGTTCCATGTTTCTCTCTCCTTTATAGGGCAAAGTCTACCATTATTTGAACACAATTGCAATTTATAGTATAATGGATAAGTCATTTTTAGGAAAACGAGGATGAAATTGTAACATGAAAAACAGACTGTGCCTGCTCCTGGCAGCCTTCATCTGGGGCACGACTTTTCTCTTCCAGAGCCTGGGCAACGCCGACATTGGGCCTTTTTCCTTTGTCGCGGTCCGTTCCCTCCTGGGCTCCCTGGCCGTCCTGCCCATCCTGCTTTGGTACCAACGTAGCAAGGGCCGGCCTGCCCGGGCCGGGGGACGGGTCGTCCCGGCGGCAGGGAAACCGTGGCCCCTGTGGCTTTGCAGTCTCCTCATCGGCCTGTGCCTCTTCGCCGGCACGGCCCTGCAGCAGGTGGCCATGCTCTATACGACCGTCGGCAAGACTGCCTTCATTACGGCCCTCTACATCGTCGCCGTCCCCATCCTGGGTCTCGTCCTGTACCGCCCCCTGCGCCTGACGCACCTGGCAGGCTGTCTCCTCGGGGTCCTCGGCCTGTACCTGCTGACGTACCACGGGGACGGGGCGCCCTTCAACTTCGGCGACGCCCTGGTCCTGATCGGGGTCGCCTTCTGGAGCCTGCACATCTTATGCGTGGACCGCTTTGTCGAATGGTACCCCGGCATCTATCTGGCCGAGGGGCAGCTCGTCGTCGACGCCCTCCTGGGCTTTGCCATCCTGCCCCTGACCGGCGAGGTCCTGACCTGGGAAGCCCTCCGGGCGGCAGCCGTCCCCGTCCTCTACGCCGGCGTCCTGTCCAGCGGCGGCGCCTACGCCCTGCAGATTATCGGCCAGCAAGGCGTCCCCCCGACGGAAGCGTCCATGCTCCTGTCCCTGGAGATGGTCTTCGGCGCCTTGTCGGGCGCCCTGTTCCTGCACGAGACCATGACGGGCCGCGAACTGGCCGGCGCAGCCCTGCTCCTGGCCGGCATCCTCCTGGCCCAGCTGCCGGGCCGTGTCCTGTGGGCCCGCCGCGACCCGCGCTTCCGCTGACGTCCCGCGGCGCCGTCGGGGCCGTCCTGTTTACCTTCCTTAGTGTGGAAAAGGAGAATTACCATGGGATTCTTTCGTGACGATTTTCTCGTCCTGACACCGGAAACCTTCGCTGCCGAAGTGCTCGGGCACCCCGGCCCGGTCTTTGTCCTGTTCTGCCAGGGCTGGGACAAGCCGTCGAAAATGCAGATTGCCGAACTGGAATACCTGCAGCAGAACCACCCGGGCTTGAAAATCTGCAAGGTCGACGGCGGCGATTATCCGGAGCTGCTGCAGCAGTTCCGCGTCCTCATGATGCCGACCACCGTCTGTTTCGCCGCGGGCCGGGCCGTGCGCCGCGCCACGGGCCTGCGCACGAAAGAGACTCTGGAACTGCTCCTGCCGCCGGATTACGTGGAAAATCCGGCCCAGACCGTACAGGAAGTGACAGCGGCCACCTTCGACGCCGAAGTCCTCCAGGCCGAGGGCACGGTCCTGGTCCTGTTCTACGGCGGGAGCCAGCAGTCGTCCCGCCTGGAAACGGCGGAACTCCAGGCCCTCCTGGATAAACGGGGGGATTTCAAGGCCTGCAAGGTGGACTGCGAGGAAGAAAGCCTCCTGGCCGGCCAATGCCGCATCCTCCTGCCGCCGACGACCGTGGCCTACCGGCAGGGCCGCCCTTGCCGCCGCGCCACGGGCCTGCGCTCGAAAGAAGAACTGGAACGCCTCCTGGAAATGTGACGCGGTTACAGAAAAATCCCGGGCCTCCCCGTATAATAAAGAAAAGCAAACAAACCAACCAGCGGCCTGTGCCGCCTGTAAAGGACGCGGCCTGAACCCGCGCGGAGGAGGAAATCAGTATGGAACCTGTAGAAGTACGCAGTGAAAATTTCGGCACCATCGTCTTAGGGGCGGACAAGCCCGTCCTGGTGGACTTTTGGGCCACCTGGTGCGGCCCCTGCCGCATGATGGCGCCGGTCGTGGCGCAGATTGCCGCCGAACACCCGGAACTCCTGGTCTGCAAGGTCAACACGGATGACGCGCCGGACCTGGCGGAAAAATACGGCGTCATGAGCATCCCGACCCTCATGGCCTTCCAAAACGGCCAGCCCATCGGCACGACCGTCGGCTACCAGCCGGCGGAAGCCGTCCTGGAACTCTTCAAGTAAGTCCCGGCCAAGGCCCGGCGGCGCGAACCGACGGAAACCAGCGCCCATGGAAGCTTCCCAGTACATTAGAAAAGACCTGCCGCGAGGCAGGTCTTTTTGTTTGCCCATTTTTCCATTCCCGCGCGGGGACGCTTCCGTCCCGTCACCGCGCCATCTTTTCCAGGGCTTCCCTGTCCAACAGGGTCACAGTGCCGCGGCCTGCCCGGACAAGGCCCGCTGCGGACAAGTCCCTCAGGAGACGGCTCACCACCTCCCGGGCGCTGCCCATATAGCTGGCAATCTGCGCCTGGGTCAGCTTGAGCTTGTCCGTCCCCAACTGGCGGCTCTCCCCGAGGAGAAACCGCGCCAGGCGCTTGTCGGCGCTGACGAACAAGACCTCCTGCAGGGCATGGAGCATTTCCGACAGCCGCCGGGCCGCCCGTTCGTAGGCGGCGCAGCGGGCATAGATGTTGCTGTCCGCCACCGCGCGGAAAGCCGCCGAATCGGTCAGCAGGACCGTCGTGTCTTCCGCGGCTTCCACAAAAACATGGTACGTAATATCTTTCAGGACGCACGTCGCCGTCAAGACCTCCACCTCGCCGGGAAAGACACTGTACAGCGTGACTTCCCGTCCGTCCTCGGACAGGGTGTAGGCTCGCAGGCGCCCGGTCTTCACGAGGACCACGCCGACGCAGTCGTCGCTGCCGCCGAACAGGAGCCGTCCTTTCGCGAAGGACACGACGTGGGAATGGCCGTTCAGCAGGGACCGCTGGCCGTCCGTCAAGTGGGGCCAGAAGGAGAAGTTGCGGATGTACAGGTCGGAAAAGTCCCCGGGCCGCGGCGCGACGCCGTCACCGGGGCTCCGGCCCTCAGTCCGCGCCGTCCGTACGAGCATGGGACCCTCCTTCCCGGGACTGCGCCGCTTTCTCGCGGTCCCGCACATACTTTAAGGCCGACAGGCCCGCCAGGGCTCCTTCGTACGCGGCCTTCACCACCTGGAGCAGGCCGCCCGTGCAATCGCCGGCGGCATACAGGCCAGGGACGTTCGTCGCCATGGTGGCGGCGTCCACACAGACGCGGTTCCCCTGTACCTGGGCGCCCATCTTGCGGGCCAGGTCCGTGCTGCCGGCCGTGCCGAGGGCGATAAACAGTCCGTCCAGGGACAGACTCCGCCCGTCGGCAAAGGTCACGGCGCGCACCCGGGCCGGGCTGTCCTGAGCTCCCTCCAGGGACGCCAGGCGGTCCGTCACGACACGGAGGGACGGCGGCACGGCCACGTCAGGCTCCCTGCCGTCCGTCAGCAGATACACTGCCGCCGCGTGGGGCAGCAGGGCTTCGGCCTCATGCAAGGCGTAGGCGCCGCTGCCGAGGACCGCCACGGTCTTCTGCCGGTAGAAAAAGGCGTCGCAGACGGCGCAATAGCTCACGCCGCGCCCTTCCAGCTCCCGCACGCCCGGCAGGGGCGGCACGATGCGGGACGCGCCGGCGGCCAAGATTACGGCATCGCCGTCCCAGGTCCCTGCCGCCGTCGATACAACAAAGCGGCTCCACGTGTCGTCCATGCCGACGCCGACCACTTCGGCCTCCACCAGGTCCACGCCGATCCGCCGGGCCCCGTCGAGGCCCTGGCGGTTCAACTGTTCGCCCGACACGGCCTCAGGCAGGCCATAATAATTTTCAATGCGTTCCGCCTTGGCCAGGGCGCCGGTCCCTTTCGTGAAGACCGTCACGTCAAGGCCGCCGCGGCGTGCGTACAAGGCGGCGGAAATCCCCGCGGGGCCGCCGCCGATTACCAAAATCCGTGCCATAAAAACTCCTGTCTCCGTACTCCTTACCCCCGCCGGGGGCCTCCCCTGGCCGGCCGGGCCGCCCGGTCGCCGGGATTACGCGCCCGTATCGAAAAGGGCCTTTTGCTGCGTAAATTCGATCATGCCATAAATACCGCCTTCGCGGCCGATCCCGCTCTCTTTATACCCGCCAAAGGGGGCCGCGCAGTCGCGGGGGCTGGCATTGATATAGACATTGCCAGCCTGGAGGCGCCGCGCCACAGCAATGGCTTCGGCCTTGTCCCCATAGACGCCGGCGTTGAGGCCATACGGCGTATCGTTGGCGATCCGGACGGCGTCGTCCACCGTATCATAGGGAATGACACACAGGACGGGCCCAAAGATTTCCCTGCGGGCGATTTCCATCGTTTCGTTGTCTACATCCGTGAAGATCGTCGGCTGGACATACCAGCCGGCGCCGTCGTCCGGCACGCCGCCCGTCAAGAGGCGCGCGCCTTCGTCCAGACCCTTCCGGATGCAGTCCCTGACCTTCGCGAACTGGGCCGCCGAGGCGACGGGGCCGAGCTTCACCGTATGGTCCGTCGGGTCGCCGACCGTATATTCCCGGGCGATTTCCACCAGCTTCGCCTCGACGGCAGCCTGCTCCGCCCGCGGGACAAGGAAGCGCGAAAAGGCCGTACAGGTCTGGCCCGAATTCAGGAAAATACTGTTGCAGCACAAGTGGATCGGGACAGCATAATCCCCGCAGCCCGGCAGCAGCAAGTACGGCGATTTGCCGCCCAATTCGAGGCTGACGCGCTTCACCTGCGCCAGGGCGCGTTGCGACACGGTGATGCCGCCCGCCGTAGAG
Organism: uncultured Selenomonadales bacterium; assembly: GCA_900314855.1. Taxonomy (GTDB): domain Bacteria; phylum Bacillota; class Negativicutes; order Acidaminococcales; family Acidaminococcaceae; genus Succiniclasticum. Next base: position 24,361 of record OMWZ01000012.1, read on the forward strand.
CCCGTAAAAGAAATCATGTCCACGAGGGGATGACCGCTCAGGGCGTTCCCCACCTCGCCGCCGCGGCCCGTCACGAGGTTGAAGGTCCCCGCCGGGAAGCCCGCCCCGGCAAAGGCGTCGGCCAGCCAGTACGCCGACAGGGGCGTATGCTGGCTCGGTTTCAGGACGATGGTGTTGCCCATCAGCAGGGCCGGCACCACCTTCTGGATGACCTGGCCCAGAGGGTAGTTCCACGGCGTGACGCAGCCCACGACGCCGACCGGTTCCCGATAGGTCGTGGACGCCGCCATGTGTTCCACCAGGGGTACCTGGTCGGCCAGGTCGATGTAGGAACGGGTCCGCGTGTACTGGTATTCCACCTGGGAGGTCTTGGCGAACGACCAGGGCGCCCCCAGTTCCCGCACCGTAATGTCGATGAGTTCCTCCTCCTGGGCGCGGAAAAGCGTCAGGAACCGTTCCATGAGGGCCTTCCGTTCCGCCAAGGGCGTGGCAGCCCAAGCCGGAAACGCCGCCGCGGCCGCCTTGGCCGCGCGGTCCACGTCGACCGCATTGCCCGCCGGCACTTGGGCGAAGACCTGCCGCGTCGCCGGATTGACGACGTCGATCCACTGCCCCGACGCGCTGTCCACCCACTGTCCGCCGATATACAACTTCGAAAACTCCATCTTTTCCGCCTCCCGCATTACTTCGCGGCCCTGGCCGCCTTGCGGAGCTCCGTCACCGGCACGCCGCCGATGCCCCAGTTGTCCGTATCCACCTCGTCAATGGTCACGACGAGATTCTTCGTATTCTTGTGCAGCACTTCGCCGATGAGCTGCGTCACGCCGGCAATGAGCTGTTTTTTCTGCTCCGCCGTCACGTTGCCTTCTTTGGTGATTTTGATGTTGACGTATGGCATTCGCGTTTCCTCCTTTGTGGGACAGCCATTCCCTGTATTCCTGGACCGGATCCCTCCGCGCGGGCGCGCCGCCCTGTTACGGTTTTTCGTTCCCCCTGTCCGGGGTCCCGCCGTCCGCCGGCAAGGCAAACGCCGCGAGGGCGCCGATGACGCCAGCGATCCACAGGACCTGCAGGGCCGCCACCAGGCCGTACTGGTCGGCCAGCCGCCCCACGAGGGGCGCCGTAAGGCCGCCGATGGTCGTCGTCAGGCCCAGGGTGACACCCGACGCGAAGCCCATGTTTTTCGCCAGGTATTGCTGGCCCAGGGCGACGATGGGGCTGTAGGCCATGAAAAGGGACGCGGCCATGGGAACGAGGAGCGCCGTGGCGACACGCACGTCCGTCGTGCGGGTTAGGAAAAAGAAGGACGGCACCATGAGCAGCATGGCCAGGCGGAGCATCCGGACGAATCCGACGCGGTCCGAAATGACCCCGCCGACATAGGTCAGGACGGCGCCCAGGGTGAAAAGGATCGTCAGGGCCGTCGTCCCCTGCGTGGCCGACGTCAGGAGTACCGTAATCCAGAACATGGGAATGAAGGTGTTGCTCAACGTAAAGCCCATGGAGCGGGCACAGATGGGAAGCATGAGCTTGCCGAAGCTCTTCCAGTCGTTGCGCGGCTCGCCGCAGGGATTCTCCCGCCGCTCCCCTGCGCGGTTTTCCTTCGCCTTGGCCAGAATCGCCGGCGTGTGCAGATACAGGGCCAGCGCCAGGGAGAGGTTGACGACGAGGAAAATCAGGAGCCAGTGGATGCCGAATCGGTACGCGGCCAGGCCGGCCACCAGGGGCCCGATGGCGAAACCGGCGTTGCCGCCGACGGAAAAGAGGCCCAGGGCCCGGCCTTTCTGCCGGCCCGCCACATGGTTTACCATGAGGGCCGCCTCGGGATGGTACAAGGCGCTGCCCAGGCCGCCGAGCATGACGGCAAGCAGGATGGCATAGTACGAATCCGTAAAGGCCACGGAGGACACGCAAAGGCCGCACAGGATGGGACCGACGGCGACGAGCCAGGGTTTGGAGAAGCGGTCGGCGTAATAGCCTAGGAACGGCTGCGTCACCGACGATACAAGCAGGTTCAGGAAGACGATGAACGCCGCCTTCTCATAACTCAAATGGTAGGTTTGGATAAAAAAGGGCAGGAGGGCCGGAATGGCCCCTTGCGCCCAATCTACGGCCAAGTGCCCCAGGGCCAGGTAGTAGACGGAAAAATGCAGTTTCTCTTTCATAGGACCTCCTTATGGCTGCCGGTCATGGCCGCGGACCGGCAACGGGATCGGATCCGGGGCCGGAAGCGGGCAAGCCGCAAAGGCGGCACAAATCGGCCAGGGCTTTCCGGAACACTTCGGCCGCGACGAAATCAGGCGTATCGGCGGACAGGCTGCCAATGGCGCGGCCCAGGACGGCGCAGGTCCGGGCCAGGGCGGGGTTCCCTTCCGTCTGGAAACGGCCCCGGCCCGCAGGGCAAAGGCAGTCCTGGAGGGCCCGAGCCGGGCCCCAGCCCGGCTGCGCGCCGCCCTCCCGCTCCCGGATCACGCCCAAAAGGGAAAAACGTTCCGCGCCGGCATTGCGGGCCGCCAGGCCCGCTTCCAGGGACGCCGCCAAAAGCGGCGGCTCCCCGGCCGGAAAGGGTTCGCCGCCGGCCAGGAGGGGCAGGTATTCGAAGACCGTCCGGACAGCCCCCAGGGCCCGCGTATCCGTCAGGGCAAAGGCGCCGGCGGCCATCAGGGCGTCGAAGGCGCGGGCCAGGGCATTCAGGCCCGTCCGGCCCCACGTTCCCCCTACGGGCACCGCCACGAGGACGGCGGGCAGGGGTACGGCACAGCGCCACAGGCCGGGACCGGGGCTGTCCGCGGAAACCAGGAGGCGGCTGTCCAGCCCGGCGCCGCCGCTTGCGTCGTCCTCGCAAAAGACCGCCGGGGCCAGGGCGGCGCCGGGATCTTCCGACGGCACGGCCACGACGGCCGGCGCGTGCGGGGCCAGGGCGGCGGCCAGGCGGGCCGTATCCACGGTCTTACGGCTGCCGGCGGCAACCAGGACGTCGCGGTGTTCCTGTTCACAGAATTCCGCCCAGGCACGGGCTTCGGAAAGGCAGGCGAGGCCCTCCCCGGCAGCCGCCGGGAGATAAGGCCGCTTGCCGTAAGGCTGCCAATATGCTTCCAAGGCCGGATGATTCGTTTCTGCCAAGACCAGCTCCGGCGGCGTCGTAAACCGGTACGCCATGGGACACCTCCTATCTTCGCGCCGTTCCCCGCGCGGATCCGCGGAGTTTCTTTTTCTGTCGTTTTCAGCGTCTTTCTGTTAATTATTGTAGCACATTGGCGCCCACGAAAAAAGGGAGCCCCCTGGGCTCCCTCGGAAAGATCCGCGCTGCTTGTTGGTCCGGGAATGGTCCGCCAGGCGGCCGCCGCGGACGAGGACCGCCGGACCCGCTTCCCCTGCTCCCTGGTTCAACCGGCACAGGCCGCGCGGATTACGTCCAGGGCCTGGTCCAGCACCTCGTCGGGGATGTTCAGGGGCGGCAGGAGACGCACCCTGTCCTTGGCCGTCAGGCACAAGACGCCGCCGGCGAGGCAGTCCTGTACGACCTGGTCCGCCGGTTTTCCCGTCTGCAGGCCCACCATGAGCCCCTTCCCCGTGACGGCCGTAATGCCCGGCGCGCCCGTCAGGACTGCCCGCATCCGTTCGCCCTTGGCCGTCACCTGCGCCAGGAAGGCGTCGTCCAGACGCCGCAAAATAGACAGGGCGCCGGCGCAGACGACCGGATTGCCGCCAAACGTGGATCCATGGTCCCCGGCGCCGAGGACGTGCTGCACCTTGTCCCCCAGGAGACAGGCGCCGATGGGCAGGCCGCCGCCCAGTCCCTTGGCGGTTGTCACGACATCCGGTTCGATGCCGCAGTGTTCGTAGGAATAGAGCTTGCCCGTGCGCCCGTTGCCGGCCTGGACCTCGTCGACCATCAGGACAAGGTCGTGTTCCCGGCAGTACGACGCCACGGCGCAAAGGTAGCCTGCCGGTACGTCGCGGACCCCTCCTTCGCCCTGGATGCATTCCAGGAGGATGCCTGCCACCTTGCGCGTTTCGCAAGCTTCCCGGAATTCGTCGAAGTCGCCGGCGTGGACCATCTGGAAGCCCGGCGTCAGGGGCTGGAACAATTCATGATAATGGTCCTGCCCCGTCGCCGCCAAGGTCGTCAGGGTCCGTCCGTGGAAACTGTTCCACAGCGTCAGGATCGTGCTGTGGTCCGGCCCTTTTTTCGCCGCGGCGTACTTGCGGGCCACCTTGATGGCGCACTCATTCGCCTCGGCGCCGGAATTGCCGAAAAAGGCCTTCTTCAGGCCCGTGCGGCGGCATAATTCCCGCGCCAGCAGGGCGCCCGGTTCCGTGTAGTACAAGTTCGACGTGTGCTGCACCTTGCCCAGCTGCGCCGTCACGGCGGCCTGCCAGACAGGGTCGCAGTAGCCGAAGCTCGTCACGCCGATGCCGGCGCCCATATCGATGTACTCCCGCCCGGTCTCGTCCGTCGCGATGGCGCCTTTACCGGACACGATCTCCACAGGATACCGGTTGTATGTATTCGCTATATAGTCGTGATCGATTTGTTGCAGGGTCTTGTCCATCTCTTGCCTCCCGGCGCCATGCCTAAAAATCCTTTCGGAGCAGGGTACCCGCCCCTTCGTCCGTCAACAGTTCCAGCAGCAGGGCGTGGGGCACACGGCCGTCCAGGATGACCACGTTTTCCACGCCTGCTTCGAGGGCCTGGACGGCACAGTCCACTTTGGGAATCATGCCGCCGGCGAGGATGCCGTCCGCCCGGGCCTGCCGCGCCTCGTCCACCGTCAGGTCGGGCAGGAGCGATTCCGGGTCGTTTTTGTCGCGCAGGATGCCCGGTACATCGGTCATAAGCAACAGCCGTTCCGCGCGCAGGGCGCCGGCAATGCAAGCCGCCGCCGTGTCGCCGTTGATGTTGTACAGGCTGCCGCCGCGGTCGCAGCCTAGGGTGGACACGACGGGGATGTACCCTTTTTCCAGCAGATCGAGGATGGGCTGGGGATGGACCTCCGTCACGTCGCCCACAAAACCCAGCCGCGGGTCGCGCTGTTTCGCTTCCAGCAGCAGGCCGTCGGCACCGGAAAGGCCCAGGGCGCGGCCGCCGTATTTTTCCACGAGGCTTACGAGAGTACTGTTCACCTTGCCGACGAGGGCCATCTGGACGATGTCCATGGTCTCTTTGTCCGTGACGCGCAAGCCCTCGACGAAGACGGGCTCTTTGCCCATTTTCTTCATGACGGCGCTGATTTCGGGGCCCCCGCCGTGGACGAGGACCACCTGGACGCCGACGAGGCGGAGCAGGACCAGGTCCTCCATGACCTGCTGCTGCAGTTTTTCGTTGATCATGGCGTTGCCGCCGTATTTGACCACGACGATTTTGCCGTGGTACCGATCGATGTACGGAAGGGCCTGTACCAGGACCTGGGCCCGATCCGCGCTGGGAATGTAATTTTTCATGGGATGCCGCCTCCTGTCAGGTCCGGTAATCGCCGTTGATTTTCACGTAATCGTAAGTCAGGTCGCAGCCCCAGGCCGTGGCGCCGTAGTCGCCGTCGCCGAGACGGACGGCGATCTCGATTTCCGTCTCCGACAGGACTTGCTTCGCCAGTTCTTCTGAAAAGGGGATGCCCGCCCCGTCCTTGCACACCTCGACACGGCCGGCCCGCGAGACGAAGGACACATCGATGGCGTCCACGTCCAGGTCGGCGCCACCGTATCCCAGGGCACAGAGGACACGGCCCCAGTTGGCGTCGGCGCCGAACATGGCCGCCTTGACCAGGCTCGACGTGATCACGCTCTTGGCGGCGACGCAGGCCACATCGGGGCTGTTGGCGCCGGACACGCGGCATTCCAGGAGCTTGGTGGCGCCTTCGCCGTCGCCGGCGATACTCCGGCAGAGCTGGACCGTGATCGTGTTGAGGGCCTTCATGAAGACGGCGAACTCCGGCGAGCGGGGATCCGTCACCTCGTCGTTTCCCGCCAGGCCGTTGGCCAGCAGGACCACCATGTCGTTCGTCGACGTATCGCCGTCGACGCTGAGCATATTGAACGTCTTGCGCACATCGTGGGACAACGCCCGGTGGAGCAGGTCCGCCGAAATGGCCGCGTCCGTCGTCAAAAAGACCAGCATAGTCGCCATATTCGGATGGATCATGCCGCTCCCTTTGCCGATGCCGCCGAGGGTGCAGACTTTGCCGCCCAGTTCGAAACGGACGGCGAATTCCTTTTTCACCGTGTCCGTCGTCATGATTCCCTGGGCCGCCGCGTCGGACGCCGCTTCGCTGTGTTCCAGCCGCGCCGCCAGTTCCCCCATATGCGCCCGGATGGGAGCCATGTTCAAAGGCTGTCCGATGACCCCGGTGGACGCGACGACCACGTCGTGCGGATCGAGGCCCAGTTCCCGCGCCGCGAGACAGGACATCTCCTCGGCGATGTCGATGCCGTCGGCATTGCACGTGTTGGCGTTACCGCTGTTGCAGAGGACCGCCTGGGCGATGCCGTCGGCCAGATGGCGCTTTGTCACCACCAGTGGCGCGCCCTTGACGAGGTTCGTCGTGTAGACGGCCGCCGCGTGGGCCGGCACTTCGCTGTAGATCAGCGACAAGTCCTTTTTCGATGTATTGTTCCGGATGCCAATATGCATCCCTGCCGCTTGAAAGCCTTTGGCGGCGCATACGCCGCCGCTTGTCGGTGTTATCTTCATGTCTGTTCCTTTCTGGTCATTTCCCGGCTTGTCACAACCGCAAGCCCGTCGTCTCGTCCATCCCGAAGACGAGGTTCATATTTTGGATCGCCGCCCCGCTGGCCCCTTTGCCCAAATTGTCATAGCGAGCCGTGAGCAGGATCCGTTCCTCATTTCCGTAAACGCCGATTTCCATGCCATCCCGGCCGGCGTATTTCGCCGAGGACAAAAAGCCTGCTTCGTCCGCGCCGGGGCAAAATCGTATGACAGGCCCGGCATACCAGGCGTCGTAAACCTCCCAGAGGTCGTGGAGCGTCCCGCGCAACTGTTCCCGGAAGAGGGGCACGGTCACTTCCATGCCCGCGTAGTCCGGCACCACGACGGGACAGAAGACAGGCGCCCGTCGCAGGCCCGTGAAGGCCAGCATTTCCGGCAAGTGCTTGTGCGCCTGGGACAGTCCGTACTGGCGGCCGCCGCGGAACAGCGGATCCGCCGGGGCCGCTTCGTAGGCCGCGATCATCGGTTTTCCCCCGCCGGAATAGCCCGTCAGGGAAAAGCACGTCAGGGCCGCGTCCGGCGCCACCAGTCCCGCTGCCACCAGGGGAGCCGCCAGGGCGATAAAACCGCTGGCATGGCAGCCCGGGTTGGCGATGCGGCGCGCTGCCGCAAGGCGGGACCGCTGTCCCGGCAGTTCCGGGAAACCGTAGGCCCAGGCCGGATCCGTCCGGTGGGCCGTCGACGTATCGAGGAGGACCGTGTCCAGGTCCGCCGCCAGGGCGGCGGATTCCCGCGCCGCCCCATCCGGCAGGCACAGGAACGCCACGTCGGCCCGGGCCATGGCGTCCTGCCGCGCCGCGGGATCCTTGCGGACCTCTGCGGCCAGTTCCAGCAGCGTCACGTCCCGTCGCGCCGCCAGGCGCTCCCGGATCCGCAGTCCTGTCGTGCCGGAACTTCCGTCGATAAATACGGTATGCATGGTCTTCCTCCTTTTCCTCCCGCGCGGCCTGCCCTGCCGGAACCGGACGGGCAGGCGTCCTTGCCGCTGTCCTTTCGCCGCCGGTCCGCCTCCCAGCCCATTTTCATCCCAGGGATTTCTGTCCGGCCGGGAAAGCCCGCGGCGAAGCTTTGCTACTATACTATGCAGATTGCCCCGGTCCGTCAAGTATAATTTTGCATTTTATAGGATTTTTATCCAGTCAATCCCAAAAAGCGTCTCCCCTGTATCGTCTGTTACAAAACGATAAATTAGTGAGAAAATTAGCAGAGAAATCCCCGGCGGGCAACAGGCCCCGCCGGGGATTCAATGTTATGTTTATGCGATTTTAGGATCAGCCCAGCTGGTGATTCCGCAGGACGCCGGTCTGGAGCACTTTGTACAGAAGGACGGCCACCATCACCGACGGAATAGCGCTGACGGCCATGGATACGGCGCAGTTGACGGCGCTCACGTAGGCCACCTGGTACGCGTAACCGAGGACAAAGTACTTGAAGCCGAAGCGGATCAGGGGTTCCGTCAGCACGTTGACGATAGACCCGCCCACGGCGGCGGCGACGATCACGCGGTTCCGCTGTTCCGGAGCGGCGTCCGCCAGGCGCATCGCCCGGTGGGCCAAAAAGGCCACGGACCAGCCCAACAGGAACTTGGCCACGAAGGTCGGCGGCGCCGACGTCGTGTAGCCCGCCAGGACATCGGCCAAGGTCAGGCCGATGGCGCCGGACAGGGCGCCGTACTTCGCGCCCAGGACCAGGGCCGACAGGATGATGAAAGCGTGGCCGATATAGATTTTCCCCGTCAGGCCGAGGCCCATGGGGATTTCGATCCGCAAATAACTGAAGCAGCAAAAGGCCAGGGCGGCAAACATGCCCGCCAGGGTCAGTTTGGTCAAATTCTCGTTGCGCATGACAGCTCCTCCCAACAGAAACCTTGCGGCGGCCTGCCGGCAACGGGACTGTCCGCCGGTCCGGGGTCCCCCCCCGGGACGTTCCGGCCACCTGACCCCAGTATAGTCCTTTCTGTCCATTTTAAAATAGACAATTTATATATTTTTTAAGGGGACAGTTTACGGCAAGTCACAAATGCGAGAACAAAGGCAGGAATTCCATCAAGGCCCAGCACAGGACCGCGTTGACCACCATAGAGAGCAAGGTCAGCCGGAAGCCGTACCGCATCTGCAAGCCCGCGTCGAGGCCGAAACCGACGGGAATGGCCCGCGTCGTGACGGGCAGCACATAGGCGCTGGAGCAGGCCGCCGTCACGGCCAGCACGTACGGCACGGGGTTCAGGCACAAGGCGCCGCAGATGGAGATCACGATGGGGATACAGATGGATGCCGCTCCCGTATTGCTGGACATCTCCGACATGAAGCAGGCGAAGGCGCAGAAGATGAACAGGGTGGCAAAGCCGCCGGAAAGCTGGAGGGAGCCCAGGAGCTGCGCCATTTTGGCGACGGCGCCGGTCTCGATGATCATGGTTCCCAGGGCGAGGCCCGACGACGCCATGATCATGATGCCCCACATGGCGTTCTTTTCGGCAAAGTTCCACGTCAGGATTTCGCGGTTTTCCTCGTCGCGGAGGACGAACAGGAGCATGCCGAGGATCAGGAACACGTAGGACGGCTTCAGGCCCGGCAGAGTCGCCGCGTAAAGGGGCCGGATAAAGGCCAGGACGATGGCGAGGACGAAAATCCAGAAGCACCACATTTCCCCGGTCCGCATAGGGCCGAGCTCGTCGTACATTTTTCGGAATTCTTCCCGCGTGCCGCGGAAGGATTTGACAGGCATGTCCAGATGCCACAGGAAGAACAGGTTCACGAGGAACAGGACGAACAGGATCGGGACAAACCGCCCTATCCATTGGATGTACATGAATTCATGGCCCGTCAACTGTTCCATATACTGGATGGCGACGAGGTTGGCCGGGCTGCCGATGGGCGAGCCGAGGCCGCCGATGCCGCTGCCCCAGGAAATGGCCAGCAGGATTGGCACGGCCAGCTTGCTTTCCGTGATGTGTTTTTCGCCGACGAATTTCAGCATGCCCACGGCGATGGGACAGAAGATGGTCGCCACTACCGTGTTGGGCAAAAAGGCCGACAGGACGACCGAGGCGCCCAGCCAGACGAGGATCTGGCTTTTCAGCGAGGTCCCGATGAGACACAGGGCGCGCAGGGAAATCCGCCGGTCCAGGCCCGTAGCGGACCAACCGAGACAGAGCAGGTCCGCGCCCAGCAAAAGGACGACGATGTCCGTAAAGTACCGCGCGATGACGTGTTCGTTGGGCACTAGGGAAAAAGCGGCGTTGACCGCGATGGGCAGGAGAGAGGTGACGGCGATATGGACGGGCCGGAAAATCCACCAGATGGCCATCCAGACCGCCGTGCCGACGGCAAATCCGCCTTTTGCCCCCAGCACGGGGGCCAGGAGCAATGCCGCCGCCAAAAACCCCAGGGGGCCCAAAAGGATTTTCGTGCCTTTGTGTGTCATGTTCGCGTCGTGCCGCGCTTCCATACTATCGCCTCGATTTCCCGTGGATTTGGATTTCCCGCCTGCCGGCGCGCGCTCCCGGCGGAAAGACTTACAGGGAATATGGATTGGTTCCGCGCGACTTCCCTATTTCAACTATAACTACATTATATGCCCTTGGCAGGGAAAGAGCAACGCGTTGCCGTGTCATGGACACAAGCCTTTTTTGTCCTTCCAGAAAATACATTTGCAATTTTTGGAAAGTCCCTGTATAGTAGAGGGGTATGCGCTTCCCCTGGAAACGCGATTGTGAATCTTAACCCCTGGAGGTAGTTATCTTGTTCCGTTTCCTTACATCCCGTTTGGCCCAAGTGCCCTTGATCCAGCAGATTGCCGTCGGCCTGGTCCTCGGCATCGGCCTGGCGGTCTTTTTCCCGGCGGCCATCCCGGCCGTGAAGATTTTCGGCGACCTCTTCGTCAAAGCCCTGAAAGGCATCGCGCCGCTGCTCGTCTTTTTCCTCGTCATCAACGCCATGGCGCAACGCAAAGACGACGCGGGCAGCAGCATGAAGCCCATCATCGGCCTTTACGTGGCCGGCACGTTCCTGGCCTCCCTCGTGGGCGTCACCATGTCCTTCCTGTTTCCGACCCGGCTGGTACTGCAGGTCGCGCCGGACACGAAACTGGCCCCGCCGGGCGGCATCGTCGAAGTGCTGCATAACCTGATCCTGTCGATCGTGGACAACCCCGTCAACGCCCTCTTAACCGCCAACTATATCGGCATCCTCGCCTGGGCCGTTATCCTCGGCATCGCCTTCAAATCCTGCGCCGGGGACGCCATGAAGGGCTGTCTGGCCGACGTGGCGAAGGTCGTCACGAAAGTCGTCACGTGGGTCATCCACTTCGCGCCTTTGGGCATCCTGGGGCTCGTGGCCGATTCCGTCGGGACGAGCGGCGTGTCCGCCCTCGTGGGCTACCTGCACCTGCTGGGCGCCCTGATCGGCTCCTATTTCCTGGTCTTTTTCGTCATGAACCCCCTGATTGTGTACTACAAATTGCGCGTCAACCCCTATCCCCTGGTTTGGACGACCATCCGGGAAAGCGGGCTCTACGCCTTCTTCACGCGCAGTTCCGCCGCCAACATCCCCGTCAACCTGTCCCTGTGCAAACGGTTAGGCCTGAATCCGGACATGTACGCCATTTCCATCCCCTTGGGAGCGACCATCAACATGGCCGGCGCGTCCATCACCATCTCCGTCCTGGCCCTGGCCGCGGCGTATACCCTGGGCGTCCAGGTCGACCTGCCCACGGCCCTGCTCCTGTGCGTCGTCGCCACGGTCGGCGCCTGCGGCGCCTCCGGCGTGGCCGGCGGTTCCCTGCTCCTGATTCCCGTCGCCTGCGCCTCCTTCGGCATCGGCAATGACATCGCCATGCAGGTCGTCGGCGTAGGCTTCATCATCTCCGTCCTGGAAGACGCCTGCGAAACGGCCCTGAACAGCTCGTCGGACGTCCTCTTCACGGCCACGGCGGAATTCGCCGACCGGCGGGCCCAGGGAACACTCCGCCCCGAAGACATGGTGGTCCGCTCCTGAGGACCGGCACGGACCACAGCCCGAAAAACCGAAAAGCCCCGCTCCGCGGGGCTTTTTTTGGCGCCAAAAGCAGTTGCTTCTTGAAGTTTTCTGAAAAATTTTGTATACTAGTGCTATCTTATTTTTTGGAGGTCCTTTGTCGTGTTCCACAAACTTCAGCGCGCCTTCGCAAGCGTCGCGCTCATCCAGCAGATTGCCATCGGCTTGGTCCTTGGCATCGGCCTGGCGGTCTTTTTCCCCGCAGCCATTCCTGTCGTTCAGATTTTCGGGGATTTATTTGTCAAAGCCCTGAAGGGGGTCGCCCCGATCCTGGTCTTTTTCCTAGTCATGAACGCCATGTCCCAGAAAAAGGAAAGTGCCTCGGGCAGCATCCGTCCCGTCGTCGAACTGTATCTCCTGGGCACCTTCTGCGCTTCCATCATCGGCGTGGTCATGAGTTTCCTCTTCCCGACCCGCCTGATGCTGCAGGTCGCGCCGGATACGAAACTGGCTCCGCCGAGCGGGATTGTCCAGGTACTCCACAATCTGGTCCTGTCCCTTGTAGACAATCCGGTCACGGCCCTCATGAACGCCAACTATATCGGCATCCTCGCTTGGGCCATCATCCTGGGCCTCGCCCTGCGCCGGCTCCACAACCCGTCGACACGGCAGTGGCTGGAAGATTTTTCCGGCGCCATGACGACCGTCGTCCGCTGGATTATCCATTTCGCGCCGTTGGGCATCCTGGGCCTGGTCGCGGATTCCGTCGGCACGGCCGGCGTGGGAGCCCTCCTCGGGTATGCCCGCCTGCTGGGCGTCCTGATCGTTTCCTATTTCCTGGTCGCCCTGGTCATGAACCCCCTAATCGTGTTCTGCAAGACCCGCGAGAACCCCTATCCCCTCGTCTGGGCGACCCTGCGGGAAAGCGCGGTCTACGCCTTCTTCACGCGCAGTTCCGCCGCCAACATCCCCGTCAACCTGACCCTGTGCAAGCGGCTCCGCCTGAACCCGGACCTCTTCACGATCTCCATCCCCTTGGGCTCGACCATCAACATGGCCGGCGCGTCCATCACCATTTCCGTCCTGGCCCTGGCCGCGGCGTATACCCTGGGCATTCCCGTGGACCTGCCCACGGCCCTGCTGCTCTGCATCGTCTCGTCCCTCGGCGCCTGCGGCACCTCCGGCGTGGCCGGCGGTTCCCTGCTCCTGATTCCCGTCGCCTGCGCCTCTTTCGGCATCGGCAATGACATTTCCATGCAGGTCGTCGGCGTGGGCTTCATCATTTCCGTCCTGGAAGACGCCTGCGAAACGGCCCTGAACAGCTCGTCAGACGTCCTCTTTACGGCCACGGCGGAGTTCGCCGAACGGCGCAAAAACGGGACCCTGCGTGCCGAAGACATGCGTCCCCGCGACCTCGAAGACGCGGATTAAGACTTGGGCGGCACTACGGCCAGAGCCCTGCTTCCCCGGATTCCGGCATCCCACAATCCGATACGGACGGCCTTCAGGCCGTCCGTTTTTTCTTGCCTTTCCGCGGTCCGGAAAGGAGGGGACCAGGGGGGACCAGAAGGATGTTTCCCGGGAAATAAAAAAACCGTGCCGCCTCGCAGGACGGCACGGTACCGATACAGGGATCAGTGGAACAGGACCACCAGGGCGGCAAGTACTGCCACCAGGGCCGCAAATTTCACGACATCTTCTTTGTAGCATGCGATAAAAGTCTTGTACGTTGCCATAGCGATTCTCCTTCTTTCAACCGGTCATGTTCCAGAGGATGGACTCCTCTTGCCTTTATTGTAAGCGGAGCGCCCGGGAAAGTCAATCATTTTTGTATCACATGTTACATAAATGTTCAAATAAGGGGGCGTTCCCACTCATCCAGGGGATCGGGACCGAAGCGGTTCGGGCCGGTCGTGCCCCGCAAAAAAGTCAGCTGGAAAGCGACAACAAGATTGACGACGGGAATGCAGAGCAGCAGGAAGAACAGGCCCGTATGGTCCCGGTCATGGATGCGCCGCCAGGTCAGGGTCAGGGACGAAATGCAGCACAGGAGCCCGATGAGACCGCACAGGACGGACACAACGCCGTGGGTCCCGGAGGCCGCCCCGACCGGGGCGGCATAGGCCGTCGCCCCGAAAAGGAGCTGGACCGATTCCCACACCCCCGCGGGCATATGGACCGGCGACGCGGGGAAATGCGGTTCCAGCAGGGCGCTGGCGGCGACGGAAATCAGCCAAAGCAGCAGCTGCCGGAAAAGATAGCGTTTGCGGTTGATCCGTCCGCGCAGGCTGAAATAGCGTTTGCGGAATGTCGTGTCACTGTGCCGCTCGTAAGAAGCGGGATATGCGCCTTCGTAAAAGTCCATGATGCACCTCGTATGGGATTTTTTCTTCCTTTATGATAGCGGACTTCGGCAGTCCTGTCAAAAATACCCCGAAGCAGGCCGTGCCTGCCCCGGGGTTCTTGCTTGTGTCCATTGGAGGGACGGACGCGCCGTGCCCTGCCGGGAGCGGACCGCTCCGGTCAGAAGCTGTAGCGCATGCCCAGTCCCCACTGCCACGGCGTCGTGACATCGCCGCCGTACGTCTTTTCCAGGTCGATGTACATATGGGTGGCTTTGCTGAGGTTCAGGTTCGTGCCCACGCCGACTTCCCACCAGCCGCCGCCAATGTCCTGTTTATAGGCGTCGCTCACGCCATCCTTGGCCATGGTGACGGACGTTTCCCCGTCAAAGTCGTACAGATAGGAAGCGCGGGCGTATACGTTGCCGGCCTTGATATCCTTGCCGAGGGAGAAGCCCAACCGGCCGACGAAACTGTCCATGCTGTCCTGGTGGACGGAAACGCGGTTGCTCGTCGTGTAGTCTGCCGACTGGACACGGCCGTAGGTCAATTCGGCCTGGGGTTCGACCCAGAATCCCTGCTGTCCATGGAACCGTTTCCCATATTCGGCGCTGAAACTATAGGCATTGGTATCATAATCCCCATCTCCGACACCGCCGACAACATGATAATCCGTATCCAGACGGGCATATTTACCAATCAGATCTACAAAACTTCCGTCATCGCTGAGATAAGAACCATAGAGAGCTACACCATTGTGATCATTGTCACTCTTGCCCCGGCTGAAAGTGGTATTCCCGTCCGTCTTGCTGTAGGCAGCCCCAACGGTCCAGTTTTTACCGGCTTTGATATCATACCCTACCTGGTAGTAGTTGTACTGGTTCTTGAGGCCAGCCGGGCTGTACTTGGCCTCGCCGCGTACCATGCGGGCCCAAACGCCTTCCTTGCCTTTGCTGTCGCGCAGTTCGCCCAGGCGTTTGTTCATATCGTTGTTTTCCTGGCGCCAGGTCATGAGATTCATTGTTGCCATGGAAGCAATCCCAACATTAGTCACATTCGGAGTATAGGTGCTGTGCGGCATATCTACCTTGCCATCGGTCACTTTAAGGTTATAGGTTCCTGCCAGTACCCCTTCATCCGTGGTAATCTGGCTGGCCACCGATTGATCTGTATCCGCCATGACTGCCACATTGGCCAGTTTCTGTGCATTGCTGTTATCTCTGGCAATGGAATCGGCGATAGCACCTGTGCCGTGGATGGTCAGATTCTTTGCATCACTTTGTTTGCTGACCCGCAATTGGTTGTCCAGACTGGCCGTATTGATGGTAGCATCATTTCCACTTAAAGATTCCACATTGATAAGCTGGTTGGTACCTTCAAAGTTCAGCGTGGAGCGATTAAGATTCATTGTGTTGCTGTTCATTCTCGTCATTGCAGGTTTTACATTAATCGTACTGCTGTCTGCCTGTAAATTGCCCATGATGGTATCACCTGTTACGTTCCAGGTTGCACCGTCATTCATAGTCAAATTAAGGTGAGTATCTTCACCTACATATTCATTCCCTGATAAGTGTTCACTTTCTTCTTCGGAACCCTCGTCCTTATACTTTTCGTAAGCACGTCCATTCCAGACAGATTCCGTTCCATTCAAATTCAGATTGACATTGGCATCGATATCATTTCCACTATTATGTGGATCGGATTTTGTAGCCGGCGTCTCAAATTCGATATTCCCATTGATTACCGTACTGTGTTTCCCATCCGTATTGATGTTCGTCGTGGAATAACCGCGGGCAGAAATAGCCGTAGGTGCCGACAACGTCAAGTCCCCATTAATATTAATCTGCCCATTGGAATAATTCACGATGCCCAGGTTGGGAGCCGTAATGGAAATTGTATCCCCATTCAAAGAAACGGAAGCCGCATCTTTAGGAGCTACTTTATCGGAAGTATTGTTCTGTGCCCAGACGGCTCCAGAATACGGATTTTCAGACTTTGTGCTGATAGCGATATTTTTTGCCTGAACCGTGACCTTGGCTCCCTGGCCATAGGCCATAATCCCGTATTGGCCCCATGCTGATTCAGAGGCACCGGATTCCCTGTGATTGTCACTGTATCCGTATTGCCATTGCCAGCCTGCAGGTTAGAACCGAGGGCTGCCATCATGGCAGAACTGTCAACTTTTTTCCCTAATACATCGACTTTCTGGTTACCGACCAGGAAAAAGCTGTACGGGTCCTCCCCTGCCATCTTTCCAATGGAAACTACACTCCCCTCTTTACCCAAAGTCGCCACAGCACCTTCTTTGGTGACTTCCGCTGCAGTCCCATCCACCGTGACAGGCCCTACGCCGTACCGGGACTGCGCGCTTGCCATCACCGGCAGCGCCAACAGGCTTGCCAACACCACTGCTTCCAGCGCCTTATTCTTGCGAGACATTTGGATTCCTCCTAAAATTTTATTTCCCACTCCTGGCAGCGCCGCACACCTCCGCGCGTCCGTTGTCAGGAAATATGGTCCACTGGGTCGACGGGGCCGGCGCTTTCCAGCGCCGCATCCGTCTTTCCATCAAGAAGAACTATTTGTAGAAAAAGTTTGCAAAATTGTTCTGTTTTTTCTCGTTTTCTAACTTCTTTACAATTCCTATTATACTCTTTTTGGTGACAGATAGTGTCATTCCCCTAATCTATTACATAAAATATTCTAATTTTATTTAATATGTATAGTTATGTCCTGCAACAGCAACATTCGTACTGATTTATCATCCTGTTTTCCGTGAATTCCCAGCAAAAAAGCCATCTCCTTTCCCCAGGGGGAGGAGATGGCCGTGAAAACGATGCCTCTTACGCGCAGGAACCCGATCGATTCCGGCTGCCTGTTGCCGTACGCCACAGACAGGATCGGAGCGGCAAGCCGGACGTCAACGCGCCTGTTCCTGTTTCTGTTTCGCTTCGCGCTCCCATTCTTCGCGCTGCAGCGCCTCTTCGCTGGGAAAGACCAGGTTCAGAAGGAAGGCGACCAGGAAGACGACGGCGACGCAGTTTTCCGCGAAGACCGATTGAATCAGGGTCGGGAAAATCTTGAAGATGGCCGGGGCCTGCGTGAAACCGATGCCGATGGACAGGGACAGGGCGGCGATGCTCATGTTGCGGGACGAAAAGCCGCAGTCGCCGAGCATGCGGACGCCGCTGACGACGATGGAGCCGAACATCATGAGGGTGCAGCCGTCAAGGACCGCGTCGGGCAGCGAGGCCAGAATGACGCCCAGGGCGGGAATCAGGCCAGCCAGGATCATGAGGACGGCGCCGCTCGCGATGGCCTTCCGGTTGACGACGTGCGTCATGGCCACGAGTCCCACGTTCTGGCTGAACGAGGTGATGGGCAGGCAGCCGAACAGGGAAGACAAGGCGCTGATGAACCCGTCTACGGCAATGGAGCCGGACACTTCCTTATCCCGCACGAGGCGTCCCATGCCCATGACGGACAGGGCCGACGTGTCGCCCAGCGTTTCCGTGGCAGACACGAGGAAAATCAGGAACACGGAAAAAATAGCGTCCGGCCGGAATTCCATCGGGTACGGCAGGAAATGCGGCAGGGAGAAGAGGCCGGCGGACCCGATTTTGCTCAGGTCGACCATGCCGAAAAAGTAGGCCGCCACGTACCCGGCGACGAGGCCGAAGAGGACCGACAGCTGTTTGTAGAACCCGTGGGCGCGGATGTGGAACACCAGGCAGGCTACCAGGGTGAGGGTGCCGACAATCAGGTATTTCGCCTCGCCGAAGTGGGGATTCCCGAACCCGCCGCCGAAGGAATTGGCGCCGATGACGCAGAACGTGGACACGAAAGTGAAACTGATGCCCATGACGATCGGCAGCCGGCTGCCCAGGGGCCCGATGGGAAACATCTGCAGCAGGGACCCGATACCGGCGATAATCATGGCCGTCTGGACGAGACTGCCTGTCTCTTCCGTCCCCAAATGCGCCACGCCGGCTACAATCAAAATCGGCGCGATGTTGGCCACGAACATGGCCAGGACATGCTGCAGGCCGAACGGAACCGCCTTCTGTACGGAAATGCGGCCGTCCAGCTCGTAAATGGCATCCCGGCCGGCCGCCTGTGCCGCCGGTTCCGGTGTAACGCGTTTTTCTTCCGTCATGATTTCCTCCGGTATCAGCGGAACACGATGGTTCCCGTCTTGGCGTCCATTTTTTCGATAATGGCCAGGCTTTTCAGGTTGATTCCCTTCTGGCGCAGAGCATCGCCGCCGCCCTGGAAGCCTTTCTCGATGCAGATGCCTACGCCCTCCACCGTGGCGCCTGCCTGCCCGGCCAGGTCCATGAGGCCCTCGATCGCGCAGCCGTTGGCCAGGAAGTCATCGATGATGAGCACGTGATCCGCCGCGTTCAGGTACTTTTTGGACACGATGACGCGATTCACGTTGTGATGCGTAAACGACTTGATTTCCGTGACGTACACGTCGGCGTCCATGTTGCTGCCGGCGGACTTTTTCGCGAACAGCACGGGCACTCCCATATGCACCGCCGTCAGGCAGGCCACGCCGATGCCCGACGCCTCGATGGTCAGGATCTTGTTGACGGGCCGGTTGGCAAAAAGCTTCTTGAACTGCTTGCCCAGCTCGCTGATGAACGGCACATCGATCTGGTGGTTCAGGAAACTGTCCACCTTCAGCACATCGCCGCTCTTGATGACACCATCGGCCAAAATCTTCTTCTGCAATAAATTGAGTTCTGCCATTGGAATCCCCCTTCGCACTGCTTGCCGGCGCCCTTCGCGCCGGGAACCCCGTCCTTAAATTGATAACACGAATTATACCATAAAAAAGGACCGGGTTGAAAGCCGGTCCTAAATTTTTCCGGGAGATACGAAAGGTGTTCCGTCCGGATTGCCGATGGCGGCCTACGCGGAAATCAGCGACGCGCCGGACGCCGTGGTGGAACGGGTTACCCCCACCAGCCCGGTTGTCCTTGGCAAAGTTTGATTTCGGCGCTGAAAATCACCATCTTGTCAAATACGGGACGAACCAATTCCCGAATCGTGTCCCACTCTTCCGGAACCCTCCCGTTCTTGTGGAAATCCAACCTGAGACCCGGTTCCAGCTTCTGATACATTTCCCTGTATTCCGGAATTTCCGCAAATGCCTGCGGGCAAAAAGCCATCGCCGCGTCGAGCAACATATCCTGTTCGTCCAGGCTTCTCGGAATCAGGACAGTTATTTTTATTTCCCTGCTTTTGAACCCTCTTGCCGGTTCCAGCCACATCCGATCGCTGCCGCCCCTCCACAATTCCATGGTGATGTCCGTGACCCCATCCGGTCCGGGACGTCCAAACAGAAAAATTTTGTCATATCCGGCCATGTGAATCCCTCCTTTTGTCCTCACGCCGTATGTCCTTCGAAACCATTTTCCAAGGTACCTGCTTTTATTGTAAGGAAGAGCGCGACAGATTCGCGGCCGCCGCAAAAATATTTTTCGAATTCCCCGCGCCGTTCCAGTCGCACTCCGGCCCATGGGCCTGCAGTACGCCGATCCCCTGCAGGAAGGAATAGATGGTCTTGCTGCCGATGAAACGGAAGCCCCGCTTCTTCAAGTCTTTCGCCACCGCGTCCGAAAGAGGCGACGAAACGCGCTCCGTATAGGGTTCCGTCAGGGATTTCCCCGCCGTGAAGCCCCAGATGTAGGCATCAAAGCTGCCGAACTCCTGCTGCAATTCCAAGATATGGCGGCTGTTTGTCACGGCCGCCTCCAGTTTGCGGCGCTGCCGGATAATCCCCGCGTCCTGCATCAGCGCGTCGATTTTCGCCGTGTCAAAGGCTGCCACCTTGCGGATGTCGAAGCCGTCAAAGGCCTGCCGGAAATGCTCCCGCTTGTTCAGGATCAATTCCCACGACAGGCCCGCCTGGAACGTTTCCAGGATAAACAATTCGTACAGGGCGTGTTCGTCGTGGCAGGGACGGCCCCATTCCTCATCATGATACGCGATATACCGCGGATTTTTGAGATTGACCCAGTTGCAGCGGCGCATGGCGTCCCCTCCTTCCTTTTCGCGGTCAGATGTCCCCCACATCTTCCACGGAAAATCCATGTTTCACGAGCAGCGCCGCCGTCACGCCCTGCCCGGGCACCCGCACGCGGGAGAAGGTGCCGTCGTAGCGTTCCCGGACGCCGCAGCTGGGGCTGCGGGATTGCAGGATGATCCGGTCCGGCCGCATTTCCCGGGCAATGGCCAGGGTCCGTTCGGCGCCGGCCCGGTACGCTGCCGTCACCTCGTGCCCGTCCTGTGTCATGACCCGTCCGTCGGGCTGGATTTCCGCCGGCGGGCGCGGCGTCGGCAGGCCGCCCAGCACTTCCGGACAGACAGGGATGACTTCGTTCGCCGGATTGGCGGCCAAGGCCAGCACCTTGGCGTTGGCATTGTCGCCGCCGCTGTATTTGCAGTGGATGCCCAAAAGGCACGCACTCACCAGGATCCGCATTTCTATCCCTCCTTACTTGTCAGTCCGGAAGACCTGCAATTGTTACGATATCATCAACCGGGATTCATCTGCTACCTTATTGGTTGCAGATTGTGTTACCCTCTATTCCAAACTTTTCCTGGATCAACTCCTCCAGATTTCCTTCTTTGGCATAAGGAGTAGTATCTGCCATGACGAAATTCCGGCGAGAAATTCCGTTGGCGCTTTTGTCAAAGCCGAAAATATAGGCAATGGCAATGTCGTAGATAATTTGGCTGGGAGCAAAGCCGAATACCTGGTTTTCCAGAATATGTTTCAGCCGAGCCTGCTGATCCGGAAATTTCTGCTTCAAGGCCGGGCTGCGGAACAACCGTTTCACGATTTCCGTAATATACAGCCCGGATTTCATGTACAGATCCGCAAAGGTCCGGTTGGGATCGTCAAAAATCCCAGGGTTTTCCTGTTCCAAGGCATCCACCATCTTCACCACCACATTTTTAGGAGTAAAGATCTGGTTGGTTTTCTGAGGCGGGATGTAGTCGAAGATATCCTCGTCACTGGTATCCGCAAAATAGTTGTTCAGTTTCTCTTTCAGATTCAGGAATTCCTGGATGGATTCGTCAAACACCACTTCATCGAATACATGGCCCTCAAAATGCTTGGTTTCTCCTGTATCCGGGTCTTCATAATCGCCCCCATCCCGCAGAAAGCGGAACTCAGTTTCCGAAATCCCCGTTACTTCCTGGAATACATCATCGGGCGTATAGTCGTCAAAATTACTCAGCTTCAGGTTCCGGCCTCCTTCTGTCCCTTCCTGTTCGCTGTAAGCCATGATGAAACTGGGAATGGTCCGGGAAAATCCTCGCAGATGGGCCCGCACATCCTCTTCGATGGCACTGGCCTTTTTTTGCTCCTGCCGGGTTTCCAGCTCTTTCACTATTTTCTGCTGGCTGTCTTCCAGGGCCGTCTGCACCGTCTTTTGGATAATCTGATGGAAGTTCTCTTTCTCTTTTTCCAGATTCTCCTGGAGTTTGTCTTCCAGCTCCTGTTTTTCTTCTAACGTCGATGCCGCCTGGATCTTCTTTTCATGCTCTGCTTTCAGCACATTCTGCTTGGTTTCATGGTCATCCGCCACCCTGTTTAGAGCCCGCTGGATATGCTGTTCACTGTGTTTAAAGACTCGTTCCGTCTGGCTCTTGGTCAGATGGTACTCATCTTTGATTTTTTCTTCGCTTGCTTCCCTAAACTTCTGCATCACCGCCTGAGTAACCGCTTCCGCCACATTCTGACTGCCCTTTTTCTTTTCGGTTTTCTGCAGAACCTGTTCTACTGGTCGCCTGACATCTTGATACTTTTTCACGCCAAAGATAGCATTGGTTTTGTTGACCACAATAGTCTTGGGAATTTCCACTTCTCCCTTTTCATTCGTATGAATGTCTCCCGCATTGTCCAACGTGGCACTGTTCTTTTTGGGCTGTTCCTGGGCTTTGGGTAACTTTTCCAAAATTCCCTTTACCGCACTGGGCGCTCCAAACACCACCCCGATATTCGCAAACAACAGATTGCTCATAAAGCCTCGGTGAATCACTTCCTGGGCTTTGATGGTTTTGGGAATAGTGAGTACCTGCCCCGCATCCAGGGCCTCCATCTTTCCTTCGCTGTCTTCCCCGATGACCGGGAAGAAATTCAGCAGGCGCCGGATGTGCTGTTCTCGTTCTTCTCGGGTTCCGTGGTCCCCTGCCGTTCCACTATTCAGATTATTGGCGAATTCATCAAAAATAATCAAGGTCCGTTCCGGAGCGAAATCGAACACATAGGCATTTTGTTTCTGCCAGCGCTTTTTAGTCTTGGGATCCGTAAATTCATAGGGATTCTGGGCCCGGAACGCCGCTTGCATGTATTCCGCCGGGCTCTTCATGTTGCTCAGCATCAACACCGCCGTCCAGGGCTTCACCGTCACCCCGGTGGTCAACTGCCCCACGCTCAGGGTAATGGTCCGGTCGTTTTCCCGGATGGCTTCCATCACCTTGTCGAAACTTTTCTTATTGGCTTCGTTATCCTGGGTGGCTTCCGCTTCTTCTTCCTCGGCCGTAAGTTTTCCATCCCCGGCTGCCACCACCACCTCGTAATGTTCAAATACCGGGTCCTTCTTCAGCAGTTTGGCCATGGCCTTGACGCTTTCCACCCGGTGCATCAGCCAAAAGGTATGGGCCAGTTCCTTGCGCAGTTCCGGAGTGGAAAAAGGATATTTTTCGTTGTGGGCCAGCATGTTCAGGAAGTTCTTCACTTCTTTTTCGTGGACGAACTTTTCGTTTTCCGCCCGGAAAAATTCATTCAGATCAAAAGCGAATTCCGCATGCTCGTCTTCCGACAGGTCCATGCCCTTTTGGATCTGGCCCTGGATCATATGGGACAGCTGATAGGTGTACAGATTCAGCCGGGGCAGTTTCCCATAGGGATTGCTCCCTTGGGTGTTTTCGTCCCAGTTGGCCTTGGCTTCCTGTTCATCTTCATAGGACCAGTTGAAAATCTGATCCGCCCGGAATTTGTTACTGGCAATGGCCTTGAAAGGCGTTCCGGAAAGGTGCAGGGTAAATTTCCTTTGAATTTTGTCAAAAGCCACATCCGTTTTGTAGGTATCCACCCCTTCATGGGCTTCGTCGATGATCAGCAGGTCCCATTCCTGTTTTGTGATCCAGTCCAGCTTGTCATACTGTCCGCCAAAATAGATGGACCCTTTCAGCCCCTGGAGACTTTCAAAGGCAACCTGACCCTTGATTCCGTCATTCATCGTGTTCGCCAGTGCTTCCAGATACTGTTTCCTGCCGAGATATCCGGATTTCCCTTTTAAGGAATCGCTTTCACTGATGAATTTCCATCCGGTCTGCCAGCCAATAAACTTTTTAAAGTCTTCCAGCCAGGAATTGGCAATGCTGGGCCGGTTGGTGACAATCAGCACACGAGTGGCCCCCATTTTTCGGGCCAGGTCATAGGCCGTCAGGGTCTTCCCGAACCGGGGTTTGGCGTTCCAGAG
>OMWZ01000022.1 GCA_900314855.1 uncultured Selenomonadales bacterium
CTCCTTGTTACTTTTTTTGGTTTTGGCTAAACCTATTGTAACAAATGCTCTCTCTTTTTTCTTTTTATCTCTGTAACATATGTCTTATCACATTACAATCTCCATTTCGTTCGAGGGAAAGGACCGCCAAGATACCGTCCCGCACACGGAATTTCACTTCAAAACCGCCGAAACCGAACCCGTAGATCCGGTCCGGATCTTCCTGGTAATGGGGCCGTGGATCCTGGCGAAGCACCCCAAGCAAAGCCTCCCGCAACGAGGCCGGCACGCGGTCCAGCAGTGCCCCGGGACACCGAACCTCCAATTCCCGGAAAGGCGTCCCGTCCGTAAAGCCGCCTGTCGCATCGGCATGGCAGTCGACGGAGGGAAGGTAGGGCTTGATATCCAGGATAGGCGTCCCGTCCATGAGGTCCACGCCGGACACATGAAGTACCGGTCCGTCCGGCGTGTCCCACTCGACCCGCTCGAGGCGCACAGACGACAGGCCCAGGCCATTCGGGCGGAACGGGGACCGCGTGGCAAAGACGCCGACCCGTGTATTGCCGCCCAACCGGGGCGGCCGCACGGTTGCCGACCAGTGCTCACGCAAGGCCGCGGAAAATTGCCAGACCAGCCACAGATGGCTATATTCCCCGATTCCCCGCAGGGCCTCGGCCTGAGCAAATTCCCGCGCGAACACAATCTTGCCCGGCAGGGACGGCACAATGCCGCTCTGGCGGGGAATGCCGAATTTCGTGGGAAACGCCGTCCGGATCCGCGCAATGGGACAAAGGACGATCGCGTCTTCCCGCGCCGTTTTGTCCGGGCCGCCGCAGGCCCTGCCCGCCCGCGTTTCTTGTTCCGTTGAATGCATGCTCGATGCCCCCTTATTCCTGTCACGACCAGTATACCATATCCTGGGATTCCCGATTTCCTGATTTGGCCGGATTCCTTGTCCATATTTTACGGACAATTCACAATTAGCCCTGTTCTGGAACACCAATACACAGTATAATAAAACCAATCCAGGGGGTTCCCCACCACCTGGAAAAGATGCTCCTGCGCAGTCCTGTTCCCCT
Organism: uncultured Selenomonadales bacterium; assembly: GCA_900314855.1. Classification (GTDB taxonomy): domain Bacteria; phylum Bacillota; class Negativicutes; order Acidaminococcales; family Acidaminococcaceae; genus Succiniclasticum. The sequence continues at coordinate 1,059 of OMWZ01000022.1, forward strand.
ACGGGACCGCGGCCATACAGGATCATCGATGATTCTTCAATCATCTCCCCAATTGCCTGCGCTTCCCCGCGCAGGCTCCCCAAACCGAGATTTCCGAAAGGAACGAAAAGCCCTGTGCCGAAAACGGCACGGGGCTTTTTGTCTGTCCCGGGGTCAGGGAAGGAGGAGCCTTCCGTTTCCGGACAGGCCGGGCCGCGAAAGGCCTTAGCGGCCCTGGAGATAGATGTTGCTGCGGGCCACCTCCATGTGCAGGCGGCTGCGGGCAATGTCCGTAATGCGTTCGGGAGTGCGCAACGTCTCCACCTGCAGCTTCAGGCGGGCGTTGTCGCTCCGGAGTTGTGCCTCCTGCTTCTGCAGGGCGACCAGGTTCTGCCCGGCCTGTACGAGGGCGCCGCTGCGGACAACGGCTTCCAGATACAGGACCACGAACAGAAGCAGGCAGAAGAGCAGGCGTTTGCGCAGGACCCGATAGTTGCGCCCCTGCCGCCGATACGGCACAAACAGCCCTGCTTCCTTGTCCCACATGACGAGGACGCCGTGGGACGGGCCCTGCCGTCCCGCATCGAGAGCAGACGACCCCTCCGTTACCGGCCTGATTTGGTATTTGGTGTGTTTCCGTACGAATGCCATGATTCCGTCTCCACATTCCCGTCTTGCCGCAAGCTTTGCACATACAACTCCAGCCACTGCTGCACGAAGGCCTGCTGTGCCGGCCCCAGCCGCTGAAGATCCGCCATGATCCGCAGCAGGGCCGGACTACCCGCCAACAGACCCTGCGCGGCGTCGCTGCGGCTCTTCCCGTAAAGCAACCACTCCAGATCGTATCCCATGTTGCCGATGGCGGCGACGACCTCCACGGGAACGCCGCTGTCGCCGTGTTCCATGGCAGAAATCTGGGACTGTGTACGGGCTTCGCCCGGCGGCCGCCCCCCGGCCCTGGCCAGGGCCAGGGCGAATTCCCCCTGACTCATCCCCTCGCCGGTCCGGACAGCCCGGATGCGGTCGCCCAGGGTTTCGGGGCGGCTGCGCGCCACCTTTTTTCGCGCCACGATGGGAGTCTGTCCCGGTTCCCGTTTCACAACCATAGTGACAATCCTCCTGTTTGCATTTACAATTATAATACTTTATATCCTATTTTTCAATATTTATTATGTTATTACGATATATATTTTTAATAAAATCTATTATTCAAATTATAATCTGTTATCAAGATTTTATAATATCTGTTTTTCAGAAAAACAGTATTTTTCCTCCGTCAGGACGCTCCCTGCCCGCCGCCGTTCTCCTCGTCCGCCTCCCCCTGCGGGACATAAAAAAAAACGGAACTGCCAAGCAGTTCCGTTACAGGTTTCAACTGGTGCGCCTGAGAGGAATCGGACCTCCGCACCCGGTTCCGGAGACCGGTGCTCTATCCACTGAGCTACAGGCGCATTTGGGATTACCGTGCTATTATAACACAGATTATGTATCCCTGCAATACGATTATTTTCCAGCACGTTGGCCGTTCCTTTGCTATAATGGAACAAGACAACCGACAGGGATGGAGGAGATCAATTCATGGAATACAGCGAAACGGAATCTCATTTTCTGGACTGCCCGAAATGCGGACACCATTTTCTGCACCGCTTGAAAGTCAACTTCAACACAGAAACGCATCCGGAAGACAGGCAATCTGTCCGGGACGGATCGGCCTTCCAGGTCCGCTGCCCCCAGTGCGGCGCCGCGTGGCGCGTGGACTATAGCTTCTTTTATGACCAGCCCCAGGACCAGCTGGCCTTGTATTGCCTCCTGGACCTGAAAGAGGCCGCTTCCCTGGCCGACGCGATCCGTCGGAACCTGCTGCCGCCCGAAGCGGCGCCGACACCGGTCCCGTCGTGGCAGAAATACACCTGGCGCGTCGTCCGCAGCCTGGCGGACTTCCGGGAAAAGCTCACCATTTTCGATGCCGGCCTGGATGACCGTTACGTCGAATTATTCAAAGTCTTTGCCCTGAACCAGCTTCACGTGCAGCAGCCGGACTTCCAGGCCGACGAAATCCGCTTCGCCCGCGACCCGGAACAACCTGCCGGCGCCCGCTGGCCTTACCGCTTCACCATCGTGGACAACCACAGGGGGCAAGTGGCCCAGACGCCTTTCGATGAGAGCGCCAGGCCCCTTTTCGATCAAATGGAGGCCCACTTCGGCAAAGACATGGAGACCCTTTTCGATCACGAGCCCGTCATCGACCTGCAATGGGCACAAAACTACATTGCCTCTTTCCATACAAAAAACTGAACCCGTTTCCGCGGACAGCAATAAGGCTGCCGGCACGGTCTGACCCCGTGCCGGCAGCCTTATTTTGTCGCTTCTTGTTTCGTTGTCTTCAGCAGAAGCCTGTCAGCAAAGCCTCCAGTTCCGCCGGGGAGGCAGCCAGGGCCAGGGGACGCGCCGCTTCCAGTTCCGCCCTGCTGCCGTAGCCGTAGGTAACCGCCACGCAGGGCAGGCCGAGCTTCCGGGCGCCGAGAACGTCATGGGAACGGTCGCCGACCATGACGACGCCGTCCCGCTCCTCCCATCGTCCCAGACGGCGTAGGGCATCGGCGATCACCTCGTCCTTCCGGCTGCCCGTCTCGTCCAGCCGGGCGCCGGCCATGTCGGCAAAGTAGCCATCTAGGCCACAGCGGCGCAAAATTTTCCGGACGAAGGGCTCCGGCTTCGAGGAGGCCACGCAAAGCGTCTTCCCGGCCTGCCGCAAGGCAGACAACAGGTCCGACACGCCCGGGTAGGGCCGGTTCTCGTAAATTCCCTTTGTCTCGTACCGTTCGCGGAAGTAACGCGACGCCTGCCGGGCCCGTCCCTCGTCCCAGCCGGCATAGGCCATAAACTGCTCCGTCAGGGGCGGGCCGATGAACACCTCCAGTTTCCGCAGGTCCGGTTCGGGACATCCCATCCGTTCCAGGGCGTACTGGACCGATTTCGTGATGCCCTCGCCCGAGGCGCTGAGGGTCCCATCCAGGTCGAAGAGGATCGTATCGTACATATGGTTCTTCCTTTCGTCGTCATACGGCGGCCGGCTTCCCCGCGCTCCCCTTCCCGTCGTTCTCCCTCAGTCCGCCTTGACTTCGGGCCGGCGGATCGGCGTCTTGTCGAAGAGCCGCACGAGGACGAAGGTAAACAGGCAAATGACCCATTCGAAGTAAATGACGTGAGGGAAAATCCGGACAGCAGGAACCAGGGTCCAGACCAAGAGGCCCGCAACACCGACAAAGGTCGTCCAGAACGCCGTGTTTTTACGGCACAGTCCCGGAACGAACATGGTGGCCAGGAAGACCAGCGTGAAGGCCGTCGTCAGGCTCAGGCCAATCATCATCATCTTAACGATGCCCACCATGTTGAAGGCCATCCACAGGGTCACGAGGCCAATGACGAGAATAATCAGGCGGTTCACCTTCATGTAGCGCTCCGGCGCGATGTCCGGGGCAAAAAAGCGCTTGTAGATGTCTTGGGACACGAGCGTGCCGGCACCCAGTAGGATCGTACAGGCCGTCGATACGTCGGCCGCCCACAGGGCCGCCAGCGTCAGGCCCGAGGTGAAGGGGTCGAGGCTCATGACAATCTGAGGCAGGGCCTTTGTCGGATTGATGTCCGGGTATTGCGCCAAAGCCGCTATGCCAAGTATAGCAGATAAAAAGCCGATGGGAAAGATTAAGAGACCGCCCAGGAGGAAACCGCGGCGGGCCGATTTTTCATCCCTGGCGCCGCAGGCGATTTGAACGGGGCCCTGGGCCGTAATCGCCTGGGTCGTCATGACCATGATCCAGCCCAGAAGCATCGCCACGGTCAGGCCGCTGAAGGGGCTCAGCCAGTCCAGCCCCGCCACGACGGGCAGTTTCGCCTGGATGCCCGCCAGGCCGCCGTCCCGTTCCAGGATGCGGATCATGGAGTACAGAATGCCCAGGTAAATGATGCTGACGCTCAGCAGGTTGGACAGACCCGACGACCAGAGGCCGCCGATGGCCGTAATGCCGATAAAGACGACGGCGCTGGTGATCATGCCGGACCGCATGGTAAAGACATCCGGCATGAGGGCCGACAGGATGGAACCGCCGGCCACATACTGGAGCGACGTGATACAGATCATGATGATGGCCAGGCCGATCACGCTGACAATGCGCGCCTTTTTGTCGTAGCTCCGCTCAAAGAGTTCCGGCACGGTCGTGCAGTTCAGCCTGCGGTACTTGCCGGCCGCCACGAGGCCCATGACGATGGCACCGATGGACCAGGCCGCGTTGTACCACCCCGCGGCGAGGCCAATCTTCGTCGCGCTTTCCGCGACGCCGACCGTCGACGCTGCCCCGACAGCCATCCCCGTGATGCTGAACGCCACCAGCCACGGTCCAAACTGGCGCCCGGCGAAAAGATATTCCGTCGGGTTTTTGTCCGCCCGCCGCTTCACATAAAAGGAAACGCCGAACAGGAGCACAATGTACACAATGACAATCATGAATTGGATCGACATGGGAATCCTCCATTTTCTATAAATGTATTGCGTTCATTATAGGCGTTGTTTTATAATTAGTAAAATAGATAAATTGGTTTTGTAATATCGATATTTTTAATAAGAGGTATCTGCCATGGAGTTGCGAACGTTAAAGACCTTTATCCTTGTCGCGGAATTGCACAGTTTTTCCCAGGCAGCCCAGCGCCTTGGCTATTCCCAATCCACCGTGTCCTTTCAGATCAAGCAGCTCGAAACGGAACTCGGCGTCCATCTTTTCGAACGGATCCACCACGACGTCCTCCTGACCGACGAAGGACGCAAAGTCCTGCAGTACGCCCATCGAATCGACCAGCTGCGGCAGGACCTGGACGCCTCCCTCACGGAAGGAGGCCACGTGACGGGCCGCATCACCCTCACCATGGCCGCCTCCCTGGAGCCCCTGTTTTTCGGGCCCCTCTACGCAGAGTTCCGGCGGCAGTACCCCGGCATTTCCCTGAAGGTCCTGACCTCCGATGTCCAGGGCATGCTGCGCCAGCTCAACCGGAACACGACCGATCTTATCTTCGCGCTGGAAAACCACATCCACAATACCTCGTACGTAACCCTGGACGAAGTGCGGGTGCCCGTGTCTTTCATCGCCGGCGCGCGCCATCCCCTGGCGCGGCGGGAAACGCTCACCCTGGCCGACCTGGTACGCTACCCCTTCTTCCTCACGGAAAAGGGCATGAGCTACCGCGCCCTCCTGGAAGAGCAAATGGCCGTCCGGTCCCTGGAAATCAACCCCGTCCTGGAAACGGGCGAAACGGAGCACATCGTGCGCCTCGTCAGCCAGGGACTGGGCCTGTCGTGCCTGCCGGAGTACGCCTTCCGCGCAGCCCTGAAACGTGGGGACGTCATGCGGCTGCCCGTGGAGAATTTTCACCTCGACGTATGGCTCCAGTTCCTGCGGCATCGCGACAAATGGCTCTCCCCGGCGCTGGAACAAGTCATCGAATATGGCAAAAAAGTAGCCCGTCTCGTCTGAGACGGGCTTTTTCCGTAGGGAGCAGGGCGGCCGCCCGGTCCCAGAAGCGCCTCAATGGCGAAGGACCGGTTCTTCCGCATAGTTCGGGTTCCGGAAGGGAATCTGCAGGGCCTTGGCCACGGCTTCCTGAAAACCGTAGCTGCTGTACGTGGCCCCCGTGACAGGATGAAGGCCGGTCACATCCTGCGTGGCCAGAATGGCGGCGGTCAGGTCTGTGACCGCCCGCTGCAGGTACCGGCGCGTATCGTTGTGGGACAAGACCGTAATAGCCGTGATTTTTCCGCCGCGGACCGTCACCTCCACTTCAATGGTGCTTTTAAACCCCTTGCCGCTGCCTCGGTATATGCCGTCCCGATACGTCCCCTGCGTGGTCCGGACGGGCTGCCCCGACTGCTCCGACTGGGCGACCGCGGCCGGCGACAGGCCCGGCGCCGCCTTTTCCACCGCCACGTTGCCCGCGAAGTAGAGGCCGGCCACGCCCAGGGCGGCCACGGAACTGGAGAGGGCCGGCGCCGGGGTCGTTTTTATATTGTCTTTCGGGCAATGGGCCAGACACTCAAAACAGTTGATACAGCCGCCATCGCGGACAACATCGGTCCGCGTCAGGTCCAGTCCCATGGAACACTGCCACGTGCACAGACGGCAGGGTCCGCAGTGTTCCCGCGGTTTGCGGAGGACAAAGAGACGCTTGCCGGACAACAGCTGGAACAAGGCGCCCAGGGGACACAGATAGCGGCAGAAAAACCGTTCCACCACCAGGGATCCCACCGCGATTACCGCCAGGAGGACGGCCCCGGGTGTGACGAACCAGGACAGGTCCGTCCAGCCGGAAGGCGTCGTGTACAAGCCGAAAATATGCCACGGATCAGCCCTGTCCGGCAGGAAAAGCCCGGCGGTCCACAGGACGAAGGCCCCGGCCAGGACCAGGAATTTCCCATACTGCAGGCGCCGCTCCCACAACGCGGAAACGCCGTATTTCCGTTTCGTGAAACGCCGCGACAGGTGCCAAAGCAGGTCTCCCAAGGCGCCAAAGGAGCACAGGAACCCGCAAAAAAAGCGGCCCCAGAGAATGGTCAGGGGAAAGAGGGCCAGGAGTACGGCGACGGGCGCGGCCATAGTTTGCCAGTTCCATGTGCCGGTCAAGGCCTGCCGCCAGATTTGCCCGACGGCGGCAAACCCTTCGGCGAAGAGGCCCGGCAGCAGCACAAAGGCCCCCAGCTGGAACAAATGCCGAAGCCGCGGCAGCCAGACATGCGTCCGGCGGGAAGAGTGGGTAAATACTTTCATGGGATTCTCCTTTTCATACAGAGGGCACAGCCTGCCGGAGCCGCAAATGATCCTGTAGGCCCGGCGTGGCCAGGACATCATAGGAATCAGTGACGAAAACCGCCTCCACCGGCGGGCCGGGAAGGCGGCGCAGCACCGGAAGGGAGGCCGAAGGCCCCAGGACGAGGCAGGCCGTGGCCAAGGCATCGAGATCCGCCGCGGACCGGCCCAGCAAGGTCACGCTGCACACGCCGGAGGCGGCAGGCCGGCCGGTGCGGCAGTCGATAATATGATGGATGCGGGACGGCCCGACAGAACGGCTCTGCTCGTAGGTCCCCGATGTGACAACGGCCCCCTCCCGCACGGTCAGGCCCGCCATGGTACCGGCTACGCCGGGCTGGGGATGGCGGATGTCCACCATACGGGGTCTGCCCCGGACAACCAGGGTACCGCCAAAATCGAGGCAAAAATCCGTCACCCCGGCGCCGCAAAGCAGGGCCGCCGCCCGGTCCACCGCGTAGCCTTTGGCAATCCCGCCCAGATCGACGGCCTGGCCGGCGCGGGGCAAAAAGGCTTTCCGCTGTCCCGGCGGCCCGTCCACAAGCAGTCCTTCGTCGTCCACGAGAGCCGCCGCCCGTGCCAGGTCTCCCTCCTCCGGGACGTGTCCCGTGCGGAGAGCCTGGCGCCAAAGGGCCGCCAGGGGGCCTGCCGTTATGGAAAAAGCGCCGCCGCTCCACCGGGAACACTGCCGCGCCGCTTCCAGCAGGACTGCCAAATCGTCCGACACCGGTACCGCTTCCCGGCCAGCCGCCTGATTCAGCCGTACCACCTCGCTGTCGGGGCGGAACAGGGAGGCCCGGCGGTCCAGTCCGCAGACCCATTCCCGGACCCGGTGCAGCAGGACATCGTCCGCTGCCGCCGTCACGCGGCACACCGTGCCCAGTGCGTTGAATAGGATCATCCCTTGCTGTGCCATGGTCTTTTCCCCCCAACATTGCATTTCTTTCTGTCTAAATCTATTGTATCGGATTCCCGGCTTTCGTCCAAGGCAGAAAAGAAAACTTTTCCTGACATGGATTATCAAACCAAAACTTTATGGAAAAAATAAGGCGGAATTTTGACGAAAGATAAATTTTTGGAATTTTCAATGAATTAACAGACTTCCTTCCCTCTTTATAGTATAATGAAACGGAGAAGGCGATGACGCCGGAAGAAGATATGGCGGCTCAGAAAGGAGATGTCCCTATGAAAGACAAAAAAATGTACACGGAAGCGGAAATCGAGGCGTTGGCCGAAAAGGCGGCCGAGTGCGCCATGGAACATTTCAAGCACGGCCTGAACTGCGGCGAATGTGTCGTCCAGGGCTTTTTGGACCTGGGCCTGTCGGACTATCCGAAGGAAATTGTCGGCCTCGTATCGGGCATGGGCGGCGGCATGGGCTTTACGCACCACACGTGCGGCGCCGTCAACGCGGGGCTCGTGGTAATCAGCTCGGAAAAAGGCCGCAAAAACCCGTACGCCAGGGAAACCTTTGCCGAACGGGTAGACGAACTGCACCACCCCGGCACGGGCATCTATCCCCGGCATGGCGCCTATGTCAAGGAATGCATCAAGGAATATGGCACCATGGAGTGCCGCGACTTGTGCCTGCCCTTTGACGAATCCACGCCGGAAGGCAAAAAAGACCGGGCCCGCAACTGCAAGAAACTCATCGGCTTCTGCACACGGGAAGCCGTCAAGGCGGCCCTCCGGCCCTGATTGTCTTTTTCCCGACCCGCTTTACCCTGTCCCGCCTGGCGGAAGGAGGCAGTTTTGTCCCATAAGTATGTCATCATCGGCGGTGTGGCCGGCGGCGCTTCCGCGGCCGCCCGCCTGCGCCGTCTTGACGAAGACGCACAGATTGTCCTGTTGGAAAAGGGTCCTTTCGTCTCCTTTTCCAACTGCAGCATCCCCTACTACTTGAACCGGCTGGTCCCGGAGAGCGCCAACCTCATCCTCATGAATCCTGAACGCTTCTGGAACCAGTATCACATCGAGGTCCGGACGGAACACGAAGCGACAGCCATCGACCGGCGGCGCAAGGTCGTCACCGTCCGCGACGTCCGCACGGGCGAAGCGCAGGAAGAACATTACGACAAACTGGTCCTGGCGCCGGGCGGCACGCCCATCCGGCCCCGTTCCATCCGGGGTCTCGACGGCCCCAGGGTGTTTGCCATCCATACGGTGCCCGACGTGGTACGGCTGGACGCCTGCCTGCGGCAGCACCCCGGCGGCCGTGTGGCCATTATCGGCGGCGGCTTCATCGGCTGCGAAGCGGCGGAATGCCTGCGGGAAGCCGGCTTTGACGTCACCATCGTCGAAGCGGGGCCGCAGATTTTAGCGCCCTTTGATTTCGATCTGGTCCAGATTCTCCACAAGGAACTGCTGGACCACGGTGTCCATCTGATCCTTCAGGATGGCCTGGCCGCCGTCACGGAAACTGGAGTGACCTTGCAGAGCGGCCGGGCCCTGCCGGCCGATGCGGTCCTGCTCGCCATCGGTGTCGCCCCGGAAACAGGCCTGGCACGGGATGCCGGACTGGAAATCGGGCCGACCGGAGGCATCCGGACCGATGGCAATGGCCAAACCAGTGACGCCGACATCTTCGCCGTCGGCGATGCCGTGGAAGTCCTGAACCGGCTGACGCGCCAGCCCATGCGCCTGGCCCTGGCGTGGCCGGCCCAGATGGAGGCACGCAACGCGGCCGACGCCATTTGCGGCGAAGCCCACGAACGGAAAGGCTTCCTGGGTTCGGCCGTCGTCCGGATTTTCGACCAGTTCGCCGCCCGCACGGGCCTGAACGAAGCCGAAGCCACCCGGGCCGGCATCGACTGGGACTATGCCTACGTCATCCCCATGGACAAGGTCAGCGTCCTCCCCGGTGCCCGCCCACTCCACCTGAAAGTCCTCTTTGAGAAAGTGACCGGCCGTCTGTTGGGCGCCCAGGCCATCGGCAGCGAGGGAGCGGTACGGCGGATCCACGTCGTGGCGGCCCTGCTCGGGCTTAACGGCACCCTGGCGGATTTGCGCGATGCCGAGCTGTGCTACGCGCCCGTTACGGCCACGGCCAAAGACGCTGTCAACCTGGCGGGCCTGGTAGGGCTCAACCTCCTGTACGGGCGATTCCGGCAGGTCCACCTGACCTGCGTCCGGGAATTGGTACAGTCCGGCGCCTACCTCCTTGACGTCCGGGAAAAGGCGGAATTCGCCGCCGGCCATCTGCTGGGCGCCGTCAACATTCCCCTGAGCCAGCTGCGGAACCGTCTGGATGAAATCCCCAAGGACCGGCCTGTATATGTACACTGCCGTTCGGCCCAGCGCAGCTACAATGCCGTCTGCGCCTTGCAGCAGCGTGGCTGGCGCGAAATATACAACATCGCGGGATCGTACCTGGCCCTGTCCCTCTACGAAGCCATGCAGGAGCGGCTGTACGGAAAAGAAAAGCTGGTAACGGAATACAACTTCCGCTGAGCACGGCGCCTCTCCTCCCCTGTCAATAAAAAAGGACTCCTTCGAAGGAGTCCTTTTTGTTGTCCTGTTTTCCGCCCGGCTATCCCTGCCAGGCCGTTTCCCGCCGCGGATTCCCCTAAAGGGCCTCAGCCGCGTTGACCCGCTTCCTCGGCTTCCCGTTCCGGGGTCAGCTGGTCGTCCACGTTGACGATAAAATCTTGCACGTTTGTCACAATAGTACGAACCGAGAGGCTGCCGCGGTCTTTCAGCTTATTCACGGCGAATTCCGAAATATCGACGGAATAGAAAAAAGTGGGCCGGACGACGCCCTGGACCACGCGGTACGACGGGAACATATTGCCCGTGGCGATCGTATGGAGCATGGACGCCATGCAGACAACCGTCGTCGCGTCCTGCACCATGTCCCGCATCCGGTCCTGGGCCTCATATACGTTGCCGATGACTTCCGGCAGGGGGCCGTCGTCACGGATGGAACCGGCCAGCACGTACGGCACCCGACCCTCTTCACAGGCGGCCATAATGCCGTCGCGTAGCTTTTCGTGCCGGATAAACCCGGAAATGCTGCCGTAGTAACGGACGCGGTTGATGGTGTCCAAGTGGTTGTAATGGCCCAGGGGCTGCAATTCCTGTGTATAGATGTCCTGTCCCAGGGCGGTCCGCAAATAGGCCGCTTCCAAGTCGTGGGTCGCCAGGGCATTGCCTGCCATCAGACCGTGGACATATCCTTTGCGGATCAGGTTGGCGAAAGCCACGCGGGCGTCGTGGTCAAAGGCGCAGGCCGGACCAAGGACCCAGACAATCTTGCCCCCGTGCCGCTTTTCATAGCGCAGGACATTGTAGATGGAATCATAGTCCCGGGAATACCCGGTTTCGCGGGACCGTCCCATCCGAAAAGCGAAAACGGGGTTCTGGTCCGCATGGCTGCCAAACCCGTCAGGATGGACGTAAATTCCCTCTTCCCCGTTCTCCGTGCGGCCCGTAACCACCAGGTCGCCTTGCCGCAGGTGACGGAACTCCACGACGGCGATGCGGCCGTCCCGCAGGACGGCGCAGCAGTCCATGCGGCTTTCCTCTGCCAACAGCCATGTTCCGTGAACCTTGAAGTATTCCGGAAAAATGGACATGGCATGATACGAATCCGGGGCCACGCCATCCTTCGGGGCAGGCATCAGGACGCAGTCCGGCGCCCCGCGGAAACGGGGTTCCGTAAAGTCCGGCGCTTTATATGACGCAATCTTCCAAGCCATGGTACGCTTCCTCCCTTCCTGCGGGACCGCGCCCGGGCGGCTCCGCGGAAACAACAGTCCTCAGTGCACGAAATCCCCGTTCATGTCGATTAGTTTGCCCGGGTTCATAATGTTGTTCGGATCCAGGGCCAGCTTGATGGCCTTGAGAACCTTCAACTCCGCTGCCGGTGTATTTTTGGCAAACTCTTCCAGCTTCTTGAACCCGATGCCGTGCTCGCCGGACATCTTGCCGCCCAAGGCGTAGACGCGAGGGAACAAATCCGCGTGGAACGCTTTGATTTTTTCAAACCATTCGTCCGGTGTCAAGCCTTCGCGGTTCAAGGGCAGCACATGGATATTGCCGTCCCCGATGTGGGCCACCGTGACGCAGTACAGGCCGTGCTTTTTCGTCAAGTCCGGAATCTGGGCCGTCATTTCAGGAATCTTGTCCAGTGGTACGACGAAGTCTTCCGTCTGGAACATTTTATCGATGGCGCGGGCCGCTTCGGCAAACTGCTTGCGCAGCTTCCAGATGCGGGCGTCGGCTTCGAATTCATCGACGGAACCATTCGCCTCGGCCAGTTCGGCGAGTTGTTCCATCTTCCGTTCCATTTCCTCTTCATGGAAGGTTTCCACCGTGACGATGACGTAACAGCCGCCGTCTTTGACATGGGGGAACTCCATGTCGAGGAACTTCGCCGTCATGGCAATGGCTTCGTTGTCCATGAACTCCAAGCTCGTCGGATCGATGCCGGCCTTGAGGATCTTGTTCGGCAGGGCCAGCGCCTCGGCCTCGTCCCGGAAGACACAGACCATGTTGAAGTTGAACGGCGGCAGGGGACGCAGTTTAACCGTCACTTCCGTAATGATGCCCAAGGCCCCCTCGGATCCGGCAAAAAGCTGTTCCAGGGCCAGTCCCGTAGAGCATTTCTGCAAACGCGCGCCTGCCGTCAGGATATCCCCCGTAGGCGTCACCACTTTGACAGAATAGATCTGGTTGCGTGTCGTACCGTATTTGACCGCTTTATTCCCGCCGGCATTGTTGGCCACGTTCCCGCCAATCATGCAGTTTTCCGAGCTGGACGGATCGCCGGCGTACAGCAGGCCGTGGGCCCTAGCCGCTTCCTGCAGGTCGTTCGTGGAAACGCCGGCCTGGGCGACGCAGTAGAGGGCGTCACTGTTCATTTCGAGGATCTTGTTCATGCGCTCCATTTCCACGACCATGCCGTGATAGACCGGAATGGCGCCGCAGGCGACATTCGTGCCGGCCGCGCGGGGCGTAATGGGCACAAGGAATTCGTTGGCCAGCTTGACGATGGCCGCCACTTCTTCCGTCGAACCAGGAAACACGACCACTTCCGGTTTGCGGAAGTAGTGGGGATTGCCTTCCTCGTCGGTCTGGTACTGAATCAAAGTCTCTTCGTCGCAACGGACGTTTTCGTCCCCGACGATAACTTTCAATTTGGCGATGACTTCCGGTGTCACCGGATGATAATGGGATGCCATGACGCTTCCTCCTTGTCAACCACAAAAAATTATCCCGCCGTTCGGGCGGGATTCATCATATTTTGCATTGTATCACATTTTTTATACATTGAAAAGATGTCATGGCCGTCCTTTCCGGGACACTTACAAGGCAACGGACGCGGACAAAAACAGCCAATGCCTGTCCCTTTCATTTTGATACGCCTGCCGTATATTCCTTAGCCCGTTCCTGTAAAAACTCCGCAAACAGGCTGACGGGCCGCGGCTGCTGCTGATTCTTCTTCCAGGCCATAACGCTGCCGACGACCAATTCCGGCGCCAGCGGAATGGCCCGCAAATCCGGGGAAAAACCGACATCGAGGGGCGTGATTCCTTTTCCAACGCCGGCACGCACCAGGGCGATTGTGTTGTACAGGGACAGGTTGATTGTGGCAGGCAGCTTGAGGGTCCCATAGATCAACCCGAACCAGTTTTCAAACACGTTGCGCACAGACAGGCGCCTGGGCATAAGGATATCCATTCCTTCCAGGTCTTCCGGCGTCACGGCCTCTTGCCCTGCCATGGGGTCATCCTTGCGCACCAGGAGCCTGTACTGCTCCTGGTAAGGCATGTGGACGAAATTGTATTTGCTGATGTCGACCGGTTCCATGAGGAGCCCAAAATCGAGCAGGCCCCGGTCCATGCGCGTCGAAACGTCGTCCGCAATGGCCGAATAGATTTCAAAAGAGACGCGGGGATATTTTTTGCGGAAGTCCGCCATCGTGTCCGCCAGGTAACGGATGCTCCCCGTTTCGCCGCAGCCGATAGCGATGGTCCCTGTCACGACTTGATCCATATGGGTCAGTTCCGCTTCCGCCTTGTCCGCCAGTTCCAGTATTTCACGGGCCCGGCAGCGCAGCAGCTGCCCCTCCTCGGTCAATGTAATGCGATGATTGCCCCGGCGGAACAGTGTCACGCCCAGGTCCGCCTCCAGCTGCGCCAGCTGGCGGGATAGCGTAGGCTGTGTAACATGCAGGATTTCCGCGGCATGGGTAATGTTCTCTTCCATGGCAACCGTCAGAAAATACCGCAACACCCTCAATTCCATGATACGTCTCTCTCCTTCCTGAACATCCTGCCGCCCCTTCTTCCCGCTCTCCTCCGCGCTTCCGAAGGGTCGCGCGGGTTCTGCCGGGAAATACGGGGTTCCCGTTTACGTTCATCATAACAGAAATTCAGATATGCCGCCAGAGCATGATGTTTTTTCCTGCGGGAACGCAAAAGCCGCGCCTGGTTCCCCCCATACGTCCTCTTGCCGGTTTTGCCGATGCCAAGGCCATCCCTGCTCCCCCAGGACAGCCAGCCGAAAAAATAAGGCCGTACCCATTCCCGCCAGGTACGGCCTTTTCTTCGTTTTTCTTGTTAACTTTTCGTCTGCGCACCGTATCGGAAACAAAGGGGGTAAATCCGGGAATGTCCATTCAAAAATTTGGCGGAGCGGGTGGGATTCGAACCCACGTGCCGCAGGACGGCTAACGGATTTCGAGTCCGCCTCGTTATGACCACTTCGATACCGCTCCGCATAGGACACCGGAACCGGTGCACGTCAGGTATTATACCATATCAGGGTTCTTTTGACTACCCTTTTTTCCTTCTGTCCGCTGGCGGGCGAAAAAATCCCGCATCAAGGCCCGGCACTCTTCCTCGCAGATGCCCCCGATGACTTCGGGCCGGTGGTTGAGGGCCTGGTGGGTCAAGACGTTGAAAAGGGATTCCACGGCGCCGGCGCGGTTGTCCCGGCAGCCGAAGAGGACCGTGTCAATGCGGCTGTTGTAGATGGCGCCGGCGCACATGGGGCACGGTTCCACCGTCACGTAAAGGGTGCAGCCCGTCAGGCGCCAGTTGCGCAACCGGGCACAGGCCTCCCGGATGACGATGATTTCGGCGTGGGCCGTGGCATCATGCCAGTGTTCCCGCATATTGTGGCCTCGCGCGAGAATCTGCCCGTCCTTGACGAGGACCGCCCCGACGGGCACCTCCCCCAACGCTGCCGCCTTGGCCCCTTCGGCCAACGCCGCCTTCATGAATTCCAGTTCTATCGCCGCCACGCCTGTCCCTGCCCTTCTGCCCTGCCTGCCTCCGCCCCGCGCGCCCGTCCGCGCCATCGGGGTCACGCTTCCGGCGCGGTATCCTCTTCCTGTTCGTCCTGTTGTTCCAGCAGCTCTTCCCACTGCTGCATATAGCGGTCCAGCTTGGCCGCCGTTTCTTCCCGTTCCGTCGCCAGGGATTGGCTCAATGCCAAATCCATCTGGTTTTCCGGCACGGAAATCTGCTGGTCCAGATAGCTCAGCATGGCATCCTGTTCCCGGATACGCATTTCCACTTCGTCTAGGCGTTTCTGCAGTTCCGACGGGGTCAGGCGGCGTTTCTTTTTCTTCGCCTCCGCCTCGGCTTCTTCGCGCCGGGCCGCTCCTTCGGCCCATTCCAGGGCCTTGCGGGCTTTGGCTTCCGCTTCCGTCTGGCGTTCCTTCGCTGCCTGTTCCGCCCCGCGCCGTGCCTCCTCGGCCCGCTCGGCGTCGGTCTGCTGCCGGCGTCGCGCCTTTTCCGTCACATAGTATTCGTAGTTGCCCTGGTAGTCCTGCAGCGTCCCGTCCTCAATTTCCCAAATCCGGTCCACAATCTCGTTGATGAAATACCGGTCGTGGCTAACGACGAGCACCGTCCCATCAAACAGCTCCAGGGCTGCCTCCACCGTTTCCTGCGCCAGGATATCCAAATGGTTCGTCGGTTCGTCAAGAATGAGGAAATTGGCCCCGTCCATGACGAGTTTCAGCAGCACGAGGCGGGCCTTCTGCCCACCGCTCAAGGTGCCGATTTTTTTGTAGACATCGTCGCCGTGGAACATCATGCCCCCCAGGAGGGAGCGGGTCTGCTCGTCCGTCAGGCCATATTCCGTCAGGAAATTGTCAAAGAGGGTCTGCTCCGGATCGAGCCGTTCATAGCTTTGGGAAAAGTAGCCGATCTGGACGCGATTGCCGATTTTCGCTTCGCCGCCCAAGGCCTTGACTTCACCCAGGATGGTCCGCAGGAGTGTCGTCTTGCCGCTGCCGTTCGGGCCGAGGAGCCCCACTTTCTGGCCCCGCCGCAGGATCAGGTCTGCCTTGTCGATCAGGACACGGCCTTCGTACCCCGCGCTCAGGTGATCCAGGATGAGCACGCGGTCAGCGCACTCCGGCGCCTTCGGCAGCCGAAGCGTGAAAGTTTCATTTTCCACCGGTTTTTCCAGACGTTCCAGCCGGTCCAGGCGGGACTGGCGTCCCCGGGCCATCTTACTCTTGATCCCGGCCTTGAAGCGGCGGATGTAGGCCTCTTCCGCGGCAATAAGGTCCTGCTGGGCCTCGTACGCCGCCTGTTCCGTTTTGACCTGGATTTCTTTTTGCGCGAGATACCGGGAATAGTTGCCCGAAAAAGACCGGAGGCGCCCGCCCTCCATCTCGAGAATGCGCGTCGCCACGTTGTCCAGGAAGGCGCGGTCATGGCTGACGACGAGGAGCCCGCCGCGGAATTCCCGCAGGTACTGTTCGAGCCATTCCATCATCACGATGTCCAGATGGTTCGTCGGTTCGTCAAGGATAAAAAAGTCCGGCGAACTCACCAAGGCCGCTGCCAGCATAAGGCGCGTCTTTTGGCCGCCGCTCAGACTCGCGGCCGGCTGCTGCCACATGCTTTCCGGGAACGCCAGGCCGAAGAGGACCTTTTTCAGGTTCGTTTCGTAGTGGTACCCGTCCAGGTATTCGTACCGCTGCGTCGCCCGGGCGTAGGCGGCGAGGGCCTCCTCGTCCCCGGCGGCCACGGCCTGTTCCAGGTCGGCCAGCTTTCGGCGCAGCTGAAGGATTTCCTGGTTGGCCTGGAACATAAACTCCCACACCGGCTCCGGGCCGAACCGGTCGAAACCCTGTTCCACATAGCCCGCCTGCAGGCCGGCCTCAAAGGAAACCATGCCCGTGTCGGCGTAGTCCGGGTTCAGGAGGCACTTCAGGAGTGTCGTTTTCCCGCTGCCGTTGACCCCGACGAGACCGATATGCTCGCCTTTGGCCACGGTGAAACTGACATCCTGGAAAATTTCATGGGTGCCGAAGGATTTGCCTAAATTAGTAACTGTCAGTTGCATGGATTCTCTTCCTTTTGGCGGGGTTTCTTATTTCGCATAGCCGTACGGATGTGCCTGGTGCCATTTCCAGGCACTGGCAATGATTTCCTCCGTCGACGAATGTTCCGGCTGCCAGCCCAGGACGCGGCGGATTTTTTCCGACGACGCGATGAGCACGGCCGGATCGCCGGCGCGGCGCGCTTCTTCCGTCACGCGAAAATCCCGTCCCGTCACTTCCTTGGTCTTGTCGATGATTTCCCGGACGGAAAAGCCCTTCTCGCTGCCCAGGTTGAAGGCGCCGCCTTCCCCTCCCTGCAGCAGGTGACGCATGGCCAAGATATGGGCCTGGGCGAGGTCCAGGACGTGGATGTAGTCCCGCAGGCACGTGCCGTCCGCCGTAGGATAGTCCGTCCCGAAAATGGAAATATGATCCCGGACCCCCTGGGCGGTCTTAAGAATCAGGGGAATCAAGTGCGTTTCCGGACTGTGGTCTTCCCCGATGGTCCCGTCCAGGTCCGCCCCGGCCGCGTTAAAATAGCGCAGGGCCACGTACTTCATCTCGTAGGCCATGGCAAAGTCCTTCATCATGGTTTCGATCTGGAGCTTGGTCCGGCCGTAGACATTCGTCGGCACCGTGGGGAAATCTTCCTCGATGGGTGTTTTCTCCGGTTCGCCGTAGACCGCCGCCGTCGACGAAAAGACGAGATTATCTACACCGGCCTCATGCATGGCAATGAGCAGGTGCAGGGTACCCTCCACATTGTTGTAGTAATACTTGGCCGGGTCTGTCATGGACTCGCCGACCAGACTGGACGCGGCAAAATGGATGACCCCGTCGATTTCGTACTCCGACAGGATGTGCTTCAGGAAAAACACATCGTGGATATCCCCCGTCACCAGCTGCACACTGTCCGGCACGGATTCCTCGTGTCCCGTGGACAGGTTGTCGAACACGATGGGGATCAGGTCTTTCGTCTGCTGCAGAGCCCGCACGGTATGGGACCCGATATAGCCGGCACCGCCGGTTACCAAAATATTCATTTTCGTTTCCTTCTTTCTTCGTCCTTTTCCCTGGGTCCGCCGCCACTTCCGGCCTGGGGGCCGACACCAGCGAAGCGCGCCGGCCGGGCATGAAAAAACCGGCCGCAGGTATACTCTTTTCATTATACCAAGAACAGCCGGTTTCGCCAATTTAGAATTTTTTCCCCGCCAATCCGCCCAGGTAGGCGCGGAACTTGTCGCGCAGTTCCGGACGGCGCAGGGCGTATTCCACCGTCGCCTCCAGGAACCCTTCCTTATCCCCGACATCGTAACGGCGGCCTTCGAAGTTGTACGCGTACACAGGCTGGATTTTCACCAGGGCCCGCAGTCCGTCCGTCAGCTGGATTTCGCCGCCGGCGCCGGGCTGCGTCTGCTCCAGGAGCCCGAAAATCTCTGGCGTAATGACATACCTCCCCAGGACGGCCATACGGGACGGCGTCTCCTCCACGGAGGGCTTTTCCACCATGTCGGCCACGGCGAAGGTCCGCGGATCCGCCGTCTGGCGGGCCGCGACAATCCCATAGGACGACACTTTGTCACGGGGCACTTCCTGCACGCCCAGGACCGATACCCCCGTCCTCTCATACACGTCGATGAGCTGGCGCAGGGCCGGCCGTTCCTTGTTATATACCACATCGTCGCCCAGCAGGACGGCAAATGGTTCATGGCCGATGAACTGCTTGGCACACAAAATGGCGTGCCCCAGCCCCAGCGGCTCTTTCTGGCGGATGTAGTGGATGCGGATGTCGGAAATGGCCCGCACCATTTTCAGCAAGTCTTCCTTCCCCTTTTCTTCCAGGTTCAGTTCCAGCTCGATGCTGCGGTCGAAGTGATCTTCGATGGCACGCTTGCTCCGGCCCGTAATGATCAGGATATCTTCAATGCCCGACTGCAGGGCTTCTTCGACAATGTATTGGATGGTCGGCTTGTCCACAATGGGCAGCATTTCCTTCGGCGTCGCCTTCGTGGCCGGCAGGAAACGTGTGCCCAGCCCGGCCGCGGGAATGACGGCACGCGTAATCGATGGGAATTTCGTCACGCCGGCTCGCCTCCAATCTGCTCCAGCAATTCTTTCGTCTTGGCTTCCAGCAAGGCCCGATCCCCCTTCGTTTCCACATTGAGCCGGATGACCGGTTCCGTGTTCGACGCGCGCAGGTTGAAGCGCCACGTATCAAACGCGACGGACAAGCCGTCGATCGTATCGATTTTCCCTGCCCCGTAACGCGTCCGCAGCAAGTCGAAAATGGCCTTGCTGTCCGCAACCTTGCGGTTGATTTCGCCGCTGCAGGGGAATTTCTCCTCCATATCCCCCACCAGCTCGGACAGTTTCTTGCCGCTGGCGCAGACAATCTCCAGGACCAGGAGGGCCGTAATCATGCCGCTATCGCAATAGGTGAATTCGCGGAAATAGTGATGGGAGGACATCTCGCCGCCATAGATGACATTGTGTTCCCGCATGCACTGCTTCATGAAAGCATGGCCGCTCTTGCTCAGGACGGGCACGCCGCCGTACTGTCGGATAATGGCTTCCGTGTTCCAGATAAGGCGCGGATCGTACATGATCCTGCTGCCCGGATAGCGCTGCAGGAAAGATTCCGCCAGGAGGCCGACCAGATAGTAGCCTTCAATGAATTTTCCCTGTTCGTCGCAGAAGAAACAACGGTCGAAATCCCCATCCCAGGCAATGCCCAGGTCGGCGTGGGCGGCCAGGACGGCGTCGCTGGTCTGTTTCCGCGAGGCTTCCAGCATCGGATTCGGCACGCCATGCGGAAAAGTACCGTCAGGCTCATAATTGACCTTTTCCAACGTGAAAGGCAGTCGTTTTTCCAGCTGCGTCAGGACCGCGCCGGCCCCGCCGTTGCCGGGGTTCACGACGACCTTCAGCGGTTTCAGCCTGGATACATCGATGTATTTCAGGAGATGCTCCACATAGGGCGTCATGATGTCCTGTTTCGTCAGGAGGCCCCGGGCCTTGCCGGCCACCAGATGATGGGGGAATTCGTCGACGCCGACCATTTCGCGGATTTCCTCCAGGCCCGTGTCGGCACTGACAGGCCGCGCGCCACGGCGGACAAGCTTCATGCCGTTGTATTCGGCCGGATTATGGCTGGCCGTGACCATGATGCCCCCGTCGGTCTTCAAATAGGCCGTGGCGAAATAAATCATTTCCGTGCCGCACTGGCCGATATCGATGACGTTGGCGCCGCCATCCCTCAGGCCGTCGCTCAGGGCCTTGACCAGGGACGGCCCCGTCAGCCGGATATCGTGGCCGACGACGACGTCTTCCGCCCCGAACAGGGCGCAAAACACCTTGCCCACTCGATACGCCAATTCCTCATTCACTTCGTCGGGAACTTTCCCGCGGATGTCATACGCTTTGAATGCCGCCGTATTCAACATGCTTTCGAACCCCTTTTCTCCTGTCGCTTCTGTCGCTCTGCGTGCCGTTTCGTCCAAGACATTTCCTGCGCGAAGCGGTTTGAAACATTCTTTGCCCGATATTCTACCGGGGATATTCTACCTGGAGGCGGAAAAGTCCTGCCTGCAGGGGAAAATTTACGGATTTCACACCTCGTAGTGCCGTCCTGCCAAAAAAGCTTCTGCCGCCGAACCGAGAAACCAGCGGATACAGGTAAAAAAGGCCGGGTAGCGCCCGTTCGGGCCAGGATCGAGCATTTCCCGCGCCAGCAGGGCCAAGGCGTCTTCCAGGGACATGCCTTCCCCCAGGAGGCTGTCCACCTGCTCCTGCAGGACTTCGAGAACCGCCCGGCGCAGGCGTTTTAACCGTCCGCAGTTCAGGTTCAGCTCCTGCAGGGAGCGGCGGGCCTTCCGGACCAGCTCTGCCGGACACGTTTCCTCGTCCACCTCCATGGCGCCCGTGAAGGAGTCATACTTGAACAACCGGGCCGAAGCCGGGATTTCCAGCGGATTGAGGATGACATCCGTCAGGGCCTTGTCACTTTTCGGCACGTCGCAGCTGCGGTCTTCTGCGCGGCTGGCGTAGCGATAGCGCGCTTCGGCCACGTAGGGCTGGCTGCCGCCGTGGCACACGCCGAGGAGATTCTGCCAGTCCAGGTGATAATTGTGCCGCGATCGTTCCGTCCCCGTCTTGGGATGAAAATGCTCCACCCGGAAATCATCCAGCTCCTCATCCGTGTCACTCAGGCAGATGGTAATTTCGCAGTAGGCGCAAAGGCCGTGCTGGTCCCGCAGGAGCTGTTCCTTGAGCTGGTGGTAGCCGACACGGTCCCGTTTGTGGAACTTGTCCCACGTATCGCGAGGATGGTACTGCCGATAGCGTGCGAGCCGCTCTGGCTCGACAGGCGATTTTTCGATGTGTTTCATGGCTTGCGTCTCCGGAAATCGCGGACACGGATGTCCATATCGGCCCGCAGCAAGGCCGGATCCCTTCCCTGGGACCAGGCATCCAGTTTGCGGCGCAGTTCTAGGGCTTCCGGCGTATCCCACTGATCCTGGCTGACCAGGCGCAGGTACCGCTGCAGATCCTGCACGATCGGCAGGTTGGCCGGCCGGCTGTCCACATGCTGGATATCCTTCAGGACCTGGCTGCTCTCGGCGCCGTAGGAAAAGGCCGGTGCTTCGATGCGGACCTGGTCGTCGGGCTCCCATTTCAGGACGCGGATGTCTTTCGCGGGGATGCTCGTCAGGACCTGCGGGCTGTGCGTCGTCAGGATGAACTGGACTTGCGGGAAAGCGGCGGCTAAATCCTGGACGACGGTCTGCTGCCAGGAGGGATGGAGATGCATGTCCACTTCGTCAATGAGGACCAGGCCCGGTGTCTTCCGTGTCACACCGTCCCCCAGATCGGGGTTGAGGCGGGCCATCCGATAGGCAATGTCCGCGGCCATGCTGATGACGCTGCGGGCGCCGTCGCTCATGGCTTCCATGGGGAACAGGCCCTTCGTGGGGTGGCTGACCAGCAGGTTTTGGGCGGAAAAGCTATACTGGATGTCCGTCCAGCCCATACTGCGGATACAAGCGATGACGGCCTTTTTCACCGCGCCCAGGATCTGCCGGTACGGATTGGCGGACTGCAGGCCCCGTTCCCGGATCAGGTGATCGTACTCCAGGGCGCTTTCCGTAGCGTAGCGGAACCACTGGCCGAAGGTATTGTACGAACCGGACGGTTCCAGGCATTCAATGTATCCGCTGGCACGGGACAAGTCGATGTCTCCGCCCTTCAGGAGAGAACTGTCGTTCCACATGCGCACGGTCCCGTAGTACCCCAGGACGGGCAGGACGACGGCTTCATCCCCCTTGCCGTTCAGGCGTGTCGCCAGGGACTTGGCGTAATCCGTCACGACTTTGGCGTGCTTCGAGGAGGTCCGCCCCTGCAGGGTCTTCAGCTCCCGCTGCCAGACGAGCCCTTCCCCCGCGCCCGTCCGGACAGACACTTCCAGGGACACGGGCAGCTGGTACTTCATGCGGGGAATGCCAAGGCCATCGGCGCCGCGCCCCTGCTCCAGGATCATCCGCACATCGTGGGGCTGGAAATTACGGGGCCGGCTGCCGTGGAAAACCGACAGATAGGGCGTCATGGCGATGGCCAGGGCGTCAAGGATGGCCGTCTTGCCTTTGCCGTTCTCCGCCACGATGACCGTCAGGCGCGGCGAAAAGCCGATGGTGAAATCTTCGTAACAACGGAAATTTTGCAAGTGAAGCTGCTCGACATACATGGACCTGCCTCCTGTCTCTGGCCGCGCGGCGCCTCGTCTTCCCCTCCGGACCTTCCGGCCTGCCGGAATTCCGGAAGACGAAAAAAGGGAGCGGCTGCCGCCGCCCCCTTTCTGCACCGACAGTGCTTATTTCTTGGCGTTGTTATTGTTTTCCGTCTTGGCAGGAATCTTCTGTTCCGGTTCCATGACCATCATATCCATCATGGTGATTTTACCGTTTTCATTGCGGAAGGCCGCGATGATTTCCATGACAGGAACCTTTTCATAGACAGCGCGATACCGCAGCACATCCCCGCCATTCAATTTCTGGTAGACAACCATGCGTTTCGATTTCAGGCTGCCCAAGTCCCTGTTCATATAGTCGAACATGGTCTTGTACTGTTCCGGCGGGAAGGATTTGGTCATTTCCGGGTCCATGTACTTCAGGACCTCGTTGTAGTTCTTGCCCTGCATGAAGGCGTCGACCGCCTTCTGCTCATAATCCAGGTCCGTTCCGTCGCTGGCAAAGCAGATGGCGGAAAAACCCATGAGCACGGCAGTCACCAGTACCAGGATTTTCTTCTTCATATTCTTTCCTCCTCTATCCTAAATCAGGCCGCGAAGTCACTCCTTCGCCAAGCCTTCTTTCAGGCGTTTCATTCCTTCGATCGTGTCCTCGTGGGTCCCGAAGCCGGTCAGGCGGAAGTAGCCTTCGCCCATAGTGCCGAAGCCGGAGCCGGGGGTCCCGACGATGGCGAAGCGGTTCAGCAGGACATCGAAGAATTCCCAGGACTTCATGCCGTCCGGGCACTGCATCCAGATGTAGGGGGAACGCTTGCCGCCATAGTACTTGATTCCCAGGCTGTCGAGGGGTTCCCCGATGATGCGGCAGTTTTCCTTGTAGTACCGCAGGTTGTCGCGGCACTGCCGGATGCCTTCCGGCGACAAGGCCGCTTCGGCGCCGCGCTGCACGATATAGGGAACCCCGTTGAATTTCGTGGTCTGCCGCCGCAGCCACATCTTGTTGAGGCTCATTTCCGTGCCGTCCTTGGATTTGCGTTTCAACCCCAGCGGCACTACCGTGTATCCGCAGCGGGTCCCCGTAAAGCCGGCGGTCTTGGAGAAGGAGCACAGCTCGATGGCGCAGTCCTTCGCCCCTTCAATGGTGAAGATACTCCGCGGCGTCGGGTCCCCCTCGTCGATGAACGCTTCGTAGGCGGCGTCGTAGAGGATGACCGCACCTTTCCTTTTCGCGTAGGCCACCCATTGTTCCAGCTGTTCGCGGGAGTAGGCGGCACCCGTCGGGTTGTTCGGCGAGCACAGGTAGATGACATCGGCCTGGACAGCATCGTCAGGCATCGGCAGGAAATCGTTTTCCGGGCTGCCCTTCATGAAGAGAACCTTGCGGCCTCGCATGACATTCGTGTCGTAGTAGACCGGATAGACCGGATCCGGCAGCAGGATGGTGTTGGCGTCGCTAAAGATGTCCGTAATGTTGCCGCAGTCGCTCTTGGCGCCGTCACTGATAAAGATTTCCCGCGTATCCAGGGTCACGCCGAAGGACGCGTAGTAACGGACCAAGGCCTGGTGCAGGAAATCATAGCCCTGTTCCGGGCCGTAACCGCGGAAGGTTTCCTTATGTCCCATTTCCGCCACGGCCTTGGCCAGCGCGTCCACGACAACCGGAGCCAGGGGCAGCGTCACATCGCCGATTCCCATGCGGATAATTTTCTGGTCCGGATGCTCTTTCTGGAAAGCCGCCACCTTTTGCGCGATATTCGCGAAGAGATAGCTGTCTTGTAATTTTTCGTAGTTTTCATTGACAAATGCCACGTGAATTCCCCCATAAAACAGATTCGTGAGTTTCATTATACCGCAAATAAACCGTTTTGTACGGCCTTTCTGTGTTTTTTCTCAAAAAGTTCAAGAATTTCACGGCCTTACCGGCCCAGTTCTTTGGCAATCGCTTCAATTTCCCCATCGGGAATTTCCATCGCGCCGTGGAACACCTCCACGGCCGGTCCCGTCAGATAGAGGTGATTGTCGGTATCGGAATAGGTCACTTTCAGCTCGCCGCCCAGGCAACGCACGTTCAGCGGCTGTCCCATCCTGCCTGCCTTGTGCAGACGCATGCAGGCGTACGTGACGGCGCAGGCGCCGGTACCACAAGCCAGGGTTTCGCCGCTGCCCCGTTCCCATACGCGGAACTTGACCGTATTCTCATCTAGGATCTGGACAAACTCCGTATTGACCCCTTCGGGAAAGAGCTTGTGATGCTCAAACTGCGGTCCCAATTCCTCCAGGTCCAAACTGTCCACGTCGGGCACGAAGGTCACAAAATGGGGATTGCCCATGGACACGGCAGTCCCGTTGTAAAAGACCTTTTCCCGGTACGTTTTCTTGTCCGTCCCGACAATGGTCGTCTCCTTCAGGACCAAAGACTGGTCCACAAAGATGTAGTGATCCGTAATCATGGGAATCTTCCGCGGCCGGATTTCCGGTTCTCCCATATCGACCGTCGCCTCCGCCACTTTCCCGTCACGGACCTCCATGCGGATCGTCTTGATTCCTCCCAGCGTCTCGATAGTCACGGGGTTTTTGTCTGTCAGGCCGTGGTCATAGACATATTTGGCGACACAGCGGATCCCGTTGCCGCACATCTTACCTTCGGAGCCGTCCGCATTGTACATGGCCATACGGAAATCCGCCTTTTCCGAAGGGCAGATAAGGATCAGGCCGTCACTGCCGATCCCGAAATGATAACGGCTCACGTAGACCGACACCGCCTCCGGGTGAGGAATGGGGGTTTTCGTATAATCCACATAGACATAATCATTGCCGCAACCGTGCATTTTGGTAAAATTGAATTTCATCGCTACCTCGTTCTCCTTTATCTGTATTCTATATATTGTATATACACCCCTTAAACTTTTCTTCATTATACCGTGTTTGGTAAACGAACGCAACCAAGCTTAAGACGACAAAAAACCCCTTTACGCGTTGGCGTAAAGGGGTTTTCCTGAACCGGCAACAATCTATCCTCCCAGGGCGCTTCCACCCAAGTACTTTCGACGCGTGAGAGCTTAACTGCTGTGTTCGGGATGGGAACAGGT
>OMWZ01000014.1 GCA_900314855.1 uncultured Selenomonadales bacterium
GTTGCCCGACGAAGGCAAATCCGCCGCAAAAGGCGATTAACGAATCGAGGAAATTTCATGTTTTCTGCCTTTTTCACCGGTTCCCAGCAAGACTGGAAACTCATGGTCGTGGCACCGTTGCTCTGTGCCCTGTTTCGTTGGATTTTTATCCGTGTCTACGGGCCGAAAGAAGACTTCGCGTCCCATAAGGAAAAATGGCTGGCCTGCTTCCGGTACGGATTCTGGTGGGGCATGGACTACAACGCCTATGTCTTCCTGCTCTCCTGGATCTGCGTCAGCCTGCCCGGCGCCTTTTTCCCCGCGTACGGGGCTGTCGGCGATACCGTGCGGGCAGCCGCTGTCACGGTGTACGCCGTCGTCCTGTATCTGGCCTTTGCCGGGAAGATGATTTTCTACTATCATTTCTAGGACATCTATAATCCGACCATGCGGCTGGGGAAAAACGCCGACAAAAAGAATCTGGCCGATATCTTTTTCCACCAGAACCACGGCGGGCTCATCCTTCTGGGACTGATTCCCTATACGGCCCTCGTCGCCTTCGGCACCAAAGCCCTGCTGGCGACGCCTGTCCTGCCCTGCCCCACATTCAACGACAGTACCTTGCGCTACGGCTTCCACGCCGCCTTTGTCATCGCCATGGTCCTGTTGT
Organism: uncultured Selenomonadales bacterium; assembly: GCA_900314855.1. Taxonomy (GTDB): domain Bacteria; phylum Bacillota; class Negativicutes; order Acidaminococcales; family Acidaminococcaceae; genus Succiniclasticum. The sequence goes on from OMWZ01000014.1 coordinate 650, forward strand.
TTTATTTTTTCCGCTACGGCGGCCATCTGTCGCACCGTTGGAAACCGGAATGGGACACGGTGCCCGACGTGGTCAAGGAAGATATGTTTTTCGCCAAAGCCTGCGTCGACGATTTGATTGCCATCGAAATGGTCTTCAAGGCGCCGGTCCAGACGATTTTGGGGCACAAGGACGCCGAATCCGAGGCGATTCTCCGCCCCTTTTTTCCGGTTCCGGACAACGGATCCCTGTGGGAGTCCCTGAAACGGACCGCCGCGGGGCCCCGGATTCCCAGGCCGAAGCACATTTTCCTGATCGTCGGCGAGAGCTATACCCAGGCCCCCTTTGACGACGCCTTCGCGCAGCTGCATCTGGTCGACCGGGGCAAACGGTTCCGGGCCAATCCGCATACGATCCAAATCCCGAACTTCCTTCCCGCCGGCCTGGTCTCCCAGCCGGCCATTACGAGCCTCATTGCGGGCATTTTCGACGACAACCTGGAAATCAACGAGAAACGGCCTTTTTGGGATGGCCAGACCCTGACCTCGCTGCCGCGGCAACTGAAACAATTGGGCTATCGAACGGCCCTGTGGTACGGCGGCAGCCTGTCCTGGGCCAGCCTGGGTCTGTTCGCCAAGGGCATGGGCTTCGACGAAACCTACGGCGGCCCGGACATCTGCCCTCCCCACGCCCCGTCCACCTGGCTCGGCGTCTATGACCATCTCTTCCTCGCAGCGGCGTTCCAAAAGATGTGCGACCTGGATGACGATACGCCGGTCTTCCATCTCGTCTACACCACGTCGAACCACGGCCCGTACACCATCCCGATTCGGCAATACGGCTTCGACCCGGCACCGGTCGCGCAGGAATTGCCTGACGACATGAAGCGCCGCCAGAATCTCCTGGCTGACCTGGAAACGTACTGGTACACGGACCAGGCCCTGTCCGCCTTTGTCGAACAGGTACAGCAGCGCTTCCCCGACAGCCTAATCCTCGTCACGGGCGACCACTCCCGCAAGGTCATTCCTTTCGGAAGCACGCTGTACCCCGACAGGGAATGCAGCGTCCGGGAAAAATACTGCACGTCCTTTGCCATGTACCACCGGGACCTTTCGCCGGACCTCTTCCCCCAACTGCGCATCGGCAGCCATATGAACCTGTTGCCGACCTTGATCGAAACCATCGCCCCCAAGGGCTTCCCGTACTACTCCCTCGCGCCATCCCTTTACGAACCCCTGTCCCACGTTGTCACGCCCTACCACTGGCTGGACGATCAGTCCGTCGGCTACTACGCCGACAAAATCGCCCAGCCCCTCTGTCCGCGGGACGCGGCAATCCGGCGGGAGGTGGAAAAATTCCGGGCGGAAAAGGACGCTTTCTGCGAAGTCACCGGCTGGATCGTCCGCCACGCTGACACGCATCTGAAAAAAGCGGGAAATCTCTTATGACTTTTTGACTTTTGTGCCTTTTTGTTGTATGATGAGGAAGACGGGATTGGCACTCTCCAATCGTGAGTGCCAATCCTGCACCGATTCCCCCGACGCGCGCTGCCGCGCCACCCACCGTTCCCGACGGGACCGGGACGGGCACGGAACACACCAGCAGCCGACAGGGAACCAATACAGGCATAAGGAAGGAGTTCCACCATAATGGCTGACGAAGCAAAACAGGCGCCGGAAACATTCCGGTTCCAGGCAGAGACAAAGCAGCTCCTGGATTTGATGATCCATTCGATTTACACGAACCACGAGATTTTTTTGCGCGAGTTGATTTCCAACGCCAGCGACGCCATTGACAAGCTGCGTTTCGCGTCGTTGACGCAGGCGGACCTGCTGGAGGGCGACACGGACTTTACAATCCGTCTGACGCCGGACGCGAAGGCCCGCACGCTGACCATTTCCGACAATGGCATCGGCATGACCCGCGACGATTTGGTCAAGAACATCGGCACCATCGCGCAATCGGGCACCAAGGAATTTTTGGGCAAGCTGCAGGAAGCACAAAAGCTGGCCCGCGAGGCGGCAGACGGAACCGCGAAACCCGGTGGGGACACGGCGTCTGCCGGCGGCGCCGCATCCGACGCTTCCGCCACGACGGACAAAGACCTCATCGGCCAGTTCGGCGTCGGCTTCTACTCGGCCTTCATGGTCGCCGACAAGGTGACCATCGTGACCCGCAAGGCCGGCACGGACGAAGGCTGGAAATGGGAATCCAGGGCCGACGGGACCTATACGATCGAGGCCGCCGGCGTGCCCCATCACGGAACAGCGATCACGCTGCATCTGGGCGAAGCCTATGCCGGCGAAGGGGCGGAACAGGACATGACGAGCTACTGGACCCTGGAGGGCCTGGTCAAGAAGTACTCCGATTTCATCCGCTACCCCATCAAAATGGAAGAAACCCTGGAGGAGCCCGGCAAGAACGAAAAAGGCGAAATCGACGAAAAGGCGCCGGCTGTGACGAAGGTCGAAGACAAGACCCTGAACTCCATGACGCCGCTGTGGAAGCGCAGCAAGAGCAGCATCAAGCCCGAAGAATACCAGGAATTCTACAAGCACCAGTTCCACGCTTGGGAAGATCCGCTGTGCTACTACCACACGCATGCCGAAGGCACCGTCGAATACACGGCCCTGCTCTACATCCCGGGCAAAGCGCCGGCCAACCTGTACTACCAGGAATACGAACCGGGCCTGCAGCTCTACTCCCGCTCGGTCTTCATCATGGAAAAGTGCAAGGACCTGCTGCCCGACTACCTGCGCTTCGTCAAAGGCCTCGTCGACTCGCCGGACCTGTCCTTGAATATTTCCCGGGAATTATTGCAGCAGAACCGCACGATCCGCGTCATCGGCAAAAACCTGGAAAAGAACATCCTCAACTTGTTGAAGGAGATGTTGGCGTCCGACCGTCCGAAATACGAAACGTTCTGGCACGAATACGGCCGTTCCCTTAAAGCCGGCGTCTACAACAGCATCTACGACCCGGACACGAAAAAAGACCAGCTGGCGGACCTGTTGCTCTTCCTGACCTCGAAGGACGGCAAACCCTGCACCCTGAAAGAATACACGGACCGCATGCCCGCCGGCCAGAAAGCCATTTACTTCGCCACGGGCCGCGACAAAGAAGCCATCGAACACCTGCCGCAAATGGAAACGGTCAAGGAACGGGGCTTCGAAGTCCTCTTCCTGCTCGACCCCGTGGACGAATTCTGTCTGGAAGCCCTGCAGGAATACGCCGGCAAGAAATTCCAGTCCCTGAGCCGCGGCGACCTGGATTTTGGCGATGCCGAATCGGACACGGCCAAAAAGGAAACGGAAACGCTGGCCAAGGACAACGACGCCTTACTGAAAGATGTCCAGGCCGCCCTGGCCGGCAAGGTCAACGAAGTGAAGTTGTCCACGCGCCTCAAGGACAGCCCCGTCTGCCTCGTCGCCGGGGAAGCCGGCCCGTCCTTCGCCATGGAGCAGGCCTTCGCCGCTGCCAACGCGCCCATGTTCAAGGCCCAGCGGATCTTGGAACTGAACCCGAAACACATCCTGTTCGACAAGCTGAAAGCAGCCCACGGCGCCGGCCAGGACAGCCAGGAATTCAAAGATTTCTGCGCCCTCCTCTTCGACCAGGCCCTGCTGCTGGACGGCATGATTCCCGACGACCCGGCCGCCCTGGCCCAGCAAATCGCGAGAATGATGGCACGATAAGGACGGCTTGCGGCGGGCTCGGCCCGACAAGTCCATAAAAACATACATCCCCGGTCGACACAGGATATCCTGCGCCGGCCGGGGATCTTTTAAGTTGTCCGCATCTTAGAAGGTAAAACGCACGCCGCCTTCCACGCGGTATTTTTCTTTCACATCGGCGCCGAAATTCTTTTCCGCGTCGGCGTAGAAGGAATATCGGCCGCCAAAGTGGAGGTTCGCCCCGATGCCCACGGTATACCAGGTATCGTGGAAGTTATGGGTATCTTCGTAAGAGACCCCATTCTGGGAGAGGGTCTGGCTTCTGTCGCCTAAAAAATCGTGCAGGACCGAGACTTTCCCATAGACCCGGTTCGGATTCTTCGTGTCTCCCGCGTATTCTTTACTAAGGACGACGCCGAGGCGGCCGACGAGGTTGTCCGTGTTATCCTGGTGGATGATCGCGCCATGTTGGGTGGTATAGTCCTCGCCGCGCAGGAATTAGTAGGTCAGCTGGGCCTGCGGTTCCACGAACCAGCCGCTGCCCATGTCTTTCTTTCGGCCATATTCGGCACCGGTACTGAAGGCCCAGTTGTCAAAGTCGCCGCGGTCGCCGTAGGTGGTCTGATAATCGGAACCGAGACGCCCGATTTTCGTGACGAGATCCAGATAATGGCCCTTGTTACCCATTTCCGTCGCGTAGAACGCCACATCCGTGAGATGCTGCTTGCCATTGCTGTATCCGGCGTAGTCGCTGCTGCCCCAGGTATGTTCCACGGCGCCGCCGTAGTACCAGTCGCGTTTGTCGCCGGCGTCTTTTTGATCATAGCCCACCTGGATGGTTCGGAGATTCGTGCGGAAAGGATCCTTCCCATCCCCGGCCAGCTTCTTGTTCACAAACCGTGCCCAAAGTCCCTGCCCTTCCCGGTTGTAACGGAGCTCGCCCAAGCGTTGGAGCAGCGTGTCCGAAGCGCGCCAGGCGGCAACGGCCGCGTGGTGGGCGGAGCCGGGGGTGAAGGCGTTGGGGTTCGGCGTTTTGCCGTCCCCGACCGGCGTAAGGAACCAGTCTTCGTAGCCCCTTTGGGCGGCATCCGCTTCTTTTTGCACCGAAAGGCTGTTGTCGAAGAGGCTGTTTTTTGTTCTGGAAAAGGACTATCTGGTCCACCGTGAAGGCGGCGGCGCCGTCCTTGACCTGGGCGAAATACAGTTTGTCGCCCGCCGTCATGGCATCGACAGACGCGATGGCCGTAGGCTGGACGGTGAAGGTGCTCCCCGAACCGCCGTGGGCATAGAGGAAATCGCTGTCCGCCGCGTTTTCATAGGTGGCCACGTTATTGTCATGGTAGGCCAGGTCCAGCTCAAAGCGGCCCGGGGCGCCACCTGCGTCCAGGGTCCCCACGTCTAGGCGGTGGGCACTGCCGGCAAGGGAAGCGGTGGCGCCGGAAGAAAGGTCCAGGGACGAGACGTTGCTGTTTTCCGTCACGTTCCAGCGGGATCCGTTCGAGAGCGTGACCGCCGTCATAGCATCGTCTTTCGTTTCGGCCTTGCCTGTCCAAAGGCCGTGATGGGTGACGGAAACATCGACGCGGCTCGTGCCGGCGACGCGGAGATTCCCCGTGAACGAGGCGTCCTCGCCGGAGAAGGCGGCCGTGACCAGGGAGCCCCTGGCAGCGCTGATATCGCCCTGCATCCGGGCACCCGCGCCGTTGAAGCCCGCCAGGATCTTGCCGGTTCCGCCGGACGCCGTCATGTCTCCCTGGAGGAAGGAGTGGTCTCCGGCGAAATCAAGATCGGCCGTCCCGTTGGTTGCCGCGACCTTTCCCGTGATTTCCAAGACCCCTTGGGACTGCTTGTTGATGGCAATGAGGCCTTTGCCTCCCGCCGTCGCCTGCGCGCTCACGGCAGTGCCACTTGCGTTTTCATTGGTAAGGATGGTTTTCTCCCGGCCGTTGATCTCGATCTGGCCGCCGGTAAACGCATAGTGCGCTTTCGTTTGCACGATGGCGTAATACCCCTTGGCATGGAGATAAATGGTATCGGCCGTCAGGGTCGTTTTGGTCGAACCTGCCGTGTCGCTGTTGTCGGCGACGACCGCCCTTCCCCCCGTATTGGTCATCTCTATTTCGCTGTTTTCGCCGCCCGTAATCGTCAAAAAGTTATTCGTGCCATTGTTCATAATGGCGTATCCCGCGCTTCCACTGAAGAAGGAGGGCTTTCCCGTCGATACCAGTTCCAGCCTCCGGAATCCGGAAATCTCCACGCGATGATCGTTGGATTCCGTATAGATAGCGTCATCATTGGCCCGAATCGTAATGGTTTCCGTCGCAGTGATTTTGCCGTCATGGCCGGTACCACTATAGATGATGCCATTGTCGTTTAATTGATTTCCCTTTTGGGTCGCAAGGACCGTGATATTTTTCGCGGTGATTTCGGGCGTGTTGTAGATGGCGGAAACGCCGCTTCCCCGAGAGATGCCCCCTTCTTTTCCTTCATTGGTCCAATCCAGGGTCAAATTGCTGTCCCGATGGGAAAAGCGGGCCAGGTCGCGGCTGCCTGGGTCGCTGTACGCGGGAGTCAGACCATTGATGGACGTATGACTGTCAAAGAAAAAGTCTTCCGCCCTCGCGGATGGCGCGAAAACGGGCGCTGTCAGCGCCAACGTGACCAGTAATGCCGTGGTGTTGAATGATTTTTTCCTCAATTTCCTCTTCCCCCTTGTGGATATGCCGAGCGGCGCAATCCATCCGGACTGTCTCCCGGTTCCCATGGATTGCCCTGACACGCGGAATAGTTCTGAATATTTCGCACACTTATGCATTATAGCGCAATTATGGCTATTAATTCAATAGTTTTTTGTTAGTAATTATTTCTTCTTCCTTGGGAGGTCCCGCCATAAAAAAAACGGGGCCCCTGTTGGAGTCCCGTCGATAGACGTGGTGGAGATGAAGAGGATCGAACTCTCGACCTTACGGATGCGAACCGTACGCTCTCCCAGCTGAGCTACATCCCCACAAAGGCAACCGCCGCAAGCCCGGCTGTCGCTTGTTCTATTGTACGCTTTTATCGATATTTTTGCAAGAGGAAGTTTTCCCGCGAACCCGCGGATTTTTTCGCAGGATTTCGGGAATGTGGAGTCCGCCCCGCGGGAAACGGGCAGACCCTGCCTGTATGGGCCTGCCTGTGCCGGCCCTGCCGTCACCGGAACCACAGGGCCAGCAGGCCGTAGAGGACGGGCTGGTGAAGCAGGTACAGGAGCAGGCTGTGCCGGCCTGCCCAGGCGAAGGGCTCCAGGGAGCGGCGGAACCAGGGCGGCAGGACCGGCAGGGTGCGGCAGGCGTAATAGCCTCCCCAGAACAGGAACAGCCACGGCAGGAGGGAATAGTAGTCCGCCATGGGCAGGTTGGCCTGCTGGAACCCGAAAAAGGTTCCCGGCAGGCCGTAACGGTACCAACCGCCGGGCAGGTCCGCCAGGCGGATGCCTTCGAACCCGAGGCGCTCGAAGTTGAGATCCCGCAGGAGCAAAAAGAGCAGGAGCGACCCGGCGAGGCCGGCCCTGGCGGGCACGCGGCGCAGGAGTCCTTCCAGGGCCAGCGTCGCCAGGACAGCCGTCCCGAGAAAGGTCAGGATGCCAAAGTAGATGGGCCGGTCCGGCAGCGCGAAGAAGGAAATGGCCGTGACGACGAGGCCCGCGCCGAGCAGGACCAGGGCCCGGTCGGCCCGGCGGCTGCGGGCATGGGGCAGGGGCGCGGCGGGGACGGCCGCACCGGCAGGCGCCGCCGCGCTTGCCGCGCCGTAACTCCGTTCCGCCAGGGCGGCGCAAAACCCGCTCAAAAGGATAAAAGCCCAACAGGTGGCCTGCTGCCACACGTAGCCCGGCATCCCTGTAAACCAGGGCAGGCTGCCATGATAGACGTAGACCAGGTCCCACGCCAGATGATACGCCGCCATGCTGGTCAGGGCCAGGCCCCGCACGGTATCCAGCAGGCCGCAGCGTTGCTGTCGCGCCATATTCCGTCCCCCTTTCCGGTACATCTTACTCCCCCGGGGACCCCTTTGGCAAGGGGGCAGGCTATGGGTTCCGCGGCAGATGTGTTATAATGGGGAAAAGAGGAAAAGGGGTGCTTTGCATGCAAAATTTCACGTATTACACGCCGACGAAGGTCGTCTTCGGGAAAGAGACGGTAACACAGCTGCCGGCCTTGCTGCGGGAGTTCGGCGCCCGCAAGGTCCTGATCCATTATGGGCAGGGCAGCGTGGTCCGCAGCGGATTGCTGGCGCGCGTCCGGAGCCTGCTTGACGAGGCGGGCCTCGCGCACGCGGAACTGGGCGGCGTCGTGCCGAACCCGCGCTTATCCCTGGTGTACGAAGGCATTGCCCTGGCGAAGCGCGAAGGCGTGGACTTGATCCTGGCCGTCGGCGGCGGCAGTGTCATCGACTCGGCCAAGGCCATCGGGTACGGCGTCGTTAACGAAGGGGATGTATGGGATTTTTACGCCCACACCCGCGAGGCGAAAGGGTGCCTGCCCGTGGCGGCGGTGCTGACGTTGTCGGCGACGGGGAGCGAGATGTCGAACTCGTCAGTCCTCACGAAGGAAGACGGGTGGCTGAAACGGGGCTATAACGCGGACTGGTGCCGGCCCAAGTTCGCCATCCTGGACCCGACATACACGGAAACGCTGCCGGCCTATCAGACGGCCTGCGGCTGTACGGACATCCTGATGCACACCCTGGAACGGTACTTTGCCAAGGACGGCAGCATGGCCTTGACCGACGCCATTGCCGAAGGGCTGCTGCGCACAGTCATGGCCAACGCCCGCGTCCTGCAACAGGATCCGAAAAACTACGACGCCCGGGCGGAGATCATGTGGGCGGGCAGCCTGTCCCACAATGGCCTGACGGGGTGCGGCAGCGACGGCGGAGACTGGGTCTGCCACCGCATGGAGCACGAAATGGGCGGCTTGTGGGATGTAGCCCACGGCGCCGGGCTGGCAGCCATCTGGGGCAGCTGGGCCCGCTTCACGTACCGGGAAAACCTGGACCGGTTCTACCGCTTCGCCACGCAGGTCATGGGAATCGCGCCGAACCCGGCGTCCCGCGCTGCCGTGGCCCTCGAGGGCATTGAGGCCCTGGAACACTTTTTCCGGGAAATCGGGATGCCCACGTCCTTCCACGACCTGAACCTCGCCCCCACGGACGAGGAACTGTCCCTGCTGGCCAAAAAGTACGCCCTTGCGGTCGGCGGCGCTGCCGGATCGGCCGTCAAAATCGGCGAGACGGAAGCCCGGGCCATTTACCGCATGGCATTGTAACCTGTGGCATGGAACCCGGCGCGCGAAAATACGAAGGGGCTGTGAAAAAATGACTTCTCATTTTTTCACAGCCCCTTTTTTTATCGATTCTTCCCTAAAAGTTTCGACGATCCCTGTGCGGCCGAACAGCCGGAAAAGCGTCCTGTCCGGCAACCCCTAAAAACCGGAAAAGCCATTTTTAATACGTGTCGAAAAAATACGTATAAAAACGACACGTATCAAATGATCCATTTGGCGAAAAAGACAGTTCTTCCCTAAAACTTGCGGGCCGCGGGAACAAAAACTCTCCCCGCCGGGAAGGGAAATTCCCCGGATGTGTCTGCCGCGAACAGGAACAAGGGCTTGTATGTCGGAGCTCCCTTGGTTAAACAAGTGTATGCTATTAGTAATTTATATAAATAAATCCTTTAAGCCAATTGACATCCAGTTTCTTCTTTGGTAAAATTTTTATGAAATTCACAGTAAACCGAATGCACCGGTGTCGTCCGACCTTGCAGGAAAGCCGGCTCACGCCGGCGCGGTCCCGCCACTGCGGCAGGGAGTGCCCACAAGATGCCCCTGGGGTCAGAATATCCTGGGAAGGCGTGGAAAGCGCGCAGAGCCGATTCGCAGCGCCTTTTTCCGTCGGGGAAAGAGGCGCTTTTCCTTTTATTCTCCGGACTGTATTCCCGGACCCTGGTGTGTTTGCCTTTTTTGATATCCGTTTCGGAGGTGAGACCGCTGAACCAGCTGGATCGTTCCTATCTGAAAATCGCCTTGCCCGCTTCCCTGGAAGGCGTGTTTATGACTCTCCTGGCCTCGGCCGACCTGATCATGGTCGGTGTGCTGGGCACGGAATCCGTGGCGGCCGTGGGGATTTTTACCCAGCCGCGCCTCATTCTCCTTACGTTCGCCCGCGCCATGGCGGCGGCACTGACCCTGCACGTAGCCCGGGCGGCTGTCCAAGGACGGGAACGGATTGGGTGGTACCTGCAGCAGACGCTTGCGCTGGCACTCCTGCTCCTGGGAGCAATCCACGTCCTGTTTTTCTGGCAGCTCCCGGAAATCCTGCGCCTCATGGGGGCCCAGGCGGACTATTTGTCCGATGCCATCCTCTACGGGCGCCTTTCCTGCCTCGCCGTGTGGATAACCTCCATGACCGTTGTCCTCCAGGCCGTGTCCCTCGGCTGCGGCCGGACGGACAGTATCCTGAAAGCCAATGTGGCCGGCAACGTGGCCAACGTGGCCGCCAACTACCTCTTTATCTTCGGGCTCGGTCCCATTCCGCCCTTCGGCATCGCCGGCGCCGCCCTGGGAACCATCGCGGGCACGGCCCTGTCCCTGGTCCTTGCCATAACGGAACTGCGGAAACTACGCCTGCACTGGTGTGTCCGCAGCCTTCGTTCGTGGCTGCCGGACCCGCGCTTTGTCCGCAGCCTGGCCCACAGTTTCGCCGGCATCCTGTCCGAACAGGGCAGCAACCGTATCGCCATGGTCCTCTTTACGCGCATGGTCGCCGGTCTGGGCACGCTGCCCCTGGCGGTCCACAGCATCTGCATGACCTTCTGCGACTTGTATTACGATTTCGCCCTGGGTCTGGGCAAGGCGAGCATGGTCCTGGCCGGCCAGTCTTTCGGCAAACGGGATCCCGATTTATGGCACTGCTACCGCCACGCAGGCATCCGCTGGGTGCAAGTGTTCTCGACCGTTTCCTTCGTCCTGACCTTGTACTTCCGTGAAGAAATCTTCCGCCTTTTCTCCCACGACGGGGAAGCCCTGCTCCTGGCCCTGCCCGTGCTGGTCATCGCCGCTGTCGTCAGTTATCCCGAAGCTTTCGCCCTGATTTTCGCCGGCATGCTCCAGGGAAGCGGCCGGGTCCTCTCCGTAGGAGGCTATACCTTCGTCAGCATGATCCTGCGCCTGTCCGCCACGGCTTTTTTCCTCTACGTGCTGGATTTGGGCCTCCTTGGCGCCTGGTACGCACTGCTGCTCGATCAGAGTTTCCGCGCCGTGTGTTCCTATATCCTGGTACGCCGGATGGATGTCCATGCATCCGTGCTCGAACATAATGAGTTTTGATAGGAGATGGTATTTTGAGTCGAAATGAGTTGTGGAAACGTTTAGGCGGCATCGTCCTCGTCCTGCTGGGAATCAGTTTCATCACCTTTTGCCTGATGATGCTGGCCCCGGGCGATCCTGTCCGCCAGATGATTGCCGGGAACGAAGACATTATCGTCAGCCAGGTCGAAATCGATGCCCTGCGGCACGAACTGGGGCTGGACCAGCCCTTTTTCTTCCAGTACACGAGCTGGCTAGGGCGTGTCCTTCACGGCAATTTCGGCGTTTCCACCATGATGCGCCGCCCCGTGGCCGACGTGCTCCTCGAAGCCCTGCCGGCCACCGTTCTCCTGGCCGTCTCTTCGACGGTCTTCATGCTCCTCTTTTCCATCCCCCTGGGCATTTACACGGCCGTCCGCCAGAACCACTTCGTCGATTATCTGGTCCGTTTCTTCACCTTCCTCGGCGTCTCCGTACCGAACTTTTGGATGGGTCTCGTCCTGCTCTGGCTCTTCGCCTTGAAACTGGGGGCCCTGCCCATTGTCGGCGGCGGCATGGATGTCGAGAATCTGGTGCTGCCGACCGTCACCTTGGGCATCGTCATGACCTCAAAGTTTACGCGGCAGGTACGCGGCGCCGTCCTGGAAGAACTGCACCAGGACTACGTGCTCGGCGCCCGGGCCCGCGGATTCCCGGAATCACATATCCTCTGGAAAGAAGTCCTGCCGAACGCCTTGCTGCCGCTCATTACCCTGCTGGGCCTGGCCTTCGGGTCCCTGTTGGGCGGCGCCGCCGTCGTCGAAATCGTCTTTTCCTGGCCCGGTCTCGGGTATACGATTGTCCAAGCCATTATCTACCGCGATTTCCAGACCGTGCAGGCCGCCGTCCTCTGGATTTCCCTCATGTATATGCTGATCAACTTTGTCATCGACCTGTCGTATCGGTGGCTGGACCCCCGTATCGGAAAGGCGGTGAAATAAATGCGCACCCTGCTTGAAGGATTTCGGACCAACCGGGCTTTCCGCCTGGCGACACTCTGCGTCTTTGTCCTGCTGGCAATTACCCTGGCGGCGCCTTGGATTGCGCCCTATGACCCGCTCCACGCCGTCATGACCGACGCGAACAGCGCCCCTGGAGCGGCCCACTGGTTCGGGACGGATAAACTGGGCCGCGATGTCTTGTCCCGCGTCCTCTGCGGCGCCCTCTACTCCCTGACAAGCGTCCTCGCCCTGGTTTTCGTCATCTTCGTCCTTGGCACGACCCTCGGCATCATATCCGGGTATTTCGGCGGCTTGGTGGAAACGGTCATCATGCGCGTTGCCGATATGATGATTTCCTTTCCCGGCGTCATCCTGGCCATCGCCATCGCCGGCATCCTGGGCGGCAGTCTGCTCAACGCCATGATTGCCCTGACCATCGTCACGTGGACGAAATACGCCCGCCTGGCCCGATCCCTGGTACTCCAAATCAAAGAAAAGGAATTTGTCCAGGCCGCCATCGTCAATGGCGGCACAACCTCCCATATCCTTTGGACCCATATTTTGCCCAATATCCTGCCGCTCCTGGTCATTACGGCCGTGGCCGATATCGGCGCCATGACCATGGAACTGGCAGGCCTGTCCTTTTTGGGCTTCGGCAGCCAGCCGCCGGCGCCGGAATGGGGCCTCATGCTGAATGAGGGCCGGCAGCAGCTGCAGACCGCCCCCTGGCTGATGTTCTTTCCGGGCCTGGCCATTTTCGGAACCGTCGTCCTTTTCAACGTATGGGGCGATTTGCTTCGCGATGTCCTGGATCCTCGCCAGGAACCGTAACTTCGGTGACATGTTGTCCACAGACAAATTTTGATACACACTAAATGCCAACAGAGAAAGGGGATTCCACATGATGCAACATACTTCTAAAAAATGGCTGGCCCTGGCGGCCTCCCTGGCCCTGGCCGGCGTCCTCGTCACGGCAGGCTGCGGCGGCTCCAAAGGCGGTTCCCAGGACACCTTGAAGGTCGGCGTCACCAACTTCGCCGACAGCCTTGAACCGACGACGAACTACTTCGGCTGGCAAGTCATGCGTTACGGCATCGGCGAATGCCTGGTCCACTTCGACGATAAAATGCATACGGAGCCGTGGCTTGCCGAGTCGTGGAAAGTCGCCCCAGACAAGATGTCCTGGACCTTCCAGATCCGCAAGGTCAAATTCTCCAACGGCGCTCCCGTGACGGGCGAAGCCGTCAAGAAATCCATTGAGCGCACTTTCGCCAAGGCGCCCCGCGCCAAGGCCATGTTCGAATTGGATCATATCACGGCCGACGGCCAGAGCGTGACCATCTTCACGAAGCGTCCCGTCGCGACCCTGCCGGGTATGCTGGGCGACCCGCTGTTCATCATCGTCGACACGGCGTCGGATGGCAAAGTGGATTTCGCCAAGAACGGTCCGATCTGCACCGGTCCCTACAAAGTGACCAAGTTCAGCAAGGCCAAAACCGAACTGGCAGCCAATGAAAACTACTACGACAAGGTTCCCTATAAGAACGTCGTCGTCCACACCATCGACGATCCGACCACCCGTGCCATGGCCCTGCAGAAAGGCGAAGTGGATGTCGCGGTCAACATCGCTCCCGGCGATATGGCCCTCTTCAAGGATAAAGGCAAATTCACGACGTCGACCATCGACTCCCTCCGGGATGTCCTGGCCCGCATGAACCAAGCACCGGGCCGGATCCTGTCAGACAAGCGCGTCCGTCAGGCCCTGATCCGCTGCCTGGACCGGGAAAACTACGCCAAGTCCCTCCTGAAGGGTACTTTCACGGCCGGCGGTCCCGTCATGCCGCCCTCCGTCGATTACGGCTTCACCGAACTGAGTCAGCAGAATCCGGATAAAACAAACGTGGAGAGCGCCAAGAAACTCCTGGCCGAGGCAGGCTGGAAAGATACGGACGGCGATGGCATCCTCGACAAGGACGGCAAGCCGTTGAAACTGGACTTTATCTTTTATTCGGGCCGTGCCGAACTGCCTCTCTACGCCGAAGCCACCCAGGCCGACGCCAAGAAAGTGGGCATCGCCATCAATCTGAAGAACGTCGACTACAACGTGCTGGACGGCATCGGCATCCGCGGCGAATACGACCTGCTCATTTCCAATATCCTGTCGGAACAGGCCGGCGATCCGGAAGTCTTCATCAACCAGTACTGGAAGACCAACAGAAACGGCAGCAACCCGCAGAACGGCTCCGGCTACAGCAATCCTGCCTTTGACGCCCTGTCGGATCGTCTGGCCGTGGAATTCGACCCGGCCAAGCGGCGGACCCTGGTCATTGAGATGCAAAAGATCCTGATGGACGACGCGGCGACAGTGATCTTCGGTTATCCGCAGACAAACATGATTTCCAGCGCCAGCGTGCTCCACGCGGACATCAAACCGTGTGATTACTACTGGATTACGAAGGACATCGCGCCGAAACAGTAAGAAAAACGAAGGGATGTACCATGTTATTGCAAGTCAAGGACTTAAGCATCATCTACGGCAGCGGCGCCCCGACGGTACAGCACGTCTCCTTTGACGTGGACGCCGGCGAGGTCCTCGCCATTGTCGGCGAATCGGGCAGCGGTAAAACGACAGTCATCCGGGCTATCCAGATGGCCCTGCCCGCCAGCGGCCGTGTGGCGGGAGGGCAGATCCTGTTCCGGAATCAGGACCTGTACGCCTTGCCGAAGGAGAAGCAGCGCGCCATCAGCGGCAAAGACATTGCCATGATTTTCCAGGACGCTGGCGCCATGCTCAACCCGATCCACACCGTCGGACGGCAATATCGGGATTTTCTCGCCCTGCACGGCATCCGGGACGAAAGGGAGGCCACGGCCCGCATGGAAGAAATGTTCCGCCTCGTCCGTCTAGATCCTGTCCAGGTGGCAGCCAGCTATATCCACGAATTGTCGGGCGGCATGCGGCAGCGGATCGGCATCGCCATGGCGGTCACGTTCCACCCGGCCCTGCTCTTGGGCGATGAACCTACATCGGCCCTCGATGTGACCACCCAGGCGGCCATTATCCGGGAGCTCATGGATGTCCGAAAACGCATGGGCATGGCCATCGTCATCGTTACACACAACATGGGCGTTGCCTCCTACATGGCGGACCGGATCCTGGTCATGAAAAACGGCGCCGTCGAAGAATATGGCAGCGCGGAGCAGGTCCTGCGTCATCCCCGCGCCGCCTATACGAAAATGCTGTTGGACGCGGTCCCGAAACTGGAGGATACCCTATGAACAAACAACAGGAATCACGCAAAGAAATCCTGCGCATGGAAAATATCTGCAAATCCTATCCCCTGTACCGGGGGGGACGTTTCCTGGCCAACGACCACGTCAACGTCACCCTGCACCAGGGAGAAACCATGGGCATCGTCGGCGAATCGGGCAGCGGCAAATCGACCCTGGCCCGTATCCTGATGCGGATCTGCGACGCCGATTCGGGCCGTATCCTGTTTCACGGACGGGATCTGCTGGCCCTGCGCGGCGAGGAACTGCGCCAGGTCCGGCGCTCGATCCAGATGATTTTTCAGGACCCGGCGGCAGCCTTCAACCCCAAGCTGAAAATCCGGGAAATTATCTGCGAGCCCCTGCGGAACTTTGGCCTCCTGTCCGCGGAAAACGTGGACGCCAAGGCCCGGGAAATGCTCCGTCTGGTCGACCTGCCCGAGGACGTGGCCGACCGCTATCCCAACAGCTTGTCCGGCGGCCAGCGGCAGCGTGTGGGCATTGCCCGCGCCATGATCCTGCAGCCGGATATCATCGTCTGCGACGAAGCCACGTCGGCCCTCGACGTATCGGTCCAGCAGACCATCATCCAGCTTCTGAAACGGATTCAGCGGGAAACCGGTGTATCCTACTTGTTTATCTGTCACGACCTGGCCCTGGCCAACATGTTCTGCGACAATATCCTCATTATGCAGAAAGGCCGGATTGTCGAAGATATCCGGGATTTGCGCCATGTGCGCACGAACTACGGCCGCCACCTGCTGGACTCCATCTTTTCGGTCGAGCTGGGCAAACGGAAAGTATTTGACGAGAGCCTTTTTGCGTAAAGCCGTAGGAAGCAACAGATCCCCCCTGGCAACAGACGCAGGCAACAGGAAACGCCTGACTGCATTGGCAGTCAGGCGTTTTTTTGATACGTAGGAAAAATAGTCTTCCCGCATTTTCAGGGGCTGTGAAAAAATGGGAAATCCTATTTTTACAGGACGATTTCCGCCAGCAAGACCAGCACCGCCAGGCCGGGAATCAGATTCGCCAGCCGGATTTTCGTCACGCCGAGCAGATTCAGCCCGATGGCCAGGATCATGACGCCGCCGGTGGCGCTGATTTCCCCAATGACCGCCTCCGTCAGGAACTGCTGCATCCAAAACGACAACAACGTGATTGCTCCCTGATACACCAGTACGGACACGGCCGACAGGGCCACGCCGATGCCCAGGGTACTGGCCAGGACCACGCTGATCACCCCGTCCAGGGACGCCTTCGCGAAGAGGATCTCGTGGTTTCCCGCCAGCCCGTCCTCGATGGCCCCGACAATGGCCATGGCGCCAATGCAGAACAACAGGCTCGCCGACACGAAAGCCTCGCCCAACGAAGACCCTGTCGCCGCCGACCGGTTCCCCAGCAGGCGGCGCTGCAGCCACTGGCCGAAGCGCGTCAGCCGCCCGTCCAGATCCAGCGCCTCGCCCACGAGCGCCCCCAGGGCCAGACTGACGACCACCAGCACCAGATGCGCGCTGCCCTGGGCCATCTTCATCCCGATGACCGTCACGCACAGCCCCATGGCCGCCAGGATGGTCTCTTTCCACGCCGCGGGAATGCCTCGGCGCAGCAGCGTTCCCGCCACCGCGCCCACCACAATGGCCGCACTGTTCACCAACGTACCCAACCCAGGCATACTGCCACCCTTTCCGCGCCACCGGCGCCTTGCCCCGACCTTTCCTGCCGGAACCCCTGAAAACAAAAAACGCGGGGACGGGCCGGGGGGAACAGACCCGAAGGTCATCCCCCTCCAGTCCGTTCCCCGGCGGCCGCCTTCCGCCAAAAGATTGCCGTCCCGCCTTACACGGAAAACTTCGTCCGCCGCCGCGGGCCGTTGCCAGCGTCGCCACAGACCGGTTCCTCCTGCTTCCGCAGCAGTTCCACCAGGCGATCCAGGTCATCCGGGGAATAATAGTCGATTTCAATGGTACCCACATGGTCATTCTTCGGGACAATGCGGACGCGGGTCCCCAGGTACCCGATCAGATCCTCCTCGAATTGCCGGTAATGCACATCGGGCCGCGGGGCGCCCGCCTTTTTGCCGCCCTGTCTGCCCCGGGAACCCTGTTTACCCTTGCCTCCGGCCACGCCAGCCACCGCGCCTCCGGCGGCCTGCGCGGCCCCTTGGCCCTTGCCGGCAGCCGCCGCCCCCGCGGGCTCCTCCCGGTCCAAAAAGCGGGACGCCCGCTCTTCCAATACCTTTAAGGAATGGCCTTCCTTGACGGCCTTGACGACGGTTTCCGCCGTGCGGGCGCTCCAGCCGTGCCGTGCGATGGCCTCAGCCAGTTCCGTCTGCCTTGCGGCGCCGTCCAGGGCGAGGACCGGCCGGATCTGCCCGGCCGTGACCGTCCCGTCGGCGAGGAGCTCCCGCGCCTTCGCCGGCAACTGGAGCATGCGCAGCAAGTTCGCCACGGCGGCGCGGCTGCGGCCGATTTTCGCGGCGGCCTGGGCCTGGGTGTACCGCATGGCCTTCATCAAGTCCTGGATGGCCTGGGCCTCCTCCAGGGGATTCAGGTCCCGGCGCTGGATATTTTCCACCAGGGCCAGTTCCTGCATCTGCTGTTCCGTATAGTCCCGCACCAGGACCGGCACGGTCTTCAGCTGCGCCAGCCGGGCCGCCCGCAGGCGCCGCTCGCCGGCGACGAGTTCATAGTTCAGGCCCTTCCGGCGGACGATCAGGGGCTGGATAATGCCGTGTTCCCGGATGGAGTCCGCCAATTCGGCCAGTTTGTCCTGGTCAAAGGTCTTGCGGGGCTGCCAGGGGTTCGGCTGGATGCTGCCGATTTCCACTTCCAGGGCCGTCTTGTCGGCGCCGCGGTTTTCCGGCAGCGCCTCTTCATACTGGGTCTCGCTCGACGACAGGAGGGAACCCAGCCCGCGGCCCAGTCCGTTGCGCTTACTCATCGCCGATCACCTCCCTGGCCAGCTCCGTGTATACCTCGGCCCCGCGGGAGCGGGGATCATAGACGATAATGGGTTCGCCGTGGCTCGGCGCTTCACTCAGGCGGACATTGCGGGGGATGATGGTCTCATACATCTTGGCGGAGAAATATTTCTTCACTTCCGTCACGACATCCTCGGCCAGGTTCGTGCGGGCGTCGAACATGGTCATGAGGACGCCTTCGAGTTTGAGGGCCGGGTTGAGGTTGCGCTGTACGAGCTGGATCGTGTTCATCAGCATGGTCACGCCCTCGAGGGCGTAGAATTCGCACTGGATGGGGATCAGGACGCTGCCCGCCGCCGTGAGGGCGTTAATGGTCAGCAGGCCCAGGGACGGGGGACAGTCGATGAGGACGTAGTCGTAGTCATATTTGACGCGTTCCAGGGCGTTTTTCAGGCGCGTTTCGCGGCTCATCATGTTGACGAGCTCGATTTCGGCGCCGGCGAGAGAAATGGTCGCCGGCAGCAGCGACAAATTGGCGTAGGCCGTCTCCAGGATCGTCTCCCTCGCGGGGATGTCCCGGACGAGGACGTCGTAAATGCTCTGTTTGACATCCCGTTTGTCGATGCCCAGCCCGCTCGTCGCGTTGCCCTGGGGATCCGAATCGATCAGCAGGACTTTGCGGTCCGCCGCGGCCAGGCAGGCTGCCAGGTTCACGGCCGTCGTCGTCTTGCCGACGCCGCCTTTCTGATTGGCCAATGCGATTACCTTTACCACGCTGTTTCCTCCGTTATCCACATTTATCCACATCATTCACAAGGATATCCACAGGAAAAAAGGCTTGGTAAAGCCATTTTTCCCTGTGCTTTTCCACATTATGCACAGCTTTGTCCACAGCGGAATCCCCTTCTGTCTACAGGCCGGTCCCAGTTGTGCACAGCTTATGCACAGGCTGATTTTTCCGCTGCCCCCGTCAGCGGAACTGGCGGATCTTCGTCGGCGTGTCCTTCTTTTTCCGCGCGTTCTTGATGCGTACGGAAAGGACCAGGTCGTCGCCGTCCATGGACTGGTCCAGGTCCGAATGGATGCCCGACGCGTTGGCCGTGGCCAGGACCTTCTTGATACTGTTCAGGTAGACGCGCACGTCGTTGACGATGACGATGCGGGGCTTGCGCCTCCGGGACTGCCCCGCGGCCTGCAGCATCTTTTCCACCAAGGCCTCGGTCTGGCGCACCGTCAGTCCGTCCCGGATGGCTTTGCGGGCCACAGTTTCCCGGTCTTTGTCTTCCGGCAGCTTGAGCAGGACGCGGGCATGGCGTTCCGTCAGGCCGCTGTCGTGGATTTCGGCGCGCAGTTCCGGCGCCAGGCGCAGAAGCCGCAGCTTGTTCGCGATGGTGGACTGCTTTTTGCCGACCTTCACGGCCATGGTTTCCTGCGTCATGTGAAACGTATCCATGAGCTTTTCGTAGCCCTCGGCCTCTTCCAGGAAATGCAGGTCCCGCCGCTGCAGGTTCTCGATCATGGCGATTTCCGCGATTTGCTGGGTCGTGTAATCGCTCACAATGACCGGGACCGTCTCCAGGCCCGCCAGTCCCGACGCGCGCAGGCGCCGTTCCCCCGCGATCAGGATGTACCGTCCCCCTTCGCCGGGAGCCACGAGGAGGGGCTGGAGCACGCCATACTGGCGGATGGAGGCTGCCAGTTCCTCCAGGGCTTCCGGTTCAAATTCCTTCCGCGGCTGATACGGGTTTGGCACGACGGCCGTCCGGGGGACGCGGATCACCTGGACGTGGGCGGTTTTCCCGTCGCCGCCTTCGCTGCCGCCGGCCTGGACAGCCCCTACATTCAAATCTTCAAATCCATCTCGCACGTTGTCGCCTCCCCATTGAGTCTGTCTTCTTATTTTACCATAGAATCCGGAAACTTTCAGAGAGGTTTTTTGGCCGGCAGGCCTGCCTTGCGGGGATACGCCGCCGGCGTGTCCTTCACCTTGCGGATGAGGACGAGGGCCCGTCCGTCGTCGAGGCCGGGCAGCCGGACCGGCCGCGCCGCCGCCACTTTCCCGCCCAGGAGGGCCAGGGCCGGTTCGGCGGCGGCGATTTCTTCCTCGTACCGGCTGCCTTTGAGGGCCAGGAACCAGCCGCCGCGTTTCACGAAGGGCAGGCAGTATTCGGCCAGGACCGAGAGGCGCGCCACGGCGCGGGATACGGCGATGTCGTACTGGCCGCGATGCTTCGGGTCCCGGCCGCCGTCCTCGGCCCGGGCATGGACCAGACGGATGCCCCGGACCGCCGTCGCGTCGATGACCTCCTGCAGGAAGCGGAGCCGCTTGTCGAGGGAATCGAGCAGCGTCATCCGGAGCTCCGGACAGTAGAATTTCAGGGGCAGGCCGGGAAAGCCGGCGCCGGTTCCCACGTCGATGACCTTCGTGCCGGCTTTCATCAAGGCCGGGTCGAAGGCAAGAAGGCTGTCGATAAAATGCTTCACCGCCACGTCTTCGGGGCTGGTGAGGGCCGTCAGGTTCAGGCAGCGGTTCGTGGCCACCAGTTTTTCATAATAGATCCCGAACTGGGCTAGCTGGGCTTCCGTCAGGGTAAGGCCCGCCGCGGCGCCCCGTTCCGCCAGCAGGGACAGGCAGCGTGCCGTGTCCAGCCCGTCGGGGGCAGCGCCGTCCAGGGCGCAAAGTTCCGTCATGCTTCCTCCTCCTTCCCGTCAGCGCCCCGGGGCATCCGCCTCTTTCCGGCGGCGCGCTTCGAGGGCGATCAGCAGAACGCCCACATCGGCCGGGGAGACGCCGGAAATCCGCGACGCCTGGCCCAGGGAATCGGGGCGTACTTTTTGCAGCTTTTCCCGCGCTTCGCCGGACAGCTCCCGCAGGGAAGCATAGTCGAAGTCGGTGGGAATGCGCTTGGTTTCCAGGCGCAGGGCCTTGGCGACGGCCTGCTCCTGTTTTTGGATGTATCCTTCGTACTTACACTGGATTTCCGCCTGTTCCTGCGCCACGGGGGACACGTCGGGCAGGACGAAGCAGTCCCTTAGTTTGGCGTAGGTCATGCCGCTGCGCTTGAGGAGCGTCGCCAGGGGGACGCCCGTCTTGAGGGGTTCCGTGCCGAGCCGGCGCAGTTTTTCGTTGTTTTCCTCGGTCGGGCTGACGAACGTCGTTGCCAATCCGTGTAAGGCCCGTTCGATTTCCGACCGTTTGGCCGTGAAGCGTTCCCACCGTTCGTCCGACACGAGGCCGATGGCGCGCCCTTTTTCCGTCAGGCGCAGATCGCCGTTGTCTTGCCGCAGCAGGAGCCGATATTCGGCACGGCTCGTCATCATGCGGTAGGGCTCGTCCGTCCCTTTCGTGACCAGGTCGTCGATAAGGACGCCGATGTAGGCCTCGTTCCGTCCCAATACCAGCGGATCCTTGCCCTGGACCTTGCGGGCGGCGTTGATGCCCGCCAGGAGGCCCTGGGCCGCCGCTTCCTCATAGCCCGACGTGCCGTTGGACTGGCCTGCGGAAAACAGGCCCGAAATCCGCTTGTGTTCCAGGGACGACTTGAGCTGCAGCGGGTCCAGGCAGTCATAGTCGATGGCATAGCCCGGCCGCATCATGCGCACATGTTCCAGCCCGGAGATGGTCTGCATGAACGCGAGCTGTACCGCCGCGGGCAAGGCCGACGACATGCCCTGGACGTACATTTCCGTCGTGTCCAGGCCTTCCGGTTCCAAAAAGAGCTGGTGCCGGTCCTTGTCCTTGAACCGGATCAGTTTCGATTCGATGGACGGGCAGTAGCGCGGGCCCACGCCTTCGACAAGGCCGTTGAACATACCCGACCGTTCCAGGTTTTCCCGGATGATGGCATGGGTGCGGGGGTTCGTATACGTCAGCCAGCACGGCACCTGGTCGCGGCGCGTGATGTCGCTGATATAGGAAAAGTTGCGGACCACCTCGTCGCCGTACTGGATCTGCATTTTGGAAAAGTCCAGGCTGCGGCGGTCCACACGGGCCGGCGTGCCCGTCTTAAAGCGGCGCAGTTCGACGCCGGCCGCCAGCAGGGACGCCGACAGGTGTTCGGCGCTGCGCATGCCGTTCGGTCCCGACGCGTAGTGGACGGCCCCGAACACGATTTTCCCGCGCAGGTACGTCCCCGTGCAAAGGATGACCGTCTTGGCCTCGAAGGTTTCGCCCGTCTCGGCTTCCACGCCGACGACCTGGCCGCGCTCGATCAGGAGACGGTCGATCATCAGCTGTTTCACGTCCAGGTTTTCCTGGTGTTCCGCCACTTTTTTCATGTACACGTGGTAGCGGGGCTTGTCCGACTGGGCCCGCAGCGAGTGGACGGCGTAGCCCTTGCCCGTGTTCAGCAGGCGCATCTGGATAGCCGTCGCGTCGGCGCTGATCCCCATTTGCCCGCCCAGGGCGTCGATTTCGCCGACAAGCTGGCCCTTGGCGCTGCCGCCCACGGAGGGGTTGCAGGGCATAAAGGCGATATTGTCCAGGGAGAGCGTGGCCAACAAGGTCCGGCAGCCCAGACGGGCGGCGGCCAGGCCGGCCTCCATGCCGGCGTGCCCCGCCCCGATGACAATGACATCATAAGATCCGCTGATCATAAGGGAATATCCTTTTCTAGACACACAAAGCCCGCCAACGCGCCGGGACCCCGTCCGACAGGGCCGCCGGGCGCTTCTTCCGTCACTTTCCGACGCAGAAGCGGGCGAAAATTTCGTGGATAATCTCATCCCGCACGGTCTCGCCCGTGATTTCCCCCATAAGGGTCAGGGCGGCGTCGACGTCGATGGTGAGACAATCGTAGGGAAGGCGGTCCGCGGCGCCTTGTTCCGCTTCGGCCAGGTTCTCCCGTGCCTGCCGCAGCAAGGCGATCTGCCGCTCGTTTTGCAGGTAAAGGCCGTCGGCCACGTAGCCTTCGGCGCCATAGACGAATTCCTGGAGCCACCGGCCCAGTTCGTCCGTGCCTTCGCCGGTCCTGGCGGACACGGGCAGGACATGGTCCGCGCCGAAGCGTGCCGCCAGGTGTTCCCGCAGCCCCGGGACAATGCCCAGGTCAGCTTTGTTCAGCACGACCAGGCAGGCCTTGCCCGCCGCCGCCGCGAGAATTTCCTCGTCCTCGGCCGTCAGGGCGCCGTGGGCGTCGACCACCACCAGGACCAGTTCGGCCTGGGAGAGAAGGTGCCGGCTCTTTTCGACGCCCATCTTTTCCACGAAGTCTTCCGTTTCGCGGATGCCCGCCGTGTCGGCCAGCAGGATGGGCACGCCGCCGATGACCAGCTGTTCCTCGATGACGTCCCGCGTCGTGCCGGCGTATTCCGACACCAAGGCCCGGTCCTGGCGCAGGAGTTTGTTCAAAAGGCTCGACTTGCCCACATTGGGCCGGCCCACAATGGCCGTGCGCAGGCCTTCCCGAAGGATCCTGCCCGTATGGGCGCCCTGCAGGAGGCGATCCGTTTCGGCCCGCGCCGTCCCAATGGCCCGGGCTACCTCGGGATAGGTGACATCCTCGATGTCCTCTTCGGGATAGTCGATGACGGCTTCCAAATGGACGAGGACGTCTTTCAGGGCCTTCCGGATGCCTTTCAGTTCCTTCGACAGGGCCCCTTCCTGCTGGCGCACGGCGCTGGCCAGGGCGGCGGCGCTGCGGGAATGGATAATGTCCATGACGGCTTCGGCCTGGACAAGATCGATGCGGCCGTTCAAAAAAGCGCGGCGCGTGTATTCCCCCGGCTCGGCAGGCCGCGCCCCGTAGCGGTACGTGAGGGCCAGGATGCGGCGCAGGCTCTGCGTGCCGCCGTGGCACTGGAATTCCACCACGTCTTCCGCCGTATACGAATGGGGGGCTTTCATATAGACGCACAGGACTTCGTCCACGGGCGCCCCCGTTTCGTCCACGACGGTCCCGTAGACCATGGTACGCACGGCATAGGAACGGAAGGGTTTACCGCTGGCCGGACGGAACATCTGCTCCGCCAGGGCCAGGGACGACGGCCCGCTGAGGCGCACGATACCGACCGCCCCCAGACCGAGGGGCGTCGTGACGGCGCTGATCGTGTCTTCCTGATACATAGATACCTCGCTTGCTGCGCCGGCAACGGCGGCAGCCCGGACAATGCAAAAAAATAGACAAAGACCCGGAGCGTATGCGACACCGGGTCTCACAAGGTCTTATTTTTTCAGTTCAATGACGACTTTGCGGAAGGGCTCGCTGCCTTCGCTCAGGGTCGTGACCCTGGGGTCGCCCTGCAAGGCCGTGTGGATGATTTTGCGTTCGTGCGGATTCATGGGTTCGAGCACGACCCGTTCCCCCGTGCGTTTGCACTTGTCCGCCAGCCGTCTGGCCAGGCGGGTCAGGGTTTCCGCGCGGCGTTCCCGGTAATTTTCCACATCGATGACAATGTGCACACGGGTCTCGGAGTTCTTGTTGGCCACCAGGTTCGTCAGATACTGGAACGCGTCGAGGGTCTGGCCGTGCTTGCCGATCAGGACCCCCATGTCGGCGCCATGGAGTTTCAGGACGACGCAGCCATCCTTTTTGTTGATGAATTTTTCCATGACGACCTGCATGTCCATGGCCTGGAAGACCTTCTGGAGAAATTCCTTGGCCGCGTCGACGACGTGTTCGTCCACGACGAAGGGCGTTTCGCCCTGGCGGTCGCGGTCGCGGCGCGGGGCCGGGGCGGCGCCCAGTTCGGCGTCCACCTTTTCCTTGACCCGTTCCGCAAAGGCGGCCTGCGCGTCATCGACGGACGGGACCGCTGCCGGCTTTTCCGCAGGGGCGGCTTCCGCGGCCGCGGCCGTGACGACGGCCTGGACCGTTTCGTCCGTCGGGGCAGCCGTCGGGGCGTCCGCCGTTTCCCCCATCGGGGACGGCGCCGTTTTCGGCGTCACAAGGACGCGGGCGTCGCGCTTGCCGATGCCGAAGAACCCGTTTTTGGCTTCCTGCAACACCTGGACATCCACGTCCGCTTCGGTCAGATTTAATTCGCTGAGGGCGGCGGCCAACGCTTCTTCGACCGTCCTGCCCGTTTTTTCAATACTCATAAAACAACACCTCGAACAAGGCACTCACTGAGAAACACGGTTCATAT
Organism: uncultured Selenomonadales bacterium; assembly: GCA_900314855.1. GTDB lineage: Bacteria > Bacillota > Negativicutes > Acidaminococcales > Acidaminococcaceae > Succiniclasticum. The sequence goes on from OMWZ01000014.1 coordinate 25,905, forward strand.
AGGCCTGCTGCAGGATCTGCATGACGTTCATGACGATCCAGTAGATTACCAGTCCGGCCGGGAAAGTGATACTCATGTAGCCGATGAAGAGGGGCATAAAGTACAGCATCATCTGGCCCTGCATCATGCCCATGATGCCGCCCGCCTCTTTTTCGCCGGGCTTTTTCTTCGGCATGGTCTGCTTCGACACGATGAAAGTGGACAAGGCAGACAGGACCGCCAGGATATACAGCGGGTCCGGATTGGCGATATTCTGCATCCACAGGAAATTGGCCGGCCCTTCGTAATGGAAATCGCGGACGCCATAATAGATTCCGAAAAGGATGGGCATCTGGATCAAGAGCGGAAGGCAGCCTGCCAGGGGGTTCACGTGATTTTCCTTGTACATCTTCGCGAGCTCGATGTTCAGGCGTTCCTTGTCGTTCTTGTACTTGTCCTGGAGTTCCTTCATTTTCGGCTGGATCGCCATCATGGCCTTCGTCGACTCGATCTGCTTCTTCGTCAGCGGGAAGAGGATGATCTTGATGATGACGGTCATCAGGACAATGGCGAGGCCATAGTTGGCGGCGCCGAAGTTACCGAGAAAATGGTAGATCAGCGTAATGAGCTGGCCTACGAGACTTCCTAAAAATTCCAAGTTGTGTCTCCTTATTTGACAGGATCATATCCACCGTCGTGCCACGGATGGCAGCGGCAAATCCGTTTGACCGCCATCCAGCCGCCTTTCAGGGCCCCGTACTTGCGGAGCGCCTCCAGGGCGTACTGCGAACAGGTCGGATAATACCGGCACGTCGGCGGGAACAACGGGGAAATGAACCATTGATAGAAGCGTACGGCGGCGAGGAGGAAGCAGCGGAGCGCCTTCTCCATCCAAAGGATCCCTGCCATCAGGACACCGCCTTCTTTTCCAATAGATCTGCCCTCTTCGCTAAGCGCAGGAATACGCGCTCGAAGGTCTTGAAATCGGCCTCGGCGAGGCGTTTCCGTGCCACCCAGATGACCCGGAAGTGGTCTTTCAACTCCCCTTTGTGCAACCGAAAGACTTCGCGCATCATCCGCTTCACATGATTGCGAATAACGGCATTGCCCACTTTCTTACCAACGGCGAAACCTATTTTGATCTTTTCATTTTCACCGGGCAATACATAGAAAACAGCCAGGCCGTCCACCACAGAATGTCCTTTTTCATACACATTCTGAAACTCTTTCTTTGCTTTAATCTTCTGGGATTTGGGAAACCCGAACTCCTTCATGGCGAAATCTCCTGTCCACATGGAAAAAATAGGCCGTTTGCGCGGCCTATTGATTTTCTCGCATTATGCAGACAATTTCTTTCTACCCTTCAGGCGTCTTCTCTTGAGGACCGTGCGTCCTGCCAGAGTAGCCATTCTGCGGCGGAAGCCGTGCGTTCTTTTTCTTCTCAGATTGTTAGGCTGGAATGTGCGTTTCACGTTGATTACCTCCTTCATCCCATTCTTATCAATCTATGTAGAATTCAATTGATAGCTGCAAAAATTATACAAGAAACGCCGGACCGTGTCAAGCAAAAGCTGCTTTCCCAAGCCATTTCCCTTACGCGGCCTTTTTATTTTTGATTTCTCGCGTTTTTTTCCTTCTCCGTGTCCCACCACTTTCCTCTGTGGATAACGCCGTACACGGAATATTTCACGGCTATTCGACTGCCGGCAGTGGCAAAAGAGGTCCGTTTGTGCTAGAATAAGGGTGGTTATCTATGTGGAGAAAGGATGTCATTTATGTCGCAATACGACCTTGAATTGGTCTGGTCCGCGCTGATGGACAAGTTGACGCGTTCCACCAGTGAAAAAAATCTGAGTATGTACTTCCGGCAGATGAAGCCCGTGTCCATCGAAGGACAGACCCTGGTGGCGGAGGTCTTCAGTTCGAGCCTGAAGGCGTCCATCGACCAGAAATTCCTGCCCATCATGATCGGCATCTTGACGGAAATCACGCAGGACGAGGACTTTTCCATGGAAATCCGCGTGGCCGAACCGGGGCCGGGGGACCTGAACATCCCGGCGGAAACCTACACGACGGAACCTTTGTTCGCCGATCCGGCGGAAGCGGCCTCTGCCAAAAAGAAAAAAACGGAACCGCCCTTCGTTTCGGGCCTGAATCCGGAAAAACGGTTCGACAACTTTGTCGTCGGCAATTCCAACCGCTTTGCCACGGCGGCGGCCCAGGCTGTCGTCAAAAGACCGGGGTTTACCTACAACCCTCTTTTTATTTTCGGCAATTCGGGTCTGGGCAAGACCCACTTGATGCATGCCACGGGCAACGAAATCCTGGCGCGCCACGCGGGGTCTAAGGTCCTGTACGTGACGTGCGAAGCGTTTACGAATGAAATGATCGACTGTATCAAAAACGGTACCATCATGAATTTCCAGCAAAAGTACCGCACCATCGATTGTCTCATTATCGACGATATCCAATTCCTGGAAAACAAGATCCGCACGCAGGAGGAATTCTTCCATACCTTTAACGCCCTGCGGGAAGCGAACAAGCAGATCATTATTTCGAGCGACCGGCCGCCGCAGTACTTGGACAAACTGGAAGAACGCCTCCGTTCCCGCTTTGCCAACGGCCTGACCATCGACATCCAGCCGCCCGACCTGGAAACCAGGATCGCCATCCTGCGGAAGAAGGCCGAATCGGAAAAGGTCAAAGTGCCGAACAGCATCATCCAGGCCGTGGCCCAGAACATCGTCGGCAATATCCGCAACATGGAAGGCGCCCTGACGCGCCTTTTGGCTTACGCCTCCCTCCTGAACGAGCCCATCAACGACGACATGCTCGACGAGGTCCTGAAAGAATTCGGCAACGCCGCCCATTCCAACGTGACCATGGATAAAATCATCGACTATGTGTGCGCCCAGTACGAGGTCAAGAAGGAAGACATCCTGGGCAAAAAACGGACGAAAACCATCGCCCTGCCGCGGCAAATCGCCATGTATCTGTGCCGGACCATGACGGATACCTCGCTGCCGCGCATCGGCGAACAGTTCGGCGGCCGGGACCATACGACGGTCATGCACGCCATGGACCGCATCCAGACTTTGTGCGGCAAGGACAAGTTCTTCGCCCAGAAACTCAAGCAGTATGAACAGGAAATCCGTAACGGTCAGTAAGGCCCTTCCGCCCGGATCGTCCTTCCCCATTATATTGTAGGAATCCCTGTGGAAAAGCCTGTGGGCAACAGGCCCGCAAGTCCTGTATAATTTGTGGACGCCTGTGGAAACCTTCGGGACCCGTGGATATGGTGGATAAAGTTGCGCACAGTTTCCACAAGGTTATCCACACCGCAACCAAACGGTCCCACGGGGCGCTCTCCACTTATCCACCGTTTCCACACTCCTGATGATGATGACGATGATATGGAATAAATAATAACAAGTTTTTTACGTTTGCACGAAAGGATCGCGAAAAAAAATGAAGTTCCAGTGTGAAACGGCCGAACTCAAAAAGGCCACCAAAACCGTCATTGCCGCCGTGGCAGCCAAACCCTCCACCCCCATTTTCGGCGCTATCCACCTGATTGCCCGCTCCGACGGTACCCTCCGCCTGGAAGGCATGGACGTCACGCTCAGCATGAGTTGTGAAATCAAGGGCAGCGTCGAGGAAGAAGGGGAAATCCTGATTGAGGCCCAGCGCTTCAACAAACTCGTCAACAGCCTCAACAGCGACACGGTTTCCTTCTCCAAGGAAGAAACCCAAAACAACGTCCACATGACGGCCGGCTCCGGATCCTACAACATCCTGTTGATGGGAAGCCTGGACGACTATCCCAAGTTCCCTGATTTCAACGCAGACAAATCTTTTACCCTGGAAGAGGAAAAAATCAAGGAACTCATCGACAAAACGGAATTCGCCTGCTCCAAGGACGAAGCACGTCCCCTGTTCAACGGGGTCCTTTGCGAAATCCAGGACGGCAAAATCACCTTTGTCGGCACGAACACGCACCGTCTGGTCATCAAGACGCTCCCCCTGGAAGGGACCGACAACATGAGCATCATCATTCCGTCCAAGGTCCTACGGGAAATCCTGACCTCCCTCAACGCCAAACTGCCGCAGGAGGTACAATTCTCCCTGGCCAGCAACCAGCTCATGGTCGTCATCGGGAATGTTACCATCGTGTCCCGCCTGATTGAAGGCCGTTTCCCGGACTACCGCCGCGTCGTGCCGCCGACTTTCGCCGTCAAGACGAAAGTCGCCACAAAAGCTTTCGCCGGCGCCGTCAGCCGCATGAGCCTGTGCAGCGGTTCGGAAAGCGATTACAGCATCGTCAAGATCAGCCTGGAAGGCAACGAAATGAAAGTCATGTCTTCGAGCCCCGAAGTGGGAACGGGCGAAGAAATGCTGCCCTGCCAGACGGAAGGGGAGGGCATCCACGTGGCCTTCAATGCCGCCTACGTGACGGACATCCTGAAACACATCGCCACGGAAGAGACGGAACTGTCCCTGAACAATTCCCTGAGCCCGGTCTGCATCCGGCCGACGGACGCAGAGGAGTACACGTATATCGTGACGCCGGTCCGCGTCGTCTTTTAAAGGAAATTTTTAAAGGAAAGCCATCATGAAACACATTACCATTGCCATCGAGACGGAATTCATCCCGGCCATGAATTTGCTGAAACTGGCCGGAGCCGCCGCCACGGGGGGCGAAGCGGGGAATCTCATCCTGGACAGGCGTGTACGCCTGGATGGCACGGTCCTTTCGGAAAAACGGAAAAAGGTCCGCCCCGGCCAGGTCCTGTCCGTCGACGGGCCCGACGGGCTGTGGGACATCGTCGTGACGCCCGCTTCGCGGCAGCAGCCATGAAGATCGACACGCTGCAGCTCGTCAACTTCCGTAACTACGACCAGGCTTCCCTGCGTTTCCCCCGCATGGTCAATGTCTTTTACGGCAAGAACGGCCAGGGCAAGACGAATCTCCTGGAAGCCATCTTTTACGCCGCTTTCGGCCTGAGCCACCGGTCCAACCGCGAAGAGGACCTGGTCCGCTTCGGCCAGGACGGCCTGGCGGTCCTGGCTTCCCTGGAACGGGAAGACGGGCCCCACCGGATTCGCTGCAAACGCTGCGTGGAAAACGGACGGTGGCGCAAGGAAGTGCGCATTGACGACAAAAAGACGGCGGCGCGGGACCATTACGGGTTCCTCAACGTTGTCATGTTTTCCCCGGAAGACTTGCAGATCGTCAAGGGGGAACCGGCCCTGCGGCGCCGTTTCCTCGACATGGAAATCGCCCAGACGGATCCCTTGTACTACGACCTGCTCGTCCAGTACAACCGCAGTTTGAAACAACGGAATCGCCTCTTGAAAGACATCCGGGAAGAAAAAGCCTCCCGGGCCCAGCTCGATCCCTGGGACGAGGCCCTGGCGGGCACGGCGGCGAAGCTTCTGGAAAAACGTCTGGCCAACCTGGCGCGCCTCCAGTCCATTGCGGACCCAATCTTCCGGACCTTGTCGGAGGATCAGGAAACCCTGCGTCTTGTTTATGACCTGAAGGCCAACGACGGGGAAATCCTCCATCCGACGGCAGACGACGGGCGGGACTGGCGCGCCTTCTACGGCGAATCCCTGGCGGCCCGGCGCTTCAAGGACATCCTGCAGGGAACGACGGGCATCGGCATCCACCGCGACGACCTGGATCCACTCCTCAACGGGCGGCCGGCCAAGGCGTTCGCGTCCCAGGGGCAGCAGCGGTGCTGCGCCCTGGCCCTGAAGATGTCCCAGATCGAATATGTCCGCGACCGGGCCGGCGAATATCCCGTCCTGCTCCTGGACGACGTCATGAGCGAGCTCGACAGCAGCCGGCGGCGCCAGCTCGTCTCTTTTATTACGGACAAGGTGCAGACCTTTTTGACCGTCAACGACAAGTCCCTCATCCCTGCCTTTCCTTCCAACGCTTATTTCGAAGTAACCGGCGGCTGCGTCCGGCCCTTGGAAACGGGTCCGGAAGAAGGCCTCCGCGAGGACGGGGGCGGAGGAACGGCATGAACAAAGAACGAAAGCTCCGCAGCCGGACGCGCCTGGACCATCCGATTCCCGTGTCGGAAACCCTGGACGGCGCCATCCGGGACCTGCTGCCCCGCCAACGGGAGAAAAACCGCTATGTGCTGCACCGCCTGCAGCTCCACTGGGCGGACATCGTCGGCGCTGTCAACGCGCGCCACAGCGGGCCCGTGCGGCTCGAACGGGCGACGCTCTATCTGGACGCCGACGGCGCCGTCTGGTCCAGTGAGCTGTCCATGCATCGCCAGGAAATCCTGGACCACATCGCCGCCTTTTTGCAAAGCGCCGAGATCCGGGACCTGCGCTTCCACATCGGCACGGCTTTCCGACGCCGGTGGAGACCGGAGTCCCTGTCAGTCCGGCGCGACAAGCTGGACCTGCCGCCCCTGACGCAGGAGGAAATCCGGCAGGTGGCGCTCCGGCTGCCGCCCCTGGAAGACGATGCCGTGCGCGACGGGGCCTTTCGGGCCGAACAGAAACGGGCCGCGCTGGAAAAGATGTACCGGCAGGGCGGCCTGCGCAAATGTCCCCGCTGCGGCGCTTATCTGAAGGAAGGCGGGACGGTGTGCTCCTCCTGCTCCCGCGAATATGAACGCAGCACGCTGCGCGCGCTCCGGGCGGTCCTGCGCCAGCGCCCTTGGGCGCGGCGAGCGGCCGACGTGGCTCCCTATGTGGCGTGTGAACCCTGGATGTTCTATCGCGTCCAGCGGGATCTGGAAAGTTTTATTTTTGAAAAGGTACGCTCCGGCTGGTCCACGGCGGAGGAAAACAATCTGGCTGTCCAACTCAAGTGTCACCGGCCCCTGGATCTGATTTCCCCGAAGGAAAGGGACAGTGTGCTGGAATATTTGAGGCAAAGGAAGCAAAGTTATGTACGTACACCTGGGCACGGGGAAAGCCCTCAAAAGCCCTGAGATTATCGGTGTCTTTTCCGTCGGCGGCACTGCGTCCCACCAGGGCCTGCGGCGCCGCGACGGACGGCCTTACGACCAGGTCGACTGCACCGGCGGGAGCGGGGTCTCCTCGTTCGTGCTGACCGATGAAAAAATCTATTTGTCCGCCATTTCCGCAGCGACCCTGCAGAAACGGGTAAACCGCTATATGACTGATTTTGAGGGAGGAAAAGATGAGTGACAATGTAAAAGACCCGAAGGAACTCCTGATGGAGGGAGAAACGGGGGATTCGGCGAGGATTCGCGCCATGGAACAAGAAAAACAGGCTGCGATCAACGAGGAAATCGCCGAGGCGACGTCTGTCAAAGGACAGTACAGCGCCAGCCAGATCCAGGTCCTGGAGGGCCTGGAAGCCGTACGCAAGCGGCCGAGCATGTACATCGGCAGCGTATCCTCCCGGGGCCTGCATCATTTGGTGTCCGAAGTAGTCGATAACAGTATCGACGAAGCCCTGGCAGGGTTCTGTACGGATATCGACGTCGTAATCGAAAAGGACAACAGCATCACCGTCCGGGATAATGGCCGCGGCATTCCCGTGGATATGCACAAGACGGGTAAACCGGCCATTGAAGTGGTCATGACGGTCCTCCACGCCGGCGGCAAATTCGGCGACGGAGGGTATAAGGTCTCGGGCGGCCTGCACGGCGTCGGCGTTTCCTGCGTCAATGCCCTGTCGGAAAAGATGGATGTCGAAGTCCATCGCAACGGCAAAGCCTACGGCATCGAATTCTCCCGCGGCAAGACCGTGCGTCCCCTTTATGAAAAGGGCCCTGCCGAAGGCACGGGGACGATGGTCCATTTCAAGCCCGACGACACGATCTTCACGGAAACGGTCTACGACTATGACACGCTGCGTCTGCGCCTGCGCGAGCTGGCCTTCCTGAACAAAGGCGTCAGCATCACCCTGAAGGACGAGCGGTCCGGCCGGGAAGAGAAATTCCATTTCGAAGGCGGCATCATCGAATTCGTCCGCTACGTGGACCAGAATAAAGACAAGATCAACGCCGAACCAATCTATGTGGAAGGCGTTAAAGATACGACCATTGTGGAAATGGCCATGGAATACACGGACAGCTACAATGAGAATATCTTTACCTACGTCAACAACATCAACACGGAAGAAGGGGGCACGCATCTGTCGGGCTTCAAGCAGGCCCTGACGCGCGCCATCAACGACTACGCCCGCAAAGCGGGGCTACTGAAGGACAACGACGACAACCTGGGCGGCGACGACTGCCGCGAAGGCCTGACGGCGGTCCTCTCCCTGAAGGTGGCGGAACCGCAGTTCGAAGGGCAGACGAAAACGAAGCTCGGCAACAGCGAAGTGCGGGGCATCGTGGACAACCTCGTGACGGCCCAGCTTGAAGAATTTTTCGAGGAAAACCCGGCGGAGGCGAAGAAAATCGTCAATAAGGCCGTCCTGGCCTCCCGCGCCCGGGCGGCGGCCCGCAAGGCCCGCGACCTGACGCGGCGCAGCAACCTGCTCCAGAGCACGAGCCTGCCGGGGAAACTGGCGGACTGCCAGAGCAAAGATACGACCATGACCGAAATCTATCTCGTCGAAGGCGATTCGGCCGGCGGTTCGGCCAAGCAGGGCCGGGATCGGAAATTCCAGGCCATCCTGCCGCTGCGCGGGAAAATCCTCAACGTGGAAAAAGCCCGCCTGGACCGTATGCTGTCCAGCGAGGAAATCAAAAATATGATTACGGCCTTCGGCTGTGGCATCGGGGAAGACTTCAACATCGAAAAATGCCGCTACGGCAAGATTATCATCATGACCGATGCCGACGTGGACGGCGCCCACATCGCCACGCTGCTTTTGACCTTCTTCTACCGCTACATGAAACCGTTGATCACGGAAGGGCATGTGTACATTGCAAAACCGCCTCTGTACCTGATCAAGAAAGGCCAGAAGGCCCACCGTTACGCCTATACGGACGAGGAACTCCAGCTCGTTCTGAACGAAGTCGGCCGCGACCAGAAGAATATTTCCGTCCAGCGCTACAAAGGCCTCGGCGAAATGAACCCGTCCCAGCTGTGGGAAACGACCATGGATCCCGCCTACCGGACCCTCTTGAAGGTCAACCTGAGCGACGCCGCCGAAGCGGACAGCGTCTTCAGCATCCTCATGGGAGATAAGGTCGAGCCGCGGCGCCAGTTTATCGAGGAAAACGCCGCCAAGGCCGTCCTGGACCTGTAATCCACAGATAACCAACGAAAAGACGAAGGAAGCGGAAGGAAAACGGAAGAAAACCGGGGAACAACCAGAAAACGACCGGCTTTCCCGTCCGCGATTTGGCGAAAGGAGTCAGCCTTGAAAATCAAGAAAAATTTGTCCGATGCCGACATGCTGCGCGGCTTCGCGGAAGAAGAATCCTTTGAAACGGCCCTGTTGCGGGACGACAGCGAACCGCGGCGCGTCCGCCGTTCGTCCGGGGCCCTGAAGAAGGAAGCGGAGGCCGCTATGATGCTCCCGCCGGAAGCGCAGGAAAAGCTGAATCGGTGCCTGCTGGAAGTGAGCATGGAATGGCTCCGCGACAAGGGCGGCGACGTGGATTGGAAAATCGTGCGCAACGGCCTGTCCATTACCTTGACGCCGGCGCCGGCCAAACGGAAATAAGGATGGACAGCGTGCGGAAGCAAGAAAGGATAACCTTATGGATACTTTGAAATTCCCGCAGGGGACCCTGACTTTCCAGGGAGGGGAACAGGCGGCGGCCGGCGTGGTCTTTGCCGTCGCTGGAGGCCGGAAACCGGCCCGGGAGTGGCTGCGCCAGACGTTGAAGCTCCTGCCCCACAACACGACGCTCGCCGCGGCGGACAAGGGCCTGGATTATCTGGCCGATGCCGGCGCCGTGCCGGGCTTTGTGGTCGGCGACGGCGACAGCGCCACGGACGAAGCGTGGCAGGCGGCGAAACAGGCCGGCTTGACGACGGAATACGACCGCGACAAGGATTTTACGGACCTGCAGTTGCTGCTCGAAGCCATGGACGATCGTAAGTTCTGGCTCTTTTCCGGTGTTTTCGGCGGCCGCTTCGATCATTTATTTAGCGCCGTCCATTCCATCGGCGCCCAGGCGCTGCACCAGAAACAGGCCATGGTCCTGGCGGATGAACGGGAAATCTGCGTCTTTGTGCCCGCCGGCACGAGCGTATCCTTTTACCCGCCTGCGGGGGAATCCCCTGTGGCCCTGTCCCTGCTTCCTTTCACGGAAGAGTCTATGGTCAGCGTCGAAGGGGTGAAGTGGCCCCTGGATAAAAAAATCCTGCTGCGCGACATGCCCTATTCCGTCAGCAATGTCATGAGCGACGCCGAATTGGAGAAAGAAATGCCCTGCGCGCGCTGCACGTGCCATACGGGCATGACGATTTTCTACATCTGTGGCTGAAACAAGAAGAGAATGAGGTGTTAACGTGGACGACCAGACGAAAAATCCGAACGATGTTTCGGAAGAGGTCCTTGCCAACGACGACGGTTATATCGCCCAGGGTGGTAAAATCGAAGACGTGGATTTGACCAACAAGATGAAGGACTCCTATATCAATTACGCCATGAGCGTCATTGTGCAGCGGGCCCTGCCGGACGTGCGGGACGGCTTGAAACCCGTACACCGCCGCATCCTGTATGCCATGCAGGAAGCGGGCATGACTTCGAACCGGCCTTACAAGAAATCGGCCCGTATCGTCGGTGAAGTCCTGGGTAAATATCATCCCCACGGCGATTCGTCGGTCTACGACGCGACGGTCCGCCTGGCCCAGGATTTCAATACGCGCTACCTGCTCGTCGACGGCCATGGCAACTTCGGCAGCATCGACGGCGACAGCCCGGCAGCCATGCGGTATACGGAAGTCCGTATGACGAAGATGGCCGAAGCCATGCTGGAAGACATTGAAAAAGACACGGTCGATTTCGTCCCCAACTACGACGAATCGCTGAAAGAACCGTCGGTCCTGCCGGCGAAACTGCCGGCCCTCCTGATCAACGGGTCCGCCGGCATTGCTGTCGGCATGGCGACGAATATCCCGCCCCACAACCTGCGTGAGGTCGTGAATGGCTTGACCCTGCTGATCGACAATCCCGACGTGACAAGCGAGGAGTTGATGACGGCCATCCAGGGACCGGACTTTCCGACAGGGGCCATCATCTTGGGCCGGGAAGGCATCCGCCAGGCCTACCGTACGGGCCGCGGCATCGTCCGCGTGCGGGCGCGCTGCGAAATCGAGCCCATGCAGAAGGGCAAGCACCGCATCGTTGTGACGGAAATCCCTTACCAGGTCAACAAGGCCCGTCTTCTCGAATCCATTGCCCAGCTTGTCAAGGACGGCGTGGTCGACGGCATTACGGATCTGCGCGACGAATCGGACCGCCGGGGCATGCGCATCGTCATCGAGTTGCGCGCCGACGTGGTCCCGGACATCATGCTGAACAAGCTCTACGCCCACACGCAGCTGCAGGATTCCTTCGGCATCATTATGCTGGCCCTGGTGGACAACAAGCCCATGATCCTGACGCTGAAGCAGATCCTGGAATATTTCCTGAAACACCAGAAGGAAGTCGTGACGCGACGGACGCGCTTCGAGCTGGCGAAGGCGAAGGAACGGGCCCATATTTTGGAGGGCTTGAAGATCGCCCTGGACCACCTGGACGAAGTCATCCACACGATCCGCAACAGCGCCAACGCGGAAGTCGCGAAGACCTCCCTCATGACGCAGTTCGGTTTGTCGGACCGCCAGTCCCAGGCCATCCTCGATATGCGGCTCCAGCGCCTGACCGGGCTGGAACGCCAGAAGATCGACGACGAGTATATCGATGTCCTCCAGACCATCGATTACCTGGAAAGCGTCCTGGCCGACGAGCAGAAGGTCCTGGACATCATCAAGAAGGATCTGCTGGAAAAGGCCGACAAATTCGGCGACGACCGGCGCACGGAAATCCAGGAGGATCCGGGCAGCCTGGATGAAATCGACCTGGTGGCCAATACGGAAATCGTGGTCACCCTGAGCAACCAGGGGTACATCAAGCGCCAGACGACGGACAATTTCCGCAAGCAGAAACGGGGCGGCGTCGGCAAACAGGGCGGCAGCGGCAAGAAGGAAGACGACTTTGCCAAGTACCTCTTTGTCGCCATGACGCACAATTACATCCTGTTCTTCACGAATATGGGACAGGTCTATACCCTGCGGGGCTACCAGATTCCCGAAGCGAGCCGCCAGGCGAAGGGCACGGCCATCGTGAACCTGCTCCAGCTGAGCCAGGGCGAACGCATTACGGCGGTCATCCACACGGCGGAATTCTCCGACGGCAAGTACCTGTTCATGGCCACGAACAAGGGCACGGTCAAGAAGACGAAGCTGACGGAATTCGCGTCGGTCCGCAAGAGCGGCATGAAGAGCATCGCCCTCAAGGACGGCGAAGAGTTGATCAGCGTGCGCATGACCGATGGGAACAGTGAAATCCTGATGGCTACCCGCGGCGGCCTGGCCATCCATTTCGCCGAGACGGATGTCCGGGATATGGGGCGTCCAGCCCACGGCGTGCGGGGCATCAACCTCAACCTGAAGGATGAAGTCGTCGCCATGGATACGATTACGGATCCGGGGACGGAAGTGCTCACCATTACGGAAAACGGCATGGCGAAGCGGACGAAGCTGGAAGAATACACGCAGCAGACCCGCGGCGGCAAAGGCCGGATCAACTACAACCTGACGGACAAGACGGGCGAAGTGGTCGGCATGTCCATCGTCCATCCCGAAGACGAATTGTACATCATCACGGCGTCGGGGATCATCATGGTGACCGGTGTCAGCGACATTTCCCAGATCGGCCGCAACACGCAGGGCGTCAAGGCGATTTCCCTGAACGAAGGCGACAAGGTGACGGGCATCGCCACGGTGGAACCAGAAGATAATCTCGTCCACGAACCGGAATCGGAAGCGTAAGCGGAGGCAAGCGGTAAAGAGGCCGAAAAAGGCGAAAAAAGGGCCGAAAAATGGCTTAAACAGGGCTGAATAGCCGAAGGGCCGCGAACAGGGAAGAAGGTCGAAGCGGACACGGCGGAAAGGAACCGCCAGCCGCTGCAAAATAAAACAAAGGGGTTAGGAAATGGAATTTTTCAGAGACACAGATGTCGTCGTCATCGGCGGCGGCATCGTCGGCACGGCGATTTTGCGGGAATTGTCCAAGTACGACCTGCGCTGCCTGCTGGTGGAAAAGGAGCCGGATCTGGCTATCGGGACCACCAAGGCGAACAGCGCGGTCTGCCATGCCGGCTTCGACGCGCCGACAGGCAGCTGGAAAGCGAAGACCAATGTGCGGGGCAATGCCCTGTATCATGAACTGCAGGACGACCTGGACCTGGACGTCAAGTGGTGCGGCAGTTATGTGTGCGCTGTCACGGAGGAACAGGAAGAACAGCTGCGGGTTTTGTACGACCGGGGGCTGGCGAACGGCGTGCCGGGGCTGAAAATCCTGACGGGCGACGAAGTCCGGAAGGAGGAACCGAACCTGAAAACAGCGCGGGCCGCGTTGTGGGCCCCGACGGCAGGGGTCCTGTGGCCCTTCGGGGCGGCCCTCGCGTTTGCCCGGTGCGCTGTCCAGAACGGCGCCCAGGTAATTCGCGACTGCGCCGTCACGGGCTTCGTCAAGGAAGAGGGCCGCGTAACCATCGTCCAGACGACGAAAGGCGCGATCCGGACGCACTTCGTCATCAACGCTGCCGGTATCTATGCCGATCGGATTGCCGCCCTGGCGGGCGATACGTCGTTTACGATTACGCCGCGCAAGGGGGAATATATCCTGTTTGACAAGACGGCTGCGCCGGATTTGGTGTGGAGCGTCGTCTTCCCGTGCCCGACGAAGACGTCGAAGGGCATCCTGATCTGCACGACGACGCACGGCAATACCTTCATCGGCCCCAACGCGAACGACCAGGAAGACCGGGAAGACACGGCCGTGACGCCTGCGGGCATGGACGAAATCATCGCCGGGGCACGCCGCCTGGTGCCGAACCTGCCCCTGGGCGCGGCCATTACGGAGTTCGCGGGCCTGCGCGCCGTTTCCAGCACGGGGGACTTTGTCCTCGGCGCCTCGCCTGTCCCGGGCTTTTTGAACGCCGCCGGCACCCAGTCGCCGGGACTGACGTCGGCCCCGGCCATCGCGGAAGTCCTCGTCGAAGCCCTGGGCCAGGAGATGGTCCTGCGCAGGAAGCCCCACTGGAACGGACGCCTGCCCCGGAGAAAGGCTTTCAATAAGATGGCCCCGTCGGAAAAACAGGAAGCCATCGCGAAGAACGCCCTCTACGGGCGTGTCATCTGCCGCTGCGAAACCGTCACGGAAGGCGAAATCGTGGACGCCATCCACGAACCGGTGGGCGCCCGCACGGTAGACGGCGTCAAACGCCGCACCCGCGCCGGCATGGGCCGCTGCCAGGGCGGTTTCTGCGGACCCCGCGTGGTCCAGATCCTGGCGCGGGAACTGCAGGTCCCCGTTTCGTCCATCGTCAAGGAACGGGCCGCGTCCCGCCTGTATTATGAAAAATTCGCTGCCCGCGTGCCGGAGGAGGAACAATAATGGAACAGTATGATGTGGTAATTGTCGGCGGCGGCCCCGGCGGGCTGTCCGCGGCCTACTCCGCCTATGAAAACGGGGCGCGGAAAATCCTGGTCCTCGAACGGGACCGCGAGCTGGGCGGGATCCTGCAGCAATGCATCCACAACGGCTTCGGCCTGCACCATTTCAAACAGGAATTGACAGGCCCGGGCTATGCCGACCGGTGCATTGCCCTGATCAAGGACAAGCCGGAAATCACGTGTCTCGTCGATACAATGGTCCTGGAAGTCAAGGACGATAAGACCGTAACGGCGGTCAACCCGGAAAAAGGACTGTTCACGGTCCAGGGCAAGACGGTCATCCTCACCATGGGCTGCCGCGAACGGACCCGCGGCGCCATCCGCACGGCCGGCGAGCGGCCGGCAGGCATCTTTACGGCCGGCGCGGCCCAGCGCATGGTCAATATGGAAGGCTACCTGCCTGGCAAGAAAATCGTCATCCTGGGCAGCGGCGATATCGGCCTCATCATGGCGCGCCGCATGACCCTGGAGGGCTGCAAGGTGCAGGCCGTGTGCGAAATCTGCCCCTATTCGAACGGCTTGACCCGCAACATGGTCCAGTGCCTCTATGACTTCGACATTCCCCTGTATCTGTCCCACACGATTCTGAAGATCAAGGGCAAGGACCGCGTCGAAGGCGTCACCATCGCCAAAGTGGATGAAAAGATGCGGCCCATCCCGGGGACGGAATTTGAGATCGAGTGCGACACGCTGCTGTTGTCGGTGGGCCTGATCCCGGAGAACGAGCTGTCCCGCGTGGCCGGCGTCGAAATCGCTCCGTTCACGAACGGCCCAAAAGTGGACCAACACCGCCAGACGAACCTGCCCGGCATTTATGCCGCCGGCAACGTCGTCCATGTCCACGATTTGGTCGACTTTGTGTCGGACGAGGCGGACATTGCCGGCAAATTTGCCGCCCTGGAAGCGCAGGGGAAGCTGGCCCCGACGGTCCAGACCGTCGCCGTCCGGCCTGTGGACGGCGTCCGCACCTGCGTGCCCCAGGTCCTGCACCTGCCGGAAGGCGGTGAAGCTACCCGCCTCTTTATGCGTGTCGGCGCCCCGGCCCGTAAGGTCACGCTCGAAGTGAAATGCGGCGGCGAGGTCCTGGTGAAACGCGTATTCCCTGTAGTCAAACCGAGTGAAATGATTACCCTGGATCTGCCGGCCGCCAAAACGGCCCTCATGAGCGGGGAAATCACGGTCGGATTGAAGCAGGCGTAACGGGATTCCCGGGAATCCCCGGGAAGTCCTGTACCCCCAAATAGCGAAAGGAAGCCGGAGGAAAAAGAGGAAAAAATGGAAACAAAAGTGATGAACTGCATCATGTGCCCCATGGGCTGCGAAATGACCGTGACCATGGAACATGGAAAATTTATCAGCGTCACGGGCAATACGTGTCCCCGCGGCGCCAAATACGCGGAACAGGAAGTGACGGACCCGAAACGGATGCTGACGACGACGGTCCGCGTCCACGGCGGCCTGCTGCCCCTGCTGCCTGTCGTCTCGGCAGATGTGCTGCCCAAAGGGCGCGTCAAGGACTGCGTGGACTGCCTGCGCCGCGTGGAAGTCCAGGCGCCTGTTCAGGCCGGGGACGTGGTTGTGAAAGATATCCTGGGCCTGGGCGTGGATATTCTTGCCAGCCGGGACATGGAAAGCGTGGTTTCGTAAGAAAAAAATACCTTATTTCCGAATCAAAAGCTTGGAACCCTCTGAGGAGGGATTCCAAGCTTTTTTTAGGTTCTTTTCTCCCCTGCCCTTTTCCGTCATACCATCCGCCGTACCGTCGTACATGGGGAAAGAAGAGGGAGAGGGGGACCATAATAAAAATCCCGTTTTTGATACGTATTGCGAAAATACGTATCTTTTCGACACGTATTAAAAAGGACGATTTTAAAAATGGGGATATCGTGCGCTGCTTCCTGAAACCCGGCATTGTCGAAAAAACTGAGGAATTCCTTAGGCCCGCGGAAGTTTTTTTTCGCTATAATGAAAGAAAAAAAGGCAGTCAAGAATCCTTTTCCCTATTTCTTTACACCCGCCGGGCGCAAAGAAGGCCCGGCGGAATGGGGACGCGGGGACTTGACACCAGACACAGGGGGGGATGGAAATGGAGAAGACCTGTAAACGCAAAACCGGCTGCCGGTGGCTGGTTTTCCTGCTGGCAGCTCTGGTCCTGCTGCTGCCGCATACAGACGCGGCAGCCCAGAAGACGGTTTTCGTCAACAATGTGTACGAACTGATGGAGGCCTTGGCGGACGATACGGAAATCGTGCTGGCACCGGGGCGGTACGACATTTCGGAATGGGGACGGGACAATGCGGCGCAAAAGCTGGTGCATCCCTTTGGCTACAACG
This sequence comes from uncultured Selenomonadales bacterium, assembly GCA_900314855.1. Taxonomy (GTDB): domain Bacteria; phylum Bacillota; class Negativicutes; order Acidaminococcales; family Acidaminococcaceae; genus Succiniclasticum. The sequence continues at coordinate 42,851 of OMWZ01000014.1, forward strand.
AACTCAGCCCGGCTGGACTGTACCGGTTCGATGGGCTGGAAATCTGCGGGTTCCGGAATCTGACCATCCGTGGGCGTGACGTCGCTTCCGTGACGGCGGAAATCGTGCAGGAAGACCGGTACGAGCCTGTCCTGAATTTCCGGAACTGCCACGGACTGAAGCTCGCCAACCTCCGCGCAGGCCACGTTGAAGGAAAAGGCTACTGCAGCGGCGCCGTCCTCAACTTCGCCGAAACGTCCGGTGTGGAAATCCGGAATGCCGACCTGTACGGCTGTGGTACGTACGGATACGAAGCCCGGAACTGCAACGGCATTACCGTATACGACAGCGTGATCCGTGACTGCACGTACGGCCTGATTTCCGCCAGCAACTCCACGGGCCTGCGCTGCCTGCGCACTACCTTCAAGGATACGAGCACGAACCTGCAGCTCCTGTGGATGGAATCCTCCCAGGTGGAACTGACGGATTGTGTCTTCGACAATGTCTACGGGTCCTTGAAGAGACTCCGTGTCTCGACGGGCCTGCATGGCAGCAACTAGTGACGGCAAGGCACCGGAGGTAAGGAAGGAAACAGCTGGCCGGCCGGGTACGGCTGGTGGAATAAGCACCCTGACGAAAAAAGGATTGCGGCCTCTGAGAGGTCGCAATCCTTTTCCTTTTCCTGCCTCACGATTTCACGTTGATATAGCCCTTGTTCGCCGCTTCGATGGCGAGCTGCAGCAAAGTCTTGAAGCCTGTTTTGGCCAGCATCTTGTTGATGTGGAAATTGATAGTGCTGTCGCTGACAAACAATTCTTTCGCTATTTCGCGCCGCGTCAGGCCCGCCGAATACAGGCGCAGGATTTCCAGCTCCCGTTCGGTCAGGGCGCACTGGGCCGTGCCGAAGGTCATGGTGTCCCGCGAGACATTGGGATAGCGGTGCTCCCCGGCCATGGTGGCCCGGATGCATTCGACGAATTCTTCCATGGAAGACGTCTTGTAGAGAAAGCTGTCGGCACCGGCCTCTTTGCCGCGCTCCAGGAAATTGAGTTCCGGAAACCCCGTCATCAAAATGACTTTGATGGCGGGGTTCTCTTTTTTAATCCGCTCCGTGGCGTAAATGCCCAGAATGTCCCCGTCGGCGCAAATATCCATGAGGACGCAGTCCGGGTGCCACGTGCGGCACGCCAGGTCCGCGGCACCGGCATCGGCAATGGCCGCGACGACGCGGATGTCGTCGTAATTGCGCATGGCGCTCGTAAAGGTGTCCAGCAGGATTTGCTGGTCTTCCACAATCAATACCTTGATCATTTCCCCATTTCCCCCAGTTCCTGATTTTTTGGCTGCCTTTGCCTTCCCTTTTCCATTCCGGCCGTCAAGTTCCATCCTGGCCGTTACGCCGGCGGCTTTCCTGTCCCGCAATGGATTCGGAAAAGTGGCTGGTGTTCGACGCGCAGGACGCCGCCGAGACTTTCCATGCGCTCCCGGATGCCTGTCAGGCCCGTACCGAACCGGGGCGGCGCTGCCGTGCCGCCGCCGTTGTCGAACAAATCCAGGGTATACCGGCCCCGCGTTCCGGCCAGGCGGATGACGACCTTGTCGCAATGGCCGTGGCGCACGGCATTGGTCGGGCAGCTCCCCGTGGCAATGCACCTGGATCCCGATTTTGCGGTACGTGGACAAGATATTGGACAGCACGGTTTCCGGCTTGCTCACACGGGACATCTTCATTTCGCGGATGACCTCGTCCAAAAGCGGCGCGACGCGGACGGCGGCCCCATCGACGTCCGTGTCGATCAGGCGCTGCATCAGGGCCAGGCGCTGCCCCAGCAGGTCGTGGATGAAGAATCGGATTTTCGTTGCCACCTGTTCCTGCGTGATTTTTTCCAGGCCTCCCAACAGATTCTTGATTTTCCCGCCCTGTTCCTTCAGCAGGGCGTTCTGTTCCTGGAGCTGGCGGTTGGCGGAGTCCTCGGCCGTGACATCTTTCACGAGGATCTGCGTCATGGGACCGTCCGGCGTCTGCAGTTCCGAACGGCTGAGCAGGACGGCCTGTCCGTCGGGAAAGCGCAGGAATAGCTCCATGCCGAGACGCTGGAGCGCAAGGCACCGGTCCGGCGGGTAAGTGGCGGCATCGTGCCAGAAGTGGCGCAGGTCGCTATAATACTGGCCGAAGCGTTGGTAACATAAATCGAGGAAGACCGTGTTGGCGAGAAAGATGTTCCCGTCGTTCCGGGCAAAGGCGAGACCCAGGGGCAGGTTATCGATAGCCGTCTTGATGGTGTGGGGCGTCAGGAGGTCCTGACGCTGACGCCAGAGGATGCGCGCCGCGAAAAACTCCCGCAAGGTCCACAGGACGAGGGAGAGTCCCAGGCCCTGCCAGTCCAGGCGCGCCAGGACGCCGGGCAGGGAGAGGAAAATCGCGGCGGTCAGACACAAATCCCTGGGCAGATCGCGCTGTTCCAGGGCGAGGGTGGCCAGGGCGGCGGCCCCGGCGGCATAGCGCCAGCCTGTCAGGGATGGGATGATCAGTTCATCCGTGTAGCGCGCAGACAGCGGTTGGGCCAGGGTCGTAAAGACGAACAGGATGGCAAAGACCAGCAGGATTCCTTCCCGGAGCAGTCCGAAACGGTGATGCCGGTTGTCCCGGTGCGCGGTCTGGGTCAGGAGAACGGCCTGCAGGCAGACCAGGAAACAGCCGTACGACAGGAGGAGCCAGCGCCAGGGCGCGTCGAGAAAATAGAAGGATATCATGACGCGGTCCCCCCTTCTTCTCCTGGCTGCAGGGTGATATACAATGTCACCGAATCATCGTCCTTGTCCAACTCCGTCTGGCAGGACACCCAGTCTTTGCGGCGGGCGAGGACGTGACCGGCCGCGGCGAGGATTTCTGCCAGGCCCGGGCTGGCGAGGCACACCAGACGCAGGGCGCCGCCTGTTTCCACCAGGCTCAGGAGGACTGTTTCCCCGGAGCGGCGGCTGCAGCTTTCCAGCAGGAACTCCGCCAGGTCATACAAGGTCAGGGCGTCGCCGGCCGCCAGCAGGGAACGGTCCAGACGGTATGTGCAGGCGCTCTGCAGGCCGGCGGCGGTGAAATAATCGCAGCTTTCCCGCAGGGCCATCATGAACTCCAGGGGCTTGATGGTACCCTGGCCTTTGGACGAAAGAAGCAGGACGCAGCGCTTCTTGAGATACACGATAAGGCAGCTCACCAGGCGCATGACGCGTTTTTGCCCGGGACGGTCGAGGTCCTGCCGTTCCAATTGTCCCGTGAGGACGCGCACGGCATGGCTTTTGGATTCGCAAACGGCGGCCAGTTCCGCGAAGAGGCGGTTCTGCTGCTGCAGCGTCAGGTAGCGGGAACGGATTTCCCGGCGCCGGCGGAGCAGGCGGACATAGCGCGACAAGGTGCGATTGCTCAGATCCAGGGAATGGCGCAGGCGGCGGATTTCCGACAGGTCCTCCTGCCACCAGAAAGACCCCTTGTCCAGGGGGAGGCGGTGGAGGACTAGGCCCGATTCCGGCGGCTGGGACCGGGGCAGGATGCCGTAGACCGTGTTTCCCGTGGAATCGCAAATGGCCATGGAAACCGTGGAACAGTCGAAGGCCCGTTCGTAGCCCCGATTGACGGGAAGCAGGTACAGATAATCCGATATGGCGGCGAAGGCGAGACAGCCCCAGATGAGGACGAGGCACGTATCCCAATAGCGCGCGCTGGCAAGGTTCATGCCGTAGCAGAAGTGATACGCCAGCTCCAGGCACAGGATGAGCGCCGGCAGGGCGTATTTTCCCAGCAGGACCGCCCTGGCAGTTCCGGCTTCCGTCTCTTCCCCGGTCCCGTCGGGCCGCTTCCGGGGGCAGCGGAGCATGGCGCAGCCATTGCGCACGAGGAAGAAGACAGCGGCGCAGAACTGGGCCGCCAGGAAACACTTGAGGAAGGAGCCCGCCAGCGTGATTTCGTAGATGTCGCTGCTGTGCGTGAAGCCCAGGGGAAACGCGGCAAAGAATTCCGTCAGGTCATTGGTGAGAACGACCAGGCACGCGGCCCCGTCCAGGACGGCCAGGGCCTTCCACCACGACGGCACGCGGAAGTCGCCGTGCCGCCGGGTCATGTAATAAACGGCCAGGAGCAGGGACAGGGCGATGAGAAAGTAGGACGGGTAGAAGGCATACCAGAGAAAACGGTTCAGCGTCGAGTTTTCGTCCGTATACAGTTTGAAGAAACGCACCAGGGCCAGCAGCAGCACGGAGCCTTCCGCCAGGCAGGCCGCCAGCAGGACATTCCGCCGCTGGATATGGTGCCGCAGGAATCCGAAGACGAGGAAAATGGCCGCGAAGGTGACCAGGTAAGCCGCGGTCAGGCTGGTGCGGCCGTTTCGGGCCCAGACGCGGTAATGGGCCACGTGGCGCCGCAGCAGGGAAGGCAGGGCCATATGGGTGGCTTCGAAGGTTTCGGAATCTTCCAGGTCCGGCCGCGGCGGCTGGGCGTTGGCCCCGATCAGGGGCCGGTCGCTCAGCAGGCCCCGGGTCACGCGCAGAGGATGGGTCCGGGGCGTGACCAGGGCCAGATGGTTCCTGTCCTGGAGCTGACGCCGCCGTTCCGCTTCGGACCGGAACAGGATTTCCACGGGGAAAGGCGCCGGCGCGACGGCGGAACGGTCCCGGCTGTATTCCCGGCCCTGGTAGTGGATTACCAGGCGTCCGTCCCGCCACAGTTCCGTCAGGAGGGCCAGGACATCTTTTTCGTGGCAGCTGCCCCGGAGGGCCAGGATGCCCGACTTCCAGTCGGCGTCGTTGTCTTCGATGCCGAGGACGGCCCGGCTGTGGTACAGATCCTGCCAGTCCGTGATCTCCTCCCGGCAGAGACTGCGGTTGATGAGAAAGACGATGTCGTCGATTTCCCGGGGATACCAGTACAGGGGCTGTCCCTGCCGGGCGAGCAGCACGGCTTCCGAATCGCGGGCAGGAAGGGGCCTGGCGCCTGCCTGCCGGGCCGGGCCCAGCAGGCACAGGGCGCAGAAAAGCAGCAGGGCAAAGCGGACATACCTTGCCGCCGTGTCCGCGAAAAAGCCGCGCCTTTCCATGCTTTCTTCCTCCATTTGTCGCTTTTCCGGCAGGGCCGGTTCCTTTTTGTTTCCTTTTCTCCCATGATACTACGGAAGGTCCCTTTTCGGCAAAGAAATCCGCGCTTCTTCCCCAAAGACTGAGGAATTCCTTAGGTCGGACGGTCCCCCTTTCCTGCTACAATGGAAAAGAAGAAGAGTCCCCCGGCAGGGCTGGGGCGGTGGAATCATGCAGTCATAAAGATTCCGTCATCATAAAGATTCAGGCAGCAAAAAGGAGGAATACCATGGGTTTGATTAAAGCAGCATTGGGTGCAGCCGGCGGCGTATTGGGCGATCAGTGGAAAGAGTTCATCTATTGTGAAGGCATGCCGGCCGATGTCCTGATGACGAAAGGCCGGAAACGGACCTCTAGCCAGGGACGTAGCTCCAACACGACGGCCGAGGACAACGTCATTTCCAACGGCTCCGTCATCGTCGTCAATAACGGCCAGTGCATGATGATCGTGGAAGACGGCAAGGTCGTGGATGTATGTGCCGAACCGGGCCAGTATACCTATGACCAGTCTTCGGAACCGTCCCTCTTTACCGACGGCCTGAACAAGGACAGCGTCGTCGCCGTCTTCCGGCAGATGGGCCGACGGTTCACCTTTGGCGGCGATCCCGGTAAGGACCAGCGCGTCTATTTCTTCAACACGAAGGAAATCCTTGGCAACAAGTACGGTACGCCGAGCGAAATTCCTTTCCGCACCGTCGACGATACGACGCACCTGAACCTGACGGTGCGCATCCGCTGCTTTGGCGAATACAGCTACCGGATTACAGACCCCATCCTGTTCTACACCCACGTCGTCGGCAACGAGTCGGACGAATATCGCCGCGGCCAGATTGACAGCCAGCTGAAATCGGAACTGCTGACGGCCCTCCAGCCGGCTTTTGCCAAAATCTCGGCCCAGCGGATCGATTATACGGAACTGCCGGGACGCACGTTCGAGCTGGCCGATGCCTTGAACGAAGTCCTGTCCAAGCGGTGGCGCGAGCTGCGCGGAATCGAGATCGTGTCCTTCGGGGTCAACAGCGTCAAGGCGAACGAAGAGGATGAAGCAAAGATCCAGAAGATCCAGATGGGCATGGCCACGGCGAATCCGCTCATGGCCGCCGGCGTGCTGGCCGATGCCCAGTCAGACTTCCTGCGGGCGGCAGGCTCCAACGAAGGAGGCGGCTCGGCCATGGCCCTTATGGGCATGGGCATGGCGAACGCCACGGGTAACAACATCGCCGGCCTGTTCAACCAGGCGCAGGCTATGCAGGCGCAGACGATGCAGGCACCGCAGGGAGCATCGGCCATGCAGACGCCGCAGGGAGCACCGGCCCCCGCCCAGGGCGGCTGGGACTGCGGCTGCGGACAGAAAGGCAACACGGGAAAATTCTGCATCAACTGCGGGAAACCGAAACCGGAACCGGCCGCCGGCTGGGCCTGCCCGTCCTGCGGCACGGTGAACCAGGGCAGGTTCTGCATGGACTGCGGGACGCCCCGCTGTACCGCTGCGACAAATGCGGCTGGCAGCCCCCCGATCCCCACAATCCGCCCAAGTTCTGCCCGCAGTGCGGCGATCCCTTCGATGACAACGACAGGATGTGACCAGGCCGTTCCTTCGATAGTGCGGGGAAGGCAGGAGCCGGATGGCCCGGGAAACGGAAAGAAGGCGGGAGGTGCGTTATGGCGGATACATCGGTAAACTTTAAATGCCCGAATTGTACGGGCCCCCTGAGCTATGTGCCAGGCCAGTCGGAAATCGTCTGCGAATACTGTGGCACCAGGCTCTCCGTAGCCGACCTGGAAGCCTACTATGCCAGGAAGGAAGAGCAGGCAGCCAAGGCGGAACAAGCGAAAGAACAAAAATGGAATACGGAAGGCGCCGGCGCGGCGTGGAGTGAAGACGAGCAGAAAATGCTCCGGGCCTTCCAGTGCCCGTCCTGCGGCGCCGAAATCGTGACGGACGACAACACCATGGCCACGGAATGCTGCTACTGCAAAAGACCAGGGAAGACGCCCAAAAAGCCTTCCGGTCCTTTTACGAAGGAAAACGCCTGCTGCCGGATAACTTCCTGTCCGATACGCGCATCGAGGCCATCCAGGGCATGTACGTGCCCTTCTGGCTCTTTGATTCCTGTGTGACGGCCACGGGCAGCTACCGCGCCAAGACGGTGCGGACCTATCGCCAGGGGCACTGCGAAGTCACGGAAGCCGCGTATTACGAATGCCAGCGGGAAGGTTCCCTGTCCTTCTCCAAGGTCCCCGTCGATGGCAGTAAGCGCATGGACGATACGTGGATGGAGAGCATCGGGCCCTATGACTATTCTTTCCTGAAACCCTTTACGACATCCTATCTGGCGGGATACCTGGCGGACCGGTACGATGTCGCGGCCGCGGAGGCGGCACCCCGGGCCCAGGAGCTGGTGGAACACGCGGCCCTGGGGGAACTGGAAAAGACCGTGACAGGGTACACCTCGTTCGAGCAGCAGGAAGCC
>OMWZ01000031.1 GCA_900314855.1 uncultured Selenomonadales bacterium
GCCTCCTTGTTACTTTTTTTGGTTTTGGCTAAACCTATTGTAACAAATGCTCTCTCTTTTTTCTTTTTATCTCTGTAACATATGTCTTATCACATTACACATGCCGCGTCGCGCCCTTATTTTTCCGGCGGGAACGGAGGCCAGCCCATAGCTTTGCCGCCGATAATGTGCATGTGCAGGTGATGAACGGTCTGTCCACCATCGTCGCCCGTATTGATGACCAGGCGGAAGCCCTTTTCCGTCAGGCCCAGGGATTTGGCGATTTCGCCAACTTTGCCCATCATATAGCCCAGCGTTTCCGTGTCCGTCACGGTCACGTTGTCGAAGTGCTTCTTCGGGATCAGCAGGACGTGGACGGGAGCCGCCGGCTCCAGGTCCTTGAACGCCACGACTTTGTCGTCTTCATACGCTTTATTGGACGGGATTTCCCCGGCCGCGATTTTGCAAAATACGCAATCTGCCATGGTTCTCACTCCTTTTCGGGCTTCCGCCCGGCTACACTTGCTTTACGATAAATTATAGGCGTTCCCCTTCGCACTTGTCAACGCCGGCGGCGACGATCCGCACGGGCACGACAGTCCGCGCCAGGTCCGCCGTCCCGGGAAACACGACGCGCACATAGTTTCCGCTCAGGCCTTCCACCAGATCGGGGTCCGACGTGTCCTTCTTCCGCACGGGCTGTTCCACGAGGACTTCGACCACGCGCCCCACGTTTTCCGCAAAGTAAGCCTGCTGCATCTTTTTGTCCAGGTCGCCCAGGGCCTCGGCACGGGCCTTTTTGACCGCGTCGGGCACCTGGTCCGTCCGCGCTGCCGCCGGCGTGCCGTGGCGCATGGAATACGGGAAAATATGCATCTTCGCGAAACCGCACTGCCGCGCGAATTCCCATGTTTTGGCGAAATTCTCGTCCGTCTCGCCGGGGAAGCCGACAATCACGTCCGTCGTAATGGCGATGCCAGGCACTTTGGCGCGGATGTCCCGCAAGAGGGCCGCAAACTTCGCCGTGTCGTACGGCCGGTGCATATCGCGCAGCACCTTGTCGCAGCCGCTCTGGAGAGGCAGATGCAGGTGCGGGCAGAAGCGCTTGTCCTCGCCCATGAGCGTCAGGAGACGCGGTTCCACTTCCACCGACTCGAGGGATCCCAGGCGCAAGCGCTGCAGGGCCGGGACGGACAACGCCGCCCGGACCGCGTCGTACAACGTTGTGCCATCCTTCCGGTCCTGGCCGTAGCAACCCAGGTGGATGCCGATGAGGACCACTTCGCGATACCCCGCGGCAACCAGCTTTTCCACTTCGGCCCGAATGCTCTCCAGGCTGCGGGAACGGACAGGACCCCGGGCATAGGGAATGATGCAGTACGAGCAATACTGGTTGCACCCTTCCTCGATTTTCAAATAGGCCCGCGTTTTATCTTCCTCGTTGCCGCCGGCCATCTCCTCAAACAGGACGCCGTCGTCCCAGGGCCGCACCTCGTCGTCCAGCCGGACCGCTTCCCCACCCCGCTTGCGCGCCACAGCCTCCTCCACGAGGGATACGATCTTGTGCCGGTCCTGCGTGCCGAGGATCAAATCGACACCGTCGATAGCCTTGACCTCGTCCTGCGCCGTCTGGGGATAGCACCCTGCCACGGCGACGACGGCCCTGTCATTTTTGCGCGCGGCGCGATGCACCATCTGCCGCGACTTTTGCTGGCCCGTGTTGGTCACGACGCACGTATTGACAATATACACGTCCGCGTCGGATTCCGTAAAGGGTACGATGTCATGACCGGCCTGGCGGAACAGCAGTTCCATGCTGGCCGTGTCCGACTGGTTGACTTTGCAGCCCAGCGTCAAAAAAGCGATTTTCAACATACGAAAAGAACTCCCTATCTACATTGCGGTTCCAGAAACCGTTATGATTTGCGCATCTGGATACCGACCCAGTCCTGGATCCGGTCCACCTTCGTGACCGTCAGGCCCACGGCTGCGGCGGCGCGCGTCACGTCGTCCAGGTAGGTGTCGATGACGCCGCTGGCTAAAAAGACGCCGTCGTCCTTCAGCTTGCCCGGTACGTCGGGCAACAGCTGGATGATGATGTCCGCCAGGATGTTGGCGACGATGACATCGGCCTTCCCTTCCGTGCCGTGAAGCAAATCGCCCTGTTGCACGGAAATGCGGTCTGCCAGGCCGGCCTTGGCGATGTTTTCCTGGGCCGTGCGCACGGCCACGCCGTCAATGTCGACGGCCTTAATGTCGCGGGCCCCCATTTGGGCAGCCGCCATGGCCAGGATGCCGCTGCCCGTGCCGACATCGAAGACCTGCGTGTCAGGCCGGATGATTTCTTCCAGTCCCTGCAGGCACAGGCACGTCGTCGGGTGCGTCCCCGTGCCGAAGGCCATGCCCGGATCGAGCTCCAGGACCACATCACCCGCCTGGGCGTCGTACTGCTCCCACGACGGCTTGATTACAATGTGCTTGCCCACGTGCGTCACGTGGAAATACTGCTTCCATTCGTTGGCCCAGTCTTTTTCACTGACCTTGCGGAACAGGACGGGCCCGAAGCGGAAGGCGCCGATGCGTTCTTCGATGAGGGCCAGACCCCGGTCGATGCGGGCCAGGCGCGGCTGCAGCTCCTCGTCCTCGGGATAAAAGGCCGATACGGTCACGACCTGCAGGTCTTCGTCCGACGGTTTGGGAGGGCACAGCTCCCATTCCGTATGCTCCCGCAACTCCTCCAAAAGGACCGGGTCCTCAATCAGCACGCCGTTGCGCGCCCCCGTCTCACGAAGCAGTTCCGCCACGGCCTCCACGGCCTCGTGGGTCACCTTGACGCTGACCTCCAACCATTCTTCCATGTTCTTCCTCCGTTCCATATTACAACTCCAAGTTGTCCGTTTCATACAAAATCGCGACGGCCGCCACCAATCCCGCCGTTTCCGTCCGCAGGATCCGCGGTCCCAGGCTCGCCGCCACGGCCCCGTGGGCCCGGGCCAGCTCGGCCTCTTCCGTCGCGATGCCCCCTTCGGGGCCGATAAGCACGGCCACGCTGCGCGCCCCCGAATGGGCCCGCAGGACGGCCTTCAGGCCCGTCTTGTCCTCGCTCTCGTACGCCAGGATATTCAGGTCGCACGCCGCGTCGTCCAAGGCCTGTCCCAACGGCAGGACGGGATGGACGCGGGGCACGACGTCACGCTTGCTCTGCTTGGCCGCCGACTCGGCGATTTTCTGCCACCGTTCGATTTTCTTTTCCGCCCGGCCGCTCTCCAGCCGCACAACGGAATGGGCCATGGCCACGGGATAGAGATCCGTGACCCCCACTTCCACTGCCTTCTGGACAATCCAGTCCATCTTTTCCCCTTTGGCCAGTCCCTGGAGCAAGGCGATGCGCACCGATGGCTCATGGCTCTCGTGGAGAATTTCCACGGACTGGACCGTCACGGTATTGCGTCCCGTTTCCGTGATTTCCGCCACAAATCGGATACCGTCGTCGGCCGCCACCTGTACCCGTTCCCCAGGCTGCATGCGCAGGACATCGACGATGTGATGGGCATCCATGCCGGAAATGGTCATGACAGGACTGTACGGTTTGGGAATGAAAAAGCGGTGCATGGGCAGGCTCCTTTCGGGAAAGTGTAATAGATATTGTACCATACAACAGGGGATGGCAGGGGCGAAAAATGTGAAAATCAAGCGAAGTCTGCCGCCTCCACATCTTGTGATTCCACGTCAAACAACGCAGCCGCCCTGCGTTCCACCGGGAACTGTGTCAGGAGAGCAGCCAATGCTTCTCTGGCTATTAGCTGGACTCTGTTCGTCTTTGCCAGTTCGCGAGCGCCATGCGTAAAATTGTATGCATTCGTCACAACGACGCATTTAAACTGGCAATGATTGATTTTTTCATAATATTTTTTTGACGCGATAACTTCTCGAACGCCGTCAGCATTCATGGAACGCTTCGTGCTCGTCTGTTTGCACTGAATGAGCAGGTTCGGGAGATTAGAATTCTTTGTGCTGCGTACGACGATATCCGCACCTCTATCATTCGAATCCCGTGTCTTTTCCGCGCTATAACAATCCATACCGTCATAAAGAGAAGTCACAATATGTTCGAAAGTTTTGCCTGTCACCTTATCAATATCGACAATGGTCCAATACTGGCCGTGTACAGTTCCTTCTTCACCCCCGGTTGTCCCAAAAATTGTTTGGAACATGTCATATCCATTTTCAGGAGAATCCCCCGTAGGGAACAGAGCCGATTCGCCCAGTTTGCGCTTATAATCCAGCAACTGATCCAGAATGATGTCAAACGAAGATTCCTTTGGGTAGTCAGGGTCTACCGCCATCGGGATATAGACTGTCACTTCCAGCGTTTGCCCTATTCTGTAGACACGGTCTGTCGCCTGGTCTTCTTTCGCCGGGTTCCAACACCGACTCAAATGAATTACATTGTTCGCACCGGTAATATTCAAGCCGACCCCTGCTGCCAATGGGGAGAGTATTAAAATTCCGAATCCTTTCGCATGATTAAATTTGTCGACGATTTCCTGTCTCTTGAAGGCCTGCATCGTGCCGTTAATAGGCGTAGGAACGTATATGTTGTAAATTCTCTCGAAATAAGTAACAAGCATCCCCTGCAACTTGCGGCTTTCCACAAAAATAATGACTTTTTCTTGCCGTTCCCTGATTTCGTCTAATATTTTCTTCGTGCGAATTAAACGTGCCGACGTATTCAATACCGTCATCGCGTCAGCCGATCCGAAATATTTGTCGTTGTACACTGCCAAATCCGGGCAGAGAGACACATCTCGTAAGCTGGCAATAAGGCGTAACATATATCCTTTGTTGTGGTCTTGACTTTTATGGACTTCAGCAATCAGCTCATTGTATGCGTTTCTCTGGGGCTCCGTCATAGGATCTTCGTATTTTTTTATCGTCTTTGTAGGCAGATTTTTCGCAATATCCGATTTTAAGCGTCTAATGAACAGTGGGTTCAAATCATCACGCAGCTGTTCGCCGAGTGCTTTGATTTCCTCGACATTTCGTCCGGCCGAATTTAACTTTTTCTGGTAATTGTCATTGAATTCCCGCAAAGTCTTCAACTTGCCCGGTTCGACAAAGTCCATGATGGACCACAAGTCAATCCAAGTGTTCTCTACAGGAGTACCCGTCAAAGAAATCCCGAAATCATATTTCATTGCCTTTGCCGCAACAGAAATACGGGCACTGGGATTTTTTATTTTCTGGGCTTCGTCAAGGATGAGAACGGACCAGGATATACGTCCGAATGACAACTGATAATCCCGCAGGGTCTCGTACGAGGTCAAGACAATATAGTCATTTTCCAAGCTGGAAAAATCAATCATCGGAACAGATTTTAGCCCCTGTCCCGGAGAATAGGATACTATATTTCCCTTCTCGTCTTTAAATTTACGATCTCTTAAACTTGATCCATACAAAGCAACGGTTCCCTTAAAGATTCCGTCCGCCACAAACTTAGCGTATTCTTCTTCCCAATTTTTCAGCAACGCCACCGGGGCGACAATCAAGACAGAAGGCATCGGCCCTTCCTTGTGCTTTTTGAGGGCCGAAATAAACCCATATGCCTGCGGGGTTTTTCCTAAGCCCATGTCGTCTGCCAAAAGCACCCCTTTATGGCCTTCGGTCCAACATGCTGCCATTTTGGCAATGCCTTCTTTTTGGTGTTGATACAGCGTGGTTCCCGGTTTTAGCCCCGTAAAAAGTTCTTCCGTATTTTTTATAGCATAGTGCTTTTCACGTTCCTTGGCCCTAAATAACAGCTCGTCGATATTTTGCCGGATATTCAAGACCGCCGTTTGTTCTTCTTCCGGTTTCGCAAATTCCAATTCCCAATCGCCACGGAACTCTTCCTCTTTGTGGTTGAGCAATTCCAACAGATCTTGAGTTAGTGGATATTCCGTTCCGTCTATGACGACACTCTGTTTTCCTTCACTCTGCGCTTCGAGGACAGCCTGTTTAACAGCGCCGATATTTTCCGGTGTCAGTGTCGGCAGCTCATCAGATACGTCCGAGTCTTTCTTCATAACAGACGTACCTTCCGCCGGTAGCCAGTCATTGGCTTCCGGCTTGATAAAAGGCAGAACATTTTCTTTAAAAGCCCCGATATTGATGACCCGGTCACCATAGAAATTCAAGTCGAAGAAGAACTCTTCGGAGTCGAAAACCTCCCGCGGTTGTATTTTAATCCTCTCCGCCTGCTCTTTACTGAGAGACTTGTATTTACGAATCGTGTTCAAGCACTTGCCTTGTTCCTGCGTGAACACATATATCGTTCCGTCTTTGGTTTGAAACCGCCGATCCGAATATTTTTTTTGGCAAAGCTTTCATCGAATCCAGCGTCCACAATCGGGCTGTAATTTTCTTTATGTTTCTTTAGCAGCACCGGCAAAACAGAATAAGAATTGTCATCATTCTCCTTTACCCGGATAGACAGCTTGTCGGGCAACACTATCTTTTTCTCCCGAATCCGTTGTTCCAACTTGATCCGGACGAGTTCCGCATAGTGCTGTATCTTGGCAGTATAAGCGTAGCCGGTGGTAACGTCCATATAATGGTGTAAAAAGATAATTTCATAAAAATGAGCCATATGCTCATCCTTTAGGTATAATGTAAATCGACCAAAACCCACATAATACCGAGGGAGGAAAAGCAAATGGCTCAACTCAATATTACACTGGATCAGGAAGAAATACTAGCCCTTCTTTCAAAAGATCACGATGGAGCTTTCCGTCAGCTGCTCCAAGCATGCTTAAACAAGGTCCTTTTGGCAGAGTCTGCCGAACAACTCGGCGTCCAGCCCTATGAACGCTCTGAAGAGCGTAAAGACAGTCGCAATGGGACTCGTGAGCGTTCCCTTACTTTGCGTATCGGCACTATCACGCTTACTATCCCTCGCCACAGAAATACCCCGTTCAAAACCATGATTTTTGA
>OMWZ01000017.1 GCA_900314855.1 uncultured Selenomonadales bacterium
GGTCGTTTTGCCATGATCGACGTGTCCGATCGTGCCGATATTGACATGCGGTTTCGTTCTCTCGAAATGAGCCTTTGCCATTTTTTCTTCCTCCTTAGTCCTGCGGACCTCCTCGCCAAAAGACGGCGTCCAGATACACAGATACTATACCACAAAAAGCGCCTGGCAGGATACCTTTTTTGCGAAATTCCCGTTCCGTCAAACGGGCAAAAAAAAAGCCTCATAGTCATGAGGTTTTTTGAAATATGGTGGCGGCACAGGGATTTGAACCCCGGACACAGCGGGTATGAACCGCTTGCTCTAGCCAACTGAGCTATGCCGCCAACTTATGGAGCTGATGACCAGGATTGAACTGGTGACCTCATCCTTACCAAGGATGCGCTCTACCATCTGAGCTACATCAGCGTTCTATCATGGTTGCGGGGGCTGGACTTGAACCAACGACCTTCGGGTTATGAGCCCGACGAGCTACCAACTGCTCCACCCCGCGATGAGATGGTGGAGAGGGTTGGACGGGAACCTCTCCATGAAGTTATCTACTGGAGCTGACAATAGGAATCGAACCTACAACCTACGGTTTACAAAACCGTTGCTCTGCCAATTGAGCTATGCCAGCAGCAATTCGTGACATGTAGTATATTACAACACCAGCTCGTGTTTGTCAACCCATTTTTCGTCAAAATCCTCACGGGAGGGAAAAAAGAAAAAGCCGATCCGACTGGACAGGACGAATCGGCCCATGTGACTCACAAGAAATAGAACAGCACCACGGCGGCCAGCAGGATCCGGTAGACAGAAAAGGCCGTCAGGGTCGAGTTTTTCAGGAACTTCAGGAACCAGAGGACGGAAATATAGGCCGTCACAAAAGCCGTCACAAACCCGATGGCCAGTTCCGCGGCTCCCCCGTTGCCCAGCTTGTCCAGATTCTTGAACAGGTCGAACAGGCAGGCGATAAACATGAGAGGGACGGCCATGAGGAAGGTGTACTGGGCCGCCACGTTGCGCCCGACACCGGCCAGCATGGCGCCGGCCATGGTGGATCCGCTGCGGGAAAAACCCGGCCACAAGGCCAGCAGCTGGTAGAATCCGACGACCAGGCACTGCTTCAGGCTCATCTTGTCGATGTCCTGTACGAGGGACGCGTCGCGGGGTCCCATCTTCTTTTCCGCGTATATCATCAGCAAGGCTCCAAGAACCAGGCCAAAGACCGCCGTAAAGGGCGAGAACAGATATGTCTTGATATATTCGTGGGCCAGGAACCCGACGACGCAGACGGGCAGCATGCCCATGGCGACGTGCCAGACGCTAAGTCCTTTGTGGGTATCCCAGCCGTCCTTCGTCAAAAAGCGTCTGAACCGGTCTTTGTAGATAAAGATGATGGACAGGATTGCCCCCAGCTGGATAAAGACGTCGAATAGGGCCGCAAAGTCTCCCGTGAAGCCCAGCATATGGCCGACAATAATCATGTGGGCCGTCGAGGACACAGGGATAAACTCCGTCAGTCCTTCGACGCAGCCGACAATGACGGCTATCAGATAATCGCTCATGGTATCTCCTTGTCAAATTGGGAATGGCAGGGTCCCACGGCCGCAGCAGGTCTGCGTCCCGCCGGTACGCTGCATATGCTACTATTATACACGCTTCCCCGTCCGATTCAAGGTGTGTTTCGTAAACATTTTTTAAACGACACGGGCAAAGACGCCACAAAAAAATCCCCCGGTACCAGACCCGTACCGGGGGATTGGAATCCAGGGACACCGCCGCAGGGCGGCGGTCCCGGGAATCATGAGGAACCGCAAAAAGACGATACAGAATTATTAATTAGGAAGAAACCCGAAAGCAGGAATCCACTTCGCCGCTGGCCTTCCTGCAGGAATCCCAGCCTTACTCGGTTTCGTCCCCAAAGCTGACGCCGATATACCGCGCGGCCCGGATGATTTCACTGTCCAGGGGAACCGAACGGGGGTTGGAGCCCGCTTTTTCCAGGGGAACCTGGATAATGGAATCATTGCGCAGGGCCACCATGACGTTATAATCGCCCTTGATGATGGCTTCCACGGCCGCCACACCGTACCGGGTGCAGAGAACGCGGTCGAAGGCCGTCGGGGAACCGCCGCGCTGCAGATAGCCCAACACGGTGCAGCGGGATTCGATGCCCGTCGCTGCCTCGATTTCCTCGGCCAGTTTAAACCCGACACCACCCAGGCGAATCGGATCGAAGCTGCCCTTGACCATGCGGGCCACGGTCATTTCACCGCCTTCCGGTTTGGATCCTTCGGCCACGACGAGGATACTGAACATCTTGCCCTGCCGCTGCCGTTCGTGGATTTTCCGGATGATGGCTTCCATGTGGTACGGAATCTCGGGAATCAGGATGACATCCGCCCCGCCGGCCACGCCGGAATGCAGCGCGATCCAGCCGGCATACCGGCCCATAACTTCGAGGAGCATGACACGATGGTGGGACTCGGCGGTCGTATGCAGACGGTCCAAGGCTTCCGTTGCCATGGACACCGCCGTATCGAACCCGAAGGTCCGCTCCGTACAGGGCAGATCGTTGTCAATCGTCTTGGGCACGCCGACGACTTTGACGCCGCACTCCCGGGCCAGCTGGGACCCGATAGCAAGGCTGCCGTCGCCGCCGATGACGATGAGGGTCTCAATGCCGCGCCGGGCAAGATTCTTCATGACCGTTTCCCGTTCGTCCGTATAGGTAATCGTGCCATCCTTGTGTTCGTGGGCAAACCGGAAGGGATTGTCCCGGTTCGTCGTCCCCAGGACCGTGCCGCCGCGGGGCAGGATGCCGGAGACATCCTGATAGGTCAGCAATTTCATATTGTCGTTGACCAGCCCGTTGAAACCGTTTTCGATCCCATAAATCTGGAATCCGTAACGGAGGGCCGATTTCACGACCGCGTTCAAGACGGCGTTCAAGCCGGGGCAGTCGCCGCCACCGGTCAGGACCGCCAGTGTACCTTTCGAATTAATCATATGCCTGCCTGTCAAAATCCTTTGTCCATTGAGAAAGAGACGCCGCCCTTATTCCACGTTCCAGACCGTAAAGCCGTCGACGGGGATACGAATGGATTCCGTGCCGTCAAACTTGTCGTAGCACAAGGTGCCGTCCTTCACATAGCCGGGCCAGGCAGCGACGAGAATATATTTTTCGCCCAGTTTCTTCAGCAGGGCGCCTACGTCCAGACGAAAGACGGGAACAAAGAGAGTCTGCAGACGATCCAGCAGGATCACGTCGGAGTTGTAGCTGGCCAGCGTCGCATCCATCAGTTCGGGAGCCTTTTCCATGCGTTCTTCGCCGGGTACCGCCAGGAATTCTTCGCTGATCAGCATACGGCAATCCACATAATCCCATTTCTTGTCTTCCGCGGCTTCGCGCAACACCTTGCTCTTGCCGCTGCCAGGCTTGCCCGTGACGAAAACGACGCCACCTTTGTTGGCTTTCGCTGCTTCGACGACTTTTTCGAATTCTTCAGTTTGACTCATGATCATAACCTCCCTGGTCTGTGCCGACCTAGTTTTTGCTTCCCTGGTCCTGGTAGTGCTTCTTGCTTGTTAGTATTCGCCGGAACTGGAAAAAATCCTTTTACGGCGAGCCTAAAACCGGGATTTTGTGAAACCGCCTGTCGAGGTGTTTCACATTTATCACAATTCCCTTTTCGCGCCGCTTTCTTCGTGCCCGCTTCCTGTTTTCCGCTCCTTCTTCCGTTTGTCCATACTGAGGAAGTGCGTATACAGGGAGTCGATTTCCAAATCGTCGGCGTGTGTTTCCTTGTATTTTTCCACCTTGCGTTTAACCCGCTGCAAGGCGTTGTCGATGGACTTGATATGGCGGTTCAGTTCCGCCGCCGTTTCCTGGTACGACTTGCCGTCCAGGTAGTTCATAAACACTTCCCATTCCAAATCACTCAGGATGTCGTTCATCTTGGTCTTGATTTCCGTGAACTCTTCCTTGCGGATAATCATCTCCTCCGGGTTGACCGTCTTGACTCCCGTGGGCAGCACATCCAGGAGAGTGCGGTCCGAATCGGTCTCGAAAATCGGCTTGTTGAGAGAGATGTAAGAATTGAGGGGAATGTGCTTTTGCCGCGTCGCCGTCTTGATGGCCGTAATGATTTGCCGCGTCGCGCACAATTCCGCGAAAGCGCGGAAGCTAGACTGTTTGTCGCCCTTAAAGTCGCGGATGGCCTTGTAGAGGCCAATCATGCCTTCCTGGACGATGTCTTCCCGTTCAGCGCCGACAAGGAAATAGCTCTTCGCCTTTCCCCGCACGAAATTGCGATACTTATGGAGCAGGTACTCCTGGGCCGTCACGTTTCCTTCGGTATTGGCCAGGGCGACGATTTCCTCGTCCGTGAGGCCCGCAAAACGGGAATAGGGGTCCTTGCCTTGTTCGCTCATTCGTCGTTCCTTTCCCGCAGGATCATAGGGCCTGCGGCGTATCAACATTATACTAAATCGCAATGGATGGCGTCAACAAGACGGCTTTCACCGGCGGCGCAGGGCCTCCAGATGCCGGGCCACGCTGTCCTCGATGCGGCCGCCCAGCTCCCGCCGGCCCAGACTGCCCGGCAGGCGGGCCACCCCTTCGGCGATCTGCTGTTTCGTCTTCCCATAGATGGCCCGGAATTCCCGGGCGGAAATGCGGAGCCCGCCGGAACCGAGGACCATATCCTGTTCCGCCTTGTCGCTCGTCACGACGAAAAGGCGGCAGTCCCCACGCCGGGCCATCTGGTAGGCGGCGCGCTCAATCCAGCTGTCCGCCGTTTCGTGTTCGGCCGTATAGACCACCCGCAGGGGGCCGATCCACTCGGTTTCTTCCCCGCCCGGTACGTCCATGGCATCATAGACAAGCGTACCGTCGCAACCGTGGAAAGCCACGAATTCGGACAGTTGGTGGGCCAGCAGGTCCCGGGCGTGTTCCAGGTCTTTCTCCCGGATGTCCTTGAATTCCTGCCAGTAGTTGATGACGTTGTACCCGTCGATCAGATAAATTTCTTTCATGGCTTGCCGCCGATCCGGTCCGCTTCCGCCGCAGCAGTTTCCCGCTCCAGCTGGCGCTGCCGCACGACTTCATACAGCAGGATGGCCCCTGCCGCGGAGGCGTTCAGGGAATTGACGCCCCCCGCCATGGGAATGCGGACAAGAATGTCGCAGGTTTCCTTGACGAGCCGCCCCAGGCCCTTGCCTTCGGCGCCGACAACGAGGACCATGGGCCCCGTCAGGCGGGCTTTGTAATAGGGCTCGCTCCCGTCCATATCGGCACCGGCCACCCAAAATCCCCTCTCCTTCAGGGACTGCAACGTCTGGCTGATGTTGCCGATGGAGACAATGGGAACGTAGCTCACGGCGCCGGCGGACACTTTGTCGACCACGGCGTTCAGGGGACTGCCATGCCGTTTCGGCAGGAGTACGCCGTGGACGCCGGCCGCATCGGCGCTGCGGATGAGGGCGCCCACGTTCTGCGGGTCCTGCAGTTCATCGAGGAGCAGCAGGAAGGGATCCTCCCCTTTTTCCGCCGCCCGGGCCAGGGCGTCTTCCAGCGTGGAAAACGCGACCGGCGCCGCTAGGGCGGCTACCCCCTGGTGCCGGATCCCGCCGGCCAGCTGGTCCAGCTTTTCCGGCCGGGCCGCTTCGACGGGGACGCCCCGTTCCTTCGCCAGCGCCTGGATTTTGGCAATGCTGCCTCCCTGGACGCCGGCGCGCAGGTAGATCTTGTTCAGGGAACGGCCGCTCTGCAGGGCTTCCGTCACGGCGTTGCGGCCCGCGATAACCCCCTCTGCCGGCCCCGTTTCGCCCTGACGGGGGCGCGCCAGCCGGACCTCGCGAGGGTCCCTTCCTTCCGCGTTCCGGGTCTTGCGGCCTGCGGACCGCGGCGCCGGACGCCAGGTATCGTGTTCTTTCGTCATAACCCTTTCCTCACTCCAGGGACGGGGTCCCCGTGTCCGTCAGGAACAAGGGCGTCACGTCCTTCTTTTCCGCCTTCCAGGCCTGGACCGTCGGCAGCAGGCCGCAGCTCATCTTTCCTTCCGTGCAGATTCCGCGGGTCACGCAGTTCGGGCCCGCCGTTTCAAACAAGACCGGCGCCACCTGGCGGCACTCCCGGAGCATGCGCCACGCCAGCTCGCGGATTTCCCACTGGGCGCGGGTGCAGCAGCGGAGCGTGAAAAAGTTCAGGAGGGACCGCACGTTGAAGGTCAGGATAATCTTCGTCTCCGCCGCGTTGGGCAATACGTACCGGGCATCCTCGGCAGGAATGCCGTATTTGTCGGCCAGGTCATTATAGACATCCTGCAAGTGGCGCATGCAGGCCTCAAATTCCGCCTTGGCCGCGGGATCGGCCGCAATCGTCGGCGGCAGGACCGTTTCCATGGCGGAAGCCTTCACATACCGCTGGGACTGCTGCTCGTAGGACGCGATGCGGTGCCGCACGAGCTGGTGCGTCAACACGCGGGACACGCCTTCGACCGCGAACGTGAACGTAACGTGCTCTACCGTCGACAAATGACCCATGCGGACGAGCATTCGGATCATGCGGGCCGACTCTTCCGGCGTCATTTTTTCTTCCAAATCGTCAAGGCAGGCCGCCGAATAGCAAAGGCGCCCCGCCATGGCCACTACCTGCTCCGGGTCCGGCGTGTGTCGTAACAACTTGACATGCATACTTTTCACCTTTCCGTTCGTTTCCCTGCTTCCGCCGACCGCCCCATGGCGTCCACAATAATGCGGAAAGCTTGTTCCATGTACGCTTCGAGCCGCTCCTCCTGGTCTGTCAGCAAGAGCCAGCCGCACAAGGTTTCGAAAGCCGTGGCGGCGCGGTACTCGTGGACCGTGGCGCTCTTGGGCACCATGGACTTGGCATTGCGGCCCCGGTGCGCTACCGCCGCTTCCTGCGGGCTCAGGGTCTCTTCCAGCTGGAGGAAGGCCTTGGCCTGCAGGACGGCCGACACGGCCCGCGCGGCAATCGTGTGGATAACCTGTACGTGGGATGAAACGGTCAGGAGCCGCAGCCGCACGTAAAAGGTAAAGACACTGTCCCCGATGAGGGCGAGGACGATGGGATTCATCTGGCCGGGATCCGGCAAGGGCCGGCCCTCTTCCCGGCAGAGCGCCAGGGCCTGTTTTTTCAGTTCCGTAAATCGTTCGAATTTCACTGTATTTTCCACTTCGGTCCCTGCGGGGTATCCTCGATGATCACACCGGCATCGGCCAGCTGGTTGCGGATGGCATCGGCCTGGGCGTAATTCTTGGCCTTGCGGGCCTCCTGCCGCAGATTCATAAGGATGGCCAGGAGTTTGTCTTCCAGGCCTGCCGACCGGGACTGGCCCGCGCCGTGCTGCTCCAGGACGCCCAGGATGAAGGCGAACTTATCGAAGGCCTTTTCCATTTCGTCCAGCAGTTTTCCGTCGGGCTTCTCCTCCCCACTGTCGACTTTGCCCTTGTAGATATTGATTTCCTTGGCCAGGGCAAACCAGTGGCTAATGGCCAGGGCCGTGTTGAAATCATCCCGCATGGCGTCCAGGAACGCTTCCCGCAATGCCACCACCTTCGGCCGGAGGGACAGGCTGTATTCCGACGGTCCGCAGGCGATAAGGCGGCCCAAGGCATCCAGGTTTTCCCGGGCCGTACGCAGCCGCTGCAGGCTGGCGTCGGCTTCCTTCAGCCGCTGGTCACTGAAATCCAGGGGGCTCCTGTAATGGGTCGAGAGGATGAAGAAACGCAGCGTTTCCGCCTCGAAATGGGCCAGGATATCCTTGACCGTAAAGAAATTTCCCAGGGACTTGGACATCTTTTCCTCGTGGACCGTAATGAAGCCGTTGTGGAGCCAGTACCGCACGAACGGATGGCATCCCGTGGCGCCTTCCGACTGGGCGATCTCATTTTCGTGGTGCGGGAAAATCAGGTCGCTGCCGCCGCCGTGGAAATCGAACGTCTTCCCCAGATACTTCATGCTCATGGTCGAGCATTCGATATGCCAGCCCGGACGGCCCTTGCCCCAGGGGGAATCCCAGGCAGGTTCGCCCGGCTTGGCGGCTTTCCAGAGGGCGAAATCCATGGGGTTATGTTTGCGGTCGTCCACTTCGACGCGGGCGCCGGCCATCATATCCCCCAATTCGCGGCCCGACAGCATGCCGTACCGTGGGAATTTTTCCACCGCGTAGTAGACATCGCCCTCGACGGCATAGGCCAGGCCGTTGTCCACCAGGGCCTGCACGGTACCGATAATATCGGAAATATGCTGGGACACGCGGGGATAGACCTGGACACGGCGTACATTCAGCTTGTCCATGACTTCAAAATAGGATTCGATATAGCGGCCGCAGATGTCGCTCCACTGCACGCCTTCTTCGTTGGCCGCCTTGATAATCTTATCGTCCACGTCCGTAAAATTCTGGACATGGGTCACCTCATAGCCTTCCTCCTCGAAGAAGCGATGGATGACGTCCCACGTCACGAAAGGCCGGGCGTTGCCGATGTGGGGATGGTTATAAGGGGTGACACCGCAGACATAGATGCCGACCTTGCCTTCCTCCTGAGGGACGAAGGTCTCCTTTTTACGGCTCATTGTGTTATAGACTTTGATTTCTTTTGTATCCATGCTGTACACCTCGCTCACTGTGCCTGCGCCGTGGCTCACAGGGTGATGCCGGCCCTGGTCAGGCTCTTTGCCACGCGTCTTTCCACCCGTTCCAGCCCCATCAGGGGAATCATTTCCGCCAGTTCCGGGCCGTGCTGGCTGCCCGTCAGGGCAACGCGGACCGGCATGTAGACCTGCTGTCCTTTCAGCTTGTTGCCTTTCTGGACTTTTTTAAAGCAGGCCTTGACTCCGTCGCGGTCCAGGACCGGCAGGGCTTCCAGCTCCGCCTTCAGGGAGCGCAGGACCAGGGGAACGGTCTCCTCGTGCAGGACGGCGGCCGCTTCTTCGCTTTCGAACTCAAACTCGTCCGTAAAGTAGAAGGCAACCTTTTCCGGGATCTGGGCGCCGTAGTCGACCTGGGTCTGGGCCGTGGCAATGACCTTGCGGAGCCACTCCAGGCGTTCGCCCGTCTCGTCTCCCGTCATGCAGCCCGCTTCGACCATAAAGGGTTTGGCCAGATCGAAGAAGGCTTCAGGAGTCATGCGGCGGATATGCTGTCCGTTAATCCAATCCAGCTTCTTGAAATCAAAAATGGCGGGATTCTTGGCCACGTGTTCCAGGGAGAATTCGCGGATGGCTTCCTCCATGGTGAAAATTTCCTTTTCCCCCGACGGGGCCCAGCCGAGCAGGGCAAGGAAATTGTCCAGCCCTTCGGGGATGTAGCCCTTCCGGCGGTACGCGTCGACGGACGTGGCACCGTGGCGCTTGCTCATCTTCGTATGGTCCGGGCCGAGAATCAGGGAAATGTGCCCGAAGACCGGCTTTTCAAACCCCAGGGCCTCGTAGACCAAAAGCTGGCGCGGCGTGTTGGACAAATGCTCTTCCGCGCGGATGACATGGGTAATGTGCATCAGGTAGTCGTCGATGACGACAGCGTAGTTGTACGTCGGGATGCCGTCGGACTTGACGATGACAAAATCGCCGATGCCGTTGGAGTCGAACTCCACATCGCCGCGGACCAGGTCGTGGACCACGATCTTTTCATCCGCCGGCACTTTCAGCCGGATGGACGGTTTCCGGCCTTCCGCCTCGTACTGGGCGCGCTGCTCCGCCGTCAAATGGCGGCACTTGCCCATGTAGCGGGGCATTTTGCCTTCCTTCAGCAAGGCTTGCCGTTCCTCCTCCAGTTCTTCCGGTGTGCAGTAGCAGTAATAGGCTTTGCCTTCGGCTAACAGCTGGTCCGTGTATTTTTTGTAGATCGCGAGGCGTTCCATCTGGTGGTACGGGCCGTACGGGCCACCGACATCCACCCCTTCATCCCAGTCCATGCCCAGCCACTTGAGGGCGGCCTTGATGTTTTCTTCCGATTCCGGCGTCGAACGCTTGCGATCCGTGTCCTCGATGCGCAATACCATCTTGCCGCCGAGCTTGCGGGCCAGCAGCCAATTGAACAGGGCGCTCCGGGCGCCGCCGATATGGAACGGCCCCGTCGGGCTCGGTGCGAAACGTACACGAATTTCCTGTGCCATAAAAACTATCCCTCCAAAATGTTGTTTGCTCTATCGAATGGTCAGCGTACCAGGCTCGCCACAGCTTCGGCGGCGATGCCCTCCCCGCGGCCAGTGAAACCCAGTTTTTCCGTGGTCGTCGCTTTGATGTTGACGGCCTCCGGCTCCAGTCCCAGGTCGGCGGCCACACAGGCCCGCATGGCCGGAATGTAGGCGGCCAGTTTCGGCTGTTGGGCAACGATGGTCACGTCCACGTTGTTGACGCGCCAGCCCCGCTCCGTGAGCAAGCGCACCACTTCGGCTAGCAGCTTGCGGCTGTCGGCCCCGCAGAAACGCTCGTCCGTATCGGGAAAATGTTTGCCGATATCCCCCAGCGCCGCAGCGCCAAGGAGCGCGTCCATGAGGGCGTGCAGGGCCACGTCGGCGTCGCTGTGCCCCAGCAGGCCCAGCCCGTAAGGAACGGAAACGCCGCACAAGAGGAGCGGCCGGTCTTCCGTAAGGCGGTGCACATCGTACCCGGTTCCTACGCGAAATTGCATCTTTTATAAACTCCTTTTTGCGATTTCCTCGGCCAGAAGCAGGTCTTCCGGCGTCGTAATCTTGATGTTGTCATACGATCCTTCGGCCAGCGCCACCGGATGCCCCAAGGCTTCCACCAGGGACGCGTCGTCCGTGACGGCCAGCGGTCGTCCTGCGGCGCGGCGTTCCGCCAGCAGGGCGTAGGCGCGACGCAGGAGGTTCACTTCGAAAATCTGCGGGGTCTGGGCGGCCCGCAGAGTGGCGCGGTCCGGCGTGGCCGCCACGCAGCCGTCGGGACCGGCGACCTTCACCGTATCCTTGACAGGCACAGCGGCAATGGCTGCCCCCGTCCGCTCGGCCAGGGCCAGGGTGCGGGCAAAGACTTCCGTCCCCGCAAAAGGGCGGGCGCCGTCATGGACGGCGACGAACCCTGCCCGTTCCATGACCAGGGCGAGGCCGTTGGCCACAGAATCCTGCCGCTCCTTTCCCCCCGCCGTGACGACGATGTCCAGGCCGGGGAAGCAGGATGCCCCGTAGGCAGCCAGGAGCTGCCGTGTTTCTTCCTGTTCCGCGCTCCCTGTCACCACGACGGCCCGGCGCACCAGCCCCGTCCGTCCCAGCATCCGCAAGCACCGGACCAGGAGCGGCAGGCCCCCGACGGTAGCGAAAGCCTTATTCTTTCCCAGTCCGAGCCGCCGGCCGACACCGGCGGCAGGGACAATGACAGTCATGGGTTGCATGGAATCTCCTCTCTGGACTCAGGCGTCAGCCGGGCCGGGCAGCTTCGCGAAAATCATGCGGCCTGCCGAGGTCTGGAAAACCGAGGTAACGATGACTTTGACGTGACGCCCGATCAGACGCCGCCCTTCCTGGACGACAATCATGGTGCCGTCTTCCAGGTAGGCCACGGCCTGTCCGCTTTCCTTTCCTTCCCGCAGGAGGCTGACATCCAGTTCCTGCCCGGGAACGACGACGATTTTCAGGGAATTGGACAAATCGTTAAGATTCAGGACGGCAATGCCCTGGATCGTGGCTACCTTGTTCAGGTTGAAGTCGTTCGTCACAATAGCGGATCCCGTGTCCTTGGCCATCTCCACGAGCTTGGCGTCGACACCGGCGATTTCGTCATAATCCGTCGTTTCCAGAATCAGGATTTGGCGGCTGTCCTGCTGCAGGGCCCGGATCAAGTCAAGGCCACGGCGCCCCTTGGCGCGCTTCAGGTCATCGGCCGAATCGGACAATGTCTGCAGCTCATCCAGGACGAAGTGGGGGACAATCATATTGCCTTCCAGGAACCCCGTCTTCAAGACATCCCCAATGCGGCCGTCGATGATCACGCTCGTATCGAGGAGCTTGTTGCGCGTGTATTGCGGGACGGGAAAATCCGTCTCTTCCAGGAGTACCGGCAACGGGGACTCTTCCTGGGCGGCCCGGTTCTTGCGCCGGGGACGGCGGCGGGCGATGAAGCCAAGGATGTCCTTGCTTTTCCGAAGGGCCACCTGGGCGCCGATGAGCGCGAAAACGACACTCAACACCACGGGGATATACGGCCCCACGACAGGCAGCCGCGAAAACGGCGCCCCCATAAGGTTCGCCAGGATGAGGCCGACGATGACGCCGATCAGGGTGACAGCAATGTCGACCGAAGGCGCCATGGACAGAAACGCGGCAACAGACTCGCTGGCGCGGATGATGTGCTGGATCAGGAACGGTGTCACGACCCAGCCGAACCAGCCAAAGAAGATAGCGCTGACGATGCCGAAGAGAATATGGATCCAGGAATAGCCGAAAGGACCTCCGGAGTGGATGTCATAGCCGATCAAAACAGATAATTCAGGCAATGCGTTTTGCAAGAGAATGAGTCCGGTAACAGTAAACAAGACCGCTATGACCAATGTCAGGATTTTTCGTAACATAATTTCACCTCCTTCCCTGTCGGGACAGCCGGCAAAAATCCGGCCGCCGCGGGACCGTCCTGCCGGAAAGGCAACACTGACCCATGGTATAGATAATTCTACTACAAATCGCGGTCAATTAATAGTAGAAAATCGCACGAAATCGGAACTTTCCGTGAATCGCCGGGCAGGCAGCAAAAAAACGGCTTTTCCCGAAGGAAAAACCGTTTTCCCAATCATTGTCATTTTCCAGTGGCGGCGCGAACGGCTTCTCCGCCGTCTCAGCTGGCCTGGCGGAGGGCCGCGTCAATCCATTCCTCCGCTGTTTCCAAGTCACTGCTTTTGACAATCATGACTTCACTCGCCAAAATCTGCCGGGCGTTGCCCAAAAGACGCCGCTCGCCCGTGGACAGGCGTTTCTTCGCGTTCTGCCGCGCCAAAATACTGATGACCTCGGCCAGGTCCAGGATATTGCCGCTTTTCATCTTGTCGATATAAAGGGTAAAGCGCCGGTTCCAGGTGATGCTCTTCATGTTGTTTTGCACATCCGTCTGGAGTACCTTCTTGACTTCCCGCATCTTTTTGACGGAACTGACAGGGCGCAGTCCCACCTTTTCAATGTTCTGGACGGGAATCCGCACCGTCATATGCCCGATGAAGAGATTCAGGACGAGATACCTCGTCGGGCACAACTCGAATTCACGTTCTTCCACCGCCTGCACCACACCGGCACCGTGCATGGGATATACCACATGATCGCCAATCGCAAACATCGCGCACCTCCTGTAGGAATTTCCCTGTCACTGTTCCCTTGTGGTGCACGAGAACCATGGTCGGGGATTGGAACCGCACAAAAAAAGAAGAAGCTGTAAAAGCAGACACCTTTACAGCTGTAGTATATCACAATCTTTTGAGATTTGCAAATTTCTGATTATAACGCACTTGTCAATATTTGTCAACTTGAATTTTCTTTTTGTCGCAAATTCGGCGCAATGATACTTACGAATCCAGAAAAATGGCCTTCAGTGCCTCTTCGACCGTGCGAACCGGGACGACCGTGCCCGCGAAATCCACCGGCAAGGCCAGCCGGCCCCGGGGTACGACAAAACGCCGGAACCCCAGCTTGGCCGCGTCGAGGACGCGCCGCTCCATGGCCGGGACACGGCGCACCTCGCCCGTCAGCCCGACTTCCCCGAACGTCAGGGTCCCTGCCGGCACGGCACGGTTCCGGTAACTGGACACGAGGGCCGCCAGGACCGGCAGGTCCGCCGCCGGTTCCGCGACCCGCATCCCGCCGACGACATTGACATACGCGTCGTACGTCCCGAAGTCCAATCCCAAGCGCCGTTCCAAAATGGCAATCAGCATATTCACGCGATTGTAATCGTACCCCGTAGCCGTACGCCGCGGCATCCCGTACGGGGTACGGGCCGCCAGGGCCTGGAATTCGACCATAAGGGGACGGTTCCCTTCCAGGCAGCCGCCGATGACGGCGCCGCTGACCGCCTCTTCCCGTTCCTCCAGGAACAGGCCCGCCGGATTCGGCACTTCCCGCAGCCCGCCCTGCTCCATGGAAAAGATGCCGCACTCGTCCGTAGAACCAAATCGGTTCTTCAACGCCCGCAGGACACGGAAAGTATAGCTTTTATCCCCTTCGAACTGGAGAACCGTATCGACCATGTGTTCCAGGACGCGGGGGCCCGCGATGGTCCCGTCCTTCGTGACGTGGCCGATGACCAGCACGGCCGTACCGGTCGTCTTGGCGTATTTGAGGAGCCGCGCCGCGCATTCGCGCACTTGCCCCACGCTGCCCGCAGCCGTCTCGATGTCGCTGCAGTACATGGTCTGGATGGAATCAATCACGAGCAGGGACGGCTTCTCCCGGTCCGCCTGGACAAGGATACCGCCGATTTCCGACGCCGTCATAATCAGGAGGGAATCGGCGCAATGCCCCAGACGCCGGGCCCGCATGGCCGTCTGTTCTTCCGATTCTTCGCCGGACACGTACAGAATCTTTACGCCCTGCTGGCTGAACCGCATAGCCGTGTCCAGGAGGATCGTCGACTTCCCGATCCCGGGATCGCCGCTCAGCAGGACCAGGCTGCCCGGCACGATGCCTCCGCCCAGGACGCGATCAAACTCCCCGATGCCTGTCGTGAGGCGTTCCACAGGCTTGGCGGACACGCTGCGGATGGTGCGGGGCCGGCTGCCTTCGATAAAGCTCACAAACCCCTTCTCCCGCGTCTTCGTTTCCACCTCTTCCACAAGGGAATCCCATGTCCCGCATTCAGGACATTTGCCGAGCCACGACGACGCCACATAGCCGCAGTGCTGGCAGACATACCGGGTCTTTACTTTTGCTTTAGCCATGGGCAGGCTCCTCCTGGACGGGCACCAGGGCCCCTGTTTCCTGAACTTTCGCAAAGACGAATTCGCCGCCGATCACGTCGATCCGCACCGTATCACCCTGGGACAGTGTCCCCTCCAGATACAGGTCGGCCAGCTTGTCCTCGATTTCCCGCTGCAAGGCGCGACGCAGGGGCCGGGCGCCATAACGCAGGTCCATCCCTACAGTCAACAGCTTGTCCTTGGCAGCCGGGGTCACCCGGAGCCGCAGCTGTGTCTCCGTCATGCGGCCCTGCAGATCGTCCAGCATCTTGTCGACGATGCGGGCCAGCTCCTTCTTGCCCAGGGGATCGAAGACCAGGATTTCGTCCAGACGGTTCAGGAATTCCGGCCGGAACACGCCCCGAATGCCCTCGAGGACCTTATCCCTCTTGTTCGCCGTATCCTTCTCCCCGTGGGAACCGAATCCCAGGGATTGCTTTTCACTCATCAATTCCGCGCAGGCGTTGCTCGTCATAATGAGCACCGTATTGCGGAAGTCCACGGTCACTCCCTGCCCGTCGGTCAAACGCCCGTCTTCCATGATCTGCAGGAGCAGGTTGAAGATGTCTGGGTCGGCCTTCTCGATTTCGTCGAGGAGAATGACCGAGTACGGGCGATGTTTGACGGCTCCCGTCAGGACGCCGCCTTCCTCGTAGCCCACATAGCCCGGGGGCGCCCCGATAAGACGGCTCGATGTGTACTTGTCCATGTATTCGCTCATGTCGATGCGGATCAGGGCCCGTTCATCCCCGAAGAGGTTCTCCGCCAGGGTCTTGGCCAGTTCCGTCTTGCCGACGCCGGTAGGCCCCAGGAAGAGGAAGGTACCCACCGGACGGTGGGGGTCCTTCATGCCGGCCCGGGCGCGGCGCACGGACTGGGCCACGGCACGGACGGCGGCATTTTGGCCGACAATGCGTTCATGAAGCCGGTCTTCCAGCTTGACGAGATTCTTTGAGTCGGCCGCCGTCAGGCGGGTCAGGGGAATATTCGTCCACTGGGAAATCACCATGCGTACCGTGTCCTCATCGACGACGGGATCGCCCATTTCCCCGCTGTAATCCTTGGTGCTGTGCATACGGACAGAAGCGCAGGCCTCGTCCATAATGTCGATGGCCTTGTCCGGCAGGTTGCGGTCCGGCAGATACCGGTCTGACAGCTTTACGGCCGCTTCCAGGGCGCCGCTGTGGATCTGCACATGATGGTATGCTTCATAGCGCGGCGCCAGACGTTTCAGGATTTCCAGGGACGCCGGCACATCGGGGGCATCCACGCGGACAGGCTGGAACCGCCGTTCTAGGGCCGCATCCTTTTCGATGCTCTTGCGATAATCTTCCAGGGTCGTCGCCCCGATGACATGGAGTTCCCCCCGGGCCAGGGCCGGCTTGATGATGTTGCTGATATTCACGTTGCCATCCCCGCCCCCGCCGTTCATGATCATCTGCAGTTCGTCGATAAAGAGAATGATCCGCGGGCTGCGCCGCACGGCTTCAATGATGTCGCGCAGCCGTTCTTCCAGTTCCCCGCGATACTTGGCGCCGGCCACGACGTAACCCAGCTCTAGGGAAAAGAGGACCTTGTCCCGCAGGAATTCCGGCACGTCGCCGTGGACGATGCGCTGGGCCAGGCCTTCGGCGATAGCCGTTTTCCCGACACCGGCCTCGCCGATGATGACAGGGTTGTTCTTCGTCCGGCGGCACAGGATACGCAGGACCGTTTCCATTTCGCGGTCCCGTCCCAGGACGGGGTCCAGCTTGTCTTCCCTGGCCAGTTCGTTCAGGTTGCGGCCGAACCCGGACAGCAGCTTCAGCGCCTTTTGCTCTTCTTTTTCCTTTTCTTCCCGCAGGGCCTCCTGCTTGAATTTATTGTCTTCGGGCAATTTCTGCGT
This sequence comes from uncultured Selenomonadales bacterium, assembly GCA_900314855.1. GTDB lineage: Bacteria > Bacillota > Negativicutes > Acidaminococcales > Acidaminococcaceae > Succiniclasticum. The sequence continues at coordinate 16,789 of OMWZ01000017.1, forward strand.
CCGCACAAATTCATCGTGCATCATCGCCTGGATCCGCGACAGCGTAATGTGGAAGCGCGCCAGAACGCGGTTCGCCACGCAGCCGTCCACCGCCAGGAGGCCCAGGAGCAGATGTCCCGAGCTGACCTTATGCAGCCCGTCCGTTTCCGTAAAGCGCCGGGCGTACTCCATGGCGTCGCGAAGTTCCTTCGAATAGGACGGCGGAATCTTGCCGCCCTCCGTGCCGCGGGACATCCACGACTCCAATTCCCCCAGCAGCGTATACTTGTCAACACCGCAGTGAAGCAGCAGGTGGGCCGCTTCGTTGTTCGGCACCTGCAGCAGGGACCACAGGACGTGTTCCGTGCCCAACTCGTCATTGCCACGGCGCTGTGCCAAGCGCGACGCATCCAGGAGAATACGGTTCAGGGGCGTCGTCCGTCCCTGCTCGCGGCGGCTTCCGCCTTCCTCCTTCCGGCCCGTCATGGTGCCGAAGAGCTCCTCCAGGAAATTACGGGCCGTTTCGGCGTCTTCCTTGCCGGCGCGCATTCCCTCGGCGGCAAACTCCCTGGCACATTCGCTGCACAGCCATTTGCTTACTTTTTTATCATGGACGACGGCTACGACGTTGACCGTAGCTTCCCGTTCGCCACAACGTTCACATAACATAGGTACCTCCTTCTGGACAGAAAGGTCACTTGGCCTGGACCATCTTCTTGACAGCCTGGCGCAGAATCTGCCGCTTGTCCTCCTCCGGGACATCGAGGATGCCCATGAGATATCGCAGCAGCGCGTGTTCCCGCCCTGTCAGCATGCGGTTTTTAAGCCAATAATCGAGGACTTCTTCCACCGTCGGCTCCTGTTCCGTTTCCTCGTCCGGTAAAATCCGGACGATCCGGATGAAGCCCCCGCTGCCGCGCCGCGACTCCACCAGATAGCCCTTTTCCGGCGTAAAACGCGTCGACAGGACGTAACTGATCTGCGACGGCGCGCAGGAAAGGCGGTCGGCCAGCTCGTTGCGCTGGACCATGACGGCATTCTGGCTTGCTGCCAGCATCTGTCCGATAATGAAACTTTCTATCGCATCAGCCATATTTTTCATAAACTCTACCTGCTTTCTTTTCGTTGCCGGCGGACAGGCCGGACCGCCTCCCGCAGGAGGCGTGGAACGTCCCCCTAAAGCAGAGGGGGACAGACTTTTTCTTTATTATATTTGACTTTTTGACTTTGTGCAAGGGGAAAGATGTAGCGAGTTTGTGACGCGTCAATTTTCCACGCCAAAAAGCCGGAAATTGTACGATCCGGTACAATTTCCGGCTGGACTTCCGCAGGACGCGGAGATGCGCTTATCGGGCCAGGTCAGCCTTCATGATTTTTTTGTACGCTTCCACGCCAGGCTGGTCGAACGCGTCCACGTCGGCCAGTTCCCCCTCGTAGGCCACGCTGAGCATGAGGAACATGAGCAGCTGCCCCGCGTAACGCGCCTCCAGGGAGGGCAGGATATAACGGGCGCTGCAGCGGTGGTCGCCGGTGAGCGCCGTTTCGTTTGCCGCCAGGGCCGCCTTCAGGAGACGGTCCATCTCCTTGCCGGCATACATGTCCAGGGCTGGTTCCTGTGGAAAGGGGTTGGCAACGGGCAAGGCGACGGCAGGACGGGTCACTTCGAGGAACTGGATGACCTTGTTACGCTTGCCGTCCTGGTGCTGCTGCGTCATGGAATGCATGTCCGTCGTGCCCGTCGCGACAACGGGAGTTCGTCCATAATACACCGTCCGGCCTTCGCGGTCCCTGCGTTTGCCCAAGGATTCCGACAGGAGCTGGACGTACCAGTCGCCCAGCGAACGGAGCCGGTCGCCGTAGCCCATAAAGACTTCCACGTCCGCCCCCAATTTTTCCGCCGCCAAATATTTGCAGGCCGCGTTGAGCAAGGCCGGATTGTCGTCCGCCGCGGCCGAAAGGCACCGCTCGACCATTTCCCGCGCCCCGTCCAGCAGGGCCCGGATGTCGTATCCCAGGACGGCGCCCATGAGGAGGCCCGGATTGCTCAGGATACAGTAACGGCCGCCGATGCCTTCGGGAATGGCCAAGGCGGGCCAGCCGTTTTCACAAGCCAAGCGGTACAGCAGGGACTCGTCCTTGTCCAGGCCTGTCACGGCCGTCACATCGATTCGGAACAAATCCGCGTGCTGCCGCAGGTAAACCAGGACGGCGGAAAAGACGCTCAGCGGTTCCATGGTCGTGCCCGACTTGGAAATGGGTACCAGCATGACGCGAAGGGGCCGTCCGGCTTCCCGCGCCTGGTACGTCAGCATGTCCAAAAGGCCCTGCGTCGCCTCGCCGTCCACATTGTTGCCGGCAAAATAAATCTGGGGCCGACCCTCCCGGGCCGACACCGGCAGCTGGTTCCAATACGGTTTCGTCGACAGGTCGAACAGGACCTTGTCCCCTAAATAAGAGCCGCCGATGCCGAGGAAGACGGCGACGTCCACATGATGGCGCCAGGCCTCGCCCATGGCCTCCAGGCAGGAAACGGACGCCTCCTCGTTGGGATTGCCTTCCCGCAGATAGGCCTGCCGAGGGAAATAGACGTGTTCCGGCGTCCCATCCTTGGACAAATGGGCCTTAGCAAACCCCGTCTCCAGGATACGCCGCATGGAGGCGGCCGCCGCGTCCATGGCGGGACGCAGTTCCGCCATCATAGCTTCCGTCAGGCGTCCTTCGCCAAACAGGTTTTCATACTGGAACGTCAGGCCTCCCGCGAGTCCTGTCGTTTTCTTTTCTTTGGTCATACAAACTCCTCCTTGCGGCAGGATCTTCCTGCCGGTTGTTCTGTCCCGTGCCGCCGCGGCCTTAGCGCAGGTTCTCCACGGAACCGGCAAAGGCCAGGCAGCGCACCGAAGCCGCCCCGCCTTCCCGCAGGACGGCGGACGCCGCCGCGAAGGTCGCGCCGGTCGTAAAAATATCGTCGGTGAGGACGATATTTTTACCATCGACGGGCGCCAGCAGAGCCATGCTGTCTTCCAGGTTCCGCCGCCGTTCTTCCGGGCCCAGGCCGAACATGGGCTCCGTATGGCGCGTACGGCACAGCAAGGGCTGCCACGTGCCGCCGGACAAGCCGGCCAAGCGGCGGAACAAAGCCGTCGGCAAGTCGTATCCCCGCTCGCGGCGCCGCCGCGCGTCTGTCGGCACGCCACACCAGACAAGGTCTGTCAGGGGCACAGGCAATGCCTCTTGGCAGCGCCGCAGGACACCGGACTGCCAGAGGAGCTCCGTTTCTTCGGCGCAGCGGTCCAGCAGGGCCCAGTTTTGTTCAAATTTGATCTTGCGCATGGCTTCCTTGATGCCTTCGTCATAGGTAAAGAAAAACCAGCCCCGCTCCCCGCCCTGGTCCCATTCCTTCAGTTCCAGAAGATACGAACGGCAGACCGGACAGAAGAGGCCTTCCTCGATTTCCGTCCCGCAGGCGTAACAGGTGCGGAGGAACAAGACCCCTTCCAGGGCCCCGACGGCCCGTCGAAAGAGGTTCCCCGCCCTGCTCCGCAGGGACAGCAAGGGATCTGGATGCAAAGACGTGTCCGTTCCTCCTTTCCCGTCATCGGATTTCCCCGGATTCCTGGAGCCGCTCCGCCAGCAGGGAATAACGCCGCTGCGTGCGATCATTCCACACGGCCCGCTGCAGGGCCTCCCTGCTCCCGACGAGCAGGACCCGTTCCCGGGCACGGGTCACGGCCGTGTAGAGCAGATTCCGCTGCAGCATGATGGCGTGGCTCGGCACAAGGGCCAGGATCACCACCGGATATTCACTGCCCTGGGATTTGTGGACACTCATGGCGTACGCCAGCTGCAGCTCCTCCGTTTCCCCCTCGGCGTAGGTCACATACTCCCGGTCCGCTTTGTAGGGAAACCAGACACGGACCGTCTTGCCCGTCACTTCGACGATGCGCCCCACGTCGCCATTGTAGACTTCTTTTTCGTAATTGTTGCGGATCTGCATCACCTTGTCGCCCCGGCGCAGGACGCCGTCCGGGCGAGCCAGTTCCGCCTTGTCCGGCGCCGGCGGATTGACACGGGCCTGGAGCAAGCGGTTCAGGTTCTGCACGCCGCACAAGCCCCGGTGCATGGGCGCCAGGACCTGCACGTCCTGCCAGTGGTCCGGGCCGGCCAGCCGCACGTATTGGGCGGTCACATACGCCGCCGCATCCCCTTCGCCGGCAAATTCCACGAGTTCAAAATCACTGCCCGGATGGCATTGGGGCAGCTCCCCGCGGTTAATCCGGTGGGCACTCCGCACGATACCGCTCAAATCGGCCTGGCGGAATACTTCGGTCAGGCGCACCACGGGCAGGCGGCCACTGCGGATAATATCCTTCAGGACCGAGCCGGGACCGACGGACGGAAGCTGGTCCACGTCGCCGACCAAAATCAGGCGGCACCCACGGGGCGTCGCGTCGAGGAGACGATACATGAGGGTAATGTCCAGCATGGACGCCTCGTCCACGATGATGGCCTGCGCTTCCAGCCGGTCGTCGCTGTTTTTCCCAAAAAGGCCCGTGGCATTGTATTCCAGCAGGCGGTGCACCGTTTGGGCCGGTTCGCCCGCCGCTTCCGACAAGCGCCGCGCCGCCCGGCCCGTCGGCGCCGCCAGCAGGACCGTGCAGCCAGCCCGTTTCAACACGGACAGGATGCCGCGGATAATCGTCGTTTTGCCGGTCCCGGGGCCGCCTGTCAGGGCCAGGACGCCATACCGCAGGGACGCGCGGATGGCCTCTTTCTGGGCCGGCGCCAGTTCAATCCCCGCGTCGCGCTGCCACGCCTCCATAATCTGTTCCGGATCGACGCGGCCCAGGCTGTCGGCGTTATCCCGCAAAAAAAGAAGCTGCCGCGCCGTTTCCGTTTCGCAGCGGTACAGGAAGGTGTCATAGACATAGACCGCGCCCCCCAGTTCCGCCGTACAAAGGATGTCGGCCTGAAGCAGTTCCTGGAAGACCCGCTCCACCGGCCCTTCCTCGACCTGGAGAAGACGGGCCGCCACGGCGGTCAGTTCCTCCTCGGGCAGGCACGTGTGGCCGCTGCCCGACGCCTGGGACAAAGCATAGTCCAGGCCGGCGGCGAGACGCAGTTTCGCGTCCCGTTCAAACCCCAGGGACAAAGCCAGGCGATCCGCCGTCTTAAAGCCGATCCCGTCAATATCCGTCATAAGGCGGTAGGGGTTCTGTTTGATCAGCGGAATCGCTTCGAATCCGTAGGCCGCGGCAATCCGGCCCGCGTAATTGCCGCTCAGCTCGTGCGTTTCCAGGAACAGCAAAAGTCCCCGCATTTCCGACAACTCCGCGTAGGATTCGCCGATGGTCTTCGCCTTGGCGGCCCCAATGCCCGCTACCTCTGTCAGCCGTTCCGGCGTTTCGGCGAGGACCGTCAACGTGTCTTTGCCGAAGTGTTCCACAATCCGGGCAGCCATCGTCTTGCCGATGCCCTTGACGGCGCCGGAGGCGAGAAACCGCTCCATGCCCTGCTCCGTCGACGGCTCGACGCTTTCATACCCCTGGACCGCGAACTGGCGTCCAAAGCGGGCATGCTGGACCCACTGCCCCGTCGCGCGAATCATTTCGCCGGAATAGGGAGCCGGGCCGCGGTACACTGCCGTCACCATGCCGTACGCGGCGCTTTTGACGCGGAACACGCAATACCGATTGTCGTCACTTTGGAAAATCACGTTCTCCAACGTACCTTCCAGGCATTCCATAGGCCACCTCACAAGATTGATTCTGGTACCATTATAGCACAGGGCCCGTGTTTTTTGACAGGGAAAGGCGTCTTTGTTATAATGACGGTGTATATCTGAAAGGGGGCTTTCCCCCAGGGGAAACGATTCCGTACAGCAAAGACCGAAAGGACAGGCCCCCCAGAGCATAACACGGACAAGGAGAATGACAGTGAAATCTACGGGAATGTTGATTGCCATTGATATGTATAATTGCAAGGACGCGCACCTGGAGGACAGCAAAGTCCTGTCGCAGTCTTTGTACGCCCTGGCGGAACAGTATGTCATGGCGCCACACGACGTACAGATCTATGAAGAAAAGAACGGCCAGGACTACGCCTTCTTTATCGCCTGTTACGGCGGCCACATTACCTTTCACGTCTACCCGGAACGCGGCTATGTCGGCGCCGATGTGTTCACCGTCGACGGGGCGGCGGAGCCGGATGCCTTCGCCCGCGCGGCCATGGATTTTCTCGACCCGGACAAGCTGAAGGTCACCTACGTCGAACGCCAGGACTACGGTACCCGCAAAGACATGAAACCACGGCATCGCACGCGTTCCAAGACGATCACCCGCATGCAGAAGGTCAACGAAAAGTTTCTGCAGCTCATGCTCCGTCCCCGCTCCATGTGAGGGACGCGCCGAAAAACGGAACGGAAAAACGCGGAAAACGGAAACAGAAACAGAAACAGAAAACGACGGATGATGGATAACCATCACCCGTCGTTTTTTGTATGCCTGTCTGCCTTCCGCCGGACCGCGTCTTCGCCCGGCCTGTCCCGCGTCAGTTGCCGCGGTAGCTCATGAAGGCCGCGTCGCCGTATTTGACGATGCAGTTCCAGAGGACGAGCCCCTTGCGGATGTCCTGTGTCTCCACATTGTTGATGACATCGCTGCCGCTGACCGGCAGGGTCTGTCCTTTGTACACGACCTGACGAATATAGAAGAGCTCCGAGCCTTTCACATCGAACGTGACTTTGCCTTCCGCATCGGCTACGGCCTTCAGATCATGGCCTTTGGTCGTGTTGTAGATCATGGTCACTCCCGGCAGGGGCTGCCGGTCCGGCGTCATGAACAGATAGACCAGTTTGGCCGTCCCGGGACGGCGCAGCTGGTTTGCCGCTTCCGTATAATTGTTCTTAAAGGGGTTGTCGCCGCTCCGGTCCGCGGCAAAGGCCGCCACGGACAGGCAAGTCATGAGGACTGTCAAGGCTGCCGCCAGTAAAACTCTCCACTTTTTCATCTTCCATTCCTCCTTACGCCACCTCGCTCCCAAAGGAAGCGGTGTCTTTTATTATACCACAGATTCGGGCAAAAAGTCAGAACCCGACCTCTTCCCCCACCAAAAGGACCTTGATTTTTCCTGCGGGCTTGCTCCGCCGAATGGTGAGGATGTAATTGCACATGCAGTCCGGCACGTTGCAGTCAAAACAAAGCCCCGTCTTCACGCAGGGGGTATTGTTGTCGGGGAAACGGCGGGCGTTGAGGGCCGCCGCCGTCTCATGGGCCCGGTCCAGGGCCGAGGCCAGGGTCTTGCAGACCTTTTGCAAGCCAATCACGCACAAGACCTGCCGGGGGCCGTAGAGCATGGCAGCCGTGCGGTTTCCGTTGCCATCGATGTTGACAATCTCGCCATCCGCCGTCAGGGCGTTGGCGCTGCACAGGAAGGTGTCGCAGAGCAGGGCCTGCCGCATGAGTTCCGCCCGCTCCTCCGGCGTTTTCGCCGTGTCCCGGTCGATACACCGGTAATGGGCGCGGCAATACTGCTGGAGCCCGATCTGCCCGATGGTCACGGACCCGCCCCAGGACACGACATGGTCCTTGGGAATCAAGGCCAGGGCCTGCTGCAGGGCTTCCTCCTTCGTGGCGCAATAGTACGCGTCAAATCCGCGGTTTTCCAGGCGCCGCAGCAGCGTCGCCGCCAGCAGCGCGTTCCGCTCCCGCCGGCATCGTTCCACCAAATTCCCTGTTTCGTTCATGTTGCACCTGCTTTCTTTTTCTGCCGGGTTACACCAGGTCCCCGAGAATGACTTCGTCCCCTTTGCCTTCTTCCGCCAGAGTGACCTCTACGGCTTCCCGGTGCGATGTCGGCACATTCTTGCCGGCATAGTCGGCCCGGATGGGGAGTTCCCGATGCCCCCGGTCGATCAGGACGGCCAGCTGGATCGTGCGAGGCCGGCCCATGTCCATGATGGCGTCCAGGGCGGCGCGGATCGTGCGGCCCGTATAAAGGACATCATCGACAAGGACGATGTGTTTGCCCGTCAGGTCGAAATCGAGTTCCGTCCCCCGCACCACAGGATTACACCCCAACGTCGTCAAATCATCACGGTAGAGGGTAATGTCCAGACTTCCCACCGGGACGGCGGCGCCTTCGATTTTCCGGATTTCCGCGGCAATGCGTTCCGCCAGGGGAACCCCGCGGGTGTGGATGCCCACGAGGGCCACGTTATCCACTCCCTTGTTTCGTTCGATGATTTCATGGGCGATCCGGACCAGGGCCCGGCGGATTCCATCCGCGTCCATTACGGTGGTTTTCTTGATCATGTCTGCCATGCTGACGCCTCGCTTCTTCACAATAGGGGGTCGTGTTCCCCCGTGACACACGGTCCCGGACGGAACCGTTCCACATTAAAATTGTCCGTTCCGCAGACGCGTGAGGATCTTGCGCAGATCCGTCGGCAGCGGCGCTTCAAAATGCATCGCCTGCCCCGTCCGGGGATGGATAAAATCCAGGGTATACGAGTGGAGGGCCTGCCCGTCGATCGCGAACGGAACCTTCCGGGGCGAGTACTTCGGGTCTCCCACGAGGGGATGTCCCAGATACTCCATGTGGACGCGGATCTGGTGCGTCCGGCCCGTCTTCAGGTCGCAGCGGACGACAGTGTACTCACCGTACCGCTCCAGGACCTTGTAATCCGTGATGGCTTCGCGCCCGCCTTCGGACACGACAGCCATTTTTTTGCGGTCTGCTTTGTCCCGGGCGATGCGCGTGACGATTTCCCCCTCGTCTTCCTTCACGTTCCCCCGCACGACGGCGAGATAACTGCGGCGCGCCGTCTTAGCGGCGATTTGCCGCGACAGGGACAGATGGGCTTCGTCGTTCTTGGCGGCAATCATGACCCCGCTCGTGTCCTTGTCCAAACGGTGGACGATCCCCGGCCGGATGACGCCGTTGATGCCGGACAAATTGCGGCAATGGTACAACAGGGCGTTGACCAGGGTGCCTCCCGCATGGCCCGCGGCAGGGTGTACCACCATGCCCCGGGGCTTGTTCAGGACAATGACGTCGTCGTCTTCGTAGAGGATGTCCAGGGGGATATTTTCCGGCTGCGCCTCCAGCGGGGCCGGTGTCGGCAGTTCCACGCGGACCCTGTCGCCGCCGCGGACCTTGTCGTTGGCCTTGAGGACCTTGCCCGCCCGGGACGCCGTCCCTTCTTTCGTGACCCTGCCGTCTCCGAGCAGTGTCTGGGCGTGGGACCGGGAACAGCAGAGGCGTTCCGCCAGCCACACGTCAACCCGCTTGCCGGCATCTTCCGCGGCAGCCGCCAAGAAGTCTTCCAAGTCCTGTTCCATTACCGTTTCTCCTTTCGGAAGATTCCCAGGACAACCAGGGCCGCACCGACACAGATGGCAATGTCGGCCACGTTGAAAACAGGCCAGACACGAAAGTCGAAAAAGTCGACGACGAGGCCCGTCTGCACGCGGTCCCACAGGTTGCCCAGCGCGCCGCCCAGGAACAGGGCCGCGCCGCTCCGGACCAAGGGGCCTTCCGCGAGGATGTCCCGGCGGAAATACCAGACGGCGGCCACGACGGCGGCGCCGACCGCCAGGAAGAGGATCCGGTTATGGGCCATCATGCCGAAAGCGGCGCCGGGATTGAGGACATAGGTCCAGTGGAAAATCCCCTCCACGACGGGAAGGGACTGGCCTTCGGTCATATTCGTGACGACAAGGTACTTGGTGACCCGATCCGCCACGACGACCAGGGCCGCTAACCAAAGCAATATCATGGATGTGTTTTCTCCTGCCGCCGGGGCGGCGCGTGACGGCGGCGAAAATCCCGCCGGGATTCTCCGTCGTCGTATAAGGGAATTATAACAAAAAAGACCGTTGCTTGTCACCAAACAACGGTCCTGGTATCAAAATTTCCGCGGCTTCCGGGGACGATCAATAAATGACCTTGTTGGCAATGACCAGACGCTGGATCTGGTTGGTGCCTTCGTAGATCTGCATGATCTTGGCGTCGCGCATGCGTTTTTCCGCCGGATAATCCTTGGAGTAGCCGTAGCCGCCCATAATCTGGATGGCGTCCGTCGTGACTTCCATGGCCACGTCGGCAGCATAACACTTCGCCATGGCCGCTTCCTTCGTGAAGTTGACCCCTTCGTCACGAAGCCAGCAGGCCCGGTAGACGAGCAGGCGGGCCGCGTCGACTTTCATGGCCATATCGGCAATCATGGACTGGATCATCTCAAAAGACGCGATAGGCTGGCCAAACTGATGGCGTTCCTTGGCATACGCCACGGCTTCGTCCAGGGCAGCCTGGGCCAGACCGACGGCTACGGCGCCGACAAAGGGACGGGCCGAGTCGAGGGTATTCATGGCGATGCGGAAGCCCTGGCCTTCCCGGCCGACACGGTATGCTTCCGGAATGACCACGTCTTCCAGGATCAGTTCGCACGTATTGGACGGGCGGATGCCCATCTTGTTTTCTTTCTTGCCGACCTTGAAGCCCGGCGTGTCGCGGGGCACGATGAAAGCCGTCAGGCCACGGATACCGCCGTCCTTGCGCGTGTTGGCGAAGACCAGATAGATATCGGCGATACCACCATTGGTGATAAAGGCCTTCGTCCCGTTCAGGGTATAGGTCTTGTCTTCCTTATTATGTACGGCACGAGTGGAAACACTGCCCGCGTCGGAGCCCGCACCGGGTTCCGTCAGCGCGAAGGCGGCCAGGCCGCCGTTGTTCAGCACGTCGCACCACATCTTTTTCTGTTCGTCATTGCCTGCCAGGAGGACGGGAGCCGTCGCCAGGGAATTGGCCGCCATGGAAGTGGCAACACCGGCGCAGCCTTTACCCAGTTCTTCGTAGATCGCGGCGACAGCCACACTGTCCAGGCCAGGTCCGCCGAATTCCTCAGGAACGATCACATTCAGAAGACCCATTTCTTCTGCCGTTTTGAACAACTCCGGCCTGGTGGCGTTCTCTTCGTCAAGTTCGCCGGCAATCGGGCTGATTTCCTTTTCTACAAACTCGCGCACCATCTGCTGCAGCTCGAGCTGGTCTTCGTTTAACGCAAAATTCATGCTCATCCTCCTAGAACCTTCACCTGTTATACCGCGGCCTGCCGGGCAAAAAAACGGACCGGCGGGTCAAATGCTTTAAGTATTTTACCACAACTCCGCCGGTCTGACAACTTGAATTTGTACTTGTAAACTACCCCCGCGGGACGCTTGTCCCCCGAATCGGCACGCCAGCCATGCCGTCAGTCCAGGATATTCTGGGCGTAATCATGGTAACGGCGCATCATTTCGTCCCGGAGCCGCTGCATTTCCAGGAATTTGTCCGACGCCTTGTCATAATCGCCGGCTTCCATGGCCTTGCGGATTTCCGTGAACACGCAAGATGTACGGGACGAATCCTTCGCCAATTTTTCCCGCACTTCCTGCACCTTCTTCCACTGCGCCTTGTCGTATGCCGTGGCCGTCTCCCCGTGCAGGGCCTTGCAGGCCATGACTTCGAGGCGCGTTTCCGGGATGAGCCGGTTCAGGATTTCCGTCTTCCAGCGGACCAAGGCCCCTTCCTCGAAGGAATCCAGGATGCGCTGCGTCAGGACGCCGCCCGCCAGGAGGACGGCCTTCTTTTCCGGATATTTTTCCCAGCCCTGCATGTTTTCCCATACCGTGGCCGGCGGTTCCCCGAAACATTTCTGCCGTTCTTCCGCCGTAAAATGCTCAAAGACATCCTGTTCCGTCCGGTACTCGCGGTCCCTCTCCAGATAGAATCCTTTCTGGCCGTACTTCTTGGAAATCTCTTTTTCCAGCTGTTTCAGCGTACGTCCGCTGGCAGCGCAGGCTTTCATGCCATCCAGGGCCGCCAGGTAGAAGGCGGCGATGGCGATGTATGTGTTCGTGTAGGGATTGGGCGAACGCATTTCGATGCGCGTGGCCAAGGGATTGTCGATATCCCGGATGAGGCCCGCCAGGATGGTCCGGTTCCGGGACGGCACTTCCGGCGACAGTCCTAGGGACGTGACGACGCAGACCGGCGCCTCAAAGCCCGGTTTCAGGCGGTTGAAGGCATCGCTCGTCGCCGAAATGAAGGGGTTCACGGCTTCGTAGTTCTTCAAAATCCCCATGAGGGCCCCGTAGCCCAGGGTGGACAGGAAATCCTTGTGCATGTCGCCGGGGGCAAAGAGATTGACCACGCGGCCGTCCTTCATCTTCGCCGCCAGGCCCACGTGGGTGTGTTCGCCGCTGCCGGCCACGCCCTGGATCGGCTTCGCCTGGAAGGAGACTTCCATCCCGTTCAGGCGGAACAATTCCTTGACGACGATGCGGGCGAGGATTTCGTTGTCCGCCGTCTGGAGGCCCGTATTGAACTTCCAGTCCACCTCCAGCTGCTCGTTGATGTGGGTCATGTGGCCTGTCTCGTCGATCTGGCCCTTGACACCGCCACATTCCTTATGTCCCATTTCCGGTTTCAGGCCGTAAAGCTCCAGGGCTTCGATGGTCTGTTCCAGCGCCGTGCGGACATTGCCTCGTGTGCGCTGCCAGTACTGTTCCTGCATCACCTGGGACGAGGACAGGGCTTCAATGGGGGATTTTTCCCGCGGCGACTTGACCCAGAACTCCAGTTCCGTCGCCGTCGTGAAGTCCAAATGATCGATTTGGTCCACCTCGACGTGTTCCAGGCCCGGCAAATGGGGGTACTGTTTCAACAGGGCCAGGATTTCCTTTTCCACGTAGGACAGGGTTTTCTTCAGGAGAGAACGGGAATCGACAAAGGTATTGTTATGGACAAGGAAACACGGCAGGCGCAGCGTGCCGACAATTTTCCCCGTGCTTTCGTCCACGTGTTCATAGTTGTAATCCACGTACCAGTTGACGTCGCGGTCGACGGTCATGTCGACGCGGGCGTCGTTCAGCGTAGCAATGCCCGGCAGCACGACGGAAGAGCCGTCTGTCTGGGCCGCGCTGCCATAGAGGAATTTATCCAGGTCGTGGAGGAAAATATTGATGGGAATCTTTTCGTCCGTATCATTGCCGGCCAGGTCCACGCCCATGAGGGACACGTACTGGATTTCCTTGTGATCCGACAGGATCTGCAACAGGGACTCCTTATTCTGCTGCTCCGGTTTGATGATATACAGCAATGTGGATTTTTCCATAGTTCCGGCGGCGCTGCCGCCTTACCCCCTTTTCTCACTCGAGAGCCGTACCAATCCTTTTCCCAATCGGGATTGCCTGAATCGGACGACAGATGCATAACACACAAGAATAGGTTTATTGTATCATATCCGGGCCCGTTCGTACATAGCCGCTCCGTCAGGCGCACAAGACAAGCAAAATTTCCTCGAGTCGGCGGTATTGCTGCTCCAGGTCGCCGGCCTGTCCCATGGGAATGTCCATGGTCAGACGATCCAGCTGCCACAGGGCCCGTGTCAGCTGACGTTCTGTGTAGCGGGAGCCGTCGCGGCGCCACATATTCACGACGAAAGGCGATTTGCCCAGTTCCCGGGCAAGGGCCGGCGCGGACAGAGAGGCCAGCTCCTTGACACGGGCCAGGTTTCGCAGGCCTGCCGTCAGTTTCGCCAACAACAGGATCGGGGACACTTTACGTTTTTTCTGGTCCGCCAGGAGAAAGAGCAGTTCCCGGCCGTTTTTGGCGGCGATGGCGCGGTTCATGGCAAAGTTCCCCGCTTCGGGCAGGCCCGAAAAGAGGGCGGCCACATCGGCCGCGTCCCATTCCTTGCGTTCCCCGGCAAAGAGGGCGATTTTCTCCACTTCTCCCTTTAAGATCAACAGGGGAGGTTCCTTGTCCGCCGTTTCCACATATTCCATGATGGCGCCCACCGCGTCCTGCGTAAAGCGGCCGCCGTACAAGGCCGCTTCCTTCTGGAGCCACGCCGGCAAGTATTTGGCCGTAATGGGATCGCAGGTCACGTAACACGTATGCTGCTTCAGGAACTTCGTCAAGGGCCGCCGCCCATCCAGTTTCTCCGCCTGGATCAGGACCGTGGCGAAATCGGGCACATCGGACAGGATAGCCTGGAACCGCTCCTGCGGTGACAAATTCTCCGGCGCGGTCCCGGCGCCCCGCTTCTTCGGCCTCACCCCGTCTTTTTCCTTGCGCTGCGGCGGGTTGAGGAGCTGCGGGTCCGTCACGCGGACGACAACGCGGCCGCCGAAAAAAGGATAGGTGTTCAACTGGGTTTTCAGCTGCTGCAGGTCCGTCTTTTCCGCAAAGACGCTGACGTCCCGCTCCTCTTCGGGCACTCCGTCGAAGAGGACCTCCCACGCCTTGTCCAGGACCAGGTCCCGGTAGTAGGCTTCTTCCCCGACCACGCACAGGACCGGGGGCACCGTATCCGCCGTCAGCTGGCGGACAAAGGCTTCCGGCGTCACCGGTCCCGACAGGGCGCCGCTTCGATTTCCTGCCATGACTGTCTCCCTTCCGGGGCCCTGCCAAATCCGGCAATCCCCTCCTTCTGCTGTTTATAACTATACCATCGGCCGCCCGAATCGTCAAAAACGAAGCGGATGGCGCCTAGCCGGTCGGTCCGCAAAATTTCCGTGCCCGCCGCGTCCAATCGGGCCAGCGTTTCCGGCGCCGGATGGCCGTACCGGTTCCCCTCCCCGACGGACACGACGGCCCAGCGGGGGCAAAGGCGCGTCAGGAACTGCGGCGATGACGAAGACCGCGCCCCGTGGTGAGATACCTTCAGGATATCGCAAGGCCCCAACCAGGGCAGGGCGGCTTCTTCCGTATCCTGCCCGGCATCGCCGGGGAAAACGAAGGTCCGTTTCCCGACGCGGGCCGCCAAAATCAGGGACGCGGCATTCGTGTCCGTTTCCCCCATAGTACGCACGACGTCTTGCCCGCTCCCGTCCCCGGCCACGAAAAAGACAGCATCGCCCACGGTCCGGACCTCGCCGCGGCGCAGGCGGACGACCTTCACCGCCGGCGGCAGGCGGCGCAGGAAAAACGTCATGGCCTCTGTGTCAGCCCCCTGTCCTAGCCAGACCTGTTTTACCGGCATGGCGCCGACAATGGCGCAGGCGCCGCCGACGTGGTCAAAATCCCCGTGGCTCAAAACAAGGACATCCAGCCCTGTCAGCCCGTAAAACCGCAGGTAGGGCAGGACGATATGCCGTCCCGTGTCATACCCCGGCAGCCCACCTGTATCCACCAGGACCGCGCGGCCGCCGGGCGTCCGCAGCAAAGCTGCGTCGCCCTGCCCCACATCGAGGAAATGGACGTCCAGGGAATGGGGGCCGAAGCGGGCTGCCGCGAACGGCACGAGGAATACGGCGGCCAGGATAGCCAGCAGGACGCGCCGGACCCGTGTGGGAACGCGGACGCAAGACCCCACGTCGAAGAGCAGGGCCAGGCCTCCGTAATAGGCCAAGGAGCGGGGCCAGCCCCAGTCGGCAACCGTCACGACGGCTCCCGGCAGGGCCGCGAGCCACCGGCCGGCCTGAAGGACACCGGCCAGAAGGAATTCCGACGGAACGGCCGCCGCCGCACACCAAGCCGGCGTCAGGGGAGACAAGAGCAGGACCGGCAGGAAGAGGAGCACGGCCAATTCCAGCGCCGGCACCAGGAGCAGGTTGCTCACTAGGGACAGGGGAACGACCTGGTGGAAGTACCAGACCAGGATTGGTACGGTGACGAGCTGGGCCGTCAAGGTCACGGCGAGCAGCGTCCGTACGGGAGCGGGACAGCCGTCGGGGAGCCACTCTTCCACGCGGGGACGAAGGACCAGCAGGCCCGCTACGGTGGCGAAGGACAGCTGAAACCCCACATCGACAAGCCACAAAGGCCGCCACAACAGCAGGAGCCAAGCCACCAGGACAAGGAGACGCAGGGGATCAGCCCGGCGTTCCCGCAAGCGTCCCCAAAGCAGGACCGAGGCCATGAGAACAGCCCGCAGGACAGCGGGGCGCAAGCCGCAGGCGACGGCATAGCCCGCCAGGAACAGCAGCAGGACCGCCGTCTTCCAGGGGCTCCGCCAACGGCGCAGGATCAGCCCGGCCACGGCCAGGAGCAAGGCCACATGAGTTCCCGATACGGCCAACAGGTGGGCCAGGCCGTTTTGGCGCAGCACTTCGGCATCTTCCTCGCGGACTCCTTCGTAGCCTCCGAGGACCATGCCCAAGAGCAGGGCACATTCGGGCCGCCGCAGGCGGCGCAGCAAGGCCGACTTTCCTTGCTGCACCGCCCCTTCCCCACGACACAGCAGGGACGCCGCTGCCGGCAGGACCGTCCAATCGCCGGGGCGGACTGTCAGACGTCCGTACACCTGCCGGATCCGGGCGGCCAGGGCGCCGTTATCACAACCGGGATTGGCGTGGAAAATCTGGGGACGCACCCTCCCGCGGACCTGCAGTTGTCGCGTCGTCAGGCTGTCCGGCGGCGGCAACTCCGCCGGCGTCCCGCGCAGGAACACCCGTACCCGCCCCGGCAGGGGCTGCCGCACCACCAGAGTTCCCGCCAGGCCCTGCTCCTTGTACGCCAGGGACGCCGGATCCCATTCCCCCGTCAGGACCTGTTCCCTGCCGTACTGCCGCTGCCAGGCCTGCCGCGCGGGCCCATCGGACGCTCCGGACAACAAACCGCCTGCCCCGGCGCACAGGAGCAGCACGATCAGCAAGGGTTCCCGCTGCCGCCAGGCCAGCAACGCCGCCACGGCCAGGGCCGCGGCAGCGGCAGGTCCCCACAGGAAACGCGGGAGGGGGAAGATGCCCAGGATATCGCCCCCGCAAAAGAAACCGAACGCCGTGAAGAGAGTCGTCCGGAAGAAGAACGTCGTCCGCCCCATTCAGCGTCCTCCCTGGTCCCCGCCGCGGGTCGCGAGCCATTGGCTCCACAGGAGGGGACGGGGCGTCCGTTGCCGGTACTGGACATAGCGGTGGAACTGCCTCAGCATCCTGGCCCGCGGGCCTTTGGACAGGTCGGCTCCGCCCAGGCCTTTCTGGCGGGCTATGGCTTGCTCCGCCGATTCGCCGGACCGGGCGAGCAGTTCCGTCAGGATCATGAACGTCGTCGTACGGCCGTGACCGGCGTGACAGTGGAAGTACAGCCAGCCCCGGTCTGCCGGCAGGCTGTCGTAGAACCGCAGAAAATCATCGACGGCCTGCGGCTCCGGCCAGACCATGTCCGTGGCGGCCACGCGGACGTAGCGAAAGCCGGCGGCCAGCGCCACCTGTTCTTCCGTCGCGTACTCCGTGACATGCAGGGACAGCGGTTTCAAGCCCAGGGACACATCGTGCTTGCCCATGGGCGTCACGACGACATCCGTGCCGACCGCGCCGGCCAGGCGATTTTTTTCGTCCTGTCGGATCGCCTCAGTGCCCTTGCCCTTGTTCAGGGCGTTCGCCGGGCCGTGCCAGCTCACGGGAAGGCCGTTCAAAAAGCCATGCGATTCCTGGCGCAGGTCCACATCCCAGACCGTCACGGTCTCCAGGGCGCCGTAAGGGGCCAGACGCTCCCGAAGGGTCTGGAAGGCCTCCGGTGAAGGCTGGCTGCTGCCGGCCAGTTTCAGCTCCGCGTCGACGCGGAAATTGCGCAGGGTCCCGGCGCGCGGTTCAGCATCCAGGCGCCACTGGGGATCGTCCGTCCAGGGGGGCGCCGCCATCCCTGCCGGCTTTCCCTTCCCTCCCGGCAGGCCCGCCGTAGTTCCACAACCGGCCAGGGCCGCGGCCACGCAGCACAAGGCCAGCGCCACGGCCAGTAGCCGGGACGGGACAGTCCGAAGCCGCCACCACTCGATTACAGACATCCTATCCTCTCCTTTGCGAATTGGTTTCTTCCATTGTATCGCCCACCGGGAAAAAGGCAACGGCCGGGCTTACATATTTACAATTTTTCCGAAAGACTCTACAATGAGTATATCCCTACGAAAGCAAAACACTCTCCGGGCAGGCTGCATAAGCACTCGGTTTTGCGAATAAAATTCTATGAATAACGTTCCCGCGGGGAATAAATCAGTGAGTAAAGAAGGATCCCTATGATTTCCCAAACACGCTTACAGGAACAACTGAACCAGATGGCGGCCATCACGACCCACGCCCACGGGGCGAAAGGCATCAACCGCGTCGCCTTCACGACAACGGACTGGGAAGGGCGGCGCTATCTTCTGTCCCTCATGGAAGAAGCCGGCCTGGAAATCCGTACCGACGCCTTCGGCAACGTCATCGGCCACCGCCGGGGCACGCGGGAAGACCTGCCAGCCCTCCTGTGTGGGTCTCACTCGGACAGCGTCCCCGAAGGCGGCAACTACGACGGCGTCTGCGGCATCCTCGCCGCCATCGAAGTCGCCCGCAGCATGCGGGAAGACGGCTTCGTCAACGAACGGCCCCTGGAGGTCGTCCTCTTTATGTGCGAAGAATCCAGCCGCTTCGGCTGCTCCACGGCAGGTAGCAAATTCATGCGGGGGTTCCTGACCCAAAAAGACCTTTTCAAGTACCACGACAAATACGGCAACAGCATGTACGAAGTTCTCCAGAGCCGCGGCCTCCGGCCCGACGAAATCGAAACGTGCCGCTATACGCGGCCCTTGGCGGCCTACCTGGAGCTGCATATCGAACAAGGCAAGGTCCTGGAACAGGAAGGCCTGCCCTTGGGAATCGTCACGGGCGTCGCCGCCCCGACACGCCTGAAGCTGCGCTTCCACGGCAGCGCCGACCATAGCGGCGCCACACCCATGGCCCTGCGGCGGGACGGACTCTGCGCCGCCGCCGAAGTGGTCCTGGCCGTGGAAGAGGCCGCCCGTTCCCACCAGGATCCGCCAGTCGTCGGCACGGTGGGCATGGTGTCCGTCGAACCGAACGCCATGAACGTCGTTCCTGGCGAAACGGAACTGGGCGTCGACATCCGCAGCATTTCCAAGCAGGCCAAAGACGACGTCCTACGGCAGGTCGTGGACAAAGCCCGGTCCGTGGCGGCGCGCCGCGGCGTGCCCCTGGATGTGGACCTGCTCTACGATGACGATCCCGTCCCCCTCCACGACGGCATGGTCCGCTTCCTGGGAGCGTGCTGCCGGGAAGCCTCCCTCCCCTTCCGGGAAATGCCCAGCGGGGCCGGGCATGATGCCATGAACTGGGCCTCCTACTGCCCGACGGGCATGCTCTTTATCCCCTGCCGCGGCGGCATCTCCCATTCACCGGACGAATTCGCCCGGACGGAAGACTTCGTCCAAGCCGTCACCCTCCTGGAACGAGCCTTGCGGACGCTCAGCCGCGCGAACGTTTCCATCGCTCCCTGAGCTGCTTTTGCGACAGCCGGGGAACGCGGACGTGCGTCCCGTCCTTGCAGGGCCGCGCCAGATTGACCCGGTCCGGGTCGGCGTCAAAGGTATACCCGCCGGCCAGGAGCAGCACTTCCTGGACCCGCGCCCCCTTGGGAACCCGATACAGGCCGGGCCGCTGGACGGCGCCACTGACGCAGACTGTCACTTCCGCGCCCTTGCCTGGGGGTGCCTGCCGGCCCGCAGCCCCTCTGCCGTCCACGCCGCAGCGGGCTTCCATTCCCGCCGCTCCCTTCGTTCCTCCGCCTGCCCTTCCCTCCTGCAAGGCCGCGCCGGCGCTTTCCATGGGTTCCGTCGCGCCGGGCAGGGCCCCCGCATCTCCCAAGGAACCGAACCAGGCCGCCAGCCCGCAAAACAGCACACTCCCACAAAGAATTATCGCTTTTATCCGTTGTTTTTGTCCCAAATTCCCTTCTTTCTCCCCCAAAACAAAAGGGGACCCCCGGCATCTGCCGGAAATCCCCCGATTTCCTTACGGACGCGCCCGGCACAACCGGACGCTTTTTTATATGGTTGTAGACACTTTTTTATGGTTGTGGACGGCCCTGTCACTCCCGCACGGGGCATCTCACCGGACCACCAGATTGACGAGGCGTCCCGGAACGGCGATGACCTTGCGGACCGTACCCGTGCCGATGAGCTCCTGGATGCGCTGGTCGTCCAGGGCCAGCTTCTCCAGGGTTGCCTTGTCGGCATCGGACGGAACGACCAGGCGGTCCCGGACCTTGCCGTTGATCTGGACGACGATTTCCACGGAGGCGACCTTCAGGGCCTCTTCGTCGAACGTCGGCCACGACTGGTCATGCACGCTCGTCGCGGCGTCGATTACCTCGTGCCACAGTTCTTCCGTGATGTGCGGCACGAAGGGCGCCAAAAGGAGCAGCAGGTCGCGGACGACCTCATAGACCAGCCCTTCGTTGGCTTCCGCCTTGGCATCCTTATAGGCATACAGGGCATTGACCAGCTCCATGAGGGAGCTGATGGCCGTGTTGAAATTGAAGCGCGTATCGACATCTTCCGTCACTTTCTTGATGGAAGCATGCAGGACGCGCCGCAAATCCTTGTCCTGTTCGTCCAGGGCGGCGACGTCGTAGGATGCCTTCTTCGCCAGCACATCGCGGAAGTGGTAGACGATGCGCCAGACGCGGTTGAGGAAACGGTAACTGCCGTCGACACCACGGTCGCTCCATTCCAGCTCGCGTTCCGGCGGAGCAGCGAAGAGGATAAAGAGACGGGCCGTATCGGCACCGTATTTTGACAGGATTTCTTCCGGCGACACGACATTGCCCAGGGACTTGGACATCTTCGCGCCGTCTTTGATGACCATGCCCTGCGTCAGCAGGTTCGTGAACGGTTCATCGTACTCGACGAGACCGGCGTCGCGGAGAACCTTCAGGAAGAAGCGCGAATAGAGCAGATGCAGGATGGCGTGTTCAATGCCGCCGATGTACTGGTCCACAGGGCCCCAATAGGCATTGGCGTCCTTGGCGAAAGGCGCCTTGTCGTTATGGGGATCCGTATAGCGCAGGTAGTACCAGGACGAGCACAGGAACGTATCCATCGTGTCCGTTTCGCGGATCGCGTCAGCGCCGCATTGCGGGCACTTGCAATGGAGAAAGCTTTCCGAAGTCGCTAGGGGCGATTTTGCGCCTGCGTCGAATTTGACATCTTCCGGGAGCAGGACCGGCAGCTGGTCTTCCGGGACGAGGACCTCGCCGCAGTGCGGGCAGTAGACGATGGGAATCGGCGCGCCCCAGTACCGCTGGCGGCTGATGAGCCAGTCGCGCAGGCGGTAATTGACACGGCGTTTGCCCAGGCCTTTCTCTTCCATGTAGTCCATGATGGCGCCCATGGCTTCGTGCATTTCCATGCCCGTGAACTGGGCGGAATTGACGAGGACGCCGTCCTTTTCCTCATAGGCATGGGTCATGTCTTCCAGCTTCAGTTCCTGGTCTTTCGGCTGCAGTGTCAGAATCTTTTCAATGCCGTACTTCTCCGCGAACATCCAGTCACGCTGGTCGCCCGTCGGCACGCCCATGACGGCGCCCGTGCCGTAATCGTACAGGACGTAGTTCGTAATCCAGATATGGACCGTGTGGCCCGTTAAGGGATGGACGCAGTCGTAGCCCGTATACATACCGACTTTTTCCGACTCGCTGGACGTGCGTTCAATGTCCGAGGTGTTCTTGATCTTATTGCAGAAGGCTTCCAGCTCGGCCCGTTTCGGGTTGTTCTCCAGGATTTTTTCCACCAGGGGATGCTCCGGAGGGATGACGACGAACGTCACGCCGTAAATCGTATCGGGACGGGTCGTGTAGACCGGCAGCTTCTCTCCCAGGGCGGGCACGTCAAAGCTGAATTCCAACCCTTCGGAACGGCCAATCCAGTTTTCCTGCATGACCTTGACCCGATCCGGCCAGCCGGGGATTTCCTTCATGTCCTTCAGGAGTTCATCGGCATATTCCGTAATCTTGAAGAACCACTGGCTCAGGCGCTTCTTGTGGACTTCGTGATGGCAGCGCCAGCATTTTCCGTCTTCGACCTGTTCGTTGGCCAGGACCGTGTTGCAATGGTCGCACCAGTTGACGGACGATTCCTTTTTGACGGCCAGACCCCGTTTGTAGAACAATTCAAAGAACCACTGGGTCCACTTGTAATAATCGGGCTGGCACGTGATGACTTCGCGGTCCCAGTCGTAGGACAGGCCCATAGCCTTCAGCTGCCGCGTCATGTTGGCGATATTGTCCAGGGTCCATTTCTTCGGCGGGATGCCATGCTGGATGGCAGCATTTTCCGCCGGCATGCCAAAAGAGTCGAACCCCATGGGATGCAGTACGTTGAAGCCCCGCATGGTGCGGAACCGGGCGACCACGTCGCCGATGGAATAGTTGCGCACATGACCCATGTGCAGGTTGCCCGACGGATAGGGGAACATTTCCAGCACATAGGATTTTGGTTTTCCTTCTTCTTTTTCGCGTTTGAACGTTTTATGCTCTTCCCAATACTGCTGCCATTTGGATTCAATGGCATGGGGTGCATATTTCTCTTCCATGATAACCCTCCCTGTTTTCTCACAATTGTCCAGGAGTCTCTCTCCCTTTCCCTTGGCAGGCGGGCTTCCCGCCTTCGGATAGAGGAAGCTATAACCTCTTTATTATACAATGGACACCAGGGTAAGTCAATTTTCCCGCCCTGGGACGGCGTTTCGCAGGCCCTTGTCGGGGGTCCTCCCCTCCTGCGGCGCGAAATTGTACCGGACTTTACAAATTTTCCCGGGTCCGCCGGGCTATCCGGGAAACGGGGAAAAAAACTTGACTTCCCCCGCAGAAGCAGGTATGATAAGCCCAATTACATACTGCTTTAGTATACATTAAGGAGGAATCCCCATGCAGACCCGTAAACTCTTCACCGTACTCCTCAGCGCCCTCGCCGTCCTGCTCCTCGTCGCAGGCTGCGGCGGCAACGACAAGAAAGCCGCCTCTGGCAGCGGCAAGGCCCTGAAAATCGGCGCCACGGCCGGCGCCCATGCCGAAGTCGTCCACGCCGTCGCGGCCGAGGCGAAAAAACAGGGCCTGAACGTGGAAGTCGTGGAATTCACGGACTATATCACGCCCGACAAGGCCCTGGCCGAAGGCAACCTGGACCTGAACGCCTACCAGCATGTGCCTTTCCTGAACAACTTCAACAAGCAGCACGGCACGAAACTCGTCCCCATCGGCAACACGATCCTGATCCGCCAGGGCCTCATCAGCGACAAGATTCATGACCTGAAGGACGTACCCACCGGCGCGACCGTCGCCATCCCGAACGATCCCACCAACGGGGGCCGCGCCCTCCTGCTGCTTCAGCAGGCAGGCCTGCTCCGCTTGAAAGACGGCGTCGGCTACAAGGCCACCCCGAAGGATGTGACGGACAATCCGAAACAGTTGAAGTTCAAGGAACTGGAAGCAGCCCAGCTCCCCCGCAGTCTGGCCGACGTCGACCTGGCGGCCATCACCATGAACTACATCCTGAGCTCCGGCATCGACCCGAAAAAGCAAGGTCTGTTCTGGGAAAAGAAGGACGAGCCCCTGGCCGTCATGGTCCTGGCAGCCCGCGAAGAAGACAAAGACAAACCGGAATTCAAGAAAATCGTGGAAATCTACAAATCAGAAACCATCAAGAAATTTATCGAAGATAAATTCCACGGTACCATTCAGTCGGCCAATTGAGGCCGGCACGGAAAAAGGAGCAGCCCTGCCGGGCTGCTCCTTTTCGTTTTTCCCTTGGCTGATTTTCCCCGGCGGCGACAGGCGCCGCCTCCTTCCCGCGCGGCTGCGGTTCCGGCGCCCTGCTTACGGCAGGTCGAAGACCTTGCCGGGGTTCAGGAT
>OMWZ01000019.1 GCA_900314855.1 uncultured Selenomonadales bacterium
CACCGCTGGGAGGGGACAAATAATGAAGAACTATATCACTGTTGTCGGCCTGGAAGTCCATGCCGAATTGAAGACGAAGACGAAGGCCTTCTGCTCCTGTTCCACGGAGTTCGGCGCGGAACCGAACACGCACGTCTGCCCGGTCTGCCTCGGCATGCCCGGCGCCCTGCCCGTGCTGAACAAGAAGGTCGTGGAATATGCCATCCTGGCCGGCCTGGCCCTGAACTGCGACATCCAGAAATTCAACAAGTTCGACCGCAAGAACTATTTTTATCCCGACCTGGCGAAAAACTACCAGATTTCCCAGTGGGACCAGCCGATCTGCCTGAACGGCCACATCGACATCCAGGTGGACGGGGAAAAGAAGCGCATCGGCATCACCCGGATCCATATGGAAGAAGACGCGGGCAAGCTGGTCCATTCCGGCCTGACCATCAGCACGTCCGATTTCTCTGCCGTCGACTACAACCGCGCCGGCGTGCCGCTGATCGAGATTGTGTCCGAACCGGATATGCGCAGCGCCCAGGAAGCCCGTGCCTACATGGAACAGCTGAAGGCCATCCTGGAATATACGGATGTGTGCGACTGCAAGATGCAGGAAGGCAGCCTCCGCTGTGACGCCAACATTTCCGTTATGCCCGAAGGGGCCACGGAATTCGGGACCCGCGCGGAAATTAAGAACCTGAACTCCTTCCGCGCCTTGGAACGGGCCATTGAATACGAAACGGAACGGCAGATCGAAATCCTGGAAGACGGCGGCCACGTGGTGCAGGAAACGCGGACCTGGGATGATGTCAACGGCGTCACCCTGTCCATGCGGTCCAAGGAAGAAGCCCACGATTACCGTTACTTCCCCGAACCGGACCTGGTGCCCATCAACCTGGAGGACGCCTGGATCGAAAAAATCCGCGAAGAGCTGCCGGAACTGCCGGCCCAGCGCAAGGAACGCCTCCTGCGGGAAGACGTGCCGGAAGAAAGCGCCGACCTGATCGTATCCAGCAAGAAGATGGCCGACTACTTCGATGAAGGCGCCAAGGGGACGAAGAACCTGAAAGCCCTGGCCAACTGGCTGCTGGGCGATGTCAGCGCCTTCCTGAACGCCGAAGGCATCGAAATCGACGACGGGGCCTTCAAAATCACGCCGGACCACATGGCCGGCCTGGTCAACCTGATTGACAAGGGTGTCCTGTCCAGCAAGCTGGCGAAGAAGGTCTTCGCGGAAATGCTGAAGGACAACGAGGCGCCGGAAGCGCTCGTCAAAAAACTGGGCCTGGAACAGGTCAGCGACGCGGGCGAACTGGGTAAGATGGTGGACGATGTCATTGCCGCCAACCCGCAGTCCGTGGCGGACTTCAAGGCCGGCAAGAAAAAGGCCATCGGCTTCCTCGTCGGCCAGATCATGAAAGAAACCCATGGCAAAGCCAATCCGGGCATGGTCAACAAGATGCTGCTGGAGAAGCTGGGCCAGTAAGACTGTTTTAAAATGAGATGAGGGGAGAACCAGCGATGGAAGTGGAACGCGGGGCCTGGGCGGAAATCAATTTGGACGCCGTGGCGAACAATGTGCGGGAGGCGAAACGCCTCCTGAAACCGACGACGAAGCTCTGTGCCGTCGTCAAGGCGGACGCGTACGGACACGGCGCCGTGCCTGTCGCCTCGGAAGCCGTGCGCAGCGGGGCGGACTTTTTCGCCGTCGCCCTGTCGCAGGAAGGCATCGAGCTGCGCAACGCGGGCATCGACAAGCCGATCCTGATCCTGGGTCCCATGCCCATCATGCCCGGCGTGGCGGATAACATCGTCCGTTACGGGCTGAGCCAGGCCGTGTTCGATGTGCGGCGGCTGGAAATCCTGGCCCAGGCGGCCGCGACAGCGGGCCAAAAGGCCCGGGTCCATCTCGCTGTCGATACGGGGATGAACCGCATCGGCGTCCAGGTGGACGAGGTGGCGGACTTTGCCAAAAAGATCGTGTCCTGCCCCGATATTGAGCTGGAAGGAATCTTTTCCCACTTCTGCTCCGCCGACGAGCGGGACAAGGATTTCACGAGGCTGCAGTACGAGCGCTTCGAAAAGGCCGTCCGCGCCATTGAGGCCGAAGGCATCCACATCCCGGTCAAACATATCGCCAACAGCGCGGGCCTGTCCGAGCTGACGCAGTACCAGTGGGACATGAGCCGCCAGGGCATCACGCTCTACGGCATGCGTCCTTCCAGTGCCCCGGTCATGACCGTCAAGACCCAGATCGGGTTCGTGAAGGACCTGCCGGCAGGCCGTACCGTCGGATACGGACGGACCTGGACGGCCCAGCGGCCGACGCGGCTGGCCACGGTGCTGATCGGCTATGCCGACGGCCTCAGCCGCCTGCTTTCCAACCGGGGGTATATGATCGTCCATGGCCGGCACGCGCCCATCGTGGGCCGGATCTGCATGGATCAGGCCATGCTCGATGTCACGGATATTCCCGGTGTCGAAGTCGGCGACGAAGTCATTGTGTTCGGCGGCAAGGAGCTACCCTTCGAAAAGGCGGCGCAATGGGCCGAAACAATTTGTTACGAACTGACCTGCAACATCAGCAAGCGGGTCCCCCGTATCTATGTGCGGGACAAGAAATGACGACGGGGCCGGCGAGTAATTCGCCGGCCTTTTTGCGCGGGCCTGCCTTCCGGGAAACGCCGCGGGGGCAGGCCCGTGCCCTGGAAGGGAATACGATGAAGCGGAATGGAGGGGTCCCATGAAAGAAATCGAAAACAAAGAGTGGCAGCAGTATGTCACCCAGTGCACCACCGGCGAGTGGCCCGTGCCGGCCAGTTTCGTCAGCGACAAGGACAACTGGGTCTGCCGGGCCATTGTCGGCCGCGTCCTCTATTTCACGAAGGATCTGGAAGGGGCCCTGACGGTCCTCAGCACCTTTGTGAACGACGTGCGGCCCGACCTGGCGGACCATCCCGCCGAAGGCATGTGCGAAGCGGAACATTTCGTCCTGAGCCTGCGCGACGTGGCGGATATCATCTGGAAACTGACGAAAAACGGCGACGCCACGCTCCAGTACCTGGACCGGGCCTTTCAGATCTGCCGGGAGTTTCCCTACCGTTTCCACACGGAAGCCCGCGGTGACATCTGGTACCGCCGCTTGAACGTCCTGGCTGAAAGCGGCCGCCGCGACGAAGCCCTGGCCGACGCGAAACGCATGGCCGGGGAGGAGCGGAAGGAAAGCCATGCGCCGGTACCGATGGAACCGGATCCGGTCTACGACAAGGTCAATCCCTACTTGTTCTACAGCCTGCGCTTTTTGGCGGAACAGGCGCACAAAGACGGCAGGACCGTCGACGCCTGTTCGCTGCTGGAAGACGCCTACGCATGGTTCCCCTTGTCGGAGGCAGGCAAACGCGATGTGGCCAAAGCAGCTGCCACGACGGATCCGGACGAACGCTGGAAGGCCTGGCAGTTCTGCCTGTCCAACCAGTACCTGCCCTGGGAAAAGCAGCCTATCGTCAAATTGCGCGATTGACCGGCGCCCGGTGCCGGCGGCCTTTATCCCGGCGGTCCGTTCGTGCTATAATGTCAAAAACAGGGAAGGTGTGATTTCATTGGCACGGATTTTCTATTTCAGCGGCACAGGCAACAGCCTGGCCATCGCCAAGGGTCTGGCAGGGCGTCTGGACGCCAGGGTGTGCAGCATCCCGGCCTACCTGGACGACCCCTACACGATTCGCGACGAAGTGGTCGGCGTGGTCAGTCCCGTCCATTGCACGGAACTGCCTCCTATCGTGGAAAAATTTTTTCGTCGTTTCCAGCTGGCCGACACGGTCCAGTACTTGTTCACGGTCGTCAATGCCGGCTCCGTGGCAGGCGACGCCCTGGGCGAGGCGGGGAATCTCGTCGCCCGGCGCCGGTTCCCCCACGTGGAAATGACCGCGGGCTACGAAATCTTCCTGCCCGATGGCAGCATCTTCTTCTCGACACCGCCGCGGAAACAGCAGGCCATGCTGGCGTCCCTCGACACGGAGCTCGACCGCATCGCGCGGGATGTGGCGGACCGCGTCCACAACGAGGAGCATTTGACGCGCAACCCGCTCTGGATGGCCGGCAAAAAGCTGGGCTGGCCTGTCCTGGACAAGTTCTTCCGCGTCAAGGAACGAAGCGTCGATCCGGCGCGCTGCATCGGCTGCGGGACCTGCGTCCAGGTCTGCCCCGCGCAGTGCATTACCCTGGAGAATCGCCTGCCGGTCTTTGGCGAAGGCTGCGTCAGCTGCTTTGCCTGCGCCCAGTGGTGCCCGAAACAGGCCGTCAGCCTGGGCCGGCTCCGTCCCCAGGCGGACAAGCAATACCACAATCCCCGCGTGACCGCCACGGAAATGGAAGAAGCCAAGCTACAGCGGTAAAAGGCACGGGGAAACGTCCCGGCCTGTCCTTGTCGTCCCCGCGCGGAATTGCCGCGCCGTGAACCTATACATCATCCCAGAAACAACATAAGAGGAAGGAAGTAACCATTATGACGAAGTACAATCCCGTGACCCCGGAAGTCCTGGAGGAACTGAAGCAAGCGGTCGGCGCGGCCAACGTCAAAACCGACGAAGAGACGCTGGAGCGTTTCAAGACCGACGAAGAGACGGACCCGGCGCTCATGCACCGTCCCGAAGTCGTCGTCTGGGCCACCTCGACGGAACAGGTCGCCGCGGTCCTGAAGCTGGCCAACAAGTACGTGATCCCTGTCACGCCGCGCAGCGCCGGCACGAGTGTGTCCGACGGCGCCATCCCGACCCTGGGCGGCATCGTCCTGAGCCTGGAAAAGATGAACCGGATCCTGGAAATCAACACGGACGCCATGTACGCCATCGTCGAAGCCGGCGCGCGGACCCTCGATATCCAGCAGGCTGCCCATGAAAAGGGCATGCTGTACGCCGGCGATCCCTGCAGCGCCGAAAGTTGCCTCATCGGCGGCAACATTGCTACCAACGCCGGCGGCAACAAGGCCGTCCGCTATGGCACGACGCGGGACCAGATCTACGCCGTCGAAGTCGTCACGCCGACGGGCGAAATCACGAACCTCGGCGCCCGTCTGAAGAAAAAGACCACGGGCTACTGCCTGGAACAGCTGGTTATGGGCTCCGAAGGCACCCTGGGCATTATCACGAAAGCGACGCTGAAGCTGCTGCCCCTGCCTCCGTTCAAAGTGGACGTGGCCGCCGTCTACGATGACCTGAACAAGGCCGTCACCCTCGTGCCGAGCCTGCTGAAGGCCGGCCTGGAACCGACGTCGGTCGAATTCATGGACCACAACTTCCTGCGGAGCGCCTGTGACTATACGGAAATCCAGCTGCCCCACGCGGACAACGAAAAGGCCTGCTACCTGATTGTCAGCATGGAAACCTTCAGTGAAGAGGATGCCGACGCGAAGCTGGAAAAACTGGCGGAAATCTGCGAGGAATCGGGCGCCATCGACGTCCTCGAAGCGGATGAACGGGTTTGGACGGTCCGCAAGAACTGCCTCGAATCGACGCGCTCCCTGAGCAAGGTCGCCGAGTCGGACGACCTCGTCGTGCCGGTGGACAAACTGGCCGAATGCATCGAACACCTGGTGGCGGAAGCGAAAAAATTCGACTTCACCATGTTCTGCCTGGCCCACGCCGGGGACGGCAACCTTCATTTCCTGCACATGAAGGGCGACATGTCCGACGAAGAATGGATCCGGCAGGAAGCGGAATTCCACGCCATCGCCTATCCCTTCGTCTACAGCCTGGGCGGCCGTATTTCCGGGGAACACGGCATCGGCGCCAAGAAGGTCGACGCCCTGGAGGCCTATACGGACCCGGTGGAACTGCAGATGATGAAGGATATCAAGAAAGCCCTGGATCCGCTGGATATCCTCAACCCGGGCAAAGTCCTGAAGACGTATTGATGACAGCGGCGGCCGGCCCGGCGGGGGACAGCCCCTGCCGGGGAAGGGCC
This sequence comes from uncultured Selenomonadales bacterium, assembly GCA_900314855.1. Classification (GTDB taxonomy): domain Bacteria; phylum Bacillota; class Negativicutes; order Acidaminococcales; family Acidaminococcaceae; genus Succiniclasticum. Next base: position 5,947 of record OMWZ01000019.1, read on the forward strand.
GCGGGAGAAGCGTATGTTCAATAAAGTGCTGCTGGTCCTGACCTTATCGAAAAAGACGGACTGTCTGCTGGAAGTTTTCTACAGCCTCTGTGTCAGTCCGGAGACGGAGGTCTTCCTCCTGCCGCCTTGGACGGAGGCGGAGGAGGCTGCCGGAAAAATCGCGTGCCTGCCGCGGATGCGGCACCGTCTGGAGGAATACGCCGGTAAAATCCGTCAGGCCGGCTACGCCCATGTGCAGATCCTTGACCCCCTCCGGACGGCGGGGGCCGAAGAATTTTCGGATCTCGTCTATGACCGGGATATGGACCTCGTCATACGCGAGTCGCCGTCATGTTCCGCTGGGGAAGGCCCTTTCCCGGACGGTCGTCTCCGGGGCGTTTTTCCCCGCGCCGACGTGCCGACGTTCCTGCTGCAGGGAGGGTACCGAGGACACGACTACCTGCGCCGCGTCCTGCTGCCGACGGATTTTTCCCGGGCGTCCCTGAACGCCCTGCGCATCCTGCGGAACCTGCGGGAGCAAGTCGGCGAAGTCATTTTTGTCCACGTCCTGGAAGATCCGCGGGACCGGCGGGAATACCGCGGCGCCTGCGAGGTGGCCGAGGAGATGTTGGAAGAACTGCAGGCGGAAATGCAGGATTTCGGCATCCGCGCCCGCTATCTGCTGGTCCGGGGCCGCGCGGCGTCCCATGAAGTGTGCCGCATTGCCGAGGAAGAGGACTGCAGCCTTATCTTTACGGCGCCGTCCGAAGAAGGGGCCGTGCGGGACCTCCTACGCCAGAGTACGGCCCGGAATATCGCCACCATGGCGACGCGTTCCCTGTGGATCATTCCTGACGATGTGGACGACGATTGACCAAGGCCTGGGATTCGTTCCCAGACTTGGGGTAAGTTTCCGGCGGGGGCCTGCGCCCCTGCCGGGAACGGACCCGGGTCATGGGGAGAATCGGAGATTTGCCCTTGACAGGGAGCCCGTTAAACCTTATAATGATTTACGTGACTGAACAGGTCACGCCCAATTTTATATCCTTTTATTCCTACAACCGGAGAGATGACCGAGCGGTTGAAGGTGCACGCCTGGAAAGCGTGTGTACGGGAAACCGTACCGAGGGTTCGAATCCCTCTCTCTCCGTAACCGGTCTTTTTGTAAAACTGTAGTGGCAGGTCCTGCGCAATGACGGCTCGTGAACCGTGTCAGGACCGGAAGGTAGCAGCACTAAGCGAATCCCGGCATGTGCCGCGGGGGTGCCTGCCGCTGCAGCTTTACAAGGAAATCGCTGGCAGTCCGGCTTGCCCGGGCTGCCTTTTTTTGCTGCCCTTTGCGGCCCCGTCTTTGTTGCGGCGGCCTGAAAAGTTCGATATAATGGTAAGGAAAGCCAAATCCAGTGGGAACAGGCGCGTCCTGTACGATGACGCAGCCGGAAAGGCGCGTGTGATGGAAGCAACGAAAGAGTACCAAACTTTATATTTACGCTGGCGGCCCGACACCTTTGAAAAAATCGTCGGTCAGGCCCCGGTGAAGCAGGCCCTGGCGAACGCCCTCGATACGGGGCGTGTCGGGCATGCCTATTTGTTTTCGGGACCCCGCGGCACGGGCAAGACGACGACGGCCCGCCTCTTCGCCAAGGCCCTGAACTGTGAACACGGTCCGACGAGCCATCCCTGCGGTGTCTGCGAAAACTGCCGCGCTATCGCCGAAGGCCGATCCTTTGACGTCCAGGAAATGGACGCCGCGTCGAACCGCAGTGTGGAAGACATCAAAAACCTGAATAAGAATGTGGATTTCGCGCCGACGGGCTGCCGTTACAAGGTCTATATCATCGACGAAGCGCACATGCTGTCCACGGACGCCTGGAACGCGCTGCTGAAGACCCTGGAGGAACCGCCGGAACACGTCGTCTTTATCCTGGCGACGACCGAACCGGAGAAGGTCCTGCCGACCATCCATTCGCGGTGCCAGCGCTTCGATTTCCGTCCCATCACGCTGGACGAAATCGCCGGCCACTTGCGCATGGTCGCTGACGCCAGCGGCATCGGGGCCGACGACGAGGCCCTGCGCCTGATCGCCGCCGCGTCCGAAGGCGGGATGCGCGACGCCCTGAGCCTGCTGGAACAGTGCAGCGTCATGGCCGATACGGTCACGGCGGATGTCGTGCGCTTTGCCCGCGGCGCCATTGGGCAGGAAGAAATGCGTGCCCTCGTCGGCGCCGTGGGGCGGCGGGATATCGCGGGCGCGCTGGAAACCCTGGATCGCCTGGTGGCGAACGGGAAAGACGTGCGGCAGATCCTGCGCGAATTGTCCGTCTATTACAGGGCCGTACTGCTGTATAAGGCAGACCCGGAGTACAAGGCCATTTATGTGACCGACACGGCGGAGGCCCTGGCGGAATTGGCGCCGCTCTACACGGGGGGCCGCCTCCTGGAAATGCAGGATATCCTGCGCCGGGCCCTGCAGGAGCTGACGGCGCCGACACGGAGCCGCGTCACGGCGGAACTGTGCCTGTACCAGATGTGCGACACGGCGCCGGCGACGCTGCGCGCCCTGGCCGAACGGATCGAGGCACTGGAGCGTCAGGTGGCGGCCCTGCGGCAGGGCCAGCCTGTGGCCGCGGCTCCGGCGCCTTTGCCACGGCCGGTGGCGGTGCCCCAATCCGTACCTAAGCCCGCGCCCCAACCGGCGCCGGAACCTAAATCCGTGCCCAAGTCCGCACCCCAACCGACTCCGGAACCAGAACCGGTGCCGCCGGCAGAAACCCCGGTGGCGGCGCCGAAGCCGAAGCCGCCCTTGCCGCCCGAACCGGCGCCGGCATCCGACCGGTCCGTGGCCCTCACGGACAGCGGCACGGAATATGAGGCGTATGGCGGCCAATGGGACGAAGGGGAGCAGCTCTGGAAAAACGCCCTGCAGCAGCTGAAAGAGGAAAAGAAACTCGCCATCGAGTCCTGCGCCCGCAACGGCCAGGTCCTGGCCCTGGAGGGCGATGTCCTCGTGGTGGGGTTCAAGAGCAAATTCCTGCGGGACCGCGTCCTGCGCGACGATTACCGGTCTGTCCTGGAAGACGCCCTGCTGCGTCTGTCACGGCGCTCCATCCGCCTGGACGGCGTCGTCGGGAATGGCCCGTCGGCCGCGTCCCGGCCGGCGAAGTCGTCCGGGACCCATGGCGCGGCGGCGCAGGATGAGGCCGCCGGGGCGCCGGAAGGGGTCCGCAAGGCCGCGGCCTTCTTCCACGGTACGGTGCATAAAGTGTAACCACAGGGCGGCCCCCATGGGACGCGCGGGCAACAGGCCATCCGCAACGGGAGGCCCCTGCTCGGCCGTGGAAAATTCGGAAAAACTTAACAAACTCCGGTTGACAAGACGACCGGGATATACTATTTTGTAGCAAGAAACGGGCGCCGGCTGGGCGCTCCGCAGAGGAGGAAAAGACATGAGCAAAGGTATGAGAGGATTCCCCGGCATGGGCGGGTTGGGAAATATGCAAGGCATGCTGCAGAAAGTGCAGAAGATGCAGGCCCAGATGCAGCAGGCCCAGGAGGAGCTGCAGGCCCGCACCTTTACGGCCACGGCCGGCGGCGGCGCCGTCAAGGTCGTCGTCACGGGCAAAAAAGAAGTCCACTCCCTCGTCCTCGATCCGCAGGCCGTGGATCCGGAAGACGTGGAAATGCTGCAGGATCTCATCGTGGCGGCGGTCAACGAAGCCATGAAGGAAGTGGACCGCGTCAGCGAAGAGGAAATGGGCAAAATCACGGGCGGCGTCAAGCTTCCGGGCATGTGATATGGCCGGCCTCATCAAGCCGCTCCATAATGTGTACGACCAGCTGCGCCGCCTGCCCGGCGTGGGCAGCAAGTCCGCCCTGCGTCTGGCCTACCATATTATCGATATGGACGAAGCCGAGGTGCGCCGGCTGGCCGAAACGTTGGTGGCGGCAAAACAGCAGGTCCATTTCTGCCGGATCTGTTTCAATTTGACGGATAGCGAGCTCTGTACCATCTGCGCCGACGGGAAGCGGGACCACGGCACCCTGTGCGTGGTCGAGCAGCCACAGGATGCCATGGCCATGGAACGGAGCCATAGCTACCAGGGGGTCTACCACGTCCTGCACGGCTGCCTGTCTCCCCTGGACGGCGTCGGCCCGGACAACCTGAAACTTAAGGAATTGGTCCACCGGGTCTCCGAAGGCACGGTGCGCGAAGTGATCCTGGCGACGAACAGCAATGTCGAAGGCGAGGCGACGGCGTCTTATATCGCCCAGCTGCTGCGGCCCTTCGACGTGCGCGTGAGCCGTATTGCCCAGGGCCTGCCCATGGGCGGCGACCTAGAATACGCCGACGAAGTGACCCTCGCCAAGGCCCTGGAAAATCGCACAGTCCTGTAAGGCGCGGGGCCTGTCCCGCATGGAAAAGGAGGCTTCCTTATGGAGATGTTATTATATTTGTTCTGCGCCGTCGTGGTGCTCTGGCTGGTAGTACACCTGCTGGCCCTGCCGTTCAAGCTGGTTTGGAACGGCATTATCGGGGCCCTTATGCTGTGGCTCTTTAACCTGGTGGGCTCCCTGTTCCATCTCAGCGTCCACATTACGATTTTCAAGGCCCTCGTTGCCGGTTTCTTCGGCATTCCTGGCGCGGTGGTCGTTATTTTATGGGAACTGTTTGCGAAATGAAACACGATTTGGAAAACATGGCCCGCTGGCTCAAGACGGAAATGGAAACCCGCAAGCCGCACCTCGACCCCGTCGGTGTGGTCTCGCGGGTTGCTTCTGTTTTATTGCTCTTTCTGCCGGGGCCCGAAGGACCGGAACTCGTTTTTGAGGTCCGTTCCAATACGCTGAACTGGCAGCCCGGGGAAATCAGCTTCCCCGGCGGCAGCCGCGAATCGGCGGACCGCAATTTCGCCGAGGCCGCCGTGCGCGAGGCCATGGAGGAACTGGGTGTCCGCCCCGTGGACATCCGCCTTTGCGGAACCCTGGACTTTTTCTCGGCCCACAATACGTTTATGATTTATCCCTTCGTCGGGGTCTGGCAGCCCGGGCAGGAGGGGTGTCGCCTCGATCCGTCGAATCGGGGGGAGACGGCGGATCGCCTGCTCGTATCCGCCCCGGACTACCGGCAATGGCACTTTAATCGCGACGAAGTGGCGGAGCTCTTCACGGTCCCGCTCCGGCATCTGCTGGCGCAGGAGCCGCGGGTGGCCACGTCCGTCGTGACCATGACGCATCTCGACGATTTTCCGTACGACCTGATGCCCCAGACCCCGAAAGACTGGAGCCGCGTACGTAAGTATCCCATTTATTTCTATACCTACCAGGGCCGCGTGATCTGGGGCATTACGGCTTCCATCCTCCACGGGTTCCTGGAACGTTTCCGGAAGGGGCTGGTGGATTTTGCATAAACTGATTGCGCTGCTTCTCGTCGTGCTGGCCGCTACGGGCTGGGGACTGCGGTACCTGTGGGGCGACGACGCGCCGGAGGGACTGCTGTCGGGTAAGACGAATATCGTCGTCCTGGGCACGGACACCCGCAAAGGGGATACGGGGCGCAGCGACACGCTCTTCGTCGTGATGATGGACCCGGACAATAAGGGGGCGGCCCTGCTTTCGGTTCCCCGGGACACGCGGGTCAAGATCCAGGGACATGGCTGGGATAAAATCAACGCGGCCTATGCCTACGGCGGCCACGAGCTGACCCAGCGGACCGTCCGGGACCTGCTGGGCCTCCGCATCGACCACTATGTCGTCATCGACTTCCAGGGCTTTAAGGACCTGGTCGACGTCATCGGGGGAATCGACATCAACGTGGAGAAGCGGATGTATTACTACGATCCCTACGACAATTTCAAGATCGACCTGCAGCCGGGCCTGCAGCACATGGACGGCCGCACGGCCATCCAGTATGTCCGTTTCCGCGATGGCGAGGGGGACATCGGCCGGATCCGGCGCCAGCAGAAATTCATCCTGGCCATGTACCAGAAAATCACGTCGGGCCATATGATTGCCCGCATCCCGAGCCTGGCCAAGCAAATCCTGTCCATGATCAAGACGGATATGGGCATGCAGGATATGCTGCGCATGGGCAAGGCCCTCCACGACATGATGGAGGCCGGCGGCCTGAAGATGGCCATGGTGCCGGGCACGCCGAAGTACATCGACGGCATTTCCTACTGGCTGCCGGATATCCCAAAGACGCGGGAGCTGATGGCGAAGATGCAGGACGCCCAGATGAGCGACGAATTCCGCGCCAATACGAAAGCCCTGGAAAAAGTGTACGAAGAGCCGGCCGCCGTATCGGAAGTGCCGAAGGAAGCGGCACAGGAAAAGGCGAAGGCGCCGGAAGAGGAAGCCCGGAAGCAAGCCGCCGAAGCGGAAAAAGCCCGCAAGGCAGCCGCAGCGGAAAAGGCCGCGGTTCCCGGTGAGGCGCGGGCGACGTACCTGGTCCACCTGGTCAACTGTACGGGCAAAGACGCCCTGGCCGACAAGGCCAAGCTGCAGCTGGAGCGGGCAGGGTTCCGGGTCATTGTGCAGGGCGATGGCAACCCCATCCGGGAAACGGTGGTCCTGGGCACGAGCACGGGCAACGCCGTTTCGGCCTCTTTGCGCCGCATTCCTTTCTGCCATGTGACGAAGTCCCGCGACGTGAAGGACGCCGGATACGACGGCACGATTTTCCTGGGCAAGGATTTCCGGTAAGGCCGCGCGGGGACGGGACCTGCCGGACGGGAGAACGGCCGGCAGGAGATCTCGTTTCGGGGCTTGCATTTTGTATACAAACATGATATATTAAACGTACAGTTAAACAGCCCCTCATTTGGCCCTTTTCGAAGGGCTTTTTTTTTGCCCGTTTACGCCTGCCGGGGCAGCGGGAGCGGCGGGCGCCGGGCCAGGATGTCCCCGCGGCGCGCCCGGACGGGGTGGGGAAGAAAGAGAAGGAAAAAACTGTATGGATGTCTATGAAAATAAATATTATTCGTTGACAGCCGTTAGAAATACTTGCAATTTTGACAAAGCATGCGTATAATAGACAAAGGGGAAAATTATTATTAGTTTGAAGAAAGTCCACGCAAGCAGGGCGGTTGTTCCAACCGTCTGGTGGCTTTCGGAGAAGGAGGCATCATTTATGTTGACTGGAATGGAAGTGGCCAAAGTGCTGCGTGACAATGGGTATAAAGTCACGCCGCAGCGGCTCGCGGTCTATGACAGCCTGGCCCATACCAAGGAACATCCGAATGCGGAAATGCTTTTCGCGCAGCTGCAACCGAAATTCCCGAGTATGAGCTTTGCCACGGTCTACAAAAGCATCGAGATCCTGAACAAGCTGCACTTGATCAAGGTACTGAATACGGGGGAAGAAAGCTTCCGCTACGACGCGGATGTTTCGGATCACCAGCATATCCAGTGCCTGTGCTGCGGCCGGGTCGACGACCTGCGGATGGACACGAAGGCCTTTGTCCACGAGGCGGAAGCGAAGAGCGGCTACACAATCGAAAGTCAGGAAGCGTATTTCTACGGGATCTGCCCGGAATGCCGCAAAAAGGCGGCGAACTGACAGCCATCGGGGAAGCGCGCGATGGGTTCGACAGACTCCGGTTTGCCCCAAGGGGCGTCTTTTCCACGAAGGGGGAGGCGCCCTTTTCGTGTTTTTCGGCGCCGGCGCGTCCGCCGTCGTCCCGGCGCGCTGTCGTGCCGTGAATTTTGCGTGAAATTCCGGGCCGCTTCCTGCCAAAAGAAGGCAACTTTGTTATAATGGGCGTAGGACAAAAAGACAGGAGGAACGGGAAATGGCATTACGGGAACATATCGAGCACACGCTCCTGAAACCGGACGCGCAGGTCCGGGATGTGGAAGCGCTCTGCGCCGAAGCGAAGGCATACGGCCTGCTGGGGGTCTGCGTGAATCCCTGTTACGTGGAAATGGCGTCGCGGCTCCTGGCGGGGACGGACGTGAAAGTCGTGACGGTGGTCGGCTTCCCCCTGGGGCAGAACGAAAGCTCCGTGAAAGCGCGGGAAGCCCGGCGCGCCGTGGAAAACGGGGCCGACGAAGTGGACATGGTCCTTAATATCGGTGCCCTCAAGGACGGCAACGACGGCTATGTGGCCGAAGACATCCGCGAAGTCGTCATGGCGGCGGCTCCGGCGGACGTGAAGGTCATCCTGGAGACGTGTCTTTTGACGGAGGAGGAAAAGGTCCGGGCCTGCCACCTGGCGAAACAGGGCGGCGCGGCCTTCGTCAAGACGAGCACGGGCTTCAGCACGGGCGGCGCCACGGTGGAAGATGTCGCCCTCCTGGCGCGGACGGCAAAACCCCTGGGGCTGCAGGTCAAGGCGTCCGGCGGTATCCGCACGCTGGCAGCGGCGCGGGCCTTGCTGGCGGCGGGGGCGGACCGCCTCGGCTGCAGCGCCGGCGCGAGACTGGCCGCGGAAGACGCAGCCGACGGCGCGGCAGAATGACCCCCAGTGTGTTCTGGGTCGCCGTCCTGGCGAGCGGCAGCAAAGGAAACTCGACGCTCCTGCGCTGCGCCGACGGGAACTTCCTGATCGATATGGGCGTTTCCTGCCGCCGCGTCAAGACAGCCCTGGCGGAGCTGCAGCTCCGGCCGGACGAGTTGACGGCGGTCTTTGTGACCCATGAGCATATAGACCACGTGCGGGGCCTGGCGACCTTTTTTAAACAGTATGACGTACCGGTCTACGCCAGCCGCGGCACATGGCGCGGGATGCAGTCCACATGCCGGCTCGACTTTTCCGCCTGGCCGGCCTGTCACATCCTGACGCCAGGGGAATCCGTCGTGTTCCACCGCTTGCGCGTGGAAAGTTTTGCCACGTCCCATGACGCCCTGCAGCCATCGGGGTATGTGTTCCATTTGGGAGACCACCGGTTCGGCTACCTGACGGACACGGGGTATGTGAGCGATCAGGCGCGGCGGGCCCTGGACGGGGCGGAGGTCCTTGTGCTGGAGAGCAACCACGACACGGTCCTGCTGAAAAACGGGCCCTATCCGCTGCCCTTGAAGAAGCGGATCCTCAGCGCCAAAGGGCATTTGGCCAACGACGCGGCGGCCCGGTTCCTCGTTTCTCTGGAACAGCCGCCCCGGGAAGTATTCCTGGCCCACCTGAGCCAGGAGAACAATACGCCGCAAGTGGCGCTGGCCACGGTCGAAGGATTGGTACGGCAGATGCGGCCTGCCGCGGAGATACGCTTCTTTGTCACGTCGCAGGAAGGGGTGACGAAGAACGATGAATGGAGGATTCCTCATGAAGCATCGCTTTTTTAAGTTGGGGGAACGCGGAATCGTCCGCAAGGGAGCGGCCCTCGTGGCGGCGCTGCTGGTGGTTCTGAGCCTGGGCCTGGCGGGCTGCGGTTCCGCTTCGAACAAGCCCGGCGCCGGTGCGGAGACGACGAAGCTGACGGAACAGCAGGAGCAGGCCCGGAGTGCCCAGGAGCACGAAAAGAAAATGTCCGACGCGCGCAACACGCCCATCGTGAAAGCGGCCCGCGCGGTCGGGCCGGCTGTCGTAGGGATTACGAACAAGGCGTACGTGCGGGATTTTTTCAACCGCGTCCAGCTGGCGGAACGGGGCACGGGGTCCGGCGTCATTTATGACAAGTCGGGCCTGATCGTGACGAACAACCATGTCGTCGAAGGCGCGTCGGAAATTGTCGTCAGCCTGTCTGACGGCACGACCCTGCCTGGCAAGATCCTCGGCACGGATCCGGCGACGGACCTGGCCGTCGTGAAAATCGAGGCGAAGGAAGAACTGCCCGTCGCCCAGTTCGGCGATTCGTCGGACATCATGGTCGGCGAGCCGGCCATCGCTATCGGCAACCCCCTGGGCCTGGAATTCCGCGGCAGCGTGACCGTCGGCGTGATTTCCGCCTTGAACCGCTCCGTCCAGGTGGGCGAGCGGAAATTCACCCTGATCCAGACCGATGCGGCCATCAATCCGGGGAACTCCGGCGGGGCCCTCGTCAATGCCGACGGGAAAGTCATCGGCATCAACAGCGCCAAGATTGCCGTGTCCAACGTGGAGGGAATCGGCTTCGCCATTCCGATCAACGCCGTGAAGCCGATCGTCAAGGAACTGGCCGAGACGGGCAAGGTTGCCCATCCCTACGTCGGCGCTTCCCTCATCGACAAGACCATCGCGGCCCATTACGGGTTTGACGCGGACCTCCACGACGGCCTTATGATTATGAAACTCGTCAGACGGGGTCCCCTGGACCTTGCCGGCGCCCGGACCGGGGACATCATTACGGCCTTCGCGGGCAAAAAGACAGAAACCGTGGCAGACTTGCGGGACGCCATGAACCAGCACAAGGCCGGCGATACGGTGACCGTGACGGTCCTGCGGAACGGACGGAGCCTGGACTTGTCCGTCACCTTGCAGGAATATCCGGGCTGAGCGGCCGCGGACGGGGAACCAGGGAGTGGCCCCTACAAAGGAGTATCCCATGAAAATCACCATCGCGTGTGTGGGCAAGTTGAAGGAAAAGTACCTGACCGCCGGCGTGGAAGAATATGCCAAGCGGCTCCAGCCCTTCTGCAAACTGGAAATCACGTCCATTTCCGAGGAAAAGATGCCCCAGGATCCGTCGGACGCGGAAAAGGAACAGGCCCTGGCGAAGGAGACGGAACGGCTCCTGAAACTGATTCCGGAGCATTCCTATGTCTTTCTCCTGGACTTGCAGGGGCAGGAACTGACCTCGCCGGGACTGGCCGCCAAAATGGACGGCCTGGCCCTGCGGGGCGAGAGCCACTTGACCTTCGTGATCGGCGGTGCCTTTGGGTACACGGACGAGCTGCGCCGGCGGGCCGACTTCCGCTGGTCTTTCTCGAAGCTGACGTTTACGCACCAGATGATTCGCCTGTTGCTGGTGGAACAAATCTACCGGGCCTTCAAGATCAGCCACGGGGAAAAGTACCATTGGTAACAAGCGGCGCCGGGGCCTGGTCCTGTGGGAAATTTGCGGACTGGGTCTATACAAGGCGCTGCTGCCTGTGGTATAGTAGCGGTATCAACAAAATAAAGGTGCTGCGGGACTGACGGATCAGTGGAAGCAACCACGTGGACCGGGGCATCGTGAACAAGCCGACCGTCTGGGCATCATCAGTGCCCGGGCGGTCTTTTTGCATCCGCCCGGAAAGGGAGGAATTCGCATGAAGAACAAGTGGTTGATCGCGTTGTCTGCCGTCGGCATCCATATCTGCATCGGCAGCGTCTATGCCTGGAGCGTGCTGACGCGCCCCATTATGTCGTCCATGGGCTTTACGCAGAAAGAGGTGACGTGGATTTTTTCCATCGCCATCCTGTTCCTGGGGTTGTCTGCCGGATTTTTGGGGGATTTTGTGGAGAAGCATGGCCCCCGCAAAAGTGGGCTCGCCGCGGCGGCTTTCTTCGGGACGGGCATGCTCGGCAGCGCCCTGGCCCTGCATCTGCACAGCCTGGCCCTGCTCTACCTGTTCTACGGGGTCATCGGCGGCATCGGGCTGGGTATCGGCTACATTACGCCTGTATCGACGCTCGTGAAATGGTTCCCGAAAAACAGGGGCTTCGCGACCGGCCTGGCCATCATGGGCTTCGGCTTTGCGGCCCTGATTGCCGGTCCCCTGATGCAGTACCTGGTGGCGAACTTCGGCCTCGTGGCGAACTTCCTCTTCCTGGGCTGCGTTTATATAGCGCTGATTTCCGCATCGGCCCTCTACCTGGCCCCGCCGCCGGAAGCCTGGCTGCGCGCCAACGGCCTGCCGGTGGCGGCACACGGCGGGAAGGACGGCGCGGGCAGCGGGCCGGACGTGGGCCCGGCGGACGGCAGGGCAGGCAGCGGAGGAGGCAGCAAGGCCCGTCCCCTTGCCCGCTTGCAGACGGCGGCCGCGAAACTGGCGGACCATCCTCGACTGGCACGGAGGCTGCCCTGTGTCCACGCCTTTTCGGCGAAGGAAGCCCTGCAGACGTGGCATTTTTACGCCCTGTGGTGGATTTTCTTCCTCAACATCTCCTGCGGCATCGCCCTCCTGGCCGTGGCCTCGCCTATGGGCCAGGAAGTGGTCGGTATGACGGCGGCCGAAGCGGCGTCCATGGTGGGCGTGATTGGCCTTGTCAACGGCGGCGGCCGCATCTTCTGGTCCACCGTATCGGATTATGTGGGCCGGCGGAATGTGTATGTCCTCTTTTTCCTCCTGGAAGCAGGCGCTTTTTACCTGCTGTCCTCGACGACGACAGCTTTCCTCTTCCAGGTCCTGGTCCTCTTGATCATTTCCTGCTACGGCGGCGGGTTCTCCTGCATGCCGGCGTACCTGTCGGACTTGTTCAGCACGAAGGAACTGAGCGCCATCCACGGCAAAATCCTCACAGCCTGGGGCTTGGCGGGCATCATGGGGCCCCTGGCCCTGTCCGTCCTGTACGAACGGACCCGGAGCTACTCCCTGACGCTGTCTTTTTTTGCCGGGTGTTTTCTCCTGAATCTTGGCATTGCCCTGGTCCTGAAATGGCGGACGTCGTCCCGTGTCATCCTGGCACAGCTCCGTGAAAGTTGACGGGCGCCGGCCGTCCCCTGCCGGGAGGCGCGGGACAGGCGCTTTGCGCGGCGGTCTTCTTCGGAAGACCGCTTTTTGCGTTTTCCGGGAAACTTGTTGTATAATAACCTGTTGTATACCATCAAGGAGGGCGGCTTCGCCGCCGCGGCGGTTCCCGGTATCCTGCGGGAAGGCCCGGGCGGGGGCCCGGAAAGAAATCGGACGGAGTGAAAATATGCTGCTTCTTACCATAGAGGACTTGGCGCACAGCTACGGCGAGCGCGTCTTGTTCCAACATGTGACGTTTCATATCGAAACAGGGGATAAAATCGGCATCCTCGGCGTCAACGGCACGGGCAAATCGACCTTGCTGCGCCATGTGGCCGAACTGGACGGCGGCCGGGACGGCCAAACGGGAGAACCGGGCAAGATCACGCCCAACGGCGCATGCGTCATCGAGTACCTGCCCCAGTACCCGCCCTACGATCCGCAGGCGACGGTCCTGGAACAGATTTTCCGGGGCAATTCGCCCATGATGACCCTGCTGCGGCGGTACCGGCAGGCCCTGGATGATACGGCGGCCCATCCCGAGGACGCCCGGGTCCGGCGGCGCCTCCTGGAGGTCCAGCAGGAAATGGACCGGAACTTCGCTTGGCAGATCGAAAGCGAAGCCCGGGCCGTCCTGACGCGCCTGGGAATCCACGACATGGACCGGCGCGTCGGCGAGCTGTCCGTGGGGCAGCGCAAGCGCGTCGCCCTGGCAGGGGTCCTCGTGCGGCCGTCGGACCTGCTCCTGCTCGACGAGCCGACGAACCACATGGACAGCGCGACCGTGGCGTGGCTCGAGGGCGAACTGGCGAAGCGCAAGGGGGCCTTGCTCCTGGTCACGCACGACCGCTACTTTTTGGACCGCGTCACGAATCGCACGCTCGAACTGGACGGCGGCCGCGCCTACCTGTACAAGGCCAATTACGAGGGTTTCCTGCAGCTGCGGGCGGAACGGCGGCAGCAGGAAGCGGCGGCAGAACGGAAACTGCAAAACATCTATCGCCGGGAACTGGCCTGGATCCGCCGCGGCGCTGAAGCCCGCCGGACCAAGAAAAAGGACCGGGTGGAACGATTCCGGGATATCGAGGCGGCGGCCAGGGAAAAAACGGGGCGCCGCGAACTGGACATCGAGGCGGCGGCGTCCCGCCTGGGGCGGACGGTTCTCGAACTGGACCACGTCGGCGCCCGCTACGACGGCCATGACTACATCAAGGACTTCAGCTACATCGTCCTGCGCCGGGATCGCGTGGGCATTCTCGGCCCCAACGGGGCGGGGAAGACGACCTTGCTGAATATCCTCGCGGGCCGCCGGGACCCGGACACGGGTTCCGTCCGGCGCGGCCAGACGGTAAAAATCGGGTACTTTTCCCAGACCAGTGAATTTCCGGATCCGCGGGAACGGGTCCTGGAATACATCCGCGATGCCGGCGAGTACGTGACGACGGCGGACGGCACGCGCGTCAGCGCCGCCATGATGCTGGAGCGCTTCCTCTTCCCGCCGGAGCTGCAGTGGGTCCCCGTCGGCAAGCTCAGCGGCGGCGAACAACGGCGGCTTTTCCTGCTGCGCGTCCTTATGGAAGCGCCGAACGTGCTGTTGCTGGATGAACCGACGAATGATTTGGATATTCCGACCTTGTCCGTCCTGGAAGAGTATCTGGATACCTTTCCCGGGGCGGTCCTGGCCGTGTCCCATGACCGGTATTTCCTAGACCGCTTCGCGGAAAAAATCTTTGCCTTTGGCCCGGACGGCACGCTGCGGCAGTATCCCGGCGGCTACTCGGACTACGAGGCGGCCCGGGCCGCCCAGTCTGCCGGGGAGGAAGCCGGGAGCCCGAATCGTCCGTCCGCCAAAGTCCCGAAGAGCAGCGGCGGCAAGGACGGGGACGGCAAGGGAACGGCCGTCCTTCCGGGGGAAGCGGCCGCCCCGGCGGACGGTACCCCCGTCGCGGCCCCGCGGAAAATCACCTTCAGCGAACGCATCGAGCGGGACCAGCTGGAACAGGAAATTGCCGCCCTGGAAGCGACAGAAAAGATGCTGGCCGCGCAGATCGGGCAGGCCGGCGGCGATTTCGCGGTCCTGACGCGGCTGACGCGGGAACTGGAAGCGGCCCGGCAGGAGGAAGAACGCAAGCTGGAGCGGTGGACCTTTTTAAGTGAATTGGAGGCATCGGAATGACCGGGTGGATACGTTGGTTCGGCGCAGACGGGAAGGCCAAATTCCGGCGTTTTTTCGGCATCATGCTCCCCATCCTAGTGACCCAGACGGCCATCATGGGCATGAATTTCTGCGATACGGTCATGAGCGGGCACGCCGGGGCTTCGCAGCTGGCCGGTACGGCCATCGGCGGCAACATCTGGATGCCGGTCTTCACGACCCTGAATGGCATCCTGATGGCGTCCATGCCCCTGTCGGCCCAGCTGTTGGGAGCGGGACGCCGGGCGGAAATCGGCAAGGTCATCCGCCACGGTTTGTGGATGGCCCTGGGCCTGGCCCTGCTGTGTTACGCCGCGGCGGCCCTCTTCCTGGAAGCCGTCGTGTCCCGCCTGGGCCTGGCGCCTGACGTGGCCTATGTGGCGACACATTACCTGGCGGGCATCGGCATCGGCATCGTGCCCTTCCTGATGAACACGGTCCTGCGCTGCCTGGTCGATACCCTAGGCGGGACCCGCCTCACGATGACGATTTTCCTGACGACGCTGCCCCTCAACGTCTGCATGAACTACATTTTTATCTACGGGAAACTGGGCGTGCCTGCCATGGGCGGCATCGGCGCCGGGGTGGCCACGGGACTGACCAGCTGGTTCGTATTCCTCTTTTTCTGCCTCGTCCTGCGCCGCGATGCCCGCTACGCCGACATCCGCATTGTGGAGCGGCCGCTGTTGCCGGCGTGGAATCTGATTGGCGAGTTCCTGCGCATCGGCGTGCCCCTGGGTTTGTCCATTTTCGTGGAAACGAGTATTTTCGGCGCCATTGCCTTCCTGGTGGCCAAATTCGGCACCGATGCCATTGCCGGATCCCAGGCGGCCATGAGCTTTACGAGCCTCGTCTATATGATTCCCCTGAGCGTGTCCATGTCCATGACGATTCTCGTGGGCATCGAAGCCGGCGCCCGGCGTTGGAGCGGGGCGGAACAGTACGGCAACGTGGGCCTGGCGTTCAACTGGACTTGCGCCCTCGTGATCCCGAGCCTGATTTTCCTCTTCCGACAGGAAATCGCCATGCTCTATCTGGAAGAACCAGCTGCCCGGGCGTTGTGCGCTACCTTTACGGCCTACGGCAGCCTCTTCGTCATGGGCGATGCCGTGGCCGCGCCTATCCAGGGCATCCTGCGCGGCTACAAGCAGGTCCGCCTGCCGTTTTACTCGGCGGTGGTCGCCTATTGGGGGATTTGCGCGCCCTTGGGCCTTTACTTCGACTATGGCCTCGGTCACGGCGCCTTTTCCTACTGGCAAAGCCTGGACATCGGCCTCGCCGTGTCGGCCCTGCTCCTGTTCTGGCGCCTTTGTGTCCTGCGCCGTCGCCTGCGCGGTTGACGTCCTGGCCGTGGAGGCTTTCCAAAAAATAGAAATTTTTCTATTTACACCTTTACAAGTTTAGCATGATAAAGTATAATGGGGTCAAGCTTAAAATTACACTCGTCAAGAGAGAGGGAAAGGTGCAGATATGAAAAAATTACTTGCGTTGGTATTGACTGTCCTGACCGTCCTGGCCCTTGCGGGCTGCGGCGGCAGCGGCCCGAAAAAGATGGTCATCGGCCTTGATGACAACTTCGCCCCCATGGGCTTCCGGGACAAGGACAACAAGATTGTCGGGTTCGACATCGACCTGGCCCGGGAAGCGGCTAAACGCGCCGGCATGGAAGTGGAATTCAAGCCTATCGACTGGAGCGCCAAGGAAGCCGAATTGAACGGCAAACGTATCGACGCCATCTGGAACTGCTTCACCATCAACCCCGAACGGGAAAAGGTAATCCATTTCTCCAAACCGTACATCGACAATGCCCAGGTCGTCGCCGTCCCGGCCAAATCCAGCCTCAAGACCCTGGCGGACCTGAAAGGCAAGGCCGTCGGCGTGCAGGACGATTCGACCGGCAGCTACCTGCTGGACGGCAAATTCTCCGACCTGCGGAAAGGCCTGGCGGCGTACAAAAAATATCCTGACTTCGCCGCCGCGTTCCTCGACATCGATTCGGGCCGTCTCGACGCCCTCGTCGTGGACGAGATCCTGGCTCGCTACTACATGAAGATGGCCCCCGGCAAGTACAAACTGTTGGACGAGGGGCTGGGCAAAGAAGTCGTCGGCGTCGGCTTCCGCAAGAACGACAAGGAATTTGCGGACCGCATCGACAAGGCACTGGATGAAATGAAGAAAGACGGCACGGCCAAGAAAATCTCCGAAAAATGGTTCAATGCCGACATCATCCACTATTAATTTCCGCTCTGAAGGCCGGTGGGACACCATCGGCCTTTTCGGCGTACATTGAGGTATTCTATGGATTACGTAATTTCGATTCTGCCGCAGATGCTCCATGGCACGATGGACACGCTGCGCCTGTTCTTCATCACGATTATCCTGTCCATTCCCTTGGGCATCGTCCTGGCCTTCGCCCGCGTGTCCGGTTTCGGCTGGCTGCGCAAGCTCGTGGCCGTCTATGTATCGATCCTGCGCGGCACGCCCCTGATGCTCCAGCTGCTCTTCGTGTATTTCGGCCTGCCCTTCCTTCCGTACATCGGCATGCGGCTGGACGATTTCCCTGCCGCCGTCCTGGCCTTCGTCCTGAACTACGCGGCCTACTTCTGTGAAATTTTCCGCGCCGGCATCCAGGCGATTCCCAAGGGACAGTACGAGGCGGCCAAGACCCTGGGCATGAATTACATCCAGACCATGCGCCGCATCATCCTGCCGCAGGTCATCAAGATTATCCTGCCCCCGATCAGCAACGAAACGATCACCCTGGTCAAGGATACGTCCCTGATTTACATCCTCGCCATGAACGACCTGCTGCGTACGACCCGCAACCTGGTCCAGCGCGACTTCAATATCATGCCGTTCCTCGTGGCCGGCGTCTTCTACCTGGTCATGACGCTGATCCTGACGGCCCTTTTCAACCGTCTGGAGAAGCATTACGCCAAGTGGGACTGAGCGGGAATTCCCATCAGATGTATAGAGGGAGAGGTTTCAAATGAATAAGATTATAGCCAAGGATATCAAGAAGAGTTTTGACTCCCTGCCGGTCCTCCGGGGCATCGACCTCGCCGTGGGAGAAGGGGAAGTGGTGGCCATCATCGGCCCGTCCGGCGGCGGCAAGAGCACCTTGCTGCGCTGCCTGAACAAACTGGAAACCATCGACAGCGGCAAGATTGTCATTGAAGGGGAAACCCTTGCGGACACGGAGGCCGACGGCACGGTCCGGTACAGTGACAACGCGTCGCGCCTCGCCTGCAGGATGGGCATGGTCTTCCAGCAGTTCAACCTGTTTCCCCACATGACGGTCCTGGAAAACCTCATGGAAGCCCCGGTCCGCGTCCAGCACCGCCCGGTGTCCGAAGTCCGCGAGGAAGCCCTGGCCCTGCTGCGTAAGGTCGGCCTCGAAGACAAACGGGACCAGTACCCCCGCCGTCTTTCGGGCGGTCAGCAGCAGCGCGTCGCCATCGCCCGCGCCCTGTGCAACAAACCGAACATCATGCTCTTTGATGAACCCACGTCCTCCCTCGATCCGGAGCTGACGGGAGAAGTCCTCAAGACCATGCGCAACCTTGCCGAGGACCATATGACCATGGTCGTCGTCACCCACGAAATGGGCTTTGCCCGCGAAGTGGCGACAAAGGTTCTCTTTATGAGCGACGGTATTGTCCAGGAGCAGGGAACGCCGGACGAAATCTTCACCCACCCGAAGAATGAGCGGCTGCGGAGTTTCCTGCAAAGTATCCTGAAATAAAGGGCCGGCAGCTCCGGTCCGCCGTGTGGATAGCGAGGAAGGAAGACAGCATGGCAGTTACTACGAAACGAAAACCAAAATTGGACGAACTTCACCAAAAGGAACGGAAACTCCGAGAAATTCTCGGAGAAATGGGAAATATCTGCGTCGCTTTGAGCGGAGGCGTCGATTCGACCTTTCTCCTGACCGAAGCCGCCCGCGTCAACAAGATGAAAGTCCTAGCCGTGACGGTCACGTCCGTCAGCTACGCGGAACAGGAAAAGCGCGATGCCGCCAAGGCAGCCAGCCTCCTGGGCGTGCCTCAGCAGACCCTCGAACTAGACCAGATGTCCCTGCCCGAGTTCGTCGCCAACCAGCCCGACCGCTGCTATTATTGCAAGAAAGCCATCTTCCGCGCCGTCCAGGCCATGGCGGACAAGGAAGGCTTTACGAATGTCGCCGACGGCGGCAACCTGGATGACCAGAAGGACTATCGTCCGGGCCTGAAAGCCCTGGAAGAACTGGGCGTTCGCAGTCCCCTGCGGGAAGCGGGGCTCACGAAGGCGGACATCCGGGCCTTGTCCCGCGAAATGGGGCTTTTTACGGCGTCCAAGCCGTCGTATGCCTGCCTGGCCAGCCGCATCCCCTACGGGGAACCCATTACCCCGGAAAAGCTGGCCCGCGTCGAGGCGGCGGAAACCTATCTGGCCGAACAGGGATTCGAGGGCATCCGTGTCCGTTCCCACGGCAGTCTGGCCCGCATCGAAGTGACGCCCCAGCAGATTACGCTCCTCACACAGGAACGGACCCGTGCACGGATCATCGACCGCTTCCAGGAACTGGGATTCCGCTATGTCACGGTCGACTTGCAGGGTTTCCGCAGCGGCAGCATGAACGAGGTCCTGCCGGGGACCCCCGTCCCGGGCGGCACGTCGGTTTGACCGGACAGAACCGTATCCTTGCGGCACAGCGTGTCGGGCCGCGAAAGACACGGGGTTTCCCCAGCTAAAAACTCCCCCGAGTCCTGGGACCCGGGGGAGTTTTGTATTCAGGGACGGAAGAGAAAGACGGGCGAAAACAGCGGACAGGGCAGAGGGCAGGGGCCGTCCGACCGCCTGCCGTCCGTGTGCCTCCGCGACTCAGTGGCGCCGCCGTGCGTCCCGGCGCGCCGGAGCGGCAGGGGACGCCGGGGAGTTTGGGGCCGGCGCGGCCGGTCCCGGCTCCATCCAGGCTTCGGGATGCCGGCGGGCATACCAGCCGGCGCCGGCGAAGAGCGTGGCGCAGAGGATCATAAAGCCCACGCTCGTGGCCTGGGCGCTCGTCAGGCCGAAGAGCCACGGTTCGGCGTAGTCGCCGCGGAGAAATTCCAGGCAGAACCGTTCCAGGGAATACAGGAACCCGTACAGGAAGAGCGTCTGGCCTTTGGCGTGACGGAACGAGCGAAAGAGGAGGAGCAGGGCGAAGACGACAATGTCGATCTGGCCTTCCCACACTTCGGCCGGCCACAGGGGCTGGGCCCCGTAGGTGGCGCGGGCGAGGGTCCCTTCGGGATAGAGGATGCCGAAATCCCCTCCCGTAGGGGAGCCGAAGGCATCTCCGTTCAGCAGGTTGGCCATGCGGCCTACGGCCTGCCCGAGAATCATGGCCGGAGCGACGATGTCCGCCAGGGCCAGCCAGTCGATGTGATTCTTTTTGCAGTACCAGATGCCGGCGGCCAGGCCGGCCAGCATGCCGCCCTGGACGGCCATGCCCCCTTGCCAGACGAAGGGGATTTCCAGGAGATGGTCCTGGTAATAGGACCAGTCGAAGAAAAAGACATCCCACAGGCGGGCGCCGAGGAGACCGGCAAAGCCGCCGTAAATGCCGATGTCCAGGATGTGCGCGTGCCAGCGGCCGTCCTGGCGGGCCAGGAAATAGGCTGTCGCCGTAGCCAGGAAGATGGCCAGACACAGCATTAGTCCGTACATGCGGATGGGGAAATCGCCGATAAACGTTAAATATGGATGCATACAGTGCCTCTTTTCTAATGTGAAATCGCCGCCGGACAGGATGGGTCCCGCCACGGCGTACCCCCATTGTACCACAAAGGAAGACCTTCGGGCAGGGGGGGCGGATTTCCGGAAATTTTTTTGTGGAAAATCCAAAAAATCCTGAAAACCCTATTGACAGATTGGCTGTTCTGATTTATTATGTACAAGTAACGTCACTCCGGGATGGTGTAATGGTAGCACAGGAGATTCTGGATCTTCTTGTCTGGGTTCGAGCCCTAGTCCCGGAGCCATTTTTTTGCCCGAATCACCAAGCGGTTGGGGCTATGGATTTGTCCGGCAGGATACCAAGGGAGATATTTCCCCTGGTATCCTTTTTTGTTCCTTTTTGCTCTCCCGCGGCGTGGCTGCCTCCTTGTCGTCCGCTGGTCCGGGTGGACAAAACGCAAAAGACAGTGGAACTTTCCCCCATTTTATTGTAGTATGGGAAAAAGGACTTCTTGCTGTTCGTTCCGCGCAGGAGGAGGAAACCGGTCGAATCGGCGCGGGGAATCTGCTCTTTCAGGCGGCGGTAACTTTTTATTTGGAGAATGGACGGAAGGCGATTTCCTCCGGCGCCTTTGCCTATTTCGGATCTTATGTTATGAACGAACGTAAACTCGGTATCTTGCTCAGTTATTTGAATATTACGCTCCATGCCGTCATCGGTTTCCTCTACGTCCCCCTTCTCCTGCACTATATCGGGAAATCGGGATACGGCCTGTATCAGCTGATGGGGTCCCTCATCGCCTATTTTGGCATTATGGATTTCGGGCTGACGGCGGCGGTGATCCGGTTTTACGCCAGGTACAGGGCCCTGCAGGACCACGAGGGCATGGAGAACATCCTGGCGGTCTCCCTGTATGCGTACGGGGGAGCCACGGTGCTTGCCCTGTTGGCAGGAGGCGTCTGTTACGGGAATCTGGATCGGATCTTTGGGGCCAGCATGACGGCAGGGGAACTGCTGGAAGCCCGGCGTATGTTCCTGCTGCTGTTGTTCAATATTGCCGTGAGCCTTTCCACCATGGTGTTCCGGTCGGTCATCCACGCCCAGGAAAAGTTCCTGTTCCTGAAAGGCCTGGAAACGGTGCAGCTGATCCTGCAGCCGGTGCTGGTGCTTCTGATCGTGCGGCCGTATCCTACGGCCCTGGCCGTGACGGTGGGACAGACCGCGCTGAATGTGGGGCTGTCCCTGGCACGGCTCTATTATTGCTTTGCCCGGCTGCACGTCACCATCCGCTTCCATTACTGGAACCGGGAGCTGTTCCAGGAGTTCCGGAAACTGGCGTTGAGCGCCTTTGTGGTAGCGTTCATGGACCAGGTGTTCCTGAAAACCAACCAGGTCATCCTGGGGGTCGTCCAGGGGACGGGGGCCGTGGCGGTCTATTCCATTGCCTCGCTGGTCTACATGAACTACATGCCGTTGTCGACGGCCATTTCCGGGGTCTACCTTCCCCATGTCACGAGGCTGGTGGCCCAAAGGAGGCCCATGGAGGAACTATCGGCCCTGTTCATCCGGATCGGCCGCTGGCAGTATTATCTGCTGGCCCTGGCGGCCACGGGGTTTATCCTTTTTGGCCGGCAGTTCATCCGGCTGTGGGCGGGGCCGGGGTTTGAGGAGTCCTACCGGATCACCCTCCTGATTATCCTGCCCTTTACCATAGACCTGATCCAGAATGTGGGGCTGTCTATTCTGCAGGCCATGAACCAGTACGACCTGCGGGCGAAAATCTATTTCCTGACGGGAGTCCTGAATCTGGTCCTGGCCATTCCCTTGGGCATAAAATACGGGGGAACGGGGTGCGCCTTGGCCACCGGGTTCTCCCTGCTGGTGGGGAATGGGGTGCTGATGAATTATTTCTATGGGAAATACATCGGGCTGGATATCTGGGGTTTCTGGAAGGCGATTGGACAGATTACCCTGCCGGTCTGTCTGTGTCTCCTGGCCGGGTATGGGATCGATCTCTCCCTTCCCGGTTCCGGCAAGCTTGTCTTTGTCCTGAAAATCTTGGGATACACGTTTTTGTATGGGGCCGTCCTGTATACGATGGTCCTGAATCGGGACGAGAAGGAGAAATTGCGGCAGCTTGGCAGGCGTTTTTTCTGACGGGCTCCATCCCGCCGTCCTGTCGTTCCGCCGTTCCGCCGCCTGTTTTTTCAAAACGGGGAGGGCCTTTCCCGATAAATGGTTGACGACCCCCCTTCTTTTTGGTATAATACAAGGGCTTTCATGAGCAGTCGTTCCAGAATCTTTTCGACTTGATCCAAGCCGGGATTCCCAGACGATTTTTTGCCGAAGCAGTTTGCCCGATGGCAAAAAAGTAGTATAATAGTTACGCAACTGAAAATGGCGCCATGGTCAAGAGGTTAAGACGTCGCCCTCTCAAGGCGAAATCATGGGTTCAATTCCCATTGGCGCTGCCAGAAAGTACAGCCTTCCGTGTCCGCGGGAGGCTTTTTTCGAATTAGAGGCATAGAAAGGCGTGGCGGCCGTCGGTTGCAGAAGGGGGTTCTTTTGTGAAAGAATTGTTTGAGAGCGTCAACAGTATTTTAACCTTTGTGGGGCCCTTGTCGGATTTCTTTTGGGATTTTCCGACGAATTTCGCCTTTTATAAGGCGATTCCCATCCTGGGGAATTTTTCCCTAGCCGTCATCGTCCTCTTCGGCGCCGGCATCTACTTCAGCCTCCGCCTGGGCTTTATCCAGGTGACGCACTTCGCCAGCGGCATCCGCATGATGGTTCACCGTCGCACGGCGGAAACGGGTATTTCCCCGCTGGCAGCCTTTTTCCTGTCTTCGGCCATGCGTGTCGGACCGGGCAATATCCTCGGTGTGACAGGGGCTATCTCCGTCGGGGGCCCGGGCGCCTTGTTCTGGATGTGGGTTTCGGCCTTTTTCGGCATGGCCATCGCCTACACGGAAGCGACCCTGGCCCAGCTTTTCAAGGAACAAAAGGACCGGGAATTCGTCGGCGGCCTGCCGTTCTATGGCCGCCGCCTTCTGGGCAACCGCGTCTGGGTTGGCGTCCTCCTGTCCTGTGTCTACATCTTTTATGCCCTCATGTGCCTGCCGGCCCAGGGATTTAACGTCGTCTCGTCTGTCGGCGCTATGGCGGAAATCCTGACGGGGGCCAAGATTGCCACGACGTCCAGCCTGTACTGGCTGACGGCGGCAGTGGTCATTTTCGCCACGGGCCTGATCGTCTTCGGCGGTATCCGCAAGGTCACGCGGGTTACGGACCGTATGGTACCAGTCATGGCCGTCGTCTATTGCGCGACGGTGGTCGCCCTGATCGTGGCCAACGTGGACAGCATCCCGTATTTCTTCGGCGCTGTCTTCCGCGGCGCCTTTACGCCCGAAGCCGTCTTTGGCGGCGCGATCGGCACGGCTCTCGTCCAGGGCGTGAAACGCGGCCTTATGAGCAACGAAGCCGGCCAGGGCACTATCACCATGGCGGCGGCGGCAGCCGATGCCAAGCACCCCTGTGAACAGGGTATCGTGGCGGCCCTGGGCGTGTTCCTGGACACGCACGTCATCTGTACCATGACGGGCTTCGTCGTCGTCATGGCCCACGCCTGGACGACCCAGGCGGCCGTGTGGGACAAGGCGGGCAAGCTGCCGAAGTTCCTCCTGAGCGTCCAGCAGCTGACGCCGGTGGTGAGCTTCCATACCATCGTCCTCTTCCTCCTGACCCTGTGCTTCTGCCTCTTCGCCTATACGTGCCTTTTGGGTATGATCTCCTTTTCCGAGATCGCGGCGAACCGCATCAGCCAGAAACAGTCCTTCCTGAACGGCGTTCGTCTCGTAGGGCTCTTTGTCGCCGCTTTCGGGATTCTCGTCAACATCGCCGGCTTCGACCTGGGCAACCTGTGGGCCTTCTCGGACCTGGCCAACATTATCATCGTCTACTTCAACGTGCCGCTCCTCTTTTTGGGCGCCCGTTACGTGCTGCAGGCGACAGAACACTACCGCAGGACCGATGGCGCCAGCTTTACGGGCGACCTCGTCGGAATCCAGAGCGACTGCTGGAATCACAAACACTGAGCGTTCCCGCCGCACCGTGCCGCCGCCTCTTCCCGCCGTTTGGCAGCATGGGGCGGAGGCAGCTTGCCTTTCCCGGGCTGCCTCCCTGGCCGCCCTCGCCATTTGACGCGGCAGGGAAGGGTATGTGGAAAAAAGCGCAGGAAAAAGCGCCTGTCCGGAATTTCCGGACAGGCGCTTTTCTTTGTGTGCACAGGGGCTTGCCCCACGCGGCGATGCCGCGGATTACTTTTTGTCCTCGACACCCCAGGCGTGGACGCCTTCCAGGTCCGGCAGGATGCGCGGATCGAAGACGGGGTCTTTGCCGGCGCGGAGCTGCGTCAGGTAGTCATCCAGGGCAACCTTGGCGCGGGGGAAAAGACGCGCGATGGCGTACAGGTTCGTCGTGGCCAGGAAGGCCATGAACAAGTCGGCCATATCCCAGACGAGGGGCAGCGGGGCGACGGAGCCCATCATGACCATGGCGACGGTGAAGGCGCGCAGGAAGTAAAGGGCCGCTTTGTGTTCCGACAGGACGTTGATGTTGATTTCGCCGTAGTAGTAGTTGCCCACGAGGGAGCTGAAGGCGAAGAGGGTAATCATGAGGGCCACGAAGTAGACGGCCCACGTACCGACTTCGCTGGACAGGCATTTCTGTACCAGGGCGATCCCCGTCAGTTTGCCGCCGATTTCATATTGCCCGGATACGAGCACGAGGAAGGCCGAAGCGGAGCAGATGATCAGCGTATCGACGTAGACGCCGAACGCCTGGGTCAGGCCCTGCTTGACCGGGTGGGAAACCTTGGCCGTGGCGGCGGCGTTCGGGACGGAGCCTTCGCCGGCTTCGTTGGAGAACAGGCCGCGCTTGATGCCGTTCATGACGACGGCGCCGAATCCGCCGGCAACGGCGGCCTGCGGCGAGAACGCATCGGCGAGGATGAGCCCGAAGACGGTAGGAACCTTATCCAGGTTGAGGACCAGGACGACGGCCGTAATGAGCAGATAGAGACCGGCCATGACCGGGACCAGCCGTTCCGCGACTTTCGCGACGACCTGGGCGCCACCGCAGATAATGATGGCGATGAGGACAGAGATGATGCCGCCTACGATGGCGCGGTCCCAGCCCAGGGAAGCTTCCAGGGACAGGGTGATGGTGTTGGCCTGCAGGGAGTTGTAGACCAGGGAGAAGGTGACCATCAGCAGGAGCGAGAAGAGCTTGGCCAGTTTCGGCATGTGCAGCACGTTGGCGATGTAGTACGCCGGGCCGCCGTGGAAGGCGCCGCCTTCCTTCGGGATCTTGTAGATCTGAGCCAGCGTGCTTTCGACAAAGCCCGTGGCGCTGCCGATGACGGCGACGACCCACATCCAGAAGATGGCGCCCGGGCCGCCTAGGACGATGGCGATGGCCACGCCGGCGATGTTGCCGACACCGACACGGGACGCCGTGCTGATGCAGAACGCCTGGAAGGACGAAATTTCCTTGCCTTCGGACTTGACACCGACGCCTTCCAGCAGGCACCGCGTCATTTCGCGGAGACAGCGGATCTGGACGAAGCCCGTCCGGATTGTAAAGTAGACGCCCAAGCCCAGCAGTACGATAATCAGGAACTTGGACCAGAGGAATCCGTTGACGGTATTGATGGCAGCGTTTAATGCATTGAGTGCATCCATAATAGAATATCCCCTCCTAATCGTTGAAAACTACCACACAATCTACCCCCATTATAGCACAGGCAATCCCCCTTGCACTACAGGAAATTCCCAGGGAAAAGCGTGGGAACGAAGAAAAAGGCGGTCCGGGGGACCGCCTGGATACTCGTGGCACTCAGCCGCGATAGTAGTAGAAAAAGGTCATGGCCACGTTGACGATCATAGCGCCCGTCATGGGGATGAAAGTCCGTTTGACCAAATCGAACGGCGATACATTGCCCATGCCCGAGGAGACGACGATAACGGCCGTAATGGGGGAGCACGTACGGGCGATGGACGCGGCAAAGTGCATGGGGAGCAGGAACAGGACCGGGGCGATGCCGCTGGCGGCCGCGACGGCCGGCGTCAGGGCGGCGAAGGCGAAGAACGGCGCGTTGCCGGAACCCATGACGATGGAAGACACGGCGATGATGGCGACCATGACGATCATCATCAGCATGGGGCTGAAGCCCGCCGACTGGCTGCTCTTGATCAGCGTGTCGATGACGCCCATGCTCATGAGGCCCTGGGCGAAGACCTGGCCGGCGACGATCAGGGTGACGACGTTGGCCATCTGCAGGCCCATGCCGTCAAAGAAGGCCTGGACCCCGGCGCAAACCTGTTTCAGGTCGCGCGTGCGGATGAATTCGGCAATCATGCCGACGGCAAGGCCAATCATCATGGCGTTGATGATGTTGATTTTGATCCACGTGATCCACAGGGGGCTGAAGGCCAGGATCAGCGCCAGGGGAACCACGGGCAGGAGGGCGTAAATCGCCGGGGCGTGGTCGCGGGGATCGTCGGATTTCTCTTCGGCGGCCAGGTCTACCGGTTTCACCACGTGGCCCGCGCGGGCGTCGAGGTATTTCTGGGAGAAATAGAACAGGGTGCCGACGACGAAGAACGAGACGATGACGATGGGAACCTGGTAGTTCGTCCAGTAGAGGACGGGATCCACGCCGGCCGTTTCCGCCGACAGGATGGTGCCCGTGTCACTGGGGCTCCAGTCGAAGCACAGCGTCGAGGCGACGGCTGCCGTCGCGGCCAGGCGGCTCACGCCGAGGCCGAGGAGGATCGGGAAGACCGTGACCATGAGCAGCATGGCCAGGCCCGAGGCAGAATTGATGCACAGGCCGATGCAGAGGCCCAGGACCCAGGACAGGGCCAGGACCAGATAGGGCGATTTCAGCTTCAGTAGCGGCTTGATGGTCATGCGGACCAGGGCGCGCGAAGCGCCGATGGAGTCCATGTATTTGGCGAAGGCGCCGACGCACATGATGTTCAGGCCCAGTTTCGCCGCGCGGCTCGACAGAGTCATGGACATGAACTGGAACGTATCGAAGAGGACAGCGCCCGTACTGGCTTTCGGAGCCACAATCTTGCCGTAGCCCATGACGACGGCGACGTACATCAGGAGAAAGCCGCCGATGACGAGGACCGGCTGGGGTTTGTATTTTTTGTAGATAAGGTACGCTACCCATAAGGTAACGACCAGGGCAATTGTCAAGGCCATAAGGATTTCCTCCGCAAGTCAGATTTTTTATGCTTGTTTTTTCGCGTTGTCCGCGACGATCGACAGGGTCCATTCGCAGATGTCATAGAGATCTTTTTCCAGCAAAATCTCTTCGACCGTATGGACATTCGTCATGCCCGTGCCGAGGACGGTGCAGGGCACGCCGTTGCCGTTGAAGTGGCTGCTGTCGCTGCCGCCGCCCGTGGCCGCCACATCGACGGGCAGGCCCAGCTCTTCGGCTGCCTTGGCCGCCAGCAGGATGCAGGGGCTGTCTTTTGGCAGTTCATACGGTTTGTACGACGGACGGACCTCTACATCCACGGGGACGCCGGCTTTTTTGCCGCCTTCCTGGTAGGCCGCGACGATGCGCTCCGTCAGGGCTTCCAGTTTCTCCAGGTTCCGGCTGCGGCAGTCCATGGCGATTTCCACCAGGTCCGGGACGACGTTCGTCGCCGTACCGCCGTGGATGATGCCGATGTTGCACGTCGTTTCCTCGTCAATGCGGGCCGTCGGGACATCGAGCAGGATTTCCGCGGCCTTCTTGATGGCGTTGATGCCCTTTTCCGGGGCCAGGCCGCCGTGGGCCGTCTTGCCGTGGACCTTGGTGAAGATCTTGTTCTGGCCAGGGGCGGCGAAGATAATCTTGCCGGGGTGCCCGCTCGAATCGAGGCAGTAGCCGAAGTCGGCGTCCAGCAGGGAGGCGTCCATGTTGCGGGAGCCGGCCACGCCCTGTTCCTCACAGACCGTGAAGACGACCTGCAGCGGGCCGTGGGGGATGTTCTGCTCCTTCAGGCAGCGCAGGGTTTCCAGGATGGCGGTGACACCGCTCTTGTCGTCCCCGCCGAGGATCGTCGCGCCGTCGGAACGGAACACGCCGTCTTCCAGCGTCGCCTGGATGCCCGCGCAGGGATTGACGCAATCCAGGTGGGCCGAAAGCAGGATTTTCGGGACGCCTTCCACCGTGCCGGGGAAGTTGATGAACAGGTTGCCCGTCGTCCCCTGCAGGGCGGCCGCGGCGTTGTCTTCCGTGACCGTGCCGCCGAGGGCTTCCATTTCCCGGATCAGGTAGTCCGCCACCTGCCGTTCCTGCGTGGACGGACAGGGAATGGCAATCAAGTCGTAGAATTGCTGCACAACCCTTTCTTTGTTGATTCTCAAAATATTCCTCCTTCTCTCCCGTAGGAGTTCTTTACTCGCGTAACAATATTTTACCATATTTCAAAAGGATAAAAAACAGAAAATTATCAATTAACAAAAAACACCCTGCATTTCCAGCAGGGTGTAACATCAGAAGCGGGTCTCGTCCAGTACGGCGGTGCCCCATTCCACATTCTGCAGGACAGCGCCGCGCAGGACCGTCTGGCGGAGTGTGGCGTTCTGCAGGACCGCATCCGTCAGGTCGGCGCCGCTCCAGTCGGCGCCGCTCAGGCTGGCATCGGAAAAGTCCGCTTTGCCGGCCCGGGCCCTGCGGCCGTCCGTCCCGTAGAGATTGGCGCTGCGCAGGACGGCGCCGGTCAGGGTGGTGTCGTAGAGCCAGGCGTAGGAAAAGTTCGCGAAGTCGTAGCGGCCCCGCGACAAGTCCGCCGCGTCTAGGGACGCTTCCTGGAAGCGGGCGCCGCGCCCCCAGGAGCCGGACAGGTCGGCGCCGCGGAAGTCGGCGCGGTAAAAGCCGGAGCCGGACAGGTCGGCTTCTTTCAGGGACGCCTTGCCAAAGAAGGCGTACGGCCCGTCGGCGTCGACCAGCTTCGCGTGGTCCAGGACGGCTTCGGAGAAGACGGCCCGCTTCAGCCGGGTCCGCGACAAATCGGCGCCGGCCAGGTCCGTCTTTTCCAGCCGGGCCCCCAGCAGGTTGGCGCCGGCCAGGTTGGCGCCGCGCAGGTTTAGGCCGGATAGGTCGGCGCCGGACAAATCGGCATGGGACAAATCGGCGCCAGGCCGGCCCGTTCCGGCCAGGACAGCGGCCACATCGCCGCTGTCATAGGCGGCGGCCGTCCCCGCCAGGGCCCAGAGCAGGGTTGCCGGCAGGGCCAGGAGCCGCCCCGTTTTTCGCGCGGCGCCGCGCAGCCGCCGCAGGTCAGTTCGTTTCATCATGGGATTCCTCCAGTAGCAGGCGATACAGGTCTTCCGGATCGTCGGGCAGGCTGTCCAGAAGTTTCCACGGCGCCTGTTCTCCCGTAAACATATCCCGCGGGAATTCACTTCCGTCGAGGACGATAACGCAGCGGGCGCCGATGGCCCTGGCGCAGCGCACATCCCGCGGCGTATCGCCGAAAACGATGATTTCCGACGCGTCGCGCACCAGCCCGTCGTTGTAGAGCCGCGTAAACAGGATGCGGGCGACATCGTCCCGGTCCTCGGCCAGGTCCCCGTAGCCGCCGTGGCGGAAGTCAAAGTAACTGTCGATGCCGTATTCCCGGACCTTATCGCGGGCCCCTTCCGTCGTATTACCGGTCAGGAGCGTCAGGCCGATTTCCGGATGACGTTCCTGAAAATAGGCAAGGGTCCGTTCCACGTTGCGCAGGAGCCGGCCCTCGTGTTTGCGCAGGTGGTATTTCAGCCGCATCTCATAGGTCAGCAGGAGCCCCGCGGCCCAGCCGCTCGTGCAGCGGCCCCGCAGGCCCGTGATGATTTCCTTGATAATGCCCGCATCGGTACGTCCCGCCAGGCTTTCCTTGAATTCGTACGGCCCCTGGACGCGCAGGTACTCGTGGATGGCGTCCTGGAGCGCCCGGCTGCCGGCACCGTTTGTCAAGAGCAGTGTGCCGTCCACATCCCAGGCAAGATAGAGCATAACATGGCCTCCTCGTGCTGTTTGAAGTCTGATTCCCCTCCATTATACCATACATCGGCCGGGGAAAAAGGCGGGGACGGGGAAAGGGGGAAAAAGAAAATTTTGGCGGGGAGGACGCCTTGCCGCGCCGATTCATGGTATAATAAAATACAGAGAGGGGTGAACGCGATGAAGTTTGTCAAAATCTACTCTTTGAGAATTTATACGGCGGAAGACGTCGTTTGCGGGGACGAGCCTTTTTACCGGGCCCTCCTGGAAGAATGCCGCCGCCAGAAAATTGCCGGGGGAACCCTGGTCCGGGCTGAAGAAGGCTACGGGGCGGAAGTGCGCGGTATGGAGGAATCGATTCGGGGAATCGTGTTCAGCGGCTCTTATGACCGCCCCGTGGTGGTGGAAATCTGCGATTCCTACGACACACTGGCGCGGCTTTTCCCCTTCCTCGAGAAACACGGCGACCTGCATTTCCTGGCTGTCATCGAGGCGAAGCACGCGCTGTTCACCCGCTACATGGACGAATGCGCCCGCCGTCTGGGCCGCGAAGACGAGGTCCATCTGCTGGACCGGCTGGATTCCCAGTGACGCGGAGTCCCGCGCGGCGGCAATTCCGGACAGAAAGGATGGAGAAACATGGACGAACCGAAAGTGACGGTCATCGATGACCGGGACCGGGAAGAAGAGGCCCTGTCGTTGTGCAAATGGGCGGCGGCCCGCGCCGGCGCCATCGTCGTGCTGCCCGGCCTGGGTACCTTGTCCACCGTGGCCAACGACGTCTACCTGATTATGAAGATCGGCAAGGTCTACGAACAGGAGATTACGGAGAAGGCTGCCGTGAGCCTGCTGGGTTCCATGGGGACGGTCTTTGTCGGCGGCAAGCTGGCGACGCTCCTTCCCTTCGCACCGCTCCAGATTCCCCTGGCGGTCGGCATGACCTACGGCTTGGGCCGTGTCGTCATGGAATGGCTCAAGGCCGGCAAGCCGAAAGATTTGAGCCCCTTCCGGAAGGTCTACGAAGACGGCGTCCGGTACGCCCGCGAAAATATCGTCCTTTTCCGGGACGATCCGAAAAAGGACGAGCCCTTGGGCGATGAAAAGAAAAAATTCGACGTGTGAGGCCCCGCCCCGCGTCCCTGGAGGTTAATGTAACTTGGAAGCATTTCTGTATTTGTTGTTTATGGCTATCGTGTCCTTTGCTGTCGGTACCATCGTCTGGGTCGCCGTCAACCGCTTTTTCGGGTATCGCAGTTCCAACGCCCGGCTCTTCAGTTTCCTGCTCGTGCCCGTGGCCGTCCTGGCCATGGATTTCGCCATTCTCGTGGCGGGCCGCTGGGGCTATCTGGTGGGGGCCATTCCCCTCGTCCTGATTGCCGGCTACGCCCTGTACTACCGCTTCGGCAATAACGGAGCCTATTACGACGCGCCGGCGCCGAGCGATTTCAAACGGGCCGAAAGCAGCAAATCCCGCCGCATCCGCGAAGCCCGCGAAAAACGGCAGCAGCAGCGCGAAGCCTACAAAGAAGCTTCTAAGAATACCGGTACCGCCGGCAAATGAGCGGGCCGGTCCGCCGGCGCCCGCAGAGCCGCCGGCGCAGTGTGGAATTCGGAAAGGAGATGGGTGGTATGTTCCAGAAAATCATTGTTCCCGTAGATGGTTCGGAAAGTTCCTGGCGCGCCCTGGAGCAGGGCCTGGTCCTGGCCGACAAGTTTGGCGGCGAAGTCGTGGTCCTGACGGTCATCCAGCCGTACAATAACGCGGCCCTCCTGGCGGTCCCCCTGGACCACAACATCATCAGCCAGAGCAACAATGACCTCCGACAGGTCGGCGAAGAAGTCCTGCATCGCGCGGAAGAACGGGTCAAGGCTGGCAGCCATACGGCGAAAGTCAGTTACGAAATGGAAGTGGGGCATCCGTCGGAGCGCATCCTGGCGGCCGCCAAAGAGGCCGCTGCCGACGCGATTGTCCTGGGCAGCCGCGGCCTTTCGGGCATTGCGGAATTCTTCCTGGGCAGCGTCAGCTCGAAGATTGCCCAGTACGCGACGATTCCCGTCCTCATCGTAAAATAAGGGAAAGGCAGGCCGGCCTCTGCCGGTCCTGTCCGCGAACGGGGCGGCAGTGCCGCCCGGGAGAACCACTATGGCTATCATGCAGAAAATCCTCGTCCCCATTGACGGGACGGAGTATTCCTGGCGCGCCCTGGAATATGCCGCCGGGTTGGCAAGCCTGAGCGGCGGCAGCCTGTACGTCGTGACGGTCGTCACGGAAGAAGGGGGCAGCCCGTCGGGCAGCGCCCCCCTGCGCTCCCGCGAGGAACAAGACGCCGATGACGGGGACGAAACGACGGTCATGCAGATCGGCAACGACGTGCTCAATGCTGCCCAGGCCCTGTTGGGATCCCATCCTTCCCTGGACTGCAACTACATCCTCATGCGGGACGAAGACGTGGCGGCGGCGATCCTGGAGGCCGTCTCTGTGAACGGCTGCGATACCATTGTCCTGGGCTGCCGCGCCAAGAGCCTTTTTCAGCAGCTTCTGCGCCGCAGCATCAGCCAGTCGGTCCTGGAGGAAGCCGGCGTCCCGGTCCTGCTGGTCAAGTAACGGAACGGCGCCGCGGGGATCGTGTTTGCCGGGAACGAAAAAACGGGGGCAGGAAAGGAGTTCCTTTCCTGCCCCCGATCTTTATGGAAAAAGGCTTGCCCTGGAAGCTTTCTGTCAGAACATATGATGTTTCCACAGGGCCGCCGCCGCCGCGGCGCTGAAGAGGACCGAAATGGCGATGACGAGCCAGAAGCCGAAGGGATTTTCGGCAAAGGGGACCGGGACGTTCATGCCCCAGAGGCTGAAGAACAAGGTCGGGATGGCCAGGATAATCGTAACGGAGGCCAGGAACCGCATGACCAGGTTCAGGTTGTTGCTGATGATGGAGGCGAAGACTTCCATGGTGCTGTTGACGATGCGGCTGTACATCTCTACCATTTCGATGGCCTGCTTGTACTCGACAATGACATCTTCCAGCAGGTCTTCGTCTTCCTCGTACATTTTGACGGGGTTCGGCTGGGACGAAACGCTCCGCAGGCGCAGCAGCTTTTCCGTCACCATGTAATTGCTTTTCAGGGACGTCGTGAAATACGTCAGGGATTTCTGCAGGTCCAGCATGCTGAACAGCTTGGAGTTTTCCATGGCCCGGCGCAGGTGGTGTTCCAAATCATCGGTCCGGCGGATGATGTTGCGGATGTATTTCAAATACAGCGTCGCCGACTTGTAGAGGATCTGGAAGAGGAACCGCGTCTTCTTGAACGTGCTGAAGGTGCGGGCTGTCCGGGCGTTGAAGGCCGCCGTGACGGCATTGGTCTCGAGGCAGACCGTCATCATGTAGTCCGGCGTGAGAATGATGCCCAGCGGCATGGTCTCATAGTCCTTGTTGCTGCGCAGGAACGGGATGTCGATGACGACGAGCAGTTGGTTGTCGTCCACTTCCGTACGGGATTTTTCTTCGCTGTCCAGGGCGGCCGTCAGGAAGTCGCGCTGGATGCCCGTAGCCTTGACGAGGGTGGCGATTTCTTTGGCCGTCGGTGCCACGACGTCGATCCAGCAGCCCCGTTCGAGCTGGGTAATATCGTATTCATCCACGCCGGCACCGGCGCTCATGAGAATCTTGTACATGGCACTCCCTCCTTTCCGGGCCGCAAGACGCGACATTCTCCCTTTATAACGCCTATTATAGTCGATTTTGCCGTAAAATGAAAGCCTTTCCGCTCGGGGACCCAAAAAAGTGTCTTGTCCCTGCCGCCCGTGGTATAATACAACATATCCTTCCCGGAAACACGGTCCGGGAATTCCCGTAAGGAGATTGCCATGAATCTGTTTGATATTATCGGCCCGGTCATGATCGGGCCTTCCAGCTCCCATACGGCCGGCGCCTGCCGCCTTGGCCTTTTGGCGGCGGCGATCCTGGGGCAGGAACCGGTCCGGGCGGACATCCTGCTGCACGGCTCGTTCGCCCGCACCTACCGGGGCCACGGCACGGACCGCGCCCTGGCGGCGGGCCTCATGGGCTGGGCGCCCGATGACTTGCGCATCCCCCAGGCCCTGTCCCTGGCCAAAGAAGAGGGCCGCGATTTTGTGTTTCGCCCCGGCGACCTGGGTTCCATGGTCCATCCCAACACGGCGTGCTTCCAGCTGACAGGCGCGGACGGCCGCGAATGCCGCGTTATCGGTTCATCCATCGGGGGTGGCCAGGTCAAGGTGACTTCTATCGACGGGTTCGCCGTGGAACTGACCGGTGTCCTGCCGGCCCTGCTCATTCCCCATCGCGACGAGCCTGGCGTCATCGCCCTCGTGAGCAGCATCCTCGCCCTGCACCAGGTCAACATCGCCTCCATGCGCGTGTTCCGCGACAACAAGGGCGGCCTGGCCACCATGGTCCTGGAATGTGACGAAGGCGTCCCGGACAACGTGGTCCACCAGCTGGAAACCCTGGATCCGGTCCACTCTGTCCGGTTCGTGGACCGCGTCGTGTAAGGATACGGAGGAGACATCGATGAGACTGGATAAATTGTCCTGGGCAGCATTCGTCCGGGAAGCCGAGGCGAAGGGCAGCGACTTGTTCGAATTCCTGCTGGCCCGCGCGGCGGGAGAACTGGAAACCGACAAAGCGTCCGTCCTGGCCCGTCTGTCGGCCATGCTGAAGGTGATGGAAGAATCGGTGGCCTACGGCCTGACGGGCGTTCCGTCCAACAGCGGCCTGACGGGCGGCAATGCCCAAAAGATGGCCCAGGCCTTCCCGCGGAAAGAAAATGAGCGGTTCATGCGCTTGCTGGGCCCCCTGGCCAGTGACGCCGTCCTGTACGCCACGGCCGTGACGGAGTGCAACGCCGCTATGGGCCGGATCTGCGCGGCCCCGACGGCCGGCGCCAGCGGCATCGTGCCCGGCGTCCTCCTGGCCCTGCGGAAACACGAGGACCTGAGCCGCACGAAACTGGTGGAAGGCCTGCTCGTGGCTGGCGTCATCGGCGAAGTCATCGCCGACCGGGCCACCCTGGCCGGCGCTACGGGCGGCTGTCAGGCCGAATGCGGCAGCGGCGCCGCCATGGCGGCCGGAGCCGCCGTCTACCTGCTCGGCGGCGACGGGCACCAAATCGACGCGGCCATTTCCATTGTCTTTAAGAACGTCCTGGGCCTGGTCTGCGATCCCGTGGCGGGGCTGGTCGAAGTGCCCTGCATCAAACGCAATGCCGGTGGCACCGTCCAGGCCCTGCTGGCCGCTGAAATGGCCCTCCTGGGCGTGACGAGCTTCATTCCCGCCGACGAGGCCATCGACGCCATGGAGCGGGTCGGACGCTCCTTGCCCCACGGGCTGCGGGAAACGGCCGAGGGCGGCATGGCGACGACGCCGACCGCCCAGGCCTGGGCCAAAAAATACTTTGCCCGCTGACGGGGAAAACCATTTGACAGATGCCAACCTCCGTGTTATAATGACACTCGTCTTAAGCAGTGCTTGACATGGTGGGTGTGGTGAAGCGGTTAACACGGCGGATTGTGGCTCCGTTACGCGCAGGTTCAAATCCTGTCACCCACCCCAGTTGGTAAGGCACAGGACTTTGACTCCTGTATGCGTAGGTTCGAGCCCTGCCACCCCAGCCATATCTTATCGGTCCATTAGCTCAGTTGGCAGAGCACCTGACTTTTAATCAGGGTGTCCCGCGTTCGAGTCGCGGATGGATCACCAGAACCTTCAGCAGGTCGCGGGAACGCGGTCTGCTTTTTTGTTTTTCCCTACGGCGCCGCGGGCGCGGTCCGCATCCCGGGTCTTCTTCCGGTTGACAGTCCCTGTCCGATATTTTACAATCTAACTGTGGATTCCTGCGGGTGTGGCGGAATTGGCAGACGCACCAGACTTAGGATCTGGCGGATTCTCCGTGCAGGTTCAAATCCTGTCACCCGCACCATGTCCTGAAAAGAGCCGCCCTGGGAGCGGAAGGGAGCGGAAGGGAATCCCGTGCTGCGCAGAAAGAGGGATCTCTATGACGACACAGATGCAATGGGCAAGAAAAGGTACGATTACGCCGGCGATGGAAGCAGTCGCCGCTTATGAAGGACTCGACCCGGAAGTCATCCGGGAACGGGTGGCCCAGGGAGTGATTGCCATTCCCTGCAACATCAACCATAAAAATCTGCGGCCCCGCGGCGTGGGCCTGGGCCTGAAAGTCAAGGTCAACGCCAATCTGGGCACGTCCAGCGCGTTTCCCGATCCGACGCCGGAGCTGGCGAAGCTGAAAGCCGCCGTCGACGCCGGGGCGGATTCCGTCATGGACCTGTCCACGGGGGACAACATCGACGCGTCCCGCCGGGCCATTCTCGCGGCGTCGCCTGTCATGGTCGGGACCGTGCCGATCTACCAGGCGGCCGTCGATACGATCAAGAAACGCGGGGCCGTTGTCGAAATGACCCGCGAGGACATGCTGGATGCCGTCCGCCGCCAGGCCGAAGACGGCGCCGATTTCCTCACCATCCACTGCGGCATTACGAAGATGGTCCTGAAACAGCTGACCGAGGAAGGCCGTGTCATGGACGTCGTCAGCCGCGGCGGCAGCTTCATTACGGGCTGGATGCTCCACAACGAAAAAGAAAATCCTTTTTACGAATATTACGATGATATCCTGGACATTTGTGAAACCTACGATGTCACCATCTCCCTGGGAGACGGTCTCCGTCCGGGCTGCCTGGCTGACGCGACGGACCGCGCCCAGATCCAGGAACTCCTCACTCTCGGGGAACTGACCCAGCGCGCCTGGGCCCGCGGCGTCCAGGTCATGTGCGAAGGGCCGGGCCACGTGCCGTTCCACCAGATCGAAACGAATATGAAGCTCCAGAAGAGCCTCTGCCACGGCGCGCCGTTCTATGTCTTGGGCCCCTTGGTCACGGATGTGGCGCCGGGCTACGACCACATTACCAGCGCTATCGGCGGCACCCTGGCCGCCGTCAGCGGCGCCGACTTCCTGTGCTATGTCACGCCGGCGGAACATTTGGGTCTGCCGGACCTGAAAGATGTCCGGGAGGGCGTCATCGCCGCCCGCATTGCTGCCCACGCGGCGGATCTGGCCAAAGGCAACGCCCAGGCCTGGGAATGGGACCTGAAGATGGCCCGGGCCCGGAAGGCCCTCGACTGGGAGGCCCAGCTCGACCTGGCTATCGACCCGGACAAGGCGCGGGAATTCCGCCGCTCGAAGAACAAGGAAGACGAAGAAGCCTGTTCCATGTGCGGGGATTACTGCGCCGTCAAGATTGTCAACGAGTACTTGACGGAACAGCGGAAAAAGACCTGGAAGGCGTAACGCCGGGCCGGCGGCGCCGGTGGTCCGGGACGCGAAGGAGGGGTATGCCATGAAAGTTGTCCAGGGAGTCCTGGGGACCGTCCTGGTTTCCCTGAATCCGACCTTGACGGTCCTTCCGGCCCTGCTGGCCGGCCTGGTCCTGGGGCTTTTCGTGGATCGACGCCTGGCCGCGGACCTGGCCGGGGTCGGCGGCGTCTTTTTGTTCCTCGGCACGCTTTTCTGCCTCGTGCCGATGGTTCTGGCGGCCCTCTTTGCCGCTGGGGCGCGGGGGTGCCGGATCCGGATGGAGGCCAAGGTGCCGTCGCGCCTGCAGGCTTTTCTGCGCCGCGCCACGGTGGCGGCGTCGGCCCTGGGCGTCCTGCTGGCCTGGCTTGTCGGCGCGGCCTTCGTCCCCGGCTGGGGGCGGCTTGCCTTGGGGAAGGGGCCGGTCCTGCCGCAGATTTTTTCCTTCGGGACCTGGGGCGTGATGGCCATCCTCATCCTGGGAGTCTTTGCGTACCTTGCCGGATCCTCGGCGTCCCTGACGCGCGCGGACGGCGCGCCGCTGCGGCAGCTGGGACTCAGCCTCTGCCGGGTGCTGCAAAATGTCTACTCGCGGCTCCTGCCGTGGGTCCTGCCCTTGGCCGCCCTGGGCGCCGCCTGCCTCGTGACGGCTTTCGCGACCGGCGGCAACGCCCGTTATCCCGGGCCGCAGCCCTGGATGTTCCCGGTGGCCTTCGGCACGGTCCTCGTGCCGCTCGCCCT
The DNA here is from genome assembly GCA_900314855.1 of uncultured Selenomonadales bacterium. GTDB lineage: Bacteria > Bacillota > Negativicutes > Acidaminococcales > Acidaminococcaceae > Succiniclasticum. The sequence goes on from OMWZ01000019.1 coordinate 44,528, forward strand.
CGTGCCGTCCCTGGTGGTACCGGCTGCCTGCTGGTATGGACTGCGCCGGTGCGGAAAGGATTGTCCCCGTCATTTCCTGGGCTTTTTTCGGCAAGTCCTCGTCCAGGCCGCGGCGGATTGTTCCCGTGGCCGCGTGGAACCGGTCCTGATCCATAATCTGGTCCGTCTCGGCGTGCCTGCCGAAGCGGCCCTGGCCCGGACCCGGGCGGCCCTCCTGGCCGGCCCCGTTTCCACGGCCTTTTATGTGGCGTTCGTCGCCGCCTCCCTGCCGCTTCCCCTGGGCATGCTGGTCCCCGTTCCCCTGAAGCTGCTCTTGGCATTTGCCCTGGCCCTCCTCCTGGGCCGGGCGGACCTGCCCGTCCCGTCGGCGGCCCTGGCCCTGGTCCTGTTCGTGCCGGCGTTCCTGCTGGGCACCGGGAAGGCCCTTCCTGTCCTGTTGCTCCTGTTTCTGTTCGAACGGGGCCTGGACATCATCCGGACCGTGACGAACGTACTCTTTGCCGGTACGGCGGTCTACTTGTCGGACAAGCTGGGCTGGTGACGGTTTTCCTTTCTTCTCAGAATAACAACAGGCCCTTCCGGTTGCACCGGAAGGGCCTGTTTTGCGTTTTTTGCGCGAGGGTTACGCGCCTGCCGGGATTCGCCGCAGGACGCCATCCTTCAGGACGAAGGCGAAATCCTGCGTCTGGTCCCAGCCATGGGCTTCCACGCGGCCGCCGGCGGCGAGGAGGTCGCGGATCTCATCTCCCGTGGCAAGCCCTGTCTTCAGGCAAAGGGCGGCGAGGCCGTCCCGGTCGATGCCGTCCAGGGCGCTTCGGGGCACGACGCGGTCCTGGGGACACGCTTCCCCGCTCAGGCGGGTGTAGGTCAGGGTCAGGAGCCGCCCCGCCGCGTAGGCTCCCAAATCCTGGAGCAGCTTGTCCCGGCCTTCCCCGTCAGGGGGATAGTAGCGCGGCGTTTTGCCCAGCCAGAGGCATAAATCCATGTCGCTCCCAAAGCGTACGCGGACCGTCCCGCCGCCTGCCGGGGCGGTCCAGGCCGCATCCGTCCGCCAGGGGCCGTCCGTGATGAGGCCATCGCCGTGCAGGATGGCGCGTATCCGGTCTATGCATAATTTCGTTGCCAAATCCATGGGAAACTCTCCTTTCCAGCCCGGTGGGGCCGACCGTGCGCCGGACAGCGGCAGGCCCCGCCCTTCCATTATAACACGGATGGCGGCGCGAATCCTTCCCCGGTCGCACTGGCACCGTCCCGTCCTGTGGTCCCGTCCCGCTGGCGGCAGTTGCCAGTTTCCCCCGTGGCACCGTATAATTGTAATATAAGGATAATAGGATAGGAAGAATGGAGGTGCTTTCATGCTTACCTATGACTTGGGACAGCGGGGCTCCCTGCCCCTGTATGAATACATTTACCAACGCATCCGGCAGGATATTATTACGGGCCGCCTGCGCCGCGATGAGAAGCTGCCGTCCAAACGGGCCCTGGCGGAGCACCTGCGCGTCGGTGTCGTGACCGTGGCCAATGCCTACGCCCAGCTCGTCATGGAGGGCTATCTCCGCAGCGTCGAGAAACGGGGCTTTTTCGTGGAAGATGTCTCTTCTTTCCGGACGAAACCGGAAGGGGCCCGCTGCGTGATTGCCGGGCCGCCGCGGCAGGAATACGAGGTGGACCTCAGTTCCAACCGCAACAGTACGGTCCTGTTTCCCGCCGCCACGTGGGCCCGTCTCATGCGGGAGACCCTGACCCGGGACCCGCATCAATTGTACGGCGTTATCCCGTACAACGGGGTCTATGAATTGCGGGCCGCCCTGGCCGAATACCTGCGGCGCAACCGCGGCATGGAGGTGGATCCGAACCAGGTCTTCATTGGGTCCGGCACGGAATTTTCCTACGGGAGGCTCCTGCTCCTCTTTGGGCGGGAAAAATCCCTGGCCCTGGAAAACCCGTCCAATTCCCGTATCGCCGGCATTATCCGCCATTTTGGAAGCGTTTTCCATTCCATCCCCATCGACGGGGAAGGCCTGCGCGTCGACGCGCTGGAAGCGAGCGGCGCCGACGTGGTTCACTTGTCGCCGGCCAATTTTTTCCCTACGGGCGTGGTGATGCCCATCCGGCGCCGCCTGGAGCTGTTCGAGTGGGTGAACCGCCGAAAAGGCCGGTACATCATCGAAGACGACTTCAACAGCGAGTTCCGGTATCAGGGCCGCTATATTCCGACGCTTTACGCCGAGGACACGCAGGATAAGGTCATTTACATGAATACCTTTTCCAAGAGCCTTGCGCCGTCCCTGCGGATCAGCTATATGGTTTTGCCGCCGCGCCTGGTGGCGCTGTACCGGGATAATCTGGATTTTTATTCCTGTTCCGTCCCGGCCCTGGAACAGTACACCCTGGCGCGCTTCCTCGAAGAAGGGTTTTTCGAGCGGCACCTGAACCGCGTCAAAGGCTTTTACCGGGAGCACCGGAAGCACGTCCTGGAGGCCCTGGAAGCGTCGCCGTTGTCCCGCCTGGCCATGGTCGAGGAGAGCCCGGCGGGCACGCACCTGCTGCTCTACGTGCGCACGGGCCTGTCCCGCGAAGAGGTGCGGCGGCGGGCCCGGGAACGAGGTGTCGACCTGACCTTCTACTCCGATTACTGCCTGCCCGGCACGGGGCTGCCGGAGTGCGGCTGCCGGGGCCAACAGGTGGCGGTCCTCCTGAACTACGCCGGCCTTTTGCCGGGGCAGGTGGAAGAGGCCATGGACCGTCTGACGCAAGTCTTTGCCGCCGAAAAAGGGCGCCGCGTCTCCGGGAAAGGGGAATAGGACAGGGACGGCAATTGTCTGAAAGTGGGCGCGTCCCTTGCACGGCCCCAGCCGTTACGATATAATGAAACCGTCAAGCCAATGCGGGACCGACCGGACGGAAACGCCGTCCGCCGCGCAAGGAGTCGGTTTAGAGTGAGAAAGAAGGGTGGAACCATGACCGTAATGAAAACCATGGACGGCAACGAAGCTGCTGCCTATGCGTCGTACGCCTTCATCGATGTTGCCTGTATTTATCCGATTACGCCGTCTTCGCCCATGGCGGAGCATGTGGACGAGTGGGCCTCCCAGGGGAAAAAGAACCTGTTCGGGCAGACCGTCAAACTGGTAGAAATGCAGTCCGAAGCCGGCGCGGCCGGCGCGGTGCACGGCTCCCTCGAAGCCGGCGCCCTCACGTCGACCTATACGGCGTCCCAGGGACTGCTACTCATGATTCCCAATATGTATAAGATCGCCGGCGAACTGCTGCCGGGCGTCTTCAATGTATCGGCCCGCGCCCTGGCGACGAGCTCGCTGAACATTTTCGGCGACCATCAGGACGTCATGGCTGCCCGGCAGACCGGGTTCGCCCTGCTCGCTTCGGGTAGCGTACAGGAAGTCATGGACTTGACCGGCGTGGCCCACATGGCGGCCATCGAGGCGAGGGTCCCGTTCCTGAATTTCTTCGACGGCTTCCGTACGTCCCATGAAATCCAGAAAATCGAAGTCTTCGACTACGAAAACTACAAAAAACTCGTCGATTGGGACGCGATCCGCGAATTCCGCCAGCGCGCGCTGAATCCGGACAATCCGGTCATCCGCGGCACGGCGCAGAACCCGGATATCTATTTCCAGTCCCGCGAAGCCGTCAACAAATACTATGAAGCGGTTCCCGACATTGTGGAACGCTACCTTGGCGAAGTCAGCAAGATCACGGGCCGCGAGTATCATTTGTTCAACTATTACGGGCCGCAGGATGCCGATATGGTCATCGTCACCATGGGCTCGTCCCAGGAAACGGCCGTCCAGACGGCGGAAGTCGTCAACGCGGCGGAAGGCACGAAGGTCGGCGTCGTGGCGGTTCATCTGTACCGTCCGTTCGACGTTAAGCGCTTCCTGGACGCCATCCCGAAGACGGTGAAGAAAATCGCCGTCCTGGACCGCACCAAGGAACCGGGCAGCCTGGGCGAACCTCTCTACCTGGATGTGCGCAACGCCTTCTACAGCAGCGACCGTCATCCGATCATCGTCGGCGGCCGGTATGGCATGGGCTCCAAGGAATTCACGCCGTCCGACTGCTATGCCATCATCGACAACCTGCGCCAGGATACGCCCAAGAACAGCTTCACCGTCGGTATCGTCGACGATGTGACGGACCTGTCCCTGCCGGTCACGAAGGTCATCAACCCGACGCCGGAAGGCACCAAGGCCTGCAAGTTCTGGGGCCTCGGCTCCGACGGCACGGTTGGCGCCAACAAGAGCGCCATCAAGATTATCGGCGACCACACGGACATGTACGCCCAGGGCTACTTTGCCTACGACTCCAAGAAATCCGGCGGCATTACCGTGTCCCACCTGCGGTTCGGCAAGCGGCCGATCCAGGAGCCGTATCTCGTGACGGACGCCGATTACGTGGCGGTCCACAACCAGTCCTATGTCCATAAGTACGATGTCCTGGCCGGCCTGAAGGAAGGGGGCAACTTCCTCCTGAACTGCAGCTGGACGGTGGCGGAGCTGGACAAGGAACTGCCGGCGGCCATGAAACGCTACCTCGCCGCGAAGAAAATCAACTTCTATCTCATCGATGCCGTGAAAATTGCCCAGGAAATCGGGTTGGGCGGCCGCATCAATATGATCATGCAGTCGGCCTTCTTTAAACTGGCCGACATCATCCCCCTGGAAGACGCCATCAAATACCTGAAGGACGCCGTCGCGGAATCCTACGGCAAGAAGGGCCAGAACGTGGTGGACATGAACAATGCTGCCATCGACCGGGGCACCGACGCCATCGTTAAAGTCGACATCCCCGCCGCCTGGACGGACGCCGTGGACGACCAGGACGCCGGTAAGACGGGCAATGCCTTTGTCGACGAGATCCTCGTGCCCATGAACCGCCAGGAAGGTGACAAACTGCCGGTCAGCAAGCTCATGGACCACGTGGACGGCACTTTCCCGTCGGGCACGGCGACCTATGAAAAACGCGGCATCGCCATCAACGTTCCCGAATGGAATGTGACGAACTGCATCCAGTGCAACCAGTGCGCGTTCGTCTGCCCCCACGCTTCCATCCGCCCGGTCCTTTTGAACGACGCGGAAGCGCAGGCCATCGGCTATGATTCCAAGCCGGCCGTGGGCGTGAAAGACGGCAGTAAGTTCGCCATCGTTATTTCGCCTTACGATTGCCAGGGCTGCGGCAACTGCGTCCAGGTCTGCCCGGCCCCGAAGAAGGCCCTGGCCATGAAACCCCTGGCCACGCAGCTGGACAAAGCCCCGGCCTGGGAGTACGCCGTGCACGATGTCACGGAAAAGACGAATCCCATGAAGAAGACCACGGTCAAGGGCTCCCAGTTCGAACAGCCTCTGTTCGAATTCTCCGGCGCCTGTGCCGGCTGCGGCGAAACGCCGTACGTCAAACTGGTTACCCAGCTCTTCGGCGACCGCATGATGATTGCCAACGCGACGGGCTGCTCCTCCATTTACGGCGCTTCCACGCCGTCCATGCCGTACACCCGGAACCGCCTGGGGCACGGCCCGGCCTGGGCGAACTCCCTCTTTGAGGATAACGCCGAGTACGGACTGGGGATGTTCCTGGGCGTAGAACAGGAACGGGAGCACGTGGAAGGCCTGGTCGACGGCATCCTGGCGGCCGGCAAGGGATCCGCGGTCCTGCAGGCGGCCCTGAAAGACTGGAAAGACAACAAGGAAGTCAGCGACGGCACGCGGGAACGGGCGGACGCCCTGGCGGGCCTCCTGGAACAGGAACGGGAAGGCGACGCGGAACTGGCCGCGCTGTACTCGCTGAAACAATACTTCGTCAAACGGAGCCACTGGATCTTCGGCGGCGACGGCTGGGCCTACGATATCGGCTACGGCGGGCTGGACCACGTCCTGGCCAGCGGCAAGAACGTGAACGTCCTCGTCCTCGATACGGAAGTCTACTCCAATACGGGCGGTCAGTCCTCCAAATCTACCCCGACGGCGGCCATTGCGCAGTTCGCCGCCAGCGGCAAACGGACGAAGAAAAAGGACCTGGGCATGATGGCCATGAGCTACGGTTACGTCTACGTGGCGCAGGTGGCCATGGGCGCCGACAAGAACCAGCTGGTCAAGGCCCTGACGGAAGCGGAAGCCTACGACGGCCCATCCCTGGTCATCGCCTACTGCCCGTGCATCAACCACGGCCTGAAAGCCGGCATGGGCTGCAGCCAGCTCGAAGAAAAGCGTGCTGTCGAATGCGGCTACTGGGCGACCTACCGGTACAATCCGGACCTGAAAGCCGAAGGCAAAAACCCCTTCAGCCTCGACTCCAAGGAACCGACGGGCAGCTTCCGCGACTTCCTCCTGGGCGAAGTCCGGTTCGCGTCTCTCCAGAAAGTACGCCCGCAGCTGGCGGAAGAATTGTATAAAAAGACCGAAGCCGATGCCATGGAACGCCTGGCCAACTACAAGCGCCTGGCCGGCAAGGCCTGACGCCGGGCCCCTGGCCCTGTGACCTCCATTCGCCGGAAGGATCCCCTTTCGGCGAATTTTTTTCAGAAGCATGGACAATCCTGACAGCGACCGGCGGCAAGGTGATGCGGACCGGCCTCGCGCGGGAAAGGAGCATTATGCTGATTCTTATTTTCGGTTTTTTGGGCGGCCTGGCCCTCTTTCTGTACGGGATGGAGCTCATGGGCGACGGACTGCGCCAGTCGGCCGGCGCCAGGCTGCAGAAAATCCTCGAATCCTTGACGAGCGTCCCCGCCCTGGGAGTCCTGACGGGGCTTGCCATCACCTCGATCCTGCAATCGAGCAGCGCCACGACGGTCATGTCCGTCAGTCTTGTCAACGCGGGCCTCATGACGCTGAAGCAGGCCTTCAGCGTCGTCATGGGGGCCAACATCGGGACGACCGTCACGGCCCAGTTGATTGCCTTCAACGTGGCCGATTACATGACAGGCTTCCTGTTCGTGGGGCTCCTGCTGCATTATTTTTCGAGGCGGCAGGCCGGAAAATTCGCCGGCATGGTCCTGCTGGGCTTTGGCCTCCTCATGCTGGGCATGAAGATGATGGGCCAGTCCGTGGCGCCTTTGCGCGATAACCCCCTGTTCGTCCATTTCATCGGCCGGTTTGCCGATATACCCCTGCTGGGCGTCGCCGTGGGCATCGTCATGACCCTCGTCATCCAGTCCAGCTCGGCTACCATCGGGATCCTGATGGCCATGGCGTCCCAGGGCCTGATTCCCCTGGAAGGGGCAGTCCCGGTCCTGTTGGGCGACAACATCGGCACGTGTATCACGGCGGTCCTCGCTGCCACGCGGGCCAGCCGCACGGCGCGGCAAGTCGCCTTATCCCACGTCTGCTTCAACCTCTTCGGGTGTGTGGTCTTCCTGGTCTTTTTGCCGTGGTTCCTGGACTTCGTCCGCTGGCTTTCCCCGGCCCACGATATAAGCCGGCAGATCGCGAACGCGCACAGCGCCTTCAACGTGCTGAACACCTGCCTGTTCCTGCCCCTGATCACGCCGTATGTGAAGTTTATCCAACATCTGCTTCCCGACAAGGCGGGCCGTTCGGTCACGCGGCCCCTCTTCCTGGATGACGCCATGCTGGGCAATACGCCCATTGCGCTGATGCTGGCCGAAAAGGAAACGGACCGCATGGCGCGCCAGGCCGAAAAGAACCTGGCCGCCGCCCTCGATTCCCTGCGCCACTACAGCCCGAGACGGGTCGAGTACGTTCTCCGCAACGAAGAAACGGTGGACCATTTGAACAACGCCATTGCGCTGTACCTGACCAGGATTTCCGAAAAAGGCATGACGCCGTCCCTGTCGGCGAAACACACGGCCCTCCTGCACGCCTGCACGGACATTGAACGCATCGGCGACCACGCCCAGACGCTGGCCAAGCGCAGCCGCAAAATCTTCGAGGAACAAGTGGAGATGTCCCCGGAAGCGCGGGAGGAAATCCTCCGCCTGAGTGTCCTGGCCCTGGAAGCCTGCCACGTATGCCTCCGCAGCTTTACGATGAACGACGCTGCCCTGGCGCAGCAGGGATGGACTTTGTGCCGCCGGGTCAAATCCCTCCAGAAGGAGTGGCGGAAAAATCACATCCGCCGCCTCCGCGACGGGGTCTGCTCGCCCGAGGTGGGCGCGGTGTTCCTGGAACTTTTGATCAACCTGAAGCGGGTATCGGACCATTCCAAAAACGTGGCCCAGCTCATCCTCGGCATTTTCTGACCGGGAGGCCGGGCGGCAGGCCTTCCGCGGCGGCAGCGGGCCCGTGGGGAAAATTTGAAAAATCCGCTTGACAAACTCCGGACCCTCCAGTATAATCGTAAATGTTCTGAAACGCGTGCGGAAATAGCTCAGTGGTAGAGCACCACCTTGCCAAGGTGGGGGTCGCGAGTTCGAGCCTCGTTTTCCGCTCCATGTCTATCCAGCCGGCTGTCACAGCCGGCTTTTTTTCTTGCGGCGGGTCCGGCCTGTGAAGCTTTCGTGAAATCCCCCGGCGGACTTGATTAATGCAGGGGCTTGTGATAATATATTGTAGCGTAATATGACAATAGGTATGCTGTACACTCATGACAGCAAGCCGGAATGATATATAAGGGAGGATTTATTCCATGAACGTGACTGTGAACAAAGAAGGAAACGACGCTGCCCTGAAGATTACGGTGCCTGCCGCCGACGTCGCCAAGGGATTCAAGACCGCTGTCCAGCGTATCGCCAACCAGGTGAAGATCCCCGGTTTCCGCCCCGGCAAAGCACCCCGCCCTGTCATCGAGATGCATTACGGCAAAGAAGCTGTCAAGGAAGAAGCATTCAACGTAGTTGTCAACAATGCGTACCAGCAGGCGCTGGAAGCGGAAAACCTGCTTCCCGTCTCCGATCCCTCCGTGGAAGACGAAAAGGCGGCCTTCGAGTCCTTCGCGGAAGGCAAGGACCTGGAACTGTCCATTAAGGTAACGCTGAAACCGGAACCGGAACTGGGCGAATACAAAGGCCTGCACGTCGACAAGCAGGAAGCCGCCGTCTCCGACGAAGACGTCGACAAAGCCCTGGATGAACTGCGCAACCGCGGCGCCAAGATGGTCGATACGGACGCAGAAACGGTCATTGAAAAAGGCGACTTCGCGGTCATCGACTTTGCCGGCACGGTGGACGGGGAACCGTTCAGCGGCGGCGAAGGCAAGGGATATCCCCTGGAAGTCGGCTCCGGCTCCTTCATCCCCGGCTTCGAAGACCAGCTCATCGGCCTGAAGAAGGGCGATGACACGAACGTGGACGTGACCTTCCCCGAAGAATACTTCGTCAAGGAACTGGCAGGCAAGGAAGCCATCTTCAAGGTACACATCCAGGGTGTCAAGCATAAGGAACTGCCCGCGCTGGATGACGAGCTCATCGCGAAGTACACCAAATACAAGACGGTCGCCGAAGCCAGGGAAGACTACAAAAAACGCATGCAGGAAGCTGCCGAGGCGGACGCGAAGACCAAGTACGAAAACGACCTGCTCGAACTGGCCGTGAACAACGCCAAGTTCGAAGTACCGACCGTCATGGTGGAAGACCGCATCAGCCAGATGATCGAACAAATCCGCCTGAACCTGGAAGCCCGCAAGATGAACCTGCAGCAGTACCTCCAGTACACGGGCATGGACATGGCTAAACTGCGGGAAGCGCAGCGTGCCGACGCGGACCGTAACGTCCGCATGGACCTCGTCCTCGACCAGATCGCCAAGGCGGAAAACCTGCAGGTCGACATGAAGGACGTCGACGCCGAATTGCAGGCCATTGCCGACCAGAACGGTGCCCGCCTGGAAGATGTCAAGACCATCATCCGCAAAAACAACAACATGGGCCTGCTCCTGGCCAACATCCTGCGCCGCAAGGCCGCACATGTCGTCCTGGACAGCGCGAAATAAGCTGTTCCCCACAAGCACAGAACCAATCAAAAAAAGGAGCTGCCTGCACGCATATCGTGTGCCGGCAGCCCTTTTAGTCAAAAGGAGTGAGAACTATGAACTATGTACCGATCGTCGTGGAACAGAATGCCCGCGGGGAGCGTTCCTACGACATCTATTCCCGCCTGCTGAAGGACCGCATCATTTTCCTGACCGGTCCCATCGATGATAACACGGCCAATGTGGTCATCGCCCAGCTCCTGTTCCTGGAATCGGAAAATCCCGACAAGGACATCCATCTGTACATCAACAGCCCCGGCGGCAGCGTGTCCGCCGGCATGGCGATTTACGATACCATGCAGTACATCAAGCCCGACGTGTCCACCATCTGTGTCGGACTGGCCGCCAGCATGGCCTCCATCCTGCTCATGGCCGGCGCCAAGGGCAAACGCTTTGCCCTGCCCCATTCGGAAGTCATGATCCACCAGCCCCTGGGCGGATTTGAAGGGCAGGCATCGGACATCGCCATCCACGCGAAGAATATTCTCCGCGTCCGCGACGAAATGTACAATGTCATGGTCAAACATACGGGCCAGCCGAAGGAAAAGGTCGCGGCCGACACGGATCGCGACAATTTCATGACCAGCGCCGAGGCCAAGGCGTATGGCATCATCGACGACGTGGTGGAGGCCAAGCCGGAAGCGGCCAAAGGCTGACCGGAACGGATGGAAGGAGTATAAACATGAAGTTTTCTGATGACCACGACAGCCAGATCGTGTGCTCGTTCTGCGGAAAACGGGGCGACCAGGTGAAGCGCATGCTCGCCGGCCGCAACGGATATATCTGCGATGAATGCATCGAGCTCTGCAACGATGTGCTGCGCGAGGAATTCGGCCACGAGGATCGTCCGGCCGCGCAGGAGCAGCAGGAACTGCCGACGCCGAAAGGCATCAAGGAAATCCTGGACCAGTACGTGATCGGCCAGGAAGAAGCGAAACGGACATTGTCCGTGGCTGTCTACAACCATTACAAACGGATCAACTACGAGATGCTCAATCCAGAGGAGCGAGACGTGGACCTGCAAAAGTCCAACATCCTCATGCTGGGGCCGACGGGCAGCGGCAAGACCCTGCTGGCCCAGACCCTGGCCAAGATCCTGAATGTGCCCTTCGCCATCGCCGACGCCACGACCCTGACGGAAGCGGGCTATGTGGGCGAAGATGTGGAAAACATCCTCCTGCGCCTGATCCAGAATGCCGATTACGACATCGAACGGGCCCAGCGGGGCATTATCTACATCGACGAAATCGACAAGATCGCCCGCAAGTCGGAGAATGTGTCCATCACGCGTGACGTCTCCGGCGAAGGCGTCCAGCAGGCCCTCCTGAAAATCCTGGAAGGAACGGTCGCCAATGTCCCGCCTCAGGGCGGCCGCAAGCATCCCCACCAGGAATTCCTGCAAATCGACACGACGAACATCCTCTTCATCTGCGGCGGAGCTTTCGCGGGCCTGGAATCGATCATCAAGGCCCGGACGGATGAAAAGACCCTCGGATTCGGCGCCGACATCAAGCGGAAGGCCGAAACGGATACGGGCGAGATCCTGAAGAAGATTATGCCGGAAGACCTCATGAAATTCGGCATCATCCCGGAATTTGCCGGCCGCCTGCCGGTCATCGTCACGTTGGAATCCCTGACGAAGGAAGCGCTGATCAGCATCCTGACGGAGCCGAAGAATGCCCTGGTCAAGCAGTACCAGCATTTTCTCCGCATGGACAATGTGACGCTGGAATTCGAGCCCGGCGCCCTCTCGGCCATTGCCGACGAAGCCCTGGCCCGGGAAACGGGCGCCCGCGGCCTGCGCGCCATCATTGAAGGTATAATGCGCAACGTTATGTACGAAATCCCGTCCCGCACGGACGTGGTCAAGTGCATCGTGACGGAAGATACGGTCCGGAAACACGAGGAGCCGAAGCTGGTTTTTGCCGGCCCGGCCGCGTAAAGCGAACAAATCGAAAAGATTCTGTGAAATAGGGTCTGCTAGAGTGGGAAAGGGAAAAGGCGCGTGCCTTTTCCCTTTTTTCTGCCTTGCGTATATGGTAAAATATAATTGGATTCGTATGAGATTTTGCGGAGGGATAACTCTTGGAACAAATAGATGATAAATTACCGTTGCTCCCGCTGCGGGGTATGATGGTCTTTCCCGGCATGATCGTCAACGTGGACGTAGGCCGGGATCGCTCCGTGCGGGCCGTCAATGCCGCCATGCGTACGGGGCAGAAGATTCTTCTTGTGACCCAGCGGCAGGCGGAATTGCCGGAACCGGAGATCAAGGATTTGTATGCCTTTGGTGTCGTGGCGGAAATCCGGCAGCTCCTGAAACTGCCCGGCGGGACCTTGCGCCTCCTGGTGGAAGGGCTGCACCGCGCCCGGGTGACGCGGGTCCAGGAGCTGCCGGACCAATTCTGGCTGGGCGTCTTCGACATCGTGCCGTCCGTGCGGGCCCAAGGGGAGGAGGACTCCCTGGAAGCACTGCGGCGCCTGGTCATCGATGCCTTTGAAAAACTGGTCCTGGACGGCAAAAAAATCAACCCCGAAGTACTGCTGACCTTTAAGGAAAACCCGGACGCAGGCTTCGTGGCCGATATGATCGCGGGCTACATGGAAACGCCCATGCGCGAGCGGGAAGCCCTGCTCGAGACGGCCGATGTGAAGGCCCGGCTGGAAAAGCTCCTGACGAAGCTGACGGAAGAACTGGAAATCGCGGAACTGGAGAAGAAGCTTTCCCAAAAAGTCCACAAGAATATTGAAAAGAACCAGAAAGAATACTACCTGCGGGAGCAGCTGAAGGTCATTAATAAGGAACTGGGCGACGACGAGGATACCCAGGCCGAGGCGGAACGCTACCGCAAGCGGATCGCGGACCGGCCCCTGCCGCCTGAAGTGGCGGAAATCCTGAAAAAGGAAGTGGACCGCCTGGCCAAGATGCCGCCGGCCATGGCCGAAAGCACAGTCATCCGCAACTACCTGGATACGTGCCTCGATTTGCCCTGGGGCAAGTATACGGACGATAACTATGACCTTTCCCTGGCGAAAAAGATCCTGGACTCGCACCACTACGGCCTGAAGAAAGTCAAGGAACGCATTTTGGAATACCTGGCCGTCCACAGCCTGACCCGCAGCAACAAGGCGCCCGTGCTGTGCCTGGTCGGCCCTCCCGGCGTCGGCAAGACCTCCTTGGCGCAGTCCATCGCCGACGCCATGCGCCGGTCCTTTACGCGCGTATCCCTGGGCGGCGTCCGGGACGAGGCGGAAATCCGGGGACACCGCCGCACGTACATCGGCGCCATGCCGGGCCGCCTGATCCGGGGGATGGAAAAGTGCGGCGTCCTGAATCCGGTCTTCCTGCTGGACGAAGTGGACAAAATGGCGGCGGACTTCCGCGGCGATCCGTCGGCGGCCCTGCTGGAAGCGCTGGACCCGGAGCAGAATCACGCCTTCAGCGACCATTACATCGAATTTCCTTTCGACCTGAGCTCCGTCTTCTGGATTGTCACGGCCAATACGGTCGAAACGATCCCGCCGGCCCTTCTGGACCGTCTCGAAGTGATTTCCCTGTCGAGCTACACGGAAGAGGAAAAATTTAAGATTGCCCGGCTGCACCTGCTGCCGAAGGAAATGGAAGCCAACGGCCTGACGGAAGAAAATTTCTCTGTCACGGACGGCGCCATCCGCCGGATCATCCGGGACTATACCCGCGAGGCCGGCGTGCGCAATCTGGAGCGGAAGCTGGCCATGCTGTGCCGCAAGACGGCGTACCGCATCGTGACCAAACAGGAGTCCGTGTCCCGCGTGACCTCCCGCAATCTGGAAAGTTTCTTGGGACCGGTCGTGTTCCTGGAAGGGGACCTGCGTCCCCGTTCCGAAGTGGGCGTCGTCACGGGGCTGGCCTGGACGAGCGTCGGCGGCGAACTGCTGCGCGTCGAGGTCCTGACGACCGTCGGGAAGGGGAACCTGACCCTGACGGGGCAGCTGGGTTCCGTCATGAAGGAATCGGCCCAGGCGGGGTATACCTACATTCGCTCCCGTTATGAGGAGCTGGGCCTGGCCCCGGATTTTCACGAAAAGACGGACATCCACGTCCACGTGCCCGAAGGCGCCATCCCCAAGGATGGACCGTCGGCGGGCATCACCATGGTCACGGCCATGGTCTCCGCCATGACCGGGCGTCCTGTCCTGGCCGGCCTGGCCATGACCGGTGAAATTACCCTGTCGGGCCGCGTCCTGCCGGTGGGCGGGATTAAGGAAAAGGTGCTGGCGGCGCACCGCTACGGTGTCCGGACGGTTCTCCTGTCCGAGCGGAACCTGCAGGACCTGGAGGAATTGCCGGACAAGGTGCGCCGGGACATCCGCTTCGTGCCGGTGACCCATATGGATGAAGTGCTGAAGCTGGCGCTGGAACCCAAGTCGGCGCCGGTAAAATAAGAAAGGTGGATTTGCTGGTGAAGAAATACGATGTTGCCATTATCGGAGGTGGCCCGGCGGCGATTTACGCCGGCTGGGAGTTCAGTGTCCAATATCCCGACGTGTCTGTCCTGATCCTGGAAGAGGGCCATCCCGTGGAAAAGCGGTATTGCCCCCTGGCGGCGGGGAAGGTGGATCACTGCCTGCGCTGCGTGCCTTGCGCCATCATGCGCGGATTCGGCGGCGCCGGCGCGTTTTCCGACGGCAAGTACAATTTTACGACGGAATTCGGCGGCTGGCTGCCTGATTATCTGCCCAAGAAGACCGTCATGGATCTCATCGATTACGTCGACTCCATCAATTGCTCCCACGGGGCGCCGGGGGAGACCTTTACGACGAAGAACAGTACCATCGGCCGCGCGGCCCTAGCCCACGACCTGCACCTGCTCAACGGGAAGGTGCGCCACCTGGGGACGGAAAATAACCTGCAGATCATGGAAAATATCTACCGGGAATTGAAGGAAAAGGTGGATATCCTCTGTGACACGAAGGTGGAAAGTTTCCGCAAGGAAGAGGACACGTTCTATCTGGAAACGACAGCGGGACAGTTCACGTCGGACTATCTCATTGCTGCCCCTGGCCGGGCCGGTGCGGAATGGTTCACGGAAGAAGGCCGCAAGCTGGGCCTGTCCTTCACGAACAACGCCGTCGACGTGGGCGTCCGCGTGGAAGTTCCCGCCCTGGTTTTCAAACACATCACGGACGAGGTGTACGAAGCCAAGCTCCAGTACCGGACGAAACAGTACAACGACCTGGTCCGCACGTTCTGCATGAACCCGAACGGATATGTCGTGGCGGAAAATACGGATGGCATCGTGACGGTCAACGGCCACAGTTACGCCGATCCGGACCTGCAGAGCGAAAACACGAATTTCGCCCTGCTCGTCAGCAATAAATTTACGGAACCCTTTAAGGAACCTCATCAATACGGGAAACGCATCGCGTCCTTTTCCAACCTGCTGGGCGGCGGCGTGCTGCTCCAGCGTTTCGGGGACCTGGTCAAGGGCCGCCGGACGAACGAGCGGCGCCTGGCAAAAAGCTTTACCCGTCCGACCCTGTCGGCGACGCCGGGCGATTTGAGCCTGGTCCTGCCGAAACGGCAGCTGGACGACATCATCGAGATGATTTACGCCCTCGACAAGATCGCCCCGGGCATGGCCAACGACGACACGCTGCTCTACGGCGTGGAAGTCAAGTTCTACAGCGCCCGCATGGCCCTGGATAACCATTTGGAGACGGAAATCCCGAACCTGTTCGCCGTCGGCGACGGGGCCGGCATTACGCGCGGCCTGTCCCAGGCGAGCGCCAGCGGCGTCTTCGTGGCACGGGAAATCGGGGCGCGCATCGCGAAATCCCGCTCATAAGTCCCCTGTCCTGTAGGCAGGCGCCCACAGGCAACCGATCGGAGGCCGCGGGGAAGCTCCCCGGGCCCCCGCCAGAACACCTGCAAAGGAGGAGATGACATGGCGAAAGGACAATGGGATGTGGTCAAGGCCGATTTCGTGACGTCGGCCGTCCAAGCGGACCAGTATCCTAAACCCTCGCTCCCGCAAGTAGCATTCATCGGACGTTCCAACGTCGGAAAGTCCTCCCTGATCAACTCCGTCTGCCGGCGGAACGGCCTGGCCCGCGTCAGCGCCACGCCGGGCAAGACACAGACCCTGAATTTCTATCAGCTCCAGGCCAAACGGACCCTGGATGACGCGGTGGACCGGACTCAGTTCTATCTGGTCGACCTGCCGGGATACGGCTTCGCCCGCACGAACCGGCACAACAAGGAAATCTGGTCGGGCTTCATCCGCAATTACCTGACGGACGCGCCGGATTTGGTCCTGGTGTGCCAGCTCATCGATATCCGGCACCGGTTGATGGACAGTGACATTGAAGCCTACCAGTGGATGGTTTCCTGCGGCCTGCAGGTCCAGCTGGTCCTGACCAAGATGGATAAGCTGAGCAAGTCCGCTGCCATGGCCCAGGTGGCCGCCGTCCAGCGGGAAATGAGCCTGACGGACGCGCAAGTCATGGCCTACTCGGTCCTGCAGCCCGTCATGCGGTTCGAACTGATCAACCGCATCCTGGGGACGCTCCTGTCGTCGTCCGAAGTCGTGACGGAGGCTCCGGCCCTGCGGTAAAAAGACATATCTTTAAATAAAAGCTTGACATTCTTATTAGGAATTGATACAATTTGGTTGTCAAGAAAATATTTCGTACAATGAAAGCCAATCGGTGCAATTCCGATGCGATCCCGTCGCCGTACAGCCGGCAGCTGCCATTGTATAAGCATCTATGCTTGGCCTGCGAGAGACAGGAAATGATGTTACCAATAAGCTTTTCTTTGTGAGAGTGGAAAAGCGGACTTGCGTTATATCAAGACCGTTCCTGTTTCGGCAGGGACGGTCTTCTTGCATTCCCGCAGGTCGAAATTTTGACAGGAACCATAAGAAAGCATTGGCTATTCTAAAGTCCTTGACACACATCCTCTTCATTTTCTTTTCTCCCTGCCTGAGCGCATAAAAAAACCGCATCCGGACAATGCGGTTTTTTTATGCGCATTTTCTTTTGCCGGAAAACGGCTGTCTTCCGGCAGGGACGGAGGCGGGACCGCCCGCGGGGAGGCCGTCCCCGTCAAAAGTGATGTTTCCACTCGCTCAGGGGGTTCATGTGGACCATGCAGTGCTTCACGTCGGGAAAGTGAATTTCGATTTCGCGGTGGATCTGTTCGGCGATACGGTGCGACGCGAGGAGAGTCAGATTATCATCGGCCGAAATTTCCACGTCGACATAGATACGATTGCCGAAGAGACGCGTCCGCAGCAGGTCCACGTGGTCCACGCCGGGCACCCGTTCGATGAGGTCCTTCATTTCCGCTTCCAGTTCCGGGGTGCAGGACCGGTCGACCATTTTGTCGATGGCGCCTTTGAAGATGTCATAGGCCGCCTTCAAAATCAGGACGCAGATAACCAGGCTGGCCAGGGGATCCAACAGGGGAAAGCCCATGCGGGCGCCGGCGATGCCGATCAGGGAGCCGACGGAAGACAGGGCGTCGGACCGGTGGTGCCACGCGTCGGCCATGAGCGCGTCCGAATGCAGGGACAGGGCGTAATGGCGGGTGTACCAGTACATCAATTCCTTCGTGACGATGGAAACGACGGCGGCGGCCAGGGGCAGCAGTGTCGGCATGGCCAGGGGGCTTTCGCCGCTGTGCAGGATCTGTTCGACACCGGCGCTGCCGATGGCCAGTCCCGTCAGGGCCAGGATGGTCGCCAGGATGATGCTGGCGACGCACTCCAGTCGTTCGTGGCCGTACTGGTGCTCTTCGTCCGATTGTTTCGACGATACGCGGATGCCGATGATGACGATGAAGGTGGCGAACACGTCCGAGGCCGAATGGACGGCGTCGGACACCATGGCGACCGAATGGCCCAGAATGCCTGCCGCCAGTTTGCCTACGGACAGGACGACGTTGACGAGGATACTGAGGACGGACACGCGGGTCGCCACTTTCTCCCGGTCGTGTCCCCTACGATTTTCTTCCAGCAAACAGAATCCCTCCAATCCAGGGAAAATAGGGCGTCCCTTGACGGGATTCCCTGTCTGGTGTTAGACTGAAACCCGAATCAGACGGGGAGTCCGAAGAGAGGAAATCCCGCTGGGGCGGGAATGTTTACCGTTTATTCTAAGACCTTTCCCGCCGAATGTCAATAGCTTTTCGCTATTCGGAATTAGTCGCAGGCAACGGAACTGGCCGCGACGGAAAGGAGGATCCCATGACCTCAGTCTTGGCGAAAGGGCGCCTTTTCCTCCTGTTATTCCCGGCTATGGCCGTTGGGTTTGTCCTCCAGGCGGCGGGCCTGCCCATTCCTTTCATGCTCGGCGGAATCCTGGTGGCCGCCTGCCTGCGCTTTACGCGCTGTCCCGCCCTCCAGTGGCCCAAAGGCTGGCGCGAACTGGGCCTGAGCGTCGCCGGGTACGGCATCGGCCTCCATTTCACGAGGGAGACCCTAGAGAATTTGACGGGCCAGACGCCGGGAGTGCTCGGGGCATCGGTCCTGTCCATTGCCCTGGCGATTCTCATCGCCGCCGTTACGGCCCGCCATACCCGGGCGAACCTGTTGAGCTGCGTCTTGGGGCAGCTGCCGGGAGGACTGAGTCTCATGATGCTCCTGGCCGAGGAAGATCCCCGGGCCGATGCGAACGTCGTCATCGTCGAACAGACGACGCGCCTCTTTATGGTCGTTTTCACGGTTCCCATCGTCGCGTCCCTCCTCCCGCGAGGGGCCGCCGCGGCAGCTGCCGCGGCCCCCGCGGACAGTCTGCCCTGGCTCGTCCTTGTGCCCCTCTGCGGCGTTGGGGTCTGGGCCGCCTGCCGGCTTCATGTCCCTACCCCGACCCTCATGGGGCCCATCTTGGCCACGTCCTGCTTTTCCGTTCTTTGGGGCGCCCCGCTCCAGCCGGTGCCGGACCTGCTCCTGGACGTGGCCCAGATCAGCGTGGGCCTGTACATGGGCTGCATGCTCGACCGGGAGCGGCTCCTCAAAGCGCGGGAAACGCTGGGGTACTGCGTCGGCGGGACCCTTTGCCTGATTGCCGCCAGTATGGCCGTCGCCTTCGCCCTGTCCCGCTTCTATGGTTTTGGCCTCGTGACGGCCTTTCTCGCCATGGCGCCCGGCGGCATCGCCGAAATGTGCCTGGCCGGCATGAGTATGGGTGCCGATGTATCGGTCATTGTCACGTACCAGATTGTCCGCGTCCTGCTCATGAACCTGACCATGCCCTTTTTGCTCCAATGGTATTTCAACGAAAATTACAAAGGATGAGCGCTTGACATCGCCGGACCACATTGATAGAATTGATGAGTACAGTTTTATAGGAAACGGCGAAGAACGGAAGGAGTAGGGAAGTGGGAACCCCCCAGAGAGGATGCGGCCGGTGCGAGCATCCGGGGCCCCGTCTTGAAAGTAGTCCGGGAGCCGGAAGGGTGAAAGCGCGCCGCGCCGTGTAAGCCTTCCCGTCCGACGCGTTAAGTCCACGAAGTGCCTCGGGTCCGGCGTCCAGCGCCGTGTTTTCCGGGGAATTCAGGTGGTACCACGGTCAATCGTCCTGTTGCAGCAATGCGGCAGGATTTTTTTATTTCACTATGCAGGAGGAATCAGTCATGGCAGAAGAACACAATATTCCCAAAACGTACGACCCCGCTGCCGTCGAGAAGAAATGGTATAAGTTCTGGGAAGAAAACAAGTTATTCCACGCGGAACCGAAACCGGGCGCCAAGCCCTTTTCTATCGTAATCCCGCCTCCGAATATTACGGGCCAGCTCCACATGGGCCATGCCCTGGACAACACGCTGCAGGATATCCTGATCCGCTGGCACCGCATGATGGGGGACAACACGTGCTGGTTCCCCGGTTATGACCACGCGGGCCTGGCCACGCAGATCAAGGTGGAAGAGGAAATCCAGAAGAACGAAGGCCTGACCCGCTATGACCTGGGCCGCGACGCCTTCGTGAAACGCGTCTGGGATTGGAAAGAACAGTACAGCCATCGCATCATCGACCAGCTGAAAGCCCTGGGCGTCTCCTGCGACTGGGACCGCACGCGCTTCACGCTGGACGAAGGCTGCTCCAAGGCCGTGCGGGAAGTCTTCGTGTCCCTCTATGAGAGGGGCCTCATCTACCGCGGCACGCGCATCACGAACTGGTGCGTCCACTGCAACACGGCCCTGAGCGACATCGAAGTGGAACATCAGGAAGACGCGGGGCATCTCTGGTACATCAATTATCCCATTGTAGGCGAGCCGGGCCGCTACATCCAGATTGCCACGACCCGTCCCGAAACCATCCCCGGGGATACGGCCGTCGCCGTCAACCCGAAGGACAAGCGTTTTGGCGACCTGGTCGGCAAAAAGTGCCTCCTGCCTGTCATGAATCGCGAAATGCCGATTATCGCCGACGACTACGTCGATACGGAGTTTGGCACGGGCGCCGTCAAGATTACGCCGGCCCACGACCCGAACGACTATGAGATGGGCCTGCGCCAGCACCTGGACACCATCGTCGTCATCGGCAAGGATGGCAAGATGACCGCCGAATCCGGCAAATACGCCGGCATGGACCGCGACGAATGCCGTGCCGCCATCATCCAGGACATGAAAGACCTGGGCCTTCTTGTCAAAGTGGAGGACTGCCCGCACGCCGTCGGACACTGCCAGCGCTGCGGCCATCCCATCGAGGCCCTCGTGTCCACGCAATGGTTCGTCAAGATGGCTCCCTTGCTGGACGCCGCCAAAGCCTGCGTCGAAGACGGCCGGACGAAGTTCGTGCCCGAGCGCTTCACGAAAAACTACCTGGGCTGGATGGAAAACATGCACGACTGGTGCATTTCCCGCCAGATCTGGTGGGGCCACCGCATCCCTGTCTGGTACTGCGACGACTGCGGCGCTGAAATCGCGTCCCGCACGGATATCGATACGTGCCCGAAATGCGGCGGCAAGCACATCCACCAGGACGAGGACGCCCTCGACACGTGGTTCAGTTCCGCCCTGTGGCCTTTCTCCATCATGGGCTGGCCCGACACGAAAGACAACGAAGTCCTGAAACAGTTCTATCCGACGAGTGTCCTCGTCACGGGCTATGACATCATCTTCTTCTGGGTCGCCCGCATGCTCATTATGGGCATGGAATTCATGAAGGACATTCCCTTTGAAAAGGTCTTTATCCACGGCCTCGTCCGCGACGACCAGGGCCGCAAGATGTCCAAGTCCCTGGGCAACGGCATCGATCCCCTGCAGGTCATCGACGAATACGGCTGCGATACCCTGCGTTTCATGCTCATTACGGGCAACACGCCGGGCAACGACATGCGCTTCTACTGGAGCCGTGTCGAAGCGACGCGCAACTTCGCCAACAAGATCTGGAACGCCTCCCGGTTCGCCCTCATGAACCTGGAAGGCTACGACGCGACGGCCCCGCGGGCTCCCTATACCCTGGCGGACCGGTGGATCCTGTCCCGCTTGCAGGATGTGGCGGCCGATGTGACGGACCTGCTTGGCAAGTTCGAGCTGGGCGAGGCGGGCCGTACGATTTACGACTTTATTTGGGGCGAGCTGTGCGACTGGTACATCGAGATTGCCAAACCGCGCCTCTACGGCAAGGAAACGCCGGCAGCGCGCGCGACGGCCCAGTATGTCCTCGTCACGGTCCTGACGGGCGCCATGAAGCTGCTGCATCCCTATATGCCCTTTATTACGGAAGAAATTTACCAGGCCCTGCCGCACGATAGCCGGAGCATTATGATTGCCCCGTGGCCCGTGGCCGATCCGTCCCTGGTCGACAAGGACGCCGAAAAGACCATGACCGCCGTCATGGACGCCATCAAGGCCATCCGCGAAATGCGCGCCCAGGTCAATGCGGCGCCCGGCAAAAAGGCGCCGGCCATCGTCCTGGCGGAAGACGGCCTGCGGGAGAAGCTGGCGGCTAACGAAACGTACTTCCATCTCCTCGCCGCGGTGGACGAACTGACCGTCCTGCCCCTGGAAGGGGAAAAACCGGCCAACGCCATGGCCGCCGTCCAGAACGGCGTCGAAGTCTATCTGCCCTTGAAGGGCCTTATCGATGTGGAGCTGGAAACGGCGCGCCTGAACAAGGAAAAGACGGGGCTGGAAAAGGAACTGAAACGGGTGGAAGGCAAGCTGGGCAACGCCGGCTTTTTGGCGAAAGCGCCGGCAGCGGTCGTGGAAAAGGAAAAAGCGAAGGCCGGGGAATATACGGCCAAGCTGAACACGATTGCCGAACGCCTGGCCTACCTGAAGACCTTATGATCGGAAGCGCATGATGAATTACAACGAAAGTATCGCGTATTTGGACAGCCTGGGCCAGTTCGGCATCCGCCTGGGCATGGACCGTATCAAGGAACTCCTCTTTGTCTTGGGACATCCGGAGAACCAGATTCGCACTATCCACGTGGCCGGGACGAACGGGAAGGGGAGTGTTTCTTCCCTGATCACGGATATCCTGCGCCACGCGGGCCTCAAGGTGGGGAAGTTCACGTCGCCCCATCTGGTCAAGTACAATGAACGGATTCAGCTCGACGGCCGGGACATCGGCGACGACGAATTCGCCGCCGTCCTGACGCGGGTCCGGGATTTTGCCAACGACCTGGTGGCTCATAAGGCCTGCGAACAGCCGACGCAGTTCGAAATCCTGACGGCGGCGGCCTTCCACTATTTTGCCCTGCAGAAAGTGGATTACGCCGTCATCGAAGTCGGGCTGGGCGGCCTGTGGGATTCGACGAATCTCATCAAGCCGGTCGTATCCGTCATTACGAACATCGCCCTGGATCATACCAAGGTCCTGGGCGGCACGGTGGAGGAAATCGCCCTGCAGAAGGCGGGCATTATCAAGGAAAAGGTGCCCGTCGTGACCGGGGCCGAAGGCAACGCCCTGGGACCCATCCAGGTCATGGCGGCCTTCAAGCAGGCGCCGCTCTATGTGTACGGCCAGTCTTTCCACGGCGAAAGCCTGACGTCGTCCATGGACGGCCAGACCTTCCGGTTGTGCGCCGGCACGAATTACGCGTCGGAATACACCCTTGCCCTGGCGGGGGACCATCAGATCCGCAACGCCTCCGTGGCCATCGTGGCCGCCAAGATCGTGTCTAAAAGCGATCCGCGCATTACGGAAGAAGATCTTCACGCCGGCGTGCGGGAAACGCGCTGGCCCGGCCGTCTGGAACGCATCGGCCGGCAGCCTGACGTCATTCTGGACGGGGCCCATAACCCCAATGGGGCCAGGGCCCTGCGGGATACCCTCGACAAATTCTACCCCGGCCGGCCCGTCCATTTTGTGTTCGGCATGATGGGCGACAAGGCCGTGGACGAAGTCATCCGTATCCTTTTCCATCCTGCGGACCGCGTCTACACCGTGCGGGCGGACGCGGGGACGCGGGCGGCGGAAGCGGCTGATCTGGCCCGCCGTGTCGGCTCCGGCGCCCGTCCCTTCGACGACGTGGGGGCAGCCTTCGCGGCGGCCCGGGCCGAGGCCGGTCCGGACGGATTGGTCGTCGTCGCCGGCTCCCTCTACCTGGTCGGGACCTTCAAGGCCCAGCTGGCGAAGAAGGACCTTCGCGGGGAATAGCCATCCGGGAGAAAATCCCCGCTTGCCCTTTCATTTAATTAGGAAGAAAGCCATGGAACAAAATTTACGGAACGCCCGCGGGCGCCTGAGGCGCCTGCGCTTCCTGCTTCTCGCCGTGGCCGTCGCCGCCTCCCTGGACCAGGCCTTGTTGGGCTTTCTGGTTGTGGTCACGTTGGCGGCAGGAGGCTGGCAGGCCTGGCAGGAACGGAAAGCGGGAACAGGACTGCCCGGCGAAGCGGCAGGCCTTGGGCAGCCGGGGCGGAACCGCCCCCGCCTGTGGCCCCGGCCCCTGCAGGCCCTAGTCCTGCTCCTCTTGGCCGACGCCTACTTGTCCCTGCACAGTCCGGCCAACGTCCATCCTTTCGAGACGACCTTCAATTTTTTCTATGTGGTTGGGCAGTATGCCGCCGTCGTCTGGCTCCTGGGCCGCTTCGGCAGTTATTTTGCCGGTCGTCCGCTGTTCGGCCGGGACGACGGGGACGATGGGAAGGGCGGGGCCGGCTGGCAGCAGCGTTTCGGCCGGGCGCCGTTCCCCCTGCAGGTACTTTGCGTCCTGGGCGGGGTCGGGATTTTAGTCCTCCTGGGCGGAGGGTGGCAGCATTTTTTCGGCGGCGCCACGGACTCCCTCTGGGTCGACAAGGAGGCCAATCCCCTGTTGCGGAACCGCGTCTATTCCACCTGGAGCAACCCGAACATCTTCGGCGGCTATCTCTGCGCCCTGGCGGCTTATGGGATGGCGTTTCTCAGTGTGGAGACGGACCGGCGCCGGCGCTGGGGACTTTTCGCGTTCCTTTTGGCGGCGCTCCTTTGCCTGGTCTACACGTTTTCCCGCGGGTTCTGGGCGGCCATGGCGGCGGAACTGATCGTGTTTGTCCTGTGCTTCTACCGCAAGGGCATCCCCTATCTGGTGGGAACGGCGGCGGCCGCGGCGGTCCTGGCGGGGCCGGCCGTATGGCAGCGCCTGGCCACGCTGCGGCACATCGCATCCGACTCGTCGGCGGCCATGCGCCTCGCGTACCTGGACATTGCCGCAGCCATCGTGAAGGACCATCCCCTTGGCATCGGCTGGAGCAATTACCGCTACGTCTTTCCGGAATACGATTACTATTTCCGGAATCCCGACGTCATCATGTACCACTGCCACAACCTGTTCCTGAATGTGGCGGCGGAGCTGGGCGTGCAGGGACTGGGACTGTTCCTGGCCGTATGGCTCGGCTTTTTGCTCGTGGCCTGGCGGCTGCACCGGTCGGGCCGTTTTCCCTGGGTCCGCGCTCTCGGCCGGGGATACCTGCTCCTGTCGCTGGGCATGTGCGTCGGCGGAATCGGGGACCACGTCTTTTTCAACGTCCGCTTGGGCGTCCTTTTCTGGCTTCTCAGCGTGCTGCTGCTGCTGGGACGCCAATACAACCAATATGGGCCCGAACCGGGCCCGGCCAGAGAGACAGGACCGAGGGGACTGTAAAAGTTTTCCACGGGAAGACGAAAAAGTTGCGAAACTTTACAGCGTCTTCTCGTTTTTTTTATGTATCAGGCAGGAAAAAGACAGCTTCCTGTCGTAACTAGTATGTAAAAGGTCTGCCGGAGGAACATAAGGTTAACGGAATTTTAAGGGAACGGACCTCGCGATTGCCAAACTGAAACCTCTTTGGGGTTCTTAATGGAAAGCCATTCTGATTTAGTCCGTTTCCTGAATTTCTGTTAGCTTTTTAGCAGTTTCTGTGTTATAATGACACTGGACTTGGATGCGATAGCAATGCGCCTTGAGGTGGTCTCAGGGAGTGTTACAATGGCATTGATTTAATTGCTTGATTAACGGTTAAATGTCAAGTCTGCTGCCTCAGGCAATCACCTGGTCCGGAATCAGATACGGGTTCTGTTCCAGGCTTGTTTTACCCGCAGTCCCCTGCGGAAAAATTCCTATTAAATTTTTAAGGAGGAAGGTAAAATTATGGATGTGAATGACATTAAAGATCGTATCGAGTGTGCGGCCGCTCTGGCAAAAGTTACCACGGCTGAAGCTGCTGCGGACTTCATCAAGGACGACATGAACGTCGGTGTTTCCGGCTTCACCCCGTCCGGCTATCCGAAAGCTGTACCTCTGGCCCTGGCCGCCAAAGTAAAGAATGGCGCCAAGATTAAGATCAACCTTTATACCGGTGCTTCCGTAGGCCCGGAACTCGATGGCGAACTGGCGAAAGCCGGCGCGATCAACCGCCGCGCTCCCTATCAGACCAACAAAGATATGCGGAACGCGATCAATAGCGGTGAGATCAAATACACGGAAATGCACCTGTCCATGAGCGCCCAGAACATCCGTTACGGATTCCTTCCGAACCGCCGCGGCATCGACCTGGCCATCATGGAAGTCTGCAAGATCAAAGACCTGGGCGATGGCAAGGTAGGCCTGGTTCCGACGACTGCCGTCGGCAACAGCCCCTCTTACGTCCAGACGGCGAAACAGGTCATCGTGGAAGTCAACACGACCCAGCCGGTTGAACTGGAAGGCATGCACGACATCTTCGTTCCGCTGGATCCCCCGAACCGCAAACCCATCATGATCGAACATCCTTGGGACCGCATCGGCACGGATTATGTTCCTTGCGAACTGGACAAAATCGTGGCTATCGTTCCCTGCGACATCACCGACAAGACCCGTCCTCTGGGCGAAATCGATGACGACGCCAAACACATGGGCCAGAACCTGGTCGCCTTCTTCAAACAGGAAGTGGCCGAAGGCCGTCTGCCGAAGAACCTGCTGCCCCTGCAGTCTGGTGTAGGCTCCGTTGCCAACGCCGTTATCAACGGCCTGGTCAACTCCGACTTTGAACATCTGACGGTTTACACCGAAGTTATCCAGGACGGCATGTTCGACCTGATCGACGCCGGCAAACTGGATGTCGCTTCCGGCACCTCCCTGAGCCCGTCTCCGGAATGCCTGAAGAAATTCTACGCGAACCTGGAAAAATACAAACCGCATCTGCTGCTCCGTCCGCAGGAAATTTCCAACAACCCCGAAGTTTCCCGTCGTATCGGCGTCATCGCCATGAACACGGCAATCGAAATCGATATCTATGGCAACGTCAACAGCACGCACATCTGCGGCAGCAGACTGATGAACGGTGTCGGCGGTTCCGGTGACTTCGCCCGTTCCGGCTTCCTGACCGTATTCTTCACGAACTCCCTGGCCAAGGGCGGCAAGATCAGCTCCGTGGTTCCGTTCTGCTCCCATATCGACCATCCGTCCAACGACGTCGACGTCATCGTTTCCGAACGCGGCGTTGCCGACCTGCGCGGCCTGAGCCCGAAGGAAAGAGCCGTCGAAATCATCGACAAGATCGCCAATCCGAAGTATCAGCCTCTCCTGAAGGATTACTTCGATCGCGCCTGCGAAGCTTCCAAAGCTGCCGGCACGCTGGATTGCCCGCATCTGATGGACGAAGCCTTCGATTTCCATGTAAGATTCCTGAAGACCGGCTCCATGGAAAAATAATCTGTCCTGTCCGGGATTCCCAAGCGAATTTTGCTTGAATTAATTTGTAAAAAGGGTTACAATTGTACTCGGTGGGGCCGCGGCTCCCGCGGCTCTCCCGGGTGCATGTGACTTTCATTTCGTTGACATGATCCATCCGGATCTTGCCATACACCGTCCACGACGGGCACTCTCACCATAGCGTGGAAATGTCCACTCCATGCTGTGAAAACACTTTATACTTTTAAGGAGGATTTGAGAATGGCAAATGAAACTCTGAAAGCGGGATTTGACAATTACATGGCTGACGCCGATGCTAAATGTGCCAAATTCCCGGAACGCGCTAACCTGGAACCCAACCGTCTGTACACCCCGTTGGATCTGGAAGGCTTCGATTACGAACGTGAT